>NZ_JAYKTV010000002.1:330633-617264 GCF_036913575.1 Companilactobacillus sp. HBUAS59699 | reverse complement strand
TTTTTTAAATTAATTATTTAACAACTTGAGAACAAGAAGCTCTGAAGTCGTTGTCGCCGTTGCTGTATCGCAACAACAGGTAATATATTACTATTGAAGTAACACCTTTGCAAGTACTTTTTGAAAAAAAGTTAATTTTTTTTGATTTCTTCGATATCAAGCACTTTATCGATCCAATCACTACTGTAAAAATCCTCTTCGTGAGTGACTAGAATCATTGATCCATCATAGTTTCTAAGCCCTTTACGTAAAGCAGCTTTACTCTCATCGTCCAAATGATTAGTTGGTTCGTCCATGAATAGAAAGTTGGTAGGATCAAACATTAGATCAGCTAATTTGACCTTAGTCTGCTCCCCACCAGAGAGTGAACGAATGTTAGACATGATCTGTTGATTAGTCAATCCCGTTCGAGCTAGGACACGACGAATCTCTTTACTATCCTTATCAGGGTGATCACGACTAACGATCTGGAATGGTGTTTCCATATTGTTGTTCCAAACTAAATCCTGCTTAAAGTAACCGATCTTGACTACTTCTGAAAAATCAAAGTTACCTTCGATCGGTTTGATCTTACCTAATAAAGTCTTGATCAAGGTCGACTTACCGATACCGTTGAATCCTTTAATAACCATCTTCTCACCACTAACGATCGAGAAGTTGAGTTTTTGCTCGAATAAGGCCTTATCATAACCAATCTTGAGGTTATTGACTTCCAGAACCATTCTAGAGCTTGGTATTTCAGCATAGGGGAAACCGAAGCTTCCGATAGTCTTATTCCCTGGAGGTGTCAAAACATCCATATGGGCTAGTTGCTTTTCACGACTCTTTGCACTTTTAGAGCGACTACCAGCTTTGAATTTTCTGATATAGGCTTTAGTTTTAGCGATTTTTTCTTGTTGTTTAACGTAAGCTTTCATGTAAGTCTCTTTATTCGCTGACTTTTGCTTTTGCACTTGTTTCAAATTACCAGTGTACTTAGTGATCTTACCGAATTCAATATCAGCTACACAGTTAACGATCTTATCCAAGAAGTTATAATCGTGGGAAATAACGATGAAGGCACCATCGAAGTCATTCAAATAGTCGGATAGCCATTCAATATGGTTAGTATCCAAATAATTAGTTGGCTCATCTAAGAGGATCATATCTGGCTTCTCCAAGAGGATCTTTGCCAAAATAATCTTTGAACGTTGACCACCACTAAGCTTAGAAACATCGTGGTCGTAACCAATGGCATCTAATCCTAGACCCGTGGCAACTTGTTCGATCTTAGTATCTAGTTCGTAAAAGTCGTTCGCATCCAAAATTTCTTGTAGTTTCCCTGCCTTTACAAGATCATCTTCATCGGGATCATTCATATAGATCTCAGTTAATTTGTCATTTGCTTCATATAGTTTGCTAAAAGCTGTCTGTAAGTATTCTTTGACAGTCATCCCTTCAACCAACTTAGCCTGCTGATCCAAATAACCGATCGTCAAATGTTTTTGCCAGGTGATCTTACCTTCGTCAGGTTCGATCTGTCCTGTCAAGATCTTGATGAAAGTCGACTTACCAACTCCATTCTGACCAGTGATCCCCAAGTGATCTTCTTTATTCACTTGTAAACTTGCATCGTCATACAATCTCTTGTCCAAGAATTGCTGCGTCAAGTTATGTACTTCTAAAACGCTCATATTAAATCTCCTTATGTCTCTTAACACCATAACAAAAGGCTGAAACAATTACATGTTTCAGCCCTCATGTTATTTTTATCTACTATTAATAGTTATTTGGACCTGATCCAGTAAAACTGTGCTCAGGTTCAGTTCTTTCGCTACTGGTAGTACTACTACTACTTGATGTTGTGGAACTCATTTTTATCTCGTAATTTTGTGTCTGAGTTCCTGTGTACTCAAATGAAAAACCAAGCTTCTCATTATACTTGTTGAGTTTAGTCTCTTGATTATCCAAAGTTTCTTCAGATAGATCCAACGACTTCCTCAACTTATTCGATACTCGTTGTAATTCTTTAGTTGGAGCAATCTCGTATGAAGAACCACTGATCATTGATCCATATCCTTGAAGATGATCTGAGCCGATCTTCTTAGCTGCACCACTATAATTCAAGAACATCGATTGCATGTCCGTAAAACTAAGGTTAGTTGTCATTGAATTAGAAATACTATCTAAGACTTTTTGATAACGTGTGAACGTCTTCGCCGAAGCTGCACTCTTAATGATAGCTGTGATAACTTGACGCTGACGTTTTTGTCGACCATAGTCACCTTCAGGATCTTCATATCTCATTCGAGAATAATCCAAGGCTTGTTTGCCATTCAAATGCATCTTGCCCTTCTTGAAATGTGATTCTTTTTCACCAGTATCACCGTAAGAAAAGCTGAACGGCACATCCACGTCAACACCGCCGACAGCATTAACGATCTTCTTCAATGAATTAAAATCGACTTTAACATAATAATCGATTGGAACGTTCAAGAGTTTTTCAGTTGTAACGACTGCACTCTCTTCATTACCAACGTTATAAGCTGAGTTGATCTTAGCGATCTTGTGAGTATTATTACCCACACCCTTCCAAATTTGAGCCATCGTATCACGTGGTACAGATACCATAGTAGTCTTATTTGTCTTAGGGTTGACCGTTACAACGATCATTGTATCGGAATTACCACGATAATCAGTCTCAGTATCTCTGACACCATTATCAGTCGTATCAACACCTAACAGTAAGATTGAAACGGGCTTCTTGTTACTGATCTTAGCTGAGGGTGCTTTGCCATCGAGGGCTTTGTACGTATTTCCCAGAGAATTTTGGGCTTGAGCATACAATCTGAATCCGTAAGCACCAATAACAAAGAAAGCTACTAACAGTGCCAATCCCATTACTTTTAAGAAAGGATGGTTGCCACCACCGCCATTGCCGCTAGACAAGGCACTGTTCCTAGATATCTTTCTTTGTTCTCTAGACATATTATTATTATTGTCCATATTAAACTCCAATTAGTGTATCCGAAATTACAAACTACCTTTTTATTATATATAGATAGAACACAATTATACAGCCCAATTTGATTAACAAATTAAACCAGGCAGACAAATGCATTAGACACTATTATAAAAGTTTAATCAAAACTGTCAAATTTACCCTCAAAAATCAGAATGACGTTATAATTTTAAATAACGATAATTACTTTGTCTAAATCCCGATTGAATAGGGGGTTACTAATGATGAGGAAGACTAGTGCTCAACAAGTATCCGAACTGTGTCTAAAAACAGGTTATCTTTTGATCAGCGGCGGTGCAGAATCGTACCGGATCGAAGATACAATAGAAAGAATTGGCAAATCTCTCGGTCATCAAGTCAACTGTTACGTTACCGTAACGGCGGTTTTCGTTGAAGTTGACGATCATAATTCTAAATTCATCAAGTCGACTCTCGGCGGGACTAATCTGCAGATGATTGACGATATCAATACGATGTCACGTAAATTGGCTGAGAAAAAACTCAGTCCGAAAACTTTTACTGAAGAGATCGAAAAAATTTATCAAGATAAACATACAACGGATTTTCCTTTTTATTTGAAGGCGATCGGGGCTGGTTTTGTCTCCATGGCACCGATGCTGGTCTTTACGATGCCGTTGTATTACTTCTTATATTGTTTTGTTGTCGGTACGATCGGTTACGGGGTCTCATACTACTTGGCCAAACTATCAAGTATGCCCTACGTTGATCTATTTATCTCTGGATTCGTCATTGCTATTCTTTCTATCTTATTGAGTCGCTTCAACTTAGTCGACCAATATCATAATATAATCATCGGAGCTATCATGCCACTGGTTCCAGGAGTAGCGATCACTAACGCTATTAGAGAATTAGTCATGCGTCACGCCTTGAGTTCAGCTGTTAAATTACTAGATGCCTTACTGGTTGCCAGCAGCATCGGTTTTGGCATCGCCACCGCTTTGATCTTATTCTAAGGAGGCCCACATTATGTTGGCAATTTTGTTGAATCTCGCTTTGAGTTCCGCATCAGCGATCGGATTTTCGTTGATTACGAATGCCCCACATCGTGCCGCCGGGATCATCGGGGTAACCGGTGGTTTAAGTTGGACGATCTTTTGGGTCTTAAAAAACTGGGCTCATGTCAATATCCTATTCGCTAATTTTGTCGGTGCACTGACGATCGGACTACTAACTTACTATCTTTCACGAAAATTCAAATTACCAGAAAACATTATTTACATCCCTTGTCTCGTCAATCTTGTTCCTGGGGGCAACGCTTATCGAACTATTCTTTATATGGTTCAGAACAAATACATCGATTCTTTGGAACAAGCTATTACAACTTTTTTGATTGCCTCTTTCTTGGCAGTTGGATTATTCTCGGCCCAATACTTGATCTCACTAGTAAAAGGAATTATCTATTTTCGAAAAATAAAACGTTAATTTTTAGGTTCAATTGACATTTGTTTACTGTATAATCTTCCTTCGTAGGAGGATATTTTCATGCCAGAAACAAAGAATAATGCGAAGACCTTCAGATGGTGGAACATTGCCTTAATCGGTTTTACTTCTGTCTGGGGGTTGAATAATGTTATCAATAACTTCGCCAATCAAGGCTTAGCTGTTGTAACATCTTGGATCTTAATAATGATCTTATACTTTGTCCCATACACTTTAATGGTTGGACAATTGGGATCAGCTTTTCAAAATTCTGGTGGTGGAGTTAGTTCATGGATCAAAATGCTTTCCAACAATAAACTAGCTTACTTCGCCGCTTGGACTTATTGGGTGGTTCACGTTCCATATTTAGCTCAGAAACCACAAATTATCATGATCAGTCTCAGTTGGCTGTTCAAGGGGAATGGATCGTTCGTTAACTCGGCCTCTCCATTACTAGTTCAAGGACTCAGTTTGGTGATTTTCCTTGCCTTTGTCTGGATTGCCAGCAAGGGAGCTGCGACACTGAACAATATCGGTAGTATTGCCGGAATTGCCATGTTCGTTATGTCAATGCTCTTCATCATCTTGGGTGTCAGTGCACCTTTTATCACTCACGTTCAAATCGCTACACCGAATATGTCTGATATTCATACTTATATACCGAAATTCGACATGCAGTACTTCACGACTATTTCGATGTTAGTTTTTGCCGTTGGTGGGTGTGAAAAAATCTCGCCTTACGTTAATAAGACCAAAAATGCTTCTAAAGAATTCCCTCTAGGAATGATCATCCTAGCGATTATGGTTGCTGTTTCAGCCATTCTGGGATCATTCGCTATTGGGATGATCGTTGATTCAAACCATATTCCAGCCGACTTAATGGCTAATGGTGCTTACCAAGCTTTCCAATTCTTAGGCAACAGTTTCCACGTCGGTAACTTGTTCGTCTGGGCGTTCGCCATTACGAATACCTTAGCTTCAGCTGCTGCTCTAGCCATCTCGATCGATGCGCCGCTTAGAATGTTACTCGATGACGCTGATGCTAAGTACATCCCTAAGGCGTTGAGCAAGAAGAACAAAAGGGGTATTGCCATCAACGGTTATTACATGACGGCTGCCTTAGTTTCTATCTTGATCATCGTACCAGCACTTGGTATCAACGGAATGAATGACTTATACAACTGGATGCTTAACTTGAACTCAATCGTGATGCCAATGCGTTACTTATGGGTATTCCTGGCATACATGCTTTTGACGATGCAACTGGATAAGTACAAGTCAGACTATATGTTTGTTAAGAACAAGTACGTTGGCTTTGGATTCGGTCTATGGACCTTCTTCTTAACTGCCTTCGCCTGCATCATGGGTATGGTACCTAAGATGAATATGGCACAAGATCCAAGTTCTTGGTGGTTCCAATTAGCACTTAACATCGCTACCCCAATTATCTTTATCTTATTGGGCTTGATCTTACCTGCGATTGCTAAACGAACTAATGGTCCACAACTTAACGCTTAAAACACAAAAACGACTTCTCTTAATTGAGAGGTCGTTTTTTTAGTACGATTAATCATTGGTCGATGAAGAACTAGTGGAACTACTATTAGAATCAATATTCAATTTCAGATCCGGTGCATTACCACCGTAACTTCTGATCTCGTTCATAATGTCGATCAACTTTTGCTTTTGATCTTCCTTGTCAGAATCGTCGTTCTTATAAGCATCCTTGACCTTTTGCAGTTGCGCATCATATTGCGTCTGTAACTTGGCAACTTTATTCTTTCGTTCTGCTTCACGTTGATCTTCTAGCTCTTCTTTTTGAGCATCGTAGCTGGCAATCTTCTTATTATCCTTTTCAGATTGGAACATTGCCTGACTCATATTCAGATCCTTTTGCAGTTGCAAGATCTGGTCATTGAACTTGATCTTAGCACTTTGACGTTTAACATTAGCGTTCAAATAACGGATTTTTTGAATCTGATCCAGCTTCTTATCATATTGTGACTGCTTCTTGATCGGTGATTCATTGTATTTGTCGATAGCTTTTTGAACTTTGCGTTCACGACTGAATTCTTCTTTTTTGGTTAGATGATAGATGATGCGATAGTCCATATTGTAGAGTCGCTTGTCATTCTTGGTTTCTTGAGCTTTATTAAACTTCTCAAAATTAGTATCGATCACATCTTGAATACTTGGTTTCTTATTGCTCTTGACTACCGTTAGATCATTGCCACTGACTTTGATCGTACTTGGCTTCTTGAAATCAGTATCCTTTTCCTTCAACTGATCGACTAAATATTCACCTTCAGCCTTGAAAGTCGACATTGGCAAGGACTGTTCTGCCCCTGTCAATGTGGAAGCAACGTCATTTCCTGTCCAATTAGCAATCGTGAAGTCTTTGGTCATCCCTACAAAGTAAGAATCCTTAGTATTATCAGTTGTACCCGTCTTACCAGCTGTATGACTGTAATTATCCAAGGCCGCAGCCTTACCGAGGCCATCACTAATTACTGACTGCATGACATTGATCGTCATGTAACTAGCATCGGCCGTATAAATCTTTTTCTTCAAGTGAGTATTCTTGTAAATATAACGTTCATGCGCCGTATCGTAAATACTATTCAAGTTACTTGGGTGAATGAACTGACCACCACGAGAGAAAGTGCTGTATCCTGACGCCATTTCAGTAGTCGTCACACCATAGGTGAAACCACCGATTGCTACGATTGGATTGTTATCTTGCGGTACCAGTCTAGCAAATTCCATCTTAGTCAAATCATTGTAGTAATCATGACTCGTGTCTTCCGAAGCTAATTTGAAAGCAACAGTATTGATAGAATTCTCCAAGGCGTGACGAACGGTCGTCTTACCAGTATATCCGTCATACCAGTTCTTGATAGCTCGACCAGATTCCGCATTGACAGCCGAATCGATCACCGTACTCTGTGGCAAATAGCCGCGTTCAAAGGCTGGTGCATAGGCTGTCAGTGGTTTAGCACTAGATCCTGGCTGACGATAGCCCATAATAGCACGGTTGACTTGATCGCCATCAGTAGTTCGTCCACCTACGACGGCAATGACATCCCCCGTCTTGTTGTCGATCACTGTACTTGACACTTGTGGTGCCAACTTACCGTGCACATCACGACCAGTATAAGCAGCGTATTGCTTCTTGACGATATTTTCGATTTGATTTTGTAGCTCCATGTCGATCGAGGTGTGAATGCTGTAACCACCATCCATCAATTCACCATGGGCACGTTCATAAGCTTGCTGATACTCGGTGTTGTATTGCTTACGTTGGGCATCGGTATCGAATTTGTATTTCATCGTGAATCCAGATGACTTCATCAATTCCTCCGTCGCATTGTAGACGGCATAACTCAAGGCATAGTTATTCGAGATGTCATTATCATACTTGTGCTCGTTAACTTTGATGCCTAAGGGACGTTTTCTAGCGTTACGGTAAGTGCTCTTACTGATCACACCGTTTTTGTAGAAGATGGACAAGACCATGTTGCGCCGCAACAGAGAGCGTTGTGGATAGTTGACCGGATCGTAATAAACTGGGTTATTAGGGATGCCGACTAACATAGCTATTTTATCAATCGATAAATCCTTTTGATCCTGTGAAAAATAATAATTTGCTGCAGAGCTGAATCCATATGATCCGTGCCCCATATAGACATCATTGATATAGAACTCAAGGATCTGCTTCTTCGTAAATTTTTTCTCTAACTGCTGAGCAATGACCATTTCCTTGAGTTTACGATTAACCGTCTGCGATTGATCTTTTAGAACGACATTCTTGACTAATTGCTGCGTCAAGGTCGAACCACCTTCAATTCTACGACGCAGAATCTTAGCCACTAATGAACGTAAAATAGCATAAGGATCGACCCCGTGATGAATGTAAAAACGTTGATCCTCGACCTTAACCAAGCCCCTAGTTATCTTCGGATTAATTTCATTTATCGGTGTATAATCAGAACTCGATTGTGACAACTTCTTGATAACTTTACCGTTACGATCATATATAACGGTACTGTTCTTTGGCTTAAAGTCGCTCTTTGTCAGCCCTTGACTGTAAGAATAACCGTCAGCAATATTGTTCTTAATATCATAACCATACTTAGCCCAAAATAAACCGGTACCGACTAAGATCACAGCAATAATAATTAAGATGACCCAAGGCCATTTTCTATGTCGTTTAATGTGTTTCCTGTGAAGATTCGTTTCTCTCATAATGACTCCTAATTAACATAGAATGTAATACCTGATGAAACGTCAGATTTTAGACTCGACAAGTCCGATGAACTGATCTGCATACCATTGTTATAACTAGATCCACCAGCGTAGATGAAACCGATCGTATTGCCATTACTGAAGTAGATCGAACTCGTCAATGCACTGTTGTTCTTGAACCAGAAGACTGGTGTGGCTGAGTTGAAGTCAGCTGTAGTATTGTCGGCATTACTTACACCTAAGTCTGACAGGTCATCACTCGAAGCACTGGAGACGTATTGACCGAAGTTACTATTACTACTGTCAGTGATGATAGCGTCGGATGACCCAGCTGAAACGATCCGCTTGATAGTATATTTGCCCTTACTTACTTGTGAATTAGAAACACTGATATAACCATCTTGTGCCACATACTTGCTGCCAACTTTGGTCATCAGTGCTAAGTTATTCGAACTGGAATCATAATATAGAACATACTTACCAGTAAGTCCGGCTGCCGTCAAAGCATCTTCAGCATCACTGGAGAAATCAAGACTAGAAACAATGTCTACCTGAGCAGGCGTATACTTCTCAGTCAATGGAGAATTACGTAACTCCTCTAATTCTTGCTTAGCAGCGGCAACCTGTGTACTCTCTCCTTGATGACTAGCATAATAGTCACGCATCTTTTTTACAGCTTCGGTCCATTGTTTCTTGACCGATTTATTTTTGATCAGTTTATAATACGTACTAGACATCGAGACCTTCTTAAAACTCAAACTGGAGTTATCTTCATTGAAGGCATCCCAAACTTTAGAAATATACTTATCCGCATCTTGCGTCTGTTCATACCAGATCTGAATCGTATCTAATTTATTACGTAGTTTTTGATAAACATCTTGGTTTTTTTCTTTTAAAAGATTCTTATCCAGACTATTGATAGTCTCATTAGTCACGTCGTTTCGGTAATCATTCTTACCATCGTACAATTTAGAAATATCTCTTGCACGTTGCTTGCGAGCTTTAACGTAAGTCTCTAGCTGATCGTACTTCTTAACGTTGTCGGCCGAGACCACATAACCGTCTGAAACATCAATCAACTTACCGATAGCATCCAGGGAATGATAATCAAGATCCGTCTTCAAGACTTCCAATTCCTTATCCTGATACTGACTGGATATTTTGGAAGTCACAACCGCATTGACGACTCCACGTGAAAGCATGACAAAGAATATTACGGCAGTAATAATTCCCACTGCCGCAGCACCGATCAGCATATAATCTTTGCTACCCCTTAAATCTTTCTTATCTTTCATTATTTTCTCCAAATACGCATATCTTTTTGTATATTATATATATTAAGGTAACACACTTACAAAGGGTGAAAAATTTGAAAAAATTAAACAAAAAATATATCAAATGGTTAGTTTTACTCGGACTAGTTATCATTATTGGTGCAGCTTATGGCTTCAACGTCTATAACATCAAGAATAAGACCGTCGACAAGATCTCTAGTTTGACGATCCCCTTTTCACTGATAGTTAATCCCAAGAATATCGACGAAGGTATCACACCGAAGTCGATTTCTCTTAAAACTGGCGACATGGAAAAGACTAAATTAAAGGCTATCAGCTTAGTGTCAAAGATCAATGATGATTACCAAAATACTAAGCAACTAGACTTTTTGTCTAGTGATCAAGAGAAATCTCTACTAAAAAAAGTCCATAAAAAGTCTCATCGTTATATTTACCAAATGACCTTATTAAACTTCGGTCGTGACAGCCACGGCAATTACATTACTGTCAGCTGTAATCGCTATGACGACACTAAAAACATCGTCAGCTACCGGTATCGTCTCTATTATAAGGATGATAATATTACCTCAGCTAAATACCTCAATACCAAGTCAAACAAATTCCCACCTAAGTACGTGATCGAAGATACTGAACTAGGAAATTCTGGGATCGATCAAGCGAAGTCATTTATGGAACGAGTCAAAACTACGATCATCAATTCCAACTTAACTATGACTAACGCAACTGATCCTGGTGATTTCAATCAACTATCGCTCAACTTAGGACTGAATCCAGATGATAGTAACAATGGTCTCTACAATTTAGCTAGAAACTCTAATTCACGAGTAACCAACTTCGGGATTGTCGGTTATCAACTATCCGACGTACCAAGATACTCTAGGATATATTTGAAACAACAGACTAAAGATACTAGTTACTACTACACCCTGACCTTCAACCGTAATAGTAGTAAATTTGTTAAATTCCAACGAGGAATTATTTCGACTGACAATAAAAATTAATACTAAAAAAGTCTTTGTAGACATAAAATCTACAAAGACTTTTTATTTTTACAAATTATTAAGCATTCCAAACATCATTTACTTCAATTGTTTGTTCACGATCTGGACCAACTGAAACTGTAGCATATTCAACGCCCAGTTCATTCTTCAAGAAGTCTAAGTAATCTTTGGCTTGTTGTGGTAATTCATCAAGACTCTTAACTTGAGTAATGTCATCATCCCAACCAGCGAAGGTCTTATAAACTGGCTTGCATTGAGCCAAGATGTTCAAGTTAGCTGGATATTCATCAATGATCTTACCGTTCAAGTCATAGCCAGTACATACTTTGATCTCCTTCAAACCTGTCAATACATCAAGACAGTTGAGTGATAGGTGTGTCACACCAGAAACATTAGCTGAGTGACGTAATACAACAGTATCTAACCAACCGACACGACGAGGACGATGTGTAACTGTTCCGTATTCATGACCAGCTTCACGTAAGAAGTCACCAGTTTCATTCTCTTGTTCTGTTGGGAACGGACCAGCACCAACACGTGATGTATAAGCCTTAACAACTCCAATCACGTTATCGATCAATGGTGCACCGATACCAGCACCAGTTGTAACACCACCAGCTGGATTAGATGAAGTAACGTATGGATAAGTACCATGATCGATATCGAGCATGATTCCTTGTGCACCTTCAAATAATACATTCTTACCGGCTTTTAATTCACGGTTCAAATAAGCAGAAGTATCGATCACACGATCCTTCAAACTTTGACCGATCTCATAAAACTTGTTATAGATAGTATCAAAATCCATTGGTTCAGCACCATAGATCTTAGTGAATAATTCATTCTTTTGTTTAAGATTCTCAGTTAATTCTGCTTTGAAAATATCTTTGTCCAAGACATCAGCCATACGGATACCAACACGGGCAGCTTTGTCCATGTAGGCAGGTCCGATACCACGATTAGTTGTACCGACTTTAGAGTTACCTCTGGCTTGTTCTTGGCACTTATCTAATTGAATATGATAAGGAAGGATCAATTGAGCACGATTTGAAATCTTCAAGTTAGTTGTATCAACACCTTGATCATGTAAGCGTTGCAACTCTTCAGCTAGAGATTCAAGATTCAAAACCACTCCATTACCGATTACACTAGTTTTATCTGAGTACAAAATACCTGATGGTACTGATCTCAATTTATAAACATTACCGTTGAGATTCAATGTGTGTCCAGCATTATCACCACCTTGATATCTGGCAATAATATTAGCTTCTCCACTAAAGTAATCAGTAATCTTACCTTTACCTTCGTCACCCCATTGGGTTCCTACTACAACAACTGTTGTCATATCCAATTCTCCTCTTGCACTTTGTATTTTGGGATCTTGGTTCGTTTAGTTTCCTATGTATGTTTTGTTCCGCTCTCTATCCGAAACGAGCTGCGAAAGCCAGACTTCTGCGCTTACTACGGATAAGTGATGCACCAACTTCGTTGGCACCTCCCATATCCTAGGTAATGCTCAAAGTCTCCCGGCTTTCTCCGCTCTCTAATTTTCGGGGATATTAGCGATCGAAGAAAACTTATTATAGGATTTCACGAACAATAGCTTTGCTGTTCCACGAGGACCCGAACGATTTTTTCCGACGATGACTTCGACTTCACCGACATCTTGGTCCTCTTGATTTTCAGGTTCACTATTATTATCATCACCATCTTCATCTCGATAATAATCATCACGATATAAGAAGGCAACAATATCAGCGTCCTGTTCAATTGAACCAGATTCACGGATATCTGACAACATCGGTCGCTTGTCTTGACGCGCTTCAACACCACGAGAAAGCTGTGATAGCGCGATTACTGGCACATGCAATTCTTTTGCTAATTTTTTTAAGTTACGCGAAATAACTGACACTTCTTGCTGTCGATTCTCTTGTCCGGTACCTTCGATCAATTGTAAGTAATCGATGATGACCAAATCTAACTTGCCGGTTTCTTTCAAAAGTCGCCGACATTTTGATCTGATCTCAGCCATTTTCGAACCAGGTGTGTCATCAATATAGACGTTAGTTCTGGATAAACTTCCCATCGCTACAACCAAACTATTCCATTGATTTTCGTCTAATTGTCCAGTTCTGAGCGAATTAGCATCAATACTTCCTTCTGAACAGAGCATACGATTGACTAATTGTTCCGCACCCATTTCTAGTGAGAATATGGCAACTGTCGCTTGATCCTTGGTAGCAGCATTCTGAGCCAAATTAAGAGCAAAGGCAGTCTTACCCATACCAGGACGAGCAGCTAAGATAACCAACTCATCCTTATGCAAACCAGTCGTCAATGCATCGAGATCCTTGTACCCAGTCGACAGGCCAGTAACGTCAGAATCTTGATCGTACAGGCGATCGATTTCTTCAAATGATGACTTCACGACATCCGAGATCTTACGAAATCCTTTGTGATTCCGATTTTCAGAGACATCCATAATGTCACGTTCTGATTGATCAATGATCGTATCAAGATCTTCATCTTCATCAAAACTGCGGCCGACAATATTTGTCGCCGCATTGATCAGTCTTCTTAAAACTGACTTATTCTTGACGATCTTAGCATAGTAAGCCGTGTTAGCAGCAGTTGGCACTGCATTAGCTAGATCAGCTAAATAACTAACACCGCCAATATCCTCGATCTGATTCATCTTATCTAATTCATTTTGAACCGTCACAACATCGACTGGTTCCTCACGGTCATTCAAATTGACCATGGCTTGGAATACTAATTGATTAGCATGTTGATAAAAATCATCCGCTTCAACGTACTCCATTGCTTCAACTAATGCGTCTTGACTAAGAAATACCGCTCCTAAGACGGCTTGTTCAGCATCCTTGTCATTGGGCGGTATTCTTGAAGTTATATCATTATTCATTTATTCCTAGCTCTTTTCAACAATATGAACTCTTATAGTGGCCTCTACACCATCAAAAACCTTTGCGGGTACATTTACGTATCCAAGTGCTTTAGCTCCTTCAGAGAGCACCATTTTGTGCTTGTCGACCTTTAAACCGTATTGCTTGTTGAGTTCCTCAGAGATCTTCTTAGTTGTTACTGAACCGAAGAGTCTTCCATCAGTACCAGCCTTAGCTGGAATCTCAACTACAGTACTGTCTTTTTCAATTTCAGTCTTGAGTTTTTTAGCTTCAGCTAATTCAGCTTGATAATCTTTTTCTTCACGATTTTGTTCAGCCTTTAGCTTAGCCATATTTGCCTTTGTGGCTTCGATTGCTTTGTTATTCTTGATCAAAAAGTTTTGGGCATAGCCTGAAGCTACCTCTTTCACTTCGCCCTTTTTTCCTTTTCCTCTAACATCTTGAGTAAAGATAACTTTCATAATAAAAACTCCTCCTACTTTTTACTACTGTCCGATAATACATCGATCAATTGGTCTTTAGCTTCATCAACTGTCACATCGGCTATTTGTGTCGCTGCATCAGTTAAATGACCGCCTCCGCCCAACTTCTCCATGATAACTTGCACGTTGACCTTTCCTAAACTTCTAGCGGAAATTCCAACACGTCCATCGGGACGTTTACTGATAACGAATGACGCCTCAACATTATTCAATGATAACAAGGTATCGGCTGCTTGAGCAACAATGACTGGATCATATGAACGGTCATTTTCACCGAAACAGACTGCCATTTGACCGCCAACCATCGTGATCGTCTCGATCAAATGATTTCTTTGAATAAAGGAATCGATATTTTCTTTTAATAGGTTTTGGATCAGTGCTTCATCAGCTCCGACGGAACGCAAATAACTAGCTGCGTCGAAAGTTCTCGTACCAGTTCTCAATGAGAACGACTTCGTATCGACTGTGATACCAGCAAGTAACGCCGTAGCTTCGATCTTTTCAACGGACTTCTTATTCTTAGGTTGATACTCTAACATTTCAGTGATCAATTCACTCGTTGAAGAAGCGTATGGTTCGATGTAGATCAACATTGGATTCTCTGGGAATTCCTCACCACGTCTGTGGTGGTCGATCACAACGACTTTTTCATTAGCTTGATTGAACAAACTAGGATTGATCGAAATACTCTGCTTAGAATGATCGACCATTACGATCAAAGTATTAGATGTTCGCAAATTCATTGATTCTTCAGGTGTCACAATATCATTCTTAATATCAGGATCTTTATTGATCAATTGCAACAAGCGACTGACATCAGTGTGGATCGTCTTCGGATCGATCACGACTTTACATGGCGTGTTGTTCATCAAGGCAATTCTTCTGATACCTAAAGAAGATCCAACTACATCCATATCCGGATGCGAGTGTCCCATAACGATCACTTGATCACTATCTTTAAGTAATTCTTGCAGAGCTTCACTGATCATTCGTGCCCGAACACGTGTTCGTTTCTCCATTGGATCAGTATTCCCGCCATAGAACCTAGCCTTCTTACCGATCTCCTTAACAACAACTTGATCGCCCCCGCGACCTAGTGCCAAGTTAAGGTTCTTCTGTGCTTCGTCATTAAGTGTATTAAGATCATCCACTCCGTACGAGAAGCCCATACTCAATGTTAATGGTACGTTTTGTTGTGAAGTATATTCACGAATGGCATCCAAGATCTTAAAACCAGTCTCTTCCATCTTAAACACCTTACCAGTATAGGCAACGATGAAGAAATGATCATCATCGATTCGCTTTAAGAACATTTGCTCACGCGATGCCCAATTCGATAATTCATTAGTAATGTAATTATCCAAATTAGAAATATCACGATCACTCATTGACTGCGTGATTTCAGCGTAATTATCCAAATAAACTTGACCAATTACTGAACGATTATTTTCGTAACGTTTCTCAACTTTGGAGTAATGGGTAATGTCCATGAAGTAAATGACTTTTAATTCAGTTTGAACTTGTACCAAATAGTACTTGTTACCGATCTGAATCGTCTTATGCTTACCGTGATTTTCTTCATCCTCGTCATCATCAACGAACGAAGCCAATTCGGATGAAATATCAGAGATATTCATACTATACACTGAATCGATTCCCGTCTTCTCGACGAAGTAAGGATTGACCCACTGTACTTGTTTGTCATCATCATAGAGCAAAATTCCCAACGGATACTCGACAAAACTGTTGTCCGTTCCTCGATCAATTCGGTACTGCAAATTATTAGTATACTTACCAGCCTTTTCTCCTAAAAGCAAAAATAAGTAGATAAAAAGTACAAATGCAATCACGACTAATAGGGCTTGAATATATCCACTAATAGAACCGTGGACCAAACCAACTATAAAAATCGATATCAACATGACAACTAACGAAATCGCTGTCAGTTGTGTTGAATAATCAACTCGAGAAAGGAAGAAACGTAGATTAGATTTTATCTTTTTCATATTAGTCCCCTCTTAGATATACCCCTTAATTTTATCACAGCCGACAGCTATTTATAGAATAAAATAATTCATCCAAACAATGGCTGTAATAACTAGGACCAAGGTCTAATTTTAAGTAAAAAAAAAGCCCGGACGACTGTCCCGACTTGAATTTTCAAAAATTAGTCTTCTGCAACGAATGGTAATAGAGCCATGATTCTTGCACGCTTGATAGCGATTGTAAGTTTTCTTTGGTTCTTTGCACTTGTGCCTGTAACACGTCTTGGCAAAATCTTACCACGTTCTGAGATAAATCTCTTAAGTAGATCTGTATCTTTATAATCGATATATTCGATATGGTTAGCTGCGATGAAGTCAACTTTACGTCTTCTACGTCCGCCACGTCTTTGTTGTGCCATTTTAGTCATCCCTTCTATATTAGAATGGTAAGTCGTCATCTGATATGTCGATAGGTTTACTGTTGTCAGCAAATGGATCGCTCATATTATTTGAGTTGTTACTGTTATTGTTAGATTGATTATTGTTATTATTATTGTTTCCAAATGGAGACTGATTTGATTGACTTTGTTGATTATTGTATGGAGCTTGATTAGGATTGCTATTGTTGCTGTTGTTTCCACCAAAGTTATTGTTTGATGAATTAGCATTTCTCTTTTCACTTTCAGCTCTAGATTCTAGTAATGAGAAGTTATCGACGACAACTTCAGTTACATAGACTCTTTGACCTTGTTGGTTCTCATATGAACGACTTTGTAGACGTCCATCAATACCAACAAGTGAACCTTTATTAGTAAAATTACTGAAATTCTCAGCAGCCTTTCTCCAGATAACACAGTTAATGAAATCAGCTTCACGTTCGCCTTGAGCGTTTGTGAATTGTCTGTTTACAGCAACTGTAAAACTGGCAACGGCAGCACCACTACCAGTGTACCTAAGCTCAGGATCACGTGTCAGGCGTCCAACTAGTACAACTCGATTAATCATATGTCTGCCTCCTTTAAGTGTTTCACGTGAAACAAATTAGTCTTCACGTTTGATAATCATGTGACGTAGCACGTTGTCATCGATCTTTGATAGACGGTCGAATTCGTTGATAGCTGCATCATCTTCAGCATTTACGTTAATGATATGGTAAATACCTTCTTTATAATTAGCAATTTCATATGCTAAACGTTTCTTTTCCCAGTCTTTTGAGTCGATTACGGATGCGCCGTTGTCTGTAATGATCTTGTCGTAACGATCAATAAGAGTCTTCTTAGCGTCTTCTTCAATATCAGGTTTGATGATATATGTAATTTCGTAATGTGTCATAAATAACTGCACCTCCTTATGGTCTAATGGTTCTACTGAAAGAACAAGGAGCATAAATTAACTACATTTTATACTCACAATGTTAGATTCTATCATAGATTTTCAGTGAATGCCATAATAACTTTCAATAAAAAAACGTTTTTGCCTGACACGTATCCTAAATGATACATAATCAAATTACGCAAAAACGCTAATTATTTTTTATTCTTCTGAATCATTATCTGAATTATCAGTTGAATCAGTCTCAGTTTGATCTGTTACATCATCGCTTGAATTCGACTCATCAGCCTTATCAGAAGTTGTCTCTTTATTGTCAGAATCAGAGTCATCATCGACGTCTTCCTCTTCGATCTTAGCCATAGTTGAAACGATCGAGTCGTCATCAACCTTGATCAATCTAACTCCAAGAGTTGCACGTCCAGTTTGGGAAACCGTATCGACACTGAAACGGATCATAACACCCTTATCAGTGATCAACATAATATCCTCATCACCATTGACAGCTGTAACGCCGGCAATTGGACCATTCTTCTCAGTAACGTTAGCGGTCTTGATACCTTTACCGCCACGACCCTTGATTGGATATTCTTCAACTGCCGTTCGCTTACCATAGCCCTTCTCAGAGATAGTTAGAACTTCTTCGCCAGCTTCAACGATCGATGAACCAACAACGTAATCTTCATCACGCAACTTAATACCACGAACACCTGCAGCAGTACGTCCCATTGGACGAACGTCACTTTCTCTAAAGGTTACAGCATAACCCTTGTGTGTTCCGATAAAGATGACCTTGTCACCGTCTGTTAAGAAGACGTTGTCCAATTCATCCCCATCTTTGAGGGTGATCGAACGTAGTCCAGAATGTCTGATATTAGCGAAGTCAGTCACAGGAGTCCGTTTGACCGTTCCGTACTTAGTTACGAAGAACAAGTAGGAGTTCTCACGGTCAACATCACGATCGACATTGATCACCGTTTGGATCGTCTCACCCTTCTCGATATTCAGTAAGTTGATCACTGGAATACCCTTGGCTGTGCGACCATATTCTGGAACTTCATAACCTTTTGTCCGATAAACTTTACCAGTATTAGTAAAGAACAACAGACGATCATGGGTTGAAGTATAGATCATATGCTCGATGAAGTCGTCATCGTGGACACCCATACCTTGAACACCACGGCCACCACGATTTTGAACACGGAATTCATCCATGGACAAACGCTTAATGTAACCCTTGTGTGTCAAGACGATCAAGATGTTCTCTTCTTCGATCAGATCTTCATCCTCGATATTGGCAACTTCACTCGCACGGATCTCAGTTCTGCGATCATCACCGAATTTCTCTTGGATCTCGAGCAATTCATCATAAATGATCTTATCAACACGTTCTGGCTTAGCCAAAATATCTTGATAGTCAGCGATTTTAACTAACAAGTCTTGATATTCAGCTTCGACTTTTTCACGTTCCAAACCGGTCAAACGTACCAAACGCATATCCAAGATAGCTTGTGATTGTTTGTCAGATAATTCGAAACGATCCATCAAAGTTTGCTTAGCAATACTTGAAGTCTGTGAACCACGAATGACTTTGATGATCTCATCGATATGATCAAGTGCGATTCTCAATCCTTCAAGGATATGAGCACGAGCTTGAGCACGACGTAATTCATATTCAGTTCTCCGTCTGATGACTACTTCTTGGTGCTTCAAGTAATACAACAAGACTTCCTTCAGTGACAAGACACGTGGTGTCTTGTCAACGATGGCAACCATGTTGATACCGTAGGAAATTTGTAATTGTGTCAGCTTGTACAAGTTATTCAAGACTACTGAAGCACTCATATCACGACGAATATCGATCACGATACGCATACCTTCACGATCTGATTCATCGTTCAAATCAGTAATACCTTCAAGTTTCTTGTCACGAGCCAGTTCAGCGATACGTTCAACCAAGTTAGCTTTGTTGACCATATAAGGAAGCTCTGTAACGATAATCTGTTCAGCGCCACTCTTCTTCGTTACAACGTCAACTTTGGCGCGTAGGATAATCGTTCCCTTACCATTCTCGTAAGCCTTTCTGATACCAGAACGACCCATGATGATACCACCAGTTGGGAAGTCGGGACCAGGAATAACTTTCATCAAGTCAGCGATCGTTGCATCCTTGTTACGCATCAAGATGTGTAACGCATCAATAACTTCTTTTAAGTTGTGTGAAGGAATATTTGTTGTCATACCAACGGCGATACCAGTAGCACCGTTAACCAAGAGGTTAGGGAATCTAGCTGGCAAGACCATTGGTTCTTTTTCTTCACCATCGTAGTTAGGAACTAGATCAACAGTATCCTTGTTGATATCGCGCAACATCTCAACTGCCATCTTGCTCATACGTGCTTCGGTATAACGCATAGCAGCAGGTGGATCACCATCGATCGAACCAAAGTTACCATGTCCATCAACTAATGGGTAACGGTAACTAAAGTCCTGCGCCATTCTAACCATTGATTCATAGATGGCTGAATCCCCATGAGGGTGATATTTACCCATGATATCACCAACGAAACGGGCACTCTTCTTATATGGCTTGTCAGGTGTAACGCCCAATTCATTCATACCGTAAAGGATACGGCGGTGAACTGGCTTCAATCCATCACGTACATCTGGAAGCGCACGAGATACGATAACACTGGCAGCGTAATCGACGAAAGATTTTTTCATTACTTCCGTCAAATTAACATTTGCTATTCTTCTATCGTCCAATTTGCAACCTCCTAATTAGTAGTCAACTTCAGCATAGCGTGCATTTTCTTCAATAAATTCTCTTCTAGGTTCAACTTTGTCACCCATCAACATTGAGAAGATCTTGTTAGCCTCGATAGCATCATCGAGATTTACGCGATCCAATCTTCTCTTCTCTGGATCCATAGTTGTTTCCCACAATTGATCAGCATCCATTTCACCAAGACCCTTGTAACGTTGGATCTTTGGTTCTGGTTTTGGTGATAATTGTGATACGAAGTCATCTTTTTCTTTATCAGTATCGAAGTACTTCATCATCTTACCTTGACGAACTTGATACAAAGGTGGCTTAGCGATATAAACATAGCCTGCATCAACGATCGGACGCATGTAACGATAGAGCAAAGTCAAAAGCAGTGTTCTGATATGTGCCCCATCGACATCGGCATCGGTCATAATGATGACCTTGTGATAGCGAGCCTTCGAAATATCGAAGTCTTCACCAAAACCAGTTCCCATCGCTGTAAACAAAGTTCTGATTTCTTCGTTAGCCAAGATCTTGTCCATCGAAGCTTTTTCAACGTTCAGAATCTT
Organism: Companilactobacillus sp. HBUAS59699; assembly: GCF_036913575.1. Lineage (NCBI taxonomy): Bacteria > Bacillati > Bacillota > Bacilli > Lactobacillales > Lactobacillaceae > Companilactobacillus > Companilactobacillus sp. HBUAS59699. The sequence continues at coordinate 596,223 of NZ_JAYKTV010000002.1, read as the reverse complement.
ACCTCTGATAGGCAAAATTGCTTGTGTCAAACGTGAACGACCAGTCTTAGCGGAACCACCGGCCGAATCACCCTCGACGATGAATAATTCTGAGATCTCAGGATCTTTGCTGGCATTATCAGCCAACTTACCAGGTAAGTTACTGATCTCCAGACCATTTTGTTTTCTCGTTACTTCACGAGCACGTTTAGCGGCCATTCGAGCTTTAGTAGCTAAACTACCCTTTTCAACGATCTTTTTAGCGATACTTGGATTTTCCATCATGAACTTCATGAAGTGCTCACTGAATAAACGATCAGTGATTGTTCGAGCATCAGAGTTACCAAGTTTGGTCTTCGTCTGACCTTCGAACTGTGGATCTGGATGCTTGACACTGACAACAGCAGTCATACCTTCACGAACATCTTCACCAGACAGTTTTTCAGTGTCCTTCAATAACTTGTTCTTGTGCGCATAGTCATTGATAACCCGTGTCAAGGCCGTCTTGAAGCCGACTTCGTGAGTACCACCTTCATAAGTGTGGATGTTGTTAGCAAAAGTCATCAAGTTAGTGTGGAACTCATCTGTATATTGCAAGGCAACTTCAACCGTAATTCCATCTTGAATACCTTCAACATAGATCGGTTCATCAAAGACGACTTCCTTGTCCTTATCCATGAATTCAACGTAGCTCTTAATTCCACCTTCATAGTGGAAGACTAATTTTTCTGCTGTATCAGAACGTTTATCAGTAAAGGTCAATTTGAGGCCCTTGTTTAAGAAAGCCAATTCACGAATTCTAGTCGTCAAGACTTTGTCATCATAAACAGTTGTTTCGGTAAAGATATCTGGATCGGGAACGAAGTGAACACGAGTACCATGTTCAAATTCTGGCGCATCCCCAACGATGTGCATTGGATCCTTTACCTTACCCTTTTCAAAGTCGATCCCGTATTTCTTACCAGCACGAGTAACGACAACATCCAGTTCACTACTCAAAGCATTAACTACTGAAGCACCAACACCGTGAAGTCCACCGGAAACCTTATATCCGCCACCGCCGAATTTACCTCCGGCATGCAGGATCGTATAAACAGTTTCAAGAGCGGGCTTACCAGTTTTCTTTTGGATGTCGACAGGAATACCACGACCATCATCAAAGACCGTGATCGAATTATCCGGTTCAACAGTTACGTCGATCTTTGTCGCAAAACCAGCTAAGGCTTCATCAATACCATTATCAATAATTTCCCAAACTAGATGGTGTAAACCTTGCTTACTAGTAGAACCAATATACATACCTGGTCTTTTACGAACAGCTTCAAGTCCTTCAAGAACTTGAATTTGACTAGCGTCATATTCTTCAGCTAGTTCTTCTTTTTTCTCTAGTTCAGCTTTTCTACTGTTTTCAGCCATTAAACTTCCTCCTGTTGAACTTTTCCATTAGTAATATTTAAAATATTCGGATCCTTAACGATCGATGAATCGACATCTTCCAGCGACGTTGTCGTAATAAAAGTTTGAATGCCGCGGCCGATCGACGAAAGCAAGTGTGTCTGACGTTTTTGATCTAACTCTGACAAAACATCGTCCAACAAAAGAATTGGATAATCCCCCACTTGTTCTTTTATCAATTCGACCTCAGCCAACTTCAAACTCAAGGCGACCGAACGCTGCTGACCTTGAGAACCGAAATCTTGAACATTCTTATCATTGATCAAAAATTTAATATCATCCCGATGCGGGCCGAACAAAGTTACTCCACGCTGGATCTCTTTTTGATAGTTATCTTTGAAAGTCTGCTTGTAGATTCCATAAATATCTTCCAAAGACTTGTCAGTACTGTCATAAAAGCTAGAATAGACAATTTTCAAAACTTCCTGATGATCCGTGATCTGATCATGGATCTTTTCAATATGAACTTGGAGCTTTTTCAGAAAATCCAAACGTGTCTTCACAACTTCAGCACAATAAGCTGACAATTGATCGGATAAAACTTCTAAATAAACCAGATCTTTGGTCTGATGATGCTGGAGTTTTTTCAGATAAACGTTGCGTTGTTTCAAGACTTGTCGAAACTGACTGACCGTCTTCAAATACTGCGACGAGATCTGACCAAATTCCATATCAATAAATTTCCGGCGGATTCCAGGATTGCCTTTGACAATCGATAAATCCTCCGGAGAAAACAAAACAACGTTCAAATTTCCTATGTAACTAGATAATTTACGTTGTTCTAAATTATTCAGTTTTGCTTTTTTTCCTGACTTACTGATGACTAGGTCCAGTTTTAGTTGGCTGGAGTTATCCTTGATCACCACACCAGAGATTCTGGCAAATTCACTGCCCCATCTGATTAAATCTTTATCATTTGATGTTCGATGGCTTCTGGTCAAAGCTAAAAAATACATAGCCTCTAATAAATTTGTTTTACCTTGGGCATTGTGTCCCAAAAAAACGTTAATGTTCGGCGAAAAACCAATCTCTAAAGACTTGTAGTTGCGATAATCCTGAAGTCGAAGTTTTTTTATATACAATTATTCGATTTCAAAACTCTGATCATCGATCTTAACTACATCGCCCTTGTGCAATTTCTTGCCACGACGGTTTTCCGGTTCACCATTAAGACTGACCGAATTCTCTTGTAAGAACCACTTAGCTTGTCCGCCAGTCGAAATGATACCAGCATCCTTGAGTAGTTGACCTAATGTGATAAATTCAGTATCAATTGTTATTTTTTGTGACATACTTACACCCTATTTATTAGATTTATACCATTAAAGACATGCTTTAATTATAGTAGTTTTCAAGTTAAAAAACAACTTAAACGTAATTTAGAGCCCCTCTAAGCAATTTTCGACAAAACTAGTATCCACCCACTAAAAAAGCTTAGAAAAACTCCTAAAGCAAAAATCACAGCTTAAAAACGTAAGACACAAAAAAATAGCTCAGAACGAAATGTTCTGGGCTATTTTTCATCCGTATGATGATTTTTAGAATGTTCTCACTGGTGTGATCAATTGGACAAAGTTCTCTTTATCCTCGACCGGACGCAATGTGAATGGATGAAGTGGTGAAGTAAAACTCATTTCAATTGTCGTGTTACTACCAAATGAACGCAAAGCATCCTTCAAGTAGTCAGGGTTGAAAGAAATGTCTAAGTCTTCGCCTTCGAGATTTTCAAAGTCAAGAACTTCCTCAACAGTACCGACTTCTGGAGAATTTCCATAAAGTGTAGCTTTTTTGTCAGCAGCTTTGATTTCTAATTTGATAACGTTGTTTCTACTTTCGTGTGACAGCAGAGAAGCACGTTCAACCGATGCTAAAAGATTAGAAGTATCAAAAGTCAATCTAGTGTTTGAATCTTCAGGGATCAAACGATCAGTTTCAGGATATCTTCCATCTAACAAGCGTGAGTAGAACATGACATTGTCAAAACTGAATAACACTTGGTTTTCAGAGATCGACATCGAGATTTCCTTAACGGAATCACTGATAGTTCTAACTAATTCTGTCAAACTCTTACCAGGAATGATCAAGTTGTACTCTTCTTCACTCGTGATATTGATCTTACGTTGTGAGAGACGGTGTGAGTCAGTGGCTACTAAAGTTAGCCCTTCACTATTGATGATGAAGTTGACTCCAGTAAGGACTGGACGGCTCTCTTGATTTGAAACGGCGATAACAGTTTGGTTAACGACTTCTTTAAATAGGTCAGTTGGAAAGACTAATTGATTGTCAGTTTCAACTTCTGGTAAGTGAGGATAATTATTTGCATCCAAACCGTTGATCGTAAATTCTGAAACTCCGGATGTAATTAGAGTTTGGTTGTTGTTCAAAACTTCTAATTCAAAATTGTCGCCAGGAAGTTTTTTGATGATCTCGTTGAAGAAACGAGCTGGTAAGACAATTGAACCCGTACTTTCGATTTTTAGATCATTGTCAGTTTCATCCGCTGCAATGAATGAAGTGATAGAAATATCTGAATTACTACCAGTAATTGTTAAACCTGATTCAGTTAATTCAAGTTTCATCCCTGTAAGAATAGGAATAGTAGTTTTGGTTGAAATTGCGCGTTGGACATTTGTAGTTTGATTGACGAATTTTGTTCGATCGATTGAAAATTTCATATGAGCGACTCCTTATTTTAATTAATTAATATATAGATAGCAGTAGTAGTAGGTACTGTTAATTGTGTGGAAAAGTAAGGTGAACCTAAGAGCCTGTTGAAAAATAGCTGTTATTAACAGGTGTGGAAAACTTTAGAAAAACTCCAAAGTTATCAACATGTTAATTTCTCAGTTCATCCTTTAATTCATTGACGGCCATTTTGACGTTGTCATCCTTAATGACTAACTCGGCTATTTTATCACATGAGTGCATTACAGTCGTGTGATCTTTACCACCAAATTCCATACCGATCTGCGGCAAGGAACGATCAGTTAGTTCTCGTGACAGATACATGGCGATTTGGCGAGGTACAACGATAGTTTTGACACGTTTTTTACCTTTTAAGTCATTGATCGAGACGTGATAATACTTGGCAACCTTGTTTTGAATGTCAGCGATCGAAAGACCACGCTTTTCCTTGGATAGTTTGAATAGTTTCAAGGCATCAGCAGCGACTGACTTGGTTATATCGGCGTTTTCAAGTGTTGAGTAAGCTTGAACTCGAATCAAGGCCCCTTCTAGTTCACGGACGTTGGTATCGACTTGTTCCGCAATGTAAGACAAGGTGTCGTTAGGGATCTCTAGTTTTTCTGCTTCAGCTTTATTGCGCAAAATAGCAATTCTAGTTTCTAAGTCAGGAGCAGTGATATCAACGGATAGACCCCATTTAAAACGGGAAACCAATCGTTCTTGCAACTTGGGGATCTCGTTAGGTAGACGATCAGAAGTCATGACGATCTGTTTACCGTTGTCGTGTAATTCGTTGAAAGTATGGAAGAACTCTTCTTGAGTTCCCTCTTTTTCAGCGAAGAATTGAATATCATCTATTAATAGTAGATCGACGTTTCGATATTCTTGTCTGAAATCATCTTGAGTCCTAGTTTGGATCGAGTTGATGAAGTCGTTAGCGAAGGTTTCACTAGTAACATACTTTACTTTGGCGCCAGGTTCGATCTTGATCATCTGGTGACCAATAGCTTGCATCAAGTGAGTTTTGCCTAGTCCCACGCCACCATAAATAAATAGTGGATTGTAAATAACCCCTGGTTCTTCGGCAACAGCGAGTGCAGCTGCGTGCGCCATTTGGTTGCCAGATCCGGTAATAAAAGAATCAAAAGTATATTTAGGATTTAAATGAGAGTTATGGAAGACATGACCCTCATTTTTTTTGGCTGTTTCGGTTTTTACTGGGGTTTCTTCTTGTGGTTGTTCGCCTTTGGCATGCTCATCTTCAGTTTCAATGACAGGATTTAGTTCGATCCCATTGAATTGGTAAGAATACATCGCAATATCTTCGGCGTAGTGACGTTCCCAGTAATCTTTGTGAAGTTCGGTTGGAACAGTTATATGGATGTCATTTCCTTTAATGTACAAAGGTTTGGCACTTCCGACCCAAGTTGTGTAGCTGACTGAGGTTAAACTTTTTTTCAGTTTTTCAGTTAAATAATCCCAAAAGTCGTTTAATTCAGAATCGGATGAATTATTTATATTTTGCACAAATTCCCCCCCAATCTTAGTTGTGTATAATTTTTTCCGGAAAAAAGACATTGTATAGTTTATCATTGTATAAAATAGTTTTCCACAGAACAGACGTTTAAATTAAGAGTCTTTTTGTTATTTAGTTATCCACAGTAGATAACAAGTAAATTTATTGTTTTTAACAGAGTGTTTATTTACAAATTTAGAAGTTGTGGATTCAAGTGGAAACATTTAGTTATTCACACAGTTATCCACAGAACATCTGAAATAAAAGGTAGCAATATCAAGGGGTTAACTCAACTTGTAAACTATTTTTAAAACCTGTGGAAAACTATTTCACAGTAAAAAATCACGCTGGAAAAGTTTGTGGATTTGCTTGTGCAAAACTATTGTTGATAACTTAATACACAGATTATCCACAAGAGAAAAAAACAAAAAATCGCTTGAAAAATCTCCTATTATAGAAAATTTGGTGTTTAAATTAAGCCGAAAGCATGGTATTATATACGAGCAATTGTCTGAAGAAGTGATATTTTAATTTAAAGTTTAAAGTCAGGAGGTTTATTGAATGACTACAAAGAGAACATTTCAACCTAAGAAGCGTCATCGTGAACGCGTCCATGGTTTCATGAAAAGAATGAGTACAAGTAATGGTCGCAAGGTTCTTGCAAGACGCCGCAAAAAGGGTAGAAAAGTATTATCAGCTTAGTTTTGAAGGATCACTAATTTTTGGTGGTCTTTTTTTATTACAACTTAAGAGACTATGGTGACATATGAGAAAAAGTTATCGAATTAAAAAAGAAAATGAATACCAATATGTCTATTCACAAGGAAAGTCATTCGCAAATCGAAATTTTGTTTTGTATAAGATGCCCAAAGAGGGCCAAAAACATTTTCGAGTTGGACTTTCAGTAGGTAAGAAGGTTTCCCACACTGCCGTTGGACGAAATCGTATCAAACGATACGTACGCCAATCTCTATTGGAATTAAAACCTGAAATACCAGCAGAATTGGATTTTTTGATCATTGCTAGAAAACCAGCTGTTGATTTGGACATGTTTGAAACGAAAAAAAATATCGTACACTTACTAAAATTAGGTAAGATTATAGGGTAAGAAAAATAAATAGACTTATAGGTGTAAAAGGTGAATAAAAAAAGCTTAAAGAAATACTTAGGTGTTGCACTCTTATTGAGTGTGGTTCTAGTTTTAGCCGGTTGTTCCAACCTAAATGAGCCAATTACTAGTAGCAGTACTGGGTTTTGGGATCACTATGTCCTTTATAGTTTCTCAAGATTTATTCTATGGTTAGCATCACTCGTTGGAAACAGCTATGGTTGGGCGATCGTACTCTTTACCGTCGTAATCAGAGTTATTCTATTGCCACTTAACTGGTTCCAAATTAGAAGTATGAATAAACAAATGCAGATCCAACCGCAAATGCAGGCTCTGCAAAAGAAATATTCTGCTAAAGATGTCGATACGCAACAAAAATTACGTGAAGAAACACAAAAACTATACAGCGAAGCTGGAGTTAATCCAGTTGCTGGTTGTTTGCCACTGATCGTGCAGATGCCAGTTATGTTTGCCTTGTATCAAGCAATTTACAAGACAACACAATTACGTGATGGTAGTTTCTTGTGGATGCAATTAGGTAAGGCTGATCCGTACTATATTATGGCTATCTTAGCCGCCTTATTTACTTTCTTGAGTACTTACATTTCAAGTTACTCACAGCCAACACAAAACGCGACAACGAAGTTGATGACATACGTGATGCCGATCTTTATCTTCGTGCCCGCTTTAACATTCCCATCAGCGATCACAATTTATTGGGTTGTTACTAATGCATTCCAAGTTCTTCAGACATTGGCTTTCCAGAATCCGTTCAAGTATCGTCGTGAACAGAGAGAAAAGGAAGAAGCAGAGCGTGAGAAACAACGTAAACTTAGAAAAGCTAAGAAACGTGTTTACAAGCGTCGTAAATAATTGACAATTTGAACAAATGTAGTTAAGATGTTTTAGAAATTTGTTTTGAAAAATTGTTATATATAGAAAAGTAGTCAAAGTGCTTTTCCGTCTTTTGGGACGGATTGTGCACTTTTTTTGTGCCTTAAAACAGAGAGTGAAAGAAGCCGGGAAGATTTTGAGCACTGCCTAGAATAAGAAAGGTAGCGCGTAGCGGTGCATTTGTTATTCGTAGCAGGCGCAGAGATCTGGCTTTTGTAACTCTCAAAAAAAAAACTCAAAGGAGATCAAAATGGCAGCAGTAACTGAATATGACACTATTGCAGCAATCTCAACCCCACCTGGGGAAGGTGGCATTTCTATCGTCCGTGTTTCTGGAGACCAGGCGGTCGAAATTGCTCAAAAAATTTATAAGGGTAAGGATCTAGCTAAAGTCCCAACGCATACGATCAATTATGGACATATTTATGATCCTGCTGACGGTAGTTTAGTCGATGAAGTTATGGTGTCAGTCATGCGTGCACCTAAGACTTTTACCCGTGAAGATGTCGTTGAGATCAATACTCACGGTGGAATCGTACCAACGAACAAAGTCTTGCAACTATTGATCGGTGCCGGTGCTCGAATGGCTGAGCCAGGTGAATTCACCAAGCGTGCCTTCTTAAATGGCCGAATCGATCTGACTGAAGCTGAATCTGTGATGGACTTGATTCGCGCTAAGACAGATAGGGCAATGCAAGTGGCTGTCAATCAGTTGGATGGTAACTTGAATCATTTGATCTCTAACTTGCGTCAGGAGATCCTCGATGCCTTGGCTCAAGTCGAAGTAAATATTGATTATCCAGAATACGATACGGAACAAATGACGACTAAGATGTTGTTAGAGAAGGCAAGATTAGTCGGTTCTAACATCGACAGCTTGTTGAAGACAGCTGACTCAGGTGAGATCTTGCAACATGGTTTAGCCACGGCAATCGTTGGTAAACCTAACGTTGGTAAGTCTAGTCTGTTGAATCGTTTGCTCGATGAGGATAAAGCAATCGTTACCGATGTTGCCGGAACTACTCGTGACGTTGTTGAACAATACGTCAATATCGACGGCGTACCGTTGAAGTTGATCGATACAGCCGGTGTTCGTGATACAGAAGATAAGGTTGAAAAAATCGGTGTTGAACGTTCGATCAAGGCTCTGAATGAAGCTGATCTAGTTATCTTGGTCTTAGACTCCAGTCGCAAACTAGAAGCTGACGACCTAGAGTTATTGGATGCTACAAAAGACAAACGACGGATCATTATCTTCAATAAGAATGACTTAGTACCCGTTATAACGCCGGATGATGTTGAACAGTTAAAGTCTGATGACATTGTTATCGTTACATCGGCCATCAAGAATTCCGGGATCGATACGATCAAGCAGACGATCGGCAAGATCTTTAATGCTGGGATCGAAGACAGCAGTAGCGACGTTATTATTACTAGTGCTCGTCAAGCGGGACTATTGCGCCAAGCCAAAGCTAATTTGAATGATGTTATTTCTGGTATTGAAGCTGGGATGCCGATCGATCTAGTCCAGATCGACATGACCTCTTGTTGGGATACATTAGGAGAAATAACTGGTGAGAGTTATCCAGACGAATTGATAACACAACTATTCTCACAATTTTGTTTAGGAAAATAGAAAACAGGTGAAAGAATGCAAGTAAAGGAATTTGATTCAGAGAACTACGATGTCGTCGTTGTAGGAGCCGGACACGCCGGTTCTGAAGCTGCGCTAGCAAGTGCCCGTATGGGTCAAAAAACACTCTTAGTAACGATTAATTTGGACATGGTCGCATTTATGCCATGTAACCCTTCCGTTGGTGGTCCAGCTAAGGGAATCGTTGTCAGAGAAGTTGACGCCCTCGGTGGTGAAATGGGTAAGAACATCGATAAGACATACATTCAGATGCGGATGTTGAATACTGGTAAAGGACCAGCCGTTCGTGCTTTGCGTGCCCAAGCTGATAAGAATATGTACCATCGCATGATGAAGGAAACTTTGGAAAAGGAACCTAACTTAACTTTGCGCCAAGGAATCGTTGAAAAGTTGATCGTTGAAGATGGCGTCTGCAAAGGTGTTGTTACCGCAACTGGTGCTAGATACCATGCCAAGTCAGTCGTCCTGACTGCAGGTACATCATCACGTGGTAAGATCATTATCGGAGAATTGACTTATTCATCAGGCCCTAACAATAGTATTCCTTCGATCAAGCTGTCAGAAGACCTTGAGAAGCATGGTTTCAAATTAACACGTTTCAAGACCGGAACACCTCCACGTGTCAACAAGTCAACGATCGACTTCGACAAGACCGAGGAACAACCTGGTGATAAAGAACCAAATCACTTCTCATTTGAAACACCTGATTCACAATACTTGAAGGATCAATTGTCATGCTGGATGACTTATACTAATGCGACAACACATTCGATCATTCGTGAGAACCTCAGCCGTGCACCAATGTTCTCTGGTGTGATCAAAGGTGTTGGACCTAGATATTGTCCTTCGATCGAAGACAAAATCGTACGTTTCGCAGACAAGCCACGCCACCAGATCTTCCTAGAACCAGAAGGTAAGGATACAGAAGAATACTATGTTGGTGACTTCTCAACTTCAATGCCCGAAGAAGTGCAATTGAAGATGTTACATTCAGTTGCTGGACTAGAACATGCTAAGTTGATGCGTCCTGGTTATGCAATCGAATATGACGTTATCGAACCATGGCAATTGAAATTAAATCTCGAAACAAAAGTCGTTAAGAATCTCTTTACAGCTGGTCAAATGAACGGTACTTCTGGTTATGAAGAAGCTGCTGGACAAGGTTTGATGGCTGGCATCAATGCCGCTTTGCGTGCCCAAAACAAAGATCCGTTCATTTTGCGTAGGGATGAAGCTTATATCGGCGTTATGATCGATGACCTAGTTACTAAAGGTACGAATGAACCTTATCGTTTGTTGACAAGTCGTGCTGAATATCGTTTGATCTTACGCCACGATAACGCTGATCTACGTTTGACCGACAAAGGATACGATCTAGGACTCATCAGTGAAGACCGTTATGCTAAGTTCAACCACAAACGTGACGCTACAAATGAAGAACTAAAGCGCCTAAGTCGTAAGATGATCACACCTAAGATGGCCGAACCATTTATGACTAGTCACAATTTGAAGGGCTTGAAGGATGGCATTTTGGCAGATCATTTGTTGAGACGTCCAGAAGTTCACTATGAAGACATCATCGATATGATCGGTGAACCAGAAATGGGTCCCGTTGATCGTCGTGTTAAAGAGCAAGTTGAAATTGCGGTTAAATACGCTGGTTATATCAAGAAGGAACAATTGAAGATCGAACGATTGAAGAAGATGGAATCAAAGAAGATCCCTGATCGAATCGATTATACAAAGGTACCATCACTAGCAACTGAGGCCGTTCAGAAGTTGAGCAAGATCAACCCTGAAACAATCGCCCAAGCTAGTCGTATCAGTGGTGTTAACCCAGCCGATATTGGTATTTTGAGTGTTTATATTGAACAAGGTAGAATCGCTAAAGTAGCAGGATAACTAAAAAATTTGCATTGTAAGAACCACTGAGGAAAAGTAATAATTTTTCTTCAGTGGCTTTTTTATTAGCACTGCTTTTACAGAAAATTTACATAAAATACACGTTAACAAAATATTTCAAATGTAAATTAATGTAAGAGGTGATTATAATGCATTACTTAGCTATTATTAGCTCTTTTTTGGTTTTACAGTTGTTTATTTTGTATTTACTGGTGAAAGAAGAGTATGAGTTCAAATTTATGATTTCATTGATCGCGGCAGTTTTGATAGCTCTACCAATATTCTTAAGAGATATGGGATTGCGATTTTTAGCTACTTTTCTGCTGGGAATCATTTTGTTTTCAGTCGGTATTTTGATCAGGAAAAAGTCTTATATGTATTTAGGATCTATTTGCTCGCTATTAATTGTGATATCAACTTCTTATTGGATGTACCTGCTACCATCGTAGGCTATAATGGGATTAAAAGATGTGAGGTATGAGTGATGACTCCGATTGAGAACTATATTGCACATGCGCCAGAGAGACAAAAATCGCACTTAGAACAAATGTATCAGCTCTTGAAAGCTGAATTACCAAATGCTTCAGAAAAAATTTCCTATGGGATGCCAACCTTTTTTACGGATGAAAATATTGTTCATTTTGCGGGCTTCAAGCATCATTTAGGATTCTATCCAACACCAGGACCGATCGTTAAATTTGCGGATGAATTGAAGGACTATAAAACCTCAAAAGGAGCGATTCAATTTCCATATACTCAGGAATTACCGGAGAATTTGATCAAGCAAATTGTAGATTATCGAAAGATGGAACTTGATCAAAAATAATTTTCAGAAAACTATTATCTCGAAAAAGACAATATTCAGATTACTTTCAGAAAATGAATATTGTCTTTTTGCTTACCAATAATTTTTGAATATGGAATTAGCATTTAAAAATACTTTCCCAAAAAAGAACTATAAACATACAACATATAGTAATAAAAAATAATTTATATACCATATGTTCCACATGAAACAATTTGTCTTAAATGACTGATATTTCAACGTTTTTCCTGTAAGCGATGACAAATTTTTGCTACACTATTGGAGAAAGTAGAGGTTACATTATGGAAAAAATAGGAGTAATCGGTCTGGGTAATATTGCTCAAAAAGCATATTTGCCAGTTATGGCCAGTTTACAAGATAAATATGAATGGCATTTGACGACAAGAAATGAGGAAAAAGGACGGAAGTTAGCTGCCAAATATGGTTTCACGCATCTGCATCAAACTTTAGATCAGTTGATGGCTGAAAAACCTTTGGCAGTTTTTGTACATACACCCACCAGCACCCATGAGATGATTATCAGACAGTTGTTGCAAGCTGGGATCAACGTCTATGTTGATAAGCCAGTTTCAGAGGATATCGATGTCGTTAAGGATCTTTATAAGTTGGCCGCTGAAAAGAATCTGATGCTGACTTGTGGTTTCAATCGTCGCTTTGCACCATTCAATCAAGAACTTAAGAATTTACCTGATAAACGTTTGATCGTGTCAGAAAAGATTCGTGAGAATTCACCTCAACCAGTGAAATTTGCCATCTTTGATTTAATGATCCATTCTGTCGACACGGCACTTTATTTAATGGACGAACCAATTACAAAAGTGGAAAATCATTTGGTAACTAATGGTGATAACTTGGAGCAGGGATATATAACTTTGGCGACTGAACACGAGCAAGTGCAAATTACGACTAATATGGTTGGTGGTATTAACTTAGAAAAATCCACCGTTCAAACATCACATACTCGTTTAGAAGTGACTAACTTGAATTCATTGAATAAATATGAGACAGGTAGTGCACAACAAGTCTTACGTCCAGACTGGGAACGTAATTTGGTTACTCGTGGATTTGAACCATTGATTCTGAAATTTTTGAATGCCGTAACTAATAGAGAAATGAATCCGATTGATCCTGAATCAGCTATTTTGAGCCATCAGATCTGCACCGACTTATTAAATAGCTAATATCTATATATAGTGGGAATAGGTGTTCTAGATACAGGATGTTCCACATGAAACATTTGGGATGAAAAAAAACAGCTTATTTGGAATTATTCCAAATAAGCTGTTTGTGGTCAATTGTAAATTAAAGTTTTGATGCTGCAGCATCGTCAAGGATCAATGTTACGTCAGGGTGATTTTGCAAAGCACTTGCAGGAACATCTTCAGTAACAGGTCCGTTAACTGTTTTAGCAATAGCGTCGGCTTTGTTTTCACCATAAGCTAGCAAGATGATCTTCTTAGCTTTCATGATCGAACCGATACCCATTGAGTAAGCGTAACGAGGAACGTCTTTTTCATCTTCGAAGAAGCGTTTGTTAGCTTCAATAGTTGATTCTGTAAGGGCAACCTTACTTGTTTTACCATCCAGTGGTGAACCAGGTTCGTTGAAGCCGATGTGACCATTTCTACCGATACCTAGAACTTGGACGTCGATAGGATTGTCAGCGATGATCTTGTCGTATTCTGAAGTTGCGGCTTTTGCGTCAGGGTTTGAACCATCAGGAACGTATGAATTCTTGAAAGGTTTCTTGCTGAATAGATGTTCATTCATAAAGTAGTGGTAGCTTTGGTCGTTGTCAGCACTTAGGCCAACGTATTCGTCCAAGTTAACTGATGTCATATTTGAAAAATCAATGTCGCTATTTGTCATTTCATTATACATAGTGATAGGGCTACTACCAGTTGCCAAGCCAAGAACCTTGGCACCGTTGTTGATCGCAGTAGCAATAATATTGAAGGCTTCTTTACCGCCTAAATTTTGATCTTTAACTTTAATAATATTCATAGTGTTAATCTCCCATCTCTTTGTCTGGTCTAGTCCAATTTAACGTTTTTTTAGGTGAAAGTCAATTAAAAACGATCAGAATATGAAAAAAAATAAAAATTTCAGCATAATCCATGCAAAACTCTCAGAATTTCGGTATATTTTGAGAGTGAGAAAAATTAAAGAGGCTTAAAATTTGGAAAAAATATATGAAGTAACAAGTGGTAAGGTGAATATCAAAGTCACCGGTGATCTGGACAGCGATAAGAAAATTATCGTATTGATCCCTGGTATCAACGGTTCAGTAGAATACTACGACGAGATCACACCTTACTTGCAAAAAAAATACACCGTCATTGCGATAGATCTGCTGGGACAAGGTAAGTCTAGCAAATCAAAAGACGGTGTCTATAGTATGGACGTACTGGCTTGGGCAATTCTTGAGGGAATCGCTCGACTCCGTGTGACCGATAGCATGATCCTGTTTGGATATGGTATCGGCGGTTTAATTGCCAATAGAGTGGCTGAAATACGTGATTTCAGCGTTGCAAAATTAATTATGCTCAATACACCAGCAAATGAGAAGTACGCTGAGATGGACGTTAATTCGTCATTTGCGGCTATACCGTTGTTAGGTAAATTAGCCAAATCACCAGTTAAAGCTAATTTGTATTTCGCAAAGGATTTCGATACATCTAAGTTGAAAAATCCTAACGTCATAAACGATGCTGCCAATGCAGTTGATCGTAAAGTTGCTAAGCAATTGAGTAAGACCGCTGATGAATACTTGGAAGATAAAGCTTTGAATAAGCGCCTAAGAATCACCGCTCTAGCCACCTTGGCAATCTTCTCTGATGATGATCAAATCTTGACCGAAGCTGGTATCAAAGATGCCAAAGCAACAATCGGCCGTGTGCCACACCTTACTATGAAAGACTTGAAGGGTGCAGGTCACGTAGGGATGATCGAGAAGCCAGAAGAAGTGGCTGAGATGATTGCTGAATTCGACGATAACGTTGACGATATTATTAAGATCGATATGTAATTTTTGAGTGCCTGACTGATTTTGGTTTGGTACTTTTTGTTTGAAAAATTGTTGTATTAAAAAATGCCTGAATTTTTGCGTTCAGGCATTTTTTGTGGTGATTTAAATATTTAGATTTTCATTGATTAGTTCAAAGCTACATGAAATGATGCACTTCTAAAACTTAACAATCAAGTAATCGTTAAAAATCTTAGGTTCTTAACTACATGAAATGACGTACTTCTAAAACCAAGCGGTGTAAGTTTGCAATATAAATTGCGGTTCTTAACTACATGAAATGACGTACTTCTAAAACTTCTTACAGAAGAGATTAGCTGATCCACACGGTTCTTAACTACATGAAATGACGTACTTCTAAAACGCCGTATCAAGACATTCTTTTCTGATCTTAGGTTCTTAACTACATGAAATGACGTACTTCTAAAACGAAGGCATCCAATCAACTTCTATTTTGTATGGTTCTTAACTACATGAAATGACGTACTTCTAAAACCAAGCGGTGTAAGTTTGCAATATAAATTGCGGTTCTTAACTACATGAAATGACGTACTTCTAAAACGATGTTGACCGATTCATATTTATACTTTTTGGTTCTTAACTACATGAAATGACGTACTTCTAAAACAAGGAGCAAATAAATAATGGGATTAAGAGAGGTTCTTAACTACATGAAATGACGTACTTCTAAAACTAATATATGCCGATGGCGTTGATTGGAATAGGTTCTTAACTACATGAAATGACGTACTTCTAAAACGTCAAGGTCTACTTGTTGTTATTGTTATTTGGTTCTTAACTACATGAAATGACGTACTTCTAAAACATATCGTTCCTCCTAATTTAATTTCCATGGGGTTCTTAACTACATGAAATGACGTACTTCTAAAACGGGAGGGTGTTCGTAGCTTTGGCCGTGCTAGGTTCTTAACTACATGAAATGACGTACTTCTAAAACTCAGAAAATGGTTAGGAGGACTTAGCTAACGGTTCTTAACTACATGAAATGACGTACTTCTAAAACACAGGCTTGGCGGCAGTGTGAGTAATTGAAGGTTCTTAACTACATGAAATGACGTACTTCTAAAACGTAGTCATCAACGTTAGAAATATAAAACAAGGTTCTTAACTACATGAAATGACGTACTTCTAAAACACTTGTTAAATCCAAAAATTCAGATGGTAAGGTTCTTAACTACATGAAATGACGTACTTCTAAAACTTCTTCCTTGCTGATTATTTTCACTTCCAGTGGTTCTTAACTACATGAAATGACGTACTTCTAAAACAAAGGACTAGGTGGATTAACCATTGGTAATGGTTCTTAACTACATGAAATGACGTACTTCTAAAACACAAGCGATAATTCTTATATTGAACGACTTGGTTCTTAACTACATGAAATGACGTACTTCTAAAACCTTTCAATTTTCTATACTCGTAATAAGATAGGTTCTTAACTACATGAAATGACGTACTTCTAAAACTGCACACTACCGAAGAATTACAAAAGAATCGGTTCTTAACTACATGAAATGACGTACTTCTAAAACATGTATATCAACAAGCTATTCAACAAAGTTGGTTCTTAACTACATGAAATGACGTACTTCTAAAACGCGTAACTGTGTAGTAGTAGTCACGGCCGTGGTTCTTAACTACATGAAATGACGTACTTCTAAAACAGGTGTTTACAATTTTCTTTTTGATATACCGGTTCTTAACTACATGAAATGACGTACTTCTAAAACAATAAAGTCTCCTTTTGTTTTGATCGTTTTGGTTCTTAACTACATGAAATGACGTACTTCTAAAACTTGCAAGAGAGCCTAAAGGACGGTTTTTGTGGTTCTTAACTACATGAAATGACGTACTTCTAAAACAGACTTCACACGAAAGGTAACTATCAATGGGGTTCTTAACTACATGAAATGACGTACTTCTAAAACGTTTTTAAATTCGTTTGAATAGTCATTTTTGGTTCTTAACTACATGAAATGACGTACTTCTAAAACTCAGAGTTAGACGTTCAGCCGAAAAAATTTGGTTCTTAACTACATGAAATGACGTACTTCTAAAACTGGATTGTGATGTTTTTGTGTTAGTTCCCGGGTTCTTAACTACATGAAATGACGTACTTCTAAAACTGATATATCAGTATTTATACGACTTTTGTGGGTTCTTAACTACATGAAATGACGTACTTCTAAAACTAGAGGCTTCATGCAATCTTGGGAACTTCCGGTTCTTAACTACATGAAATGACGTACTTCTAAAACATACACATCGTGTTTTTCATTAAGCTTTTGGGTTCTTAACTACATGAAATGACGTACTTCTAAAACCTTAAGTATTGATAAATCAACAATAACGGCGGTTCTTAACTACATGAAATGACGTACTTCTAAAACCACCTACTTAACGTTAACTTTAAGTCTTAATAATTGAATCGAACGTGATCCTCGTCGATTGAGTAAACTCGGGTGTTCAAGCCGAGTTTTCTCAATGTCATTGGATAAGATTCGAGACTTACTACAGCTAACTTGATGGACTTCAGATAGTCATTCAAATAGTTGATTTGTTCTAAACTACATAGGCGTTCTAACCCATGAAATAGCAACAATCGCTTGTCACTAAATTCTACATAAAATTTAACTACTGACTGAAGTTTATCATAATAATTCTGCCAGTCACCAGTATCTATTTTAAAATTTTTGGATTTAAGTAATTTTGCTAATTCTGGCAATAATTCATACTCAAAAGTTTCGTCATAACCATTGATTGAGTCAAAAATAAGTTCGTTGATTTCTTTATTTAAGTTATCAATCTTATCTCGGTTGATAATTTGATTATCAGCAACGATTTTTTCAAGAACAGCTTTTAAATTGCTAGTAGAGTTGATTTCAAAGCTGGTCAGATCACCAATCATAGCCACTTGTTTAAGTGATGATTTCAAGTTATCTTTTTCATCAACATAGAAGTGGATGTATTGATCAACATCATCGACAAATGTCTCATGTTTTTTCAATTGATTTAATTTAAACAACAATGTAGAGTACTCTTCTTTACATTGGAGGTTCAAGACGGTCATACCATAGTCAATGTCAAACGGTTCATAAGGGTAGATAGTTATGGTTTCAGCGCTCATACGATCACCAACCTTTCGAAGCGATTGTCAGGAGTATCTTTTTTCTTACCAGTAATATATCGCATTGCTTCAAATTGTTTTTCGGTGATAGTTAGAGCTTGGATAAGTCCCTTGCTTGGGGCATACATTTCAACTTTATTTGCCAACAGTTTGGCTGAAGCACTATCGACTAGTACGCAGGTGTAAATCGATTCTTGCATCATAATGAAACCATCTTTGTTTAATTTTTTCATGAATTGACGATAGTTTTTTCGATCCTGTGCAGTCAAAGTCGGTAGATCAAACATTACCATTAGTCTCATAACTCGACACCTCATCTTCATTTTTCAAATTCCACCTTAGCAACGGATTCTTTTTTGATATCTAGGAATTTTAAGCAATTTTGAACGTGTTTTTCGATAGCATTTTTGAGAATGTAGTGCTTATTGTTATAAAGTATCTCTTTTTCTAGGACGGCGAGTATTTCTAGCTTAGTTTCTTGATCGAAATCATCGTTTTTGTGTTCCAAAACGATTTGGTCTACGAATTGTCTAAAGGGTTCCATTAGGTCACTCGATAAGTTGAAGTCATTCTGGTTACTGTGATGATGGACTCCCAATTGTGTTAAGTAACCTTGGGCGACGATCTCTTGATTCATAGATGATAATAAGATCGTATAGCCATAATTTAGCATTTTATTGATATTGTCTTCCTTGTTACCACGACTAAAGTTGCTGCCAAAAAGCGCTGGGAAATATTTCATAGCAATGATCGCTTCACGATTAGTACGGTCGTTGTCTTTCATATTGTTGAACTCTTCGATTATTTCAGTCGTGTCGATTTTTTGTTGTTCTAGAACATGAATTTGGTTTTCAATTTTATTGGTCACAATATTAGTCCAGAGCTGTTCTTTTTTAGGAATTGGCCAAGAAAATTGCTTTTCAATATTTTGATTACGATTATTGTTTGAATAATAACCACTCAGTTCAGCACAAGGATTATGGTCGTTATCGCATAAGATGACTTTAATGTCATCTTCGATTAATTTGGCCATCAAATAACAAGTTATAACAACATCAGTAGTACTAACCACAATGCAATTTATTTTGCGAAAGGCAATCTCATCAAGACCAGTTGGACTCTGTATTATCAGATGATTGGCCTTGTATGACAATTTAGATTTCGAAGCTACATATATCGTTTCCCATCCCATGATTATTCTCCTTTGTATTGATATTTTTGTAGGGATAACTTATAATGAACTTGTTCAAACTACATGAAATGACGTACTGAGTTAAAATCAACATTTATGTTAAATAGTCTTAATTGACTGCTCCCGCGTGGGAGCTATTTTTTTGCCCTTTTTTAGGCTAATCTATGTGAATTCGGGATTCATATAAACCTGTTGGTGACTGGTGGATGAAATCTGAATTGGAGAATTCGTAACCGTTCGGTTTTCTACCAAATGTTTGGGTCTTGATATTTCCAAATTTCAATTTAGCACTTGATGAATTAGCGTGAAGAAGATTTAGTATTTGTTCAATGACTGAAACTTGTTCTGATGCAGATAATTCATCTAATTCGTCGATATTTTCATTAAGTCTCTTAGCTTCACTGCTATAGGTTGGATAGAATGAATTCATTTTTTGAATTATTTGAGAATAAATAGTCTTTAGATATGAATTATCGTAATGACTAATAATAAACTCGTAATCATCACTTGTAGTGTGACTAAGTAATGATAATAGAGCAGATTGCTCGTAAGGTAGAACTAGTTGTTTGGCATTAACTAGTTCGGTTGCTGAAGGTAATGCCACTAATCCACGATCAGCACTATCAACAATCTGGCCAATAGGAACTTCATCGATAAGAATCTCAATATCTTTTTTATGCTTAGTATTGTCAGAGATCCACTCTAATTTATCGATTCTACCAGCGTCGATCTCATGAGCAATACGTACAGGAATATTAACCAACTTCTTCTTACCGTCCAGATTAATGAGGGTGGAATATGATGGCTTATCGCTAGTATAACCACCATAGATCTGTGGATCTAATCCCTTCTTTGTAGGAATCAATTTCTTTTTCTCGTCGGCTTTTTGAATCGTCACATTGTACAGAGTTCCATCATAAATATGAGTCTGTTTAGTGATATTGTATTGTTTAAATTTAAAGGTCTTACTGATATTATCTTTGATCGTTTGATCCCAGATAATTTCGCCATCTTTATTAATTTGAGTATGACCATTGAACATCGATCCGATAATAAATCCATTACGTGAATAGACGGGAACTTTTCCGTCTTTTTTTCTGGCTTCTTTTTTCAGATCTTCGAAGAATTTGGAATAAGCATTGAAGGCTAAGCGCATGTTGTCACGAGGATATTTCTTCAATTGATAAGTCCCAACGATTGTTGAAATATAAGCGTCTTGAGCATGATGGAAGTCGTTAACATTTCTATTTTTGACGAATTCGGGATGTTCGTAGTGATAGTTTTCTTTGTTTAGGTGACTGAAGGCATCACGGAAGCCCATTCCTAATCCGGCACGTGTTTCGATAATTTGGGTATCAGGATAAGTAGCACCGAGAATATTAGCGATATTTTTCACCATTTGAGAAGTTTGTACTAGTTGACGGTTGATGAATCCTTCTTGTTGACGTTCGGTAACTTGAGTTCTAGTTAAGTTAGCGAATTTCTTAGGACCCATGAGACCGGCTTCTTTGAGATATTGCCAACGTTGTTTATTTTTGGCAATGACATCGCTTGGCAAGAGTAAGTCATCCAGTTTTCTTTGATTTTCGTTAGCTTTAACGAGTGCTTTATTTTCCAGTGAATCATCCTTGATATACGACTGAGGTAAAATATGATCTACTTGATAATCAGCTGTGAACAGACGATTAATATCGATTTCAGAATTACTGTATAGACTCTTTCCCATTTGTGAGAAGTACAGCATTAGTCGTTCATTGGAGAGAGCATCTTTTCGTTCTTTTAGTTGATCTTCTAGATCGTCAGTTGGATAAAGAGCATTTTTTAGTTCAGGAGCGAGTTTCTTGACCATGTTTTTAATGTCTTTGTATCTCTTTACTAATTGATTATGTCTAGATTTGGTTATATTACTATCTTGATCCTCTCGAGTGAATTCAATGAAGATATGTTCAGGGTCATGTTTCATGAACTTGGATAGTTCTTGAACGATGGTAATAGCTTGCCAAATACCACGTTTAAGTGCGGGTGAGCCATGTAATTCGTTGATTAGATCCAAGGTATTTTTGTTACCAGCATCGTCCACGTTGTAGTTTTTCATCTGTGTTTCAAAGCCATACTTATCATTCCTAATGATTTCCATGAAATTGCTCTTAGTCTGCCACATTAAATCGAGAATCGAATGGTCGGTAGGTTGATGTTCATTGCCAACTTTCGTATTAACGACCAACTGGGTCAATAATTTATTAGAGAAGCGTCCCCAACCTTGATATCGGATAGCAGCTAGTTTCTTTATTTGTTCTTCTGTATAAAGTTGTGATTTTTTCAGTTTTAGTTTTAAGATCTGTCGATCCTCAAAGACAGTTTGCCATTCGACAACTTGTTCCAATTGTTTAATATTCTTAGGATCATTGACGAAGTCTTCACCGAATATTTGGGCAAACTTCCGGTAAGTCGATAAGCTGGATAGGAATTTGGTCTTATCCGCTAATCCGTGAATCTCAGGAGCAGAATAATAACTTTCTTTGATCAGCCAGTTTTTAAGGCGTTTAGTTGTAACAGTGGTGTGCTTCTTGAAGACTTCGTTATAGATACGTTGTTTTACATCAACGTTTAAGCGCTCGCCACCGTTATTATCTTCGCCAGCACTAGTGATTCTAAGATTGTTTAATTCACTCAGGACCTCATACTCTTGATAGACCAAGCTGTTCTTAGGAACGACTGGTTCACCGATCAAATACGTATCAGTAGCGGTCATTCGACGAATGAAATTATTGGAAGATTTTTCTCGATCGACTTTTTCATCGAAGTTCCAAGGTCTGATAGGACCGTCAGCTTTTCGTTCCATCCAAGCAAAGTCACTCTTATCCTTGCTTTGAAGTGGTCCAACATAGTAAGGGATTCGGAAGTTGATCAGTGACAATATCTTGTCTTTGTTTTCTTTTAGGAAAGGATAATATTGTGCTTGGTTATCGATGATCTTAACTAGTTCATTTTCGTTAAGTTGGAAGGGAATAACACCATTGTCGCTAGTCCTCTGTTTCAATAGGTATTGATGTTTATCGATTTTTTCCAGTGCATCTTGAGCAATTGGATCGTCTTTTTTAGATAAGTATTTTTTAACGTCTTTATAGAAGTCATCGAGATTATATTTACCATCATTGAGATATTTATCATAGGCTTCACGAGCCTTTTTGACGGCCGCACGATCAGTATCGTCTCGCCAGAGTTCTTTTAGTTTCATCAGATCTTCGTGATGGCTTCGATACTTCTTGACTTGAGCAAAACTCAAATAAGTTTCGCCATTTAAGATGTCGTTTAAGACGATAGTACTGTAGATAGGATTAGCTGCGGTAACAACGTGGTATTGATCTTCGGTTAATTGTTGCATAACGTTAGCCAGATCTTCTTCAATGTTTTTAGAAGAGAAACTGATATCTATCTTTTCAGCGCTGTCAATACTGAATAGTTTAGTTAGGTCAGCCTTGTTACCGACAATTAGAGTAAAAAGCTGTTTGTAGATTTGTTTCATATCCTTGTCGGGATTGATCATTGATAGAATGTCACTCACCTTACTGCTAGGACTGGCATTCTTATCCAACAAGATAGTACTGATTTCTTTGAAATTTGTGTCCTCTGGCAAACTAATACCGAATTGTTCTAAGCTTTGATTTAGTTCAGTGAGAGTATTTTCTAAGCCGTTACTCATCTTGGAAACATCAAAGTTTTGGTGTTCATAGGTGAAGTTACCACGATATTTCAAAATATTATGAATTGCCAAATAAATCAATCTAATATCAGTCTTACTGGAGTCTTCTATCAGATGTTTTCTAAGGTGGAAGATGGTAGGGTAGTTATCGAAGTATGTCTTATCGTTGAAATCTTTATCAATAAATAGATTGTATTCGTCACGGGTTCTAGTTTGGTCTTTTTTGGATACCCAGGAATGCTTCATGCGATTCAAAAAGCCTGGATCAGTCTTGAATAATTCTTCTGAGAATAATTCATCGAGCCAGTTCAAACGATTGCGGCGTCTACGATAGCGTCTTCTAGCAGAACGATTGATTCGCCTATCAGCAGCAGTTTCGGCAGTGCTGAATAATCTTACACCCCAAAGATTTTTCTTTTTTGCATGTAACAAATTATAGTTGTCATCTGTTACAGCCCAGCCTACGGAGCCGGTACCAATATCTAATCCAATATTAAATTTGGTCGTTTTTCTATTCATTACTTAGTCCCTCCAGAATAAATAAACATTAAAACACTTTAATTCTATCAAAACTGGAAGCGTTTTACGTGTTTTTATAATAAATATTGCTTTTTTTACGTAGGATTTGACTTCTAAGCACGAAGCATTAATAATCAAAGTAACAAATCAGAAAGTAGGGATGAACATGGCATCACATGAAGCTTTACTTATTATTGATTACACGAACGACTTTGTAGCGGACGAAGGTGCTTTGACTTGTGGAGATCCGGGACAAGCAATCGAGCCAAACATTATCAAGTTAGCGGAGTCTATGCGTAAGAACGATGATTGGGTCTGGCTGCCAACTGACTTACACATTCCGTTCGACCAGTATCACCCTGAATCGAAACTCTTCCCAGCTCACAACGTTAAGGACACTTGGGGCAGGGAGTTATATGGCGAACTCAAGCCTTGGTATGAGAAGCACCGTGATGAAGAAAATATTAAACAATTTCCGAAGACTAGATACAGTGCCTTTGCGGGAACTGATCTAGATATTAGACTACGTGAACGTGATGTAGACACGATACATCTAGCTGGTGTTTGCACAGACATCTGTGTTCTACATACGGCCATCGACGCCTACAATTTGAACTACAAACTTGTGATCCACAACTCCTGCGTAGCCTCGTTCAATCAGCTTGGTCATGACTGGGCAATGGAACACTTTGAAAAAGTCTTAGGTGCTAAAATTACAAAATAGATCAAAAAAATAAACTTCCATTCAAGGAAGTTTATTTTTTTGTATTCACAATCTGTTTTTTAACTAAGTAGTGATCGATGTGGCTGCCTAAGAATAGGGGAACTTTTTCTTCGGTCACATCACTGAAGTCCAAGCCATACCACAATGCTGGTGACAAGGTGAGGTCTTGCAAGAGGATTCGGCCGCCGATCAAAAATCGATCCCAACTCTTCATGAATTCTTGCGCACCTAAGTCTTGGAATTGTTCATTCAAAATAACGAATTTAAATGAACCTACCCGCCGATCAGGCATCATCGAATAATCGGGTGTCTGTTGATCGATAACTTTGTCATCCATCAGCGCATTGACGATTTGGCGAATATAAATATTAACGTGTTGTGATTTCTTGAAGCCGAGATTCAATTGGACGTTAACGACGTTGCGAGTGTGCATCATATCGATGTTGTAATTACATTCGTATGGCTTGTCAGTTTGATTAACGGTAATGAACCAATAAACCTTAGCTCGCTTAGGTTCTTGATCGAGAATTGAATAAATGATCGAACGTTTGACCGAGTAATCATCTTCAACCCGATTCAAAAAGACGAGGTTGGTAGCGAACAAGGGCACACGTTCGTCATCACTGAGACGTTCTAGTTGCGGGATGTAATTGAGTAGTGATACTGATTGACTGTCATCTAGGTACATATCACGGCGTTTGTTTCCGAAGTACCAGACCACCATGATCATCAGAATGAAGGCAGTGATGATGACAGTTACGTAACCACCATGAATGAATTTTACTAAACTGGAAATGAAGAATAAGGTCTCAAGAGTGAAGAAGAAAGCCACGAATATATTAGCGGCAATGCGATGTTTTTTCATGATCAAGAACTGGTGCAACAGGATCGTTGTCATCAGCATGGTCAAGGTGATCGCCAAACCATAGGCTGCTTCCATGTGTTCTGAAGTTCGAAAACTCCACACGATACTCATTGTAACAGCGCACAGCATCCAATTGATCGAACCGATGTAGAGCTGGCTCTTGCTGTCACCGGGAAATTTAACTCGCAGTCTTGGTAGGATCTTCAAACCGATGGCTTCTTCTACTAGCGTGAAAGATCCAGTTATCAACGCTTGTGAAGCGATGATGGCTGCCATAGTCGCAATGACGATCGCAAAGATTTTCATTTGTCCCGGCAACATTTCATAGAAGGGATTAACGGTATTGAGATTCATGTATTGTTTGTCGAGATAATGAGACATTACCCAAGCACCTTGGCCTAAGTAATTGAGCATGAGCATTGTATAGACAAATGGCCAGGTCGCATAGATGTTGCGTTTGCCCACTTGTCCCATGTCAGAGTACAATGCTTCAGCACCGGTGGTTGCCAAGAAGACACTACCGAGGATGAAGATTCCCACGTGATTGACCGGACTAGTTAGGACAGTTAAGGCGTAAATCGGTGATAGGGCTCGTAAGATGGTCCAATCGTTAGTGATATTGATCAAGCCCATAATGCCGATGAAACTAAACCAGACTAACATGATCGGTCCAAATGATTTACCGATGCGGTCGGTCCCAAATTTTTGAATGATAAAAATCGTCATCAGAATGATCGTGACCATAACTAAAATAACGCTCTGATCATTGGGCAGAGTTACACCACCGATTGCTTGACCTTTAAGACCTTCCATCGCAGAAGTAACTGTAACGGCTGGAGTCAAGGTTCCGTCGGCTAGTAGCGCTGAACCACCGATCAATGCTGGAATTATCAGCCATTTTTTAGAACGGACCAAGGCAAACAGGGCGAAGATTCCACCTTCGTTGTGGTTATCAGCTTTCATAGCGATACAAACATATTTGATCGTCGTTATCAGCATTAATGTCCAAAAGATCAAGGAAATACTACCGATAATATATTCAGGCACAGCTTGTTTCATTTTACCGGCATCGTTGATGATCGCATTCATTACGTAAAGTGGTGAAGTACCAATATCACCATAGACGATTCCTAAGGTTATCAACATACCTAGTTTTGAAAATGAGGATGTCGTTTTTTTCATTTCTAATCCTCCTAATCTGTAAAGGTGATACTAGTCGGAAAGGATCGATTCTTCAATAAAACAGTCTTACAAATTTTTTCTCTTGTGACGTAAGTGCTGTGGATTGGATTGCTTGCTCTGTTCATCTTTGAGTGATTGAATTTCATTTTCTAGTTCGCTGAGAACTTCTATTTGCATCTTTTGAATATCGAGTAAGTGCGGCCACTGGACTTCATTGAGCTGATCGATTTTTTCATGCAGTACGCTGATCTCGACTTCAGATTTGGTGTTAGTGCGATAATCATTTTCAGCATCGAAGCGGTCACGGTCAGCTTGACGATTCTGACTCATCATAATGATAGGAGCTTGAATGGCGGCAATGCAGCTGAGGAACAGATTCAAGAGGATGAAGGGGTAAGGGTCGAAGTTCATCCCCATGAAGTGAACGACATTGACCGCCATCCAGGCGACCAAGATAATGATGAAAGTAATGATAAAGCCCCAACTACCACCGAACTTAGCGACAGCATCGGATAACTTCTGTCCTTTGGTCAATTTTCCGTGGATGGTGTCATTGATATTGCGAGTAACATAAGTGTTCTTCGAGAGTTCTTTTTGCAGAGCAGCATTCATCTCACGGTCCATGGCTAAATCGTGTTCAATGGTGTCTTGCATTCTGGCCAAACGGATGACTTGCATATCACGGAGGCAGATAAAGCTGGAGTCCTTGGCAAAATTATTACGTGTTTTTATTTCGTCTTTTAAAGTGTCGTTTAGATCTCTCAGAAACAAACCTTCGGTTAAGGAGAAGTGTTTTTGACAGATAATACATTGTTGGTTTTTTTTGATGGACATGATTATCGCCTCGCATTCACCAAAGATATTAATATGATTTTATTAAATTAACAATTTAAATACACTGAATTAGTTATTATGTTACAAATCGTCTTTTTTGTTTGGAGGGGTGTTCTCTTGCCGCTGGCGAAGGTCAACGATTCCATCTGCCGTAGGACCGATTTCAAACTTCGTTTTCAACCTCGCTTGGAAGCCTGTAGTCTTCCAAGTCGTCCAATGTACTAAGCGATAAATCGCTAAGTACATTTTTACGGCTGATTCCATTGTTGACCTTCGCCAGCTAGTTTTTTTGTTATTTTCGGTTTAGTGCTCAATTGGTAATCAAATAATAATGGAACTTTATATTTTATAAACGAAATAGCACGTAACAACAATTGGATAATTTAATCCATTTGTCATTACGTGCTATTATTTTTTGCAGTATTTAGCTGGAGGTCAGCAGTAATGGAATCAGTAGCGAAAGTGGTGTTAATGCGGAGGTTTTCCGCATTTACAGCACTGGACGTCTTTCTTGATTTGCGGTTTGTGCAAAGCAAGAAAGCGAAGTTCAAGACCGCTCTTTGGCTTGAACTGGTCCCGCTACAGATGTAATTACTGATGACCGGAAGCGGAATAGAACCACAACTAGAATTTAAATAGTACCTTTCTTAAAGGCGGTCTTTAATCCGGCAACTTCCATCAAACTTCTGTCTCCTGAGAGATGTTTGAGTAGTGAAGCTGTGTGCCCCTTGAACTTGTATCCTTTGCTCAAGATTTCAGCAATACCATGATTTTGACCAAGGGATGCGACAGTACCCATTGAATTGTAAACGAATGGTTTGAGTTCTTTGCCATTCAATGCGGCACCGATGTTGTTAGCTACTGAAACACCTTCAGCAGAAGCAAGTTGACCAGTTGTTGGCAATGGACGTTCTGCTCCTTCAGGGATCATAGCGGAATCGTCACCGATGAAGTATGCTTCGGGATGTTCTTCAAGGTTAAGGAATGATGTTGTCATAACACGGTTTCTTCTAGCTTCGATACCAGAATCCTTGATAACATCACTACCACTAACACCAACAGTCCAAAGAATTGTGCTTCCTTCGACCTTCTTTTCAGTGTCTCCATCCATATAAACGACAGCTTTTGGTTCGATCTTAGTGATCTTAGCACCTGTTAGTAGTTTGATACCATTCTTTTCAAGATATGAAACTGCGTAACTAGCAAGGCTTTCATCGAACATTGGTAAAATTCTTGTTGCCATTTCTAGACATGTAACTTTGATTTCTGGAACACCGTATTTTGCTTTAAGAATCTTAACTGTATCAACTAATTCCCCAAGAATTTCGATACCAGTGAATCCAGCACCACAGACAACGATGCTCAAGTCTGCTGGGTCTTGTGATTCTTTGTAGTTAGCAATATTTGCGTTCATTGTTTTGTATATATGTTTTGCTGTTTCTAAGTCTTGGAGGATGAGGGCGTTATCGCTAGCACCTTCTAGGCCAAAGTCTTCAGAGCGGAAGCCAAGAGCTACAACAACATAATCATAATTAATATCGTCGTGATCCTCGAAAGTAACGGTTTTGTTATCGAGGTCGATGTTCTTAACTGTAGCTTGAATGAAGTTGACATTTGAAGGAAGAACAGAACGAATATCAAAAGTAACGGCATCTGCTCTTGTTGTTCCTGCTGCAATCATGTGTAGTCCGGTTTTTTCAACGTGCAATGCATTCTTATCTACTAAATCGATTTGTGTTCCTGCTGGTGCTGTTTTGGCAAGGTCACGAGCGGCCGTTAACCCACCGTATCCAGCGCCTAATACTAAAATATGTGCCATAATAACCTTCTCCTTCATATAATTGATTGAAAAATTGTTTACGCTACCATTATATATCTTTTTATCAAATAAGTGGTACTGATAAGACTATATAGGGTTTTTACTAATAGAATGTTTCAAGAAAAATGGAGCCAAAATTGTAATCAAGATAATGCTGATGATAACTGATGAATAATACTCATCGGATAGCAAGTGGACACTGTAGCCAACTTGCGCCACGATCAGAGCCATTTCACCACGCGAGATCATTCCTGAACCGATAACGTAGGAATCTTTCATGTCGAATCCGGAGATTCTAGCTCCGAATCCTGCACCAATAAGTTTACCAACGATTCCCGTAATAGTGAATAGGAGAATTAACCAAAAATCTTTAATTAAACTATTAAATTCTAGATTTAAACCGATACTGATGAAGAAGACCGGGATAAAGATCGAATAACCAATAATCTCAATATTACGATTTATCTTGGTATTGTAATTGGGTGAATTAGAGATCGCGATTCCGGCTACAAAAGCACCCAAGACGGAGTCTAACTGTGTCCAGTCAGCAAAGTAAGCAAATAATAAGCAGATCACTAAAGCAGTAATGGTAGGCGCATGAGTTGCTTCCAAATAATTAGCTAAGTGCATCATCCCGGGAACGATCCAACGATAGGCAATGTAAGTTGCAATAACGAATAAGACCCAGAGTGCCAATAAGATACCGATCTTCTTGATCGAAAAATTACCAGTCAGAGTACCAGACATGACACTTAAAATCGAAATAGCTAAAATATCGTCTGCGACAGCGGCGCCTAAGATAACAGTTCCAGAGATACTGGATAGATAGTTCAAACTCTTCAATACTTCAACGGAAATTGAGACTGAAGTGGCTGCGAAAACAACTGAAATAAAGATACTTTCGCGCATGTTGATTCCAAAGATCAATGCGGTTAGAAGGGTTAACGCGACGGGTAGGATAACTCCACAGATAGCTACGGTAATACTAGGCCCCAAATGTTTTTTTAGTAATTTTAAGTCACTCTCTAAGCCGGCTAGAAACATCAGCATGATTACACCAATATCAGCGAACAGTTCTAATTCGTGAGTTGGTTTGACAATGTCAAGCAGGCCACGTCCTAAGACGACGCCCAGAATCAGCTGCCCAATCACAGCTGGTAGGTTCATCTTATTGAAAATGTGACTAACAATTAGGGTTAAAAAGAGCATTAAAGCTAGTAGAGTTATAAATTCCATCAGTTCTCCTATTCTTTTTTGATACCGTGAATAAAGATCTTGATCATGGTATTAAGATTAGCGATATTGCGTTTGCGGCGAGCTTCGCTGTACTCGATATATGGAACTAACATAGTTAAGAAAGTTCCCACTTGCACAGGAATAGATAGGTCAGATCTCAGTTCATCCTTGTGTGCTTGGAAGATATTAAATAAGACTTTATAATATCCGCCGTCCCAGTTCTTGCTGATCTCTTTTTTTTCATCATCAGTAAAGACAGTGTCTAGATCGTGTCGCAACATGAAGAAATTGAGCTTGAAATTTTCGACCATAAAGGTAGAAATAGTCGTCAGCATTTCATCAAAAGGAAGATCCTTGTTACGATTGTATTCTTCGTAGAGCTTCTCACTGAATCCGCCGACTTCATGTTCGATAGCTTTTACGTAAAGAACTTTCTTGTTCTTGTAATAGTGATACATATTAGGTTGTGTAATATTTAATTCTTGAGCAATTTTTCGAGTAGATGTTGCTTGATATCCTTGAGATAGGAAGTCCTTTGCGGCTACTCGTAAGATTGCACTCTTGGTGTTAGCCGCTTGTTTATCACGTGAATTCATTTTTTTATCCGTCCTCATGTTCGTTGATTCTATTATAGCCTATTGTTACTAAGTTTTTACGCCATTTATCAATTGATAAGAAATAATTGTGATAAAAAAATAAAGACCGCAAAATCGGCCTTTATTTTTTCTCTCTTATGATATAAATCGGACGCTTCTTAACCTCTAAGAAGATCTTTCCGATGTATTCACCTAAAATACCAATACTGAGTAGTTGGATACCACCTATCAGTAAGATGATCGATACCATTGAAGCCCAGCCAGTTACACTGCTTAATGGGTAGATCAATTTGCGGATAATTATACCAATTATTGCAAAAACGGAAACGACAGAGAATAAGATTCCCATCCAAGTGGCGAACATCAGTGGGCGCTCGGTGAAGTCGATTATTCCAGTAATTGCATATTTGAGAAGCTTCCAAAAGTTCCAAGACGTTTTACCAGCTATACGTTCACGGTTCTTATAAGGAAGGTATTTGGTTCTAAAGCCGACCCAGCTAAAGATACCCTTAGAGAAACGATTGTATTCAGTCATTGAAAGAATTGCATCGACCATCTGACGTGTCATGAGACGATAATCACGGGCACCAGGAATGATCTTAGTTTGGGACATTTTATTGATGACACCATAGAAGGCGTTGGAGAAGAAGGAGATAACAGGATTTTCACCTTCACGATCCATTCTCGCTGTACCGATACAGTCATATTCATCAGATTCTAAGAGGTCGAACATTTCTTCTAACATTTCTGGTGGGTCTTGTAAGTCCACATCCATAACTGCAACGTAGTCACCAGTGACAGCATTTAGACCAGCATATAGAGCTGATTCCTTACCGAAATTTCTTGAGAAAGAAATATAGTGGACTTCGTCAGGGTGAGCAGCTTGTAATTCTTTTAAGACAGGATAGGTCTTGTCCTTGGAACCATCATCCACAAACCAGTATTCAAATTTAAATTTTGTGCTGTCATTTTTTACCTTTGTCATAGCGTCATAGTACAAGTTGATAGTCTCTTGTTCGTTATAACAGGGCACAATTACGGATATGGTTTTCATAGTTTTAGTCACTTTCTTAGGCTTGATTCAAAAAAAGGTACTCAAACAGATGAGTACCATCATAATTACTATTATATTTCTAATGATTCAGGTAATGCAAGGTTGCTACTGTTAGAAGTTCTAATGACACTTACGCTAATATCACGGTTAGTTGCACTTTCAATAGCGTGAAGATCCTTACTGTATTGAACCAAGATGTTAGTGATATCTTGGTTTTTGTCGAGTGACTTAATAACATCATCGATATTTTCAGCAACATTTTGAAGTAACGAAATCGTTTGATCAGTGTCCAATTTGTCTTCTTTGATTACCAATTGGTATAGTTGATCGTCTACACTACCAACGAAGATGGCGTTTTGTGTATCTGGAGAGATACTCTCGAGCCACCATGTGATCAATTCAGCTTTACTGTTGAAGTCATGTTCAAGCAAACCATTTTTGTCGAATAATTGATAGCTTGTGGGGTTGCTATCTTCGAAGATAATAGTTAGAACGATCGATCCATCAGTACGGTAGAAGTTTTGTTCAGTTAGAACTTTTTCTTTGTTAAAGTTTTGAACTGATGACAATTGGCCGGTAGCGTTATAAATATTGGCCTTAACTACTTGATCGTTCTTGTAGTAATTGATGCGGTCGATCTTCTTATCATCGTTGTTGTTGTCATATTCAACTGTCATCAATAAGGTATTACTTTGATCATAAATAACAGTGTCGTGTGACTTAACATCAGTTCTAGTTACCCAGCCGTCGTTTTCAGGGATCGTAACGGTCTTGTCAGTTGGATTAGGGCTAGCTTGCAATTGGTCGAATAAGCTAACAACGTTAGGAATGTGTATCTTAGCGGCTTTTGCATTTTGATCAACTAATTCATTCAAGTGATTGTTGTAGAAGGTTGAAACTAATGTGACTGGTTTTTGTAATTTAGATTCAAGGAATTGAATCGTATCGAAGACGTCACGTTGTTGTGATTCGGTATCGAATGAATCAGCAGTAACGTAGTAATCCTTATCCTTGTCTAAGTAGACGTCACGCACCAAATAGGCTGAATGGAAGACATCTTTAATGTACTTTTCAAGATATTCGATCTTTCCGTTAACTTCTTCCAATTCAGATTCGATTTTTTCACGTTCATCAGCGAGGCTTTGAAGATGTCTTTCAAGACCAGCTTTAGTTTCAATACGATAGTTGCGATCATTCTTGATCTTGTCTTCAATTTGATTGGCTTTTGACTTCAACATATCAATGTTGGAACTGGTGTCATTGATATTCTTATTAGCTTCGTCCAATTCTGTTTGTAGTGAATCGATAGTTTCTTTGATCTCGTCGATATTTTGTTGGATGCCTTCGCGTTCTTTGTACAACTTATCGATCGAGTTCTTTTGATCTTCCATTAAGACCATCATTTTTTGAAGGTCTTTTTCTTCTTTGATAGAAGAAGACATGTCAGTCTCTGCTTGTTCATTCTTAGTTAATTCATCTTTAGCATTGCTTAGTTTTGATTGATTGTCGGATATTTTGTCAGAGAGTTCTTGTTGTTGACTCTTAAAGTTGTTTAATAGTTCATTTTGTTCTTTTTGATCAGCGTGAACACCAGCTAGTCTTTCAGTTTCAGCATCATCATTTTGTGCTTTAACATCAGCTAACTTTTCGTTTGATTCTTTTTGATCGCGTTTTAGAGTGACCAAATAATTATCAAGAGTTTCTTTTTTAGTTTCGTGTTCATCTTTTTCTGAGAAAAGATTCGTTTTGAGGTCGTTACGTAGTTGAGCGTAATGGTGTGAAAGTTGGTCCATTTGCTCTTCAATATTGACACGTTTGTCATGAGTTGTTACTGGAAGTTGTTCTTTTTCTTCGGCTTTTTCTTCGACAACTTCATTTTTTTGATCGTTATTTTGACTTTTTTCTGCGGCAGCCTTATCTCCTTGAGGTGCCTTGGAGGAAGCGGTATCAGTGCTTGGAGCACTCTTCTCTGGATCTGCATCTATTTTGCGTAACATATCTAAAAATTTCACGAATGAATTCCCCCACCAATTGACTTATAATAGTTACTAAAGAGTAGCATTTTTTTAAAGTGGTGTAAAGTTGTTGTGAAGCCCATGTAGGTGCCACTTGAGCTAAATGTTAACATCAAAAATAAGGGAGATTTATATATGAAGATAATGGCCATAAATGCGGGAAGTTCAACTTTGAAATGGAAGCTGTTCGAAATGCCGGAAAAACAAACGATTGCATCAGGTATGATCGATCGTTTAGGATCACCTAAGTCAGTATTTAAACTTAAATACAATGGTGAAAAATTCGAACATGAAGAAGCAATTGAATCAAATGAAATTGCGGTACTATCAGTTTTAGATGCTTTAAAAGATAAAGATATCATTCAAAGATTTGAAGATATTGTCGCTTTTGGTCATCGTGTTGTTGCTGGTGGAGAAGACTTCAAAAAGTCTGAGATCATTACTGAAGAGAACTTGAATAAGATTTTACAATTATCCGAATATGCCCCATTGCACAATAAAATCGAGGCTTATTACATTGACGTCTTCAAGAAATTAGTTCCTAAGGCAATTCAAGTAGCGGTCTTCGATACTTCATTCTTCACAGAGATACCGGAAGTCAACTACTTGTACAGTGTAGATCTAAATGATTACAAAGAATTCAAGGCGCGTCGTTACGGTGCTCACGGTACTAGTCATCGTTATATCGCTCAACGATTGAATGACTTAGTTGACGGTGGCATCAATAATAAGAATGTTATTGTAATGCACTTGGGAAGCGGTGCTTCGATCAGTGCGATCAAGAATGGTAAGGCCTTTGATATTTCTATGGGATTCACACCACTTGCCGGAATTACGATGGGTACTAGAAGTGGTGACATCGATGTTTCGATCTTGCCATATCTAATGAAAAAGTTGGGCCTAACTGATATTGACGATATGATCGATATTTTGAATCATAAGTCAGGACTACTTGGTATCTCTGGTATTTCTGCTGATATGCGTGATATTGAAGCAGCAGAAGATACGAATGATCGTGCTAAGTTAGCACTACAAATTTTCCGTAATCGTATCATCAAGTACGTTGGATCATACATCGCTGAAATGGGCGGCGTCGACGTATTAGCATTTACTGCTGGTGTCGGTGAGAATTCACCTGAAGTTCGTGAAGACGTCTTGAAGGCATTCAGTTATTTGGGTGTAAAAATAGACCCTGAAAACAACAAGTTACGTGGAAAAGAAGTTCGTATTACAACGGATGATTCCAAGATTGCTGCTTATACAGTGCCTACTAACGAAGAATTGATGATTGCTGAAGATACTTATGATTTTGCCAAGTTGTTAAACTAAAAGTGGATCAAAACACCGATAAAGAACGTAACGACTTCGGTCAAAGTAATGAAGAGTAAGTTTTTAATGATAAAGGGGAAAGTTTTCTTCTTAATCGGATCGTCACAGAAGGCCTTAGCATTTTTGTAAACGATCGGTGCAATTAAGAAAGTCAGTAACATTGTTTTAGGTAAGAGTCCGATAATGACTGAACAAGTCAGAGCTAAGTAACCTAGAACATATAGAGATTTTAAGATAAAAATCGCATTATCTTTGCCTAAGTAATAGACGATCGTTTTGCGTCCTAAGGTCTTGTCTTCTTCTTCGTCAGCAATGTTATTTGCTAAGAGAAGATTAGAGATCGAGAAGACGGTCAATAGTGAGGATAATAAAATATCGCCGTAGAACTTGAAATCTAAAATTGCCGCCGGAGCATCGAAGACGTTGATGTAAATCGCAATTAGGTAAATGACAAAGCCCATTGTGAAACCGGCAAAGAATTCACCCAATGGTCCACGATTGATCGGGTGTGGTCCGCCAGCGTATAAGAAGCCGACAGCGAACGAAAATAGTCCCATAAATAAGAGCGGTAAACCAGTGCGGTAGACGATGAATAAGCCGATCACTGCAGCGACTGCAGTGAAGGTAAAATCGATCCAACCGACTAGATGGATATTCAAATGATTAACGCCGATAACGTTAGTGTTCCTGCGAAAACTCTCAGCTCCAGTAGCGTTTTTATAGTCCCAATAGTTGTCATTTATATCGACTGCCATGTTGAATAAAAACATGGCAATAAAGAATAGAATTAAATCAAGAGCATTAATAGACTGCCAGTGATAGTATGAATACAACGTTCCCATTAAAAATGGAAACACACTGGCAGTTTTTGCTTTTATTTCGACTAATTCAAAAAATACAGATGGTTTCACAAAATCATTCCTTTGGATTTGATAAACTATATTATAGAATTAGTTTTAGCTACACTACAAGTAATAGGGTGAGAGGGATTTCATGGCGCATTCAATTTGGAAAGACTATCCGAGTATCGATAGCAAGTTAGATCAAACGACTGCATTTATTCATCGCAGTGTAAAAATTAGAAATACCGAGATAAGTCAAATGATAATTGATTTGACTTCTGGCGGGAAGATGTTGCGACCAGCATTCTTCTTATTATTCAGTGCGTTTGGACCGGATAAAAAACGGGCAAAAGAGCTAATACCACTAGCTGCTTCGCTGGAATTACTTCACGTGGCTACTTTGATACACGACGATGTGATCGATGATTCGCCGTTACGTCGCGGTAAAACAACCATTCATACCCGTTATGGCAAACGTAACGCCATCTATGCTGGAGATTATTTATTTACGCTGTACTTTGAGATGATTTCACGATATTCGCCACAACAAAAAGACATCTTATTGAATTCATTAAGTATGAAAAAGATCTTAATTGGGGAATTAGATCAGATGCTCATAAATTACAATGTTGATGCGACTGCTAAGATGTACATTCGAGAGGTCAGTGGCAAGACAGCTGAGTTGTTCAGCTTGAGCACAGAAATGGGCGCCATCATCAGCGGTGCTGACGAAAAGATGATTCGTTTGTGCAAGAATATCGGACATGATATCGGTATGTCATTTCAAATAATCGACGATATTTTGGACTTTGGTGACAGTCAAACGACTGGCAAGCCTAACTTCGAAGATTTGAAGAATGGTGTTTATACTTTACCGTATATTTTGGGATTGCAAGATAAGAATAGTGATTTAATAGAGATCTTATCGGGAAATGATCTAACTAATGATCAGATCCAAACCGCAGCTGATATTGTGGAACGTGATGGCTATTTGGATAAGGCTAAGGATATTGCTCGAACTTATAATCAACACGCACTGCGAAGAATTAACTTATTACCGAATGGTAAAAATAAAATAGTTCTGAAAAAAGTGGTCAAAAAATTATTGGACCGAATCAAATGAAATAAAAACAA
The DNA here is from genome assembly GCF_036913575.1 of Companilactobacillus sp. HBUAS59699. Taxonomy (NCBI): domain Bacteria; kingdom Bacillati; phylum Bacillota; class Bacilli; order Lactobacillales; family Lactobacillaceae; genus Companilactobacillus; species Companilactobacillus sp. HBUAS59699. Next base: position 558,987 of record NZ_JAYKTV010000002.1, on the reverse strand, counting down.
GCTAGTATCCATCGCTATAACGATGAATGCTAGCTTATTTTTTTTAGAGACCTTGGTCCATTTTATACAATTCTTTGAAGTGTTCATTTGTTTGATATAGCTCATGTGGTGAACCCTGCATTTCAATTTTTTCAGAATTCATGAAGATCACATGATCTACATGATCGATACCTTGTAGATGATGAGTTACCCAAATAATAGTTTTGTCCTTCAAAACCGTAAAGAAGGTCGACAATAAGTCGTTTTCGGTAATAGGATCTAGTCCTACAGTTGGTTCGTCCAGTAAGACAACTGGTGCATCTTGCAAGAGGATTCTAGCCAGAGCTAGCCGCTCCTGTTCACCACCAGAGAAATTAGAACCATTTTCACCTACTAGAGTGTTGTACTTATCAGGTAGCGATTCAACGAGATCCTTCAGACCAACTTTTTCCAAAGCTGCTTTGACTTCCGAATCGCTCTTATTTTCGTTACCGAGTCGAACGTTATTCATGATACTAGTATTGAACAAGAACGGTTTTTGATTTAAGACTGAGAAGATCTGTTCACGATGTTCTTGGATCTCTTGAATATCGTGCCCGTTAACGGTAATACCGCCTTTTTGTGGTTTTAAATCACCAAGGATCAATTGCAAAATCGTTGTTTTACCGATACCACTTGGTCCTAGTAGAGCCACTTTTTGACCTCGTTTGATTGTTTGAGAAAAATTCTTGATCAGTACGGGTGAATCGGCATCGTATTCAAAATCAATATTGTCGATTTTGATGTTGTCGAATTTATTAGGATCGAGTTCAACCTGTTTAGGTAAGTTATTTTCTACTGGCTTGAGGGTATTTAAACGAATGATAGAATCGCGATATTCGGGCCACTCTTCATATCCTTGACTGACTGGGATAAAGGTCTCAGACAGTGGGAATAAGCAAAGCACAACGGCAGAAACAAAATTGGCTTGTTCTTGGCCGTTAGTCATTGTCAAATTAGTAAAGACAATGAAACAGATCGCAATTCCAGCAAAAATCAATTGTAGGAATAAGTCCCGATTTCTACGGAATGATTTGGACTTGTCTTTAGAAGTATTAAGTTCAGAGATATTTTTAGCTGAGAGATTCTTGAAGTCCTTTTGACGTCCAGAGATGATCCAGTCGTCAGCGCCTAAGATATTGTCAGTTAAATTAGTGTAGAGATCTGCCTTGATCTGCTTTTGATGTTCACGTCTGGCACTCTCGATCGCTACTGAAGCTAGAGGTACGATCAAAACCTCAACAGCTAGTAATAGGAAGACGAAGAAGCCAAATGCTGGATTGTAGATTCCCAAAACTAGTGATCCTAAAATTGCTAGTAAATAAGAAATAACAGATGGAAAGACAGTTCTCAAATAGAGATTCTGCAAGTGACTGATATCTTCGGACAATAGTCCCATGATATCACCGGTTTTATGATGCTCATTTAAAAAGGTTGCGTCACTCTCCAAAGTTGTATAAAGACGAGTTCTCAAGTTGGAAGTTACTCGAAGGACCCAGTTGTGACTCTTCAATCGTTCAATGTACTTGAATGTAGGACGACCGATACCAAAGGCACGTGTTAATAGGATCGGTACGTAGATCAAAAGAATATTGACTGGGTGTGTAGCGGCCTTGTCGATCGTGTAACCTGAAGTGAACATCAAAGCTGAAGCACAAATAGACGTTACTAAACCTAATAGTAAAACGGTTATCAGTAGGCCCTTATATTGCTTAATATACGGTTTGACCCAAGTATCGTGCTTGAACGTTTTAAAGAAGTTCATTTTGATCACCTCGCATATTAGAGATTAATTGCTTGTAGGCACCGTTATGGCTAGCAAGCTCTTCAGGAGTACCTTGTTCAGCAATTTGACCATTATTCATAACGATAACGTAGTCCATTTCCTTGATCCAATGTAATCTGTGAGTAGCGAAAATCACTAAGTGATCTTTGAATAGCTCCTTCATTGGTTTCTTCAAAGCATATTCCGTCTCAATGTCCAAATGGGCGGTTGGTTCGTCAAAAATCAAAATGTGACGGTCATTTGCCAAGAAGGCACGGGCCAACATGATACGTTGCTGCTGACCACCGGATATCCCTCTTCCACCTTCTCCAATTATCGTTTGATAACCGAGTGAAAGACTGGCTACGAAATCGGATAAGCCAGCTTTTTGAGCTGCTGCTTCTATTTGTTCCTCTGTAGATTCTGGTGCATAAAATGCGATGTTTTCGGCAATAGTACCAGCGAATAAATATGGCGATTGTGGTAAGAAAGTCAGTTCATTTTGCCAAGCACGTTGTTTGAAATGTTTCAATTTTTGACCATTAACCGTTATAACGCCGCTGTCAGGTGTTAAGAAGCCACCCAAAGCTCGAATTAAAGTGGTTTTACCGGACCCGGATTTTCCAATGACACCGATATGAGTGTAACCAGCTAATTTTAATTGATCGATGTCTAAGCTAGAATCAGCATTGGTTTGATCTCTGGTGTAGTTGAAAACTAAGTTCTTAATATCGACCTCGGAGTTTTGATCCCAAGTAAATTTACTTAGAGTATCTTCTTCAGAAGTGTCTTTGTATTCAAGAATCTTGAAAATAGCACTCAGAGCATTCTTTCCATTCAGGGTAGCGTGGTAATCACTTGAGAAATCACGCAAGGGTAGGAAATATTCTGGTGCCAAAATCAAGGTAACTAACGCTGGGAAGAGTGGGAAGCTGTTATTGATCAGTCCTAGGCCTAAGAAGACAGCTAGAATGGCAATTCCAAGCGTTGTCAGCCAATCTAGAGCAAAGGTCGATAGAATAGCAATCCGAAGAGTATTCATTGTACGGCGACGATATTCGTCACTGACAGTATAAATGTTTTTGGCATAACGCTTACTCAGGCCCAACATTTTTAAAGTTGGTAAACCACGAAGAGCATCCAAGAAATGATTGGATAGGATCGTATATTGATGATATTGGGCGTCAGCTTTTGCTTGTGCCGCTAATCCCAAGATAATCATGAACAAGATGACCAATGGTACGATCACGGTCAATGTGATCCCAGAGGCTAAATTTTGCATATAAATATAAATCAATAAAACTGGTGGAATGATCGACATATTCATCAGTTTGGTAAAAATCAATTTGAAATAGTTCTCTATTAAGTCGATCCCGTCTAAGGCGGAGGTTACCAAATTACCAGTACCTTCGGCTGAGATCATTGCAGGTCCTGATGTGTAGACTTTGTCTAGCAATCGGGAGCGCACTTCTTCAGAAGTGTTCTCTGCGTAATTTTCGACGATCTTGTTATTTATCCAGTTGAAGCAATGACGCAAAATAAAGGCTACTGCGAAGAGTGTCATTGGTTGGATAATAGTTTGTAATGATTTTTGTTCCCACGAATTTACTAGTGCTTCTGCTAAAAACTTACCTTGGAATAAAATAGCAAATGCTTGCAAGAGGGTTAGTCCTGCAAGCATTATGAATAGTTTCTTTGTTCCTGGTAAGCTGAATAACCGCTTATCGATCATTTTAATATTTCATCGTACTTTCTCTAGGATTTATTCTCTTAGTAAAGAGTGTGTATGACCAAATGAAGTAGATAGCTACGATTGGAACCAATACAGCGGCAACGATCGTCATGATCGTCAAAGTGTATTGTGAGTTTGCGGCATCTTTGATCAAGATACTGTGTGCAGGGTTTGTAGCAATCATAACACGTGGGAACAATCCGTTGAAGAGAAGGACGATAACCATGCTGAGTGATAATCCACTACCAGCAAAGCTCCAGCCTTCTCTGTCCTTTAATACACCATAGTAGCCTAGAAGTGAGAAGAGGACGATGAGTAATGTAATAACTAATGATGAACCAAATCTCTTCGTGAAGAAGTCTGTTTGGAAGAATACCAATACTGCAAAGACTACTTCGCCGGCAAATAAGATTGGGTAGAGAATTTGGTTAAGTTTTCTAGCACGTTCACGAAGTGGACCTTCCATTCTTAGTCTGATGAAGTTAAGTCCATGGACTAATGATAGAAGTGTACCAGCAACTCCTCCGACAACTGATAACAAGTTAACAACGTCGAAGAACTTAGGGAAGGCATCACCGTTAGCGTTCATAGGGATACCTTGAACCATACTGAGAAGCATCATACATAGTAAGAATGGAGCAAGGAAGCTTCCTAAGAAGAAAGCCCACATCCAGATATTCTTACCAGCTTTTGTTTCAGCATGCTTAACGAATTCGAATGAAACACCACGAATGATCAAGCCTACCAAAACTAACATTAAAACGATGTAATAACCTGAGAACAATGAAGCGTACATAAGTGGCAGTGATGCAAACATGGCACCACCAGCTGTAACTAGCCAAGTTTCGTTACCGTCCCAGTGAGGTCCGATCGAAGTCATGAGAGCAAGACGTTCGTCAAAATCTTTAGCTAGAAAACGAGTCGACATACCTACACCGAAATCAAAGCCTTCAAGGAATAGGAATATCGCAAATAAAAGTCCGATTAAGATAAACCATAAATTAGCGAGTGTCATTTTACAAAGGCCTCCTTTGCAAATGGATCAACGTTTTGTTTTGAGTCTTCCATTTCGTAATAAGGTCCGTGATGAAGTGTTTGTCTACTGTACCAGATCATTACACCACCGAGTAGTGTGAAGAGTAGGAAGTAGAGGATGTTACTGAATAACAAACTACCGACAGTTGATGTTGGTGAAACGGCATCAGCGATAGTAAATAGTCCGTAAACGATCCAAGGATAACGTCCAAATTCTGTAACGAACCAACCAGCTGAATTACCAATGAATGGAATCCAAATAGCGAGTCCAACGATAACCATGAACCATTTCTTGTTTTCGATAGTATCTTTTTTCTTACGTGACCAGATGATACCAAAGAAGGCGATCAACATGATCAATAGATCGATACCTGTCATAACTCTGAAACTCCAGAACAATGTCTTAGGTGGGACGTAGTAATCCATATCCTTACCGAATTGTTTGTCATATTTAGCATGGAGTTCTTTGTTGATGGTATCCATACCCTTAACAGAACCGCTTGTCTTGTGATATGCCAACAAACTCAAGAGTTTTGGAATTTCGATTTGATTAGATGCAGTGTTGTTCTTTGAATCGATCGTTTCGATCACAGTCCAAGGGGCTGGATCTTTGGTATCTTTATAAATACCTTCAGTGGCGGCGAATTTCATAGGTTGATCTTTGATGATCTGTTGCGTTTGAAGATCACCTGCACCGGCTGATAAAATAGCAAAAATTAAACTTACCCAGAGACCAAAACGTAATGAAGTCTTGAAGAAATGATTCTCATTCTTCTTCTTGCGTAGTAGTCCCCAAGCACTCATACCTGCAATTACAGTACCTGCAGTTAGGATAGCGGCCAAGATAACGTGTGGGAATACTTTCCACAATTGTGGATTAGCAACCACAGCACCGAAATCAGTCAATTGAATACGACCAGTGGCGTTGTTGATCTTGAAGCCTGTAGGATGTTGCATGAAACTGTTAGCAGCCAAGATCCAAATAGCTGATAACATAGTACCAATAGCTGTCATCCAGATCATAAATGCGTGAACACCTGGTTTGAATCTATCCCAAGTGAACATCCAGATCCCGATAAAAACAGATTCGATGAAGAATGCCAGTAAAGCTTCAATGGCTAGTGGAGCACCGAATACATCACCCATGAAACGTGAGTATTCAGACCAGTTCATACCAAACTGGAATTCTTGAATAATACCAGTAACAATACCAACAGCAAAACTCAACAGAAAAATCTTCCCCCAGAATTTTGCCATATCAAGATATACCTTGTCTTTTTTAACTGCGTAGATAGTTTCCATAACAGCAACTAGAACGCCCATTCCTATAGAAAAGGGAACGAAGAAGAAATGGAAAACAGTTGTCATAGCAAACTGAAAACGAGCTAAAGAGACAATACTTAAACCAATACCTAACATGGTAATAGCCTCCTTAAGAACAATATTTATATTCCCTTATTTATACACATTTATCATATGATTACTTAGTGAATTAATCAACAATAAGCCCTTACAAATTCAATAAAAAAAAACTTAAGTCAAGAAAATTGACTTAAGTTTGAAATCGGCAATTTTACCTGCGACTACGGCTCTGTGAAGGGTCGTAATTTGGAAAACCATAAGATCCATTAGAGCTGTTATTAGCATTAGGATATTGATTATTGAATTGATTATTATTCATTTGATTGTTTGGCATTGGATTTCCAAACTGATTGTTTTGATTATTATTGAATTGATTACCAGTAAATTGTCCATTGTTACTTGGTGCTGGATAATTCATTGATTGATTTTGTTGAGGAAATTGTTGTTGATTAGGATTTGGACGATTCATATTGTTGCGAGGGTTAAATTGTCCGGATGGTAATTGACGTTGTTGATTCTGCATCGGATTTTGCGGTTGCATTTGATTTTGACCGTAATTTTGTGGTTGATTCATCCCGTTCATCTGGTTATTGAACTGGTTATTATTTTGACGGTTGAACTGATTGTTATTAGAACGTGCTCCGTATTGATCATTCTGTGGAGCAGGTTGATAAGATTGATTTTGGTATGGTTGGTTGTTGAATTGATTATTAGCTTGATATGGGTTTTGTTGAGGGAATTGTTGTTGATTGTACTGTGGTTGTCCCTGCATCTGATTCATTGGCTGTTGATTAAATTGTCCCTGTTGACCAAACTGTTGATTTGGTTGTGCGTAGTTATTTTGTTGATCAAAGCCGTTATTACCATATTCGTTGTTGTAACCATTGTCCGGTTCATCATCTTCTGCAGGTGCAGGATTCATGATGAGGTCAACGATACTGATGATCAAGACGATGGCACCGATAACGATACCGACCCATGACCAGATCACTAAGAACTTAGTATCGGGGAGATTGGAATTAAATAATCCCATCAGTCCGCCCAAAATCAAAATAACAAAACTGACGGCATCCGGAACTATGCTGTAAGTTCGATTTGTCAAAATATAAATTGCTGCCGCAATAATGTAGGTGATAGCCAACAAAATCCCTGCCGCTCCACCAATGGCACCAGTACCGACCAAGGCAGCAATGAAGTTTTCAAAGCCAGATTTGATCATCAAAATGATTGATAGAATTAGTAATAATGTTCCGGCAGAAATTTTTGTAATTCTTACCATGAGTTTAACCCTCCGATTCGTTTAGTGCTTTAACTCTTATTTTACATCATCCTTAACAAAATGGTTAATAGGACCGTATTTATGACCAACATCGATTTCATTCTTGATAGCCTGGTATGTGAATGTCTTGGACGTTCTGATGGCGTCTTCTAGACTTGCCCCTTTGGCCACTTCTGCCACAATACTGGATGAGAGTGTATCGCCAGTACCGTTAACGTGTTCAGTCTTCACGTATGGTTCTGAGATCCAGAATGATTGACCGTCTTCCATAAGAACGAAATCTTCGACAATATCAAGTGTATCGTCAGCGTGCTCACCCTTGATCATGATATTCTTAGGACCTAAGTCACGTAGTTTGTGGGCAGCTTGAACGATATCTTCTTTTGTTTTGAGTTCCATGCCGGATAGTTTTTGTGCTTCGTAGAAGTTTGGAGTAATTAAGTCAGCTAATGGGAATAATTCGTCGATCAAAGTTTGATATGCGTCTGCTTCAAGCAACATAGCACCATGCTTTGTGATAATAACAGGGTCTAGTACGAAGGTACCGAATGGCTTGTCCTTGATTGCTTCAGCCACAGTATGAATAATTTCAGAATCAGATAGCATTCCTGTCTTGAATGCGGAAACTTCAAAGTCATCCTTGATGTCTTTGATTTGGCTCTTGATGAAACTTGAAGGCATATTGATACTATCGTGGATGCCGTATGAATTACCGGCAACTGCGGCTGTCAAAACGGACATACCGTAGACACCACGTGCCATGAAAGTTTTAAGATCAGCTTGTGCTCCGGCACTACCATCAGAGTCAGAGCCAGCTATAGTTAATACTTGAACAAATTCGTTCATAATTTCACCCACCTAGTTTTTTTATAATTTTAACCTTAATCTTAACAGTTAAGTAAAAAAAGTGATATTGATTTGAAAATTTTCTTGAGCTTTACGTTGCGTCATACCTTATACTTCGAATTGTTGGAGGAGAATCAATGGAATATACAATTAAGCAATTAGCTGATATAGCGGGGATCAGCACACGGACCTTACGCTATTATGATCAAATTAATTTGTTGAAACCTAAATATAATAGTAGAAACAATTACAGAATTTATACTGAAAAAGAGGTCAATCAACTGCAAAGGATACTTTTTTACAAGGCCTTGGAGTTTCCTTTGGCAAAGATTCAAATGTTGATGAAAGATGACCGTTATTCCGAACTCTCGGCTTTGAAAGAACAGCGACAATTGTTACGTTTGAAAAAACAAGACATCGAATCTCTTCTGACGACGATCGACAAAACAATCCAAGATAAACAGGGAGAAATAACTATGTCAGATACTGAAAAATTTGCAGCATTTAAAAAGACTAAATTACAAGAAAACGAAGATAACTTTGGTTCAGAGATCCGCGAAAAATACGGCGAAGAAACCGTCACAAAATCCAATCAAAAATTCCTAGATCTGTCAGAGGCAGATGTCCAAAAGATGCAGTCACTGGAAGTAGATATGCTGGCTAACTTAAAGCTAGTTGATGCCAATGATCTTGATTCACAAGCAGCTGAAAAAGCCTATCGAGATCACAAGGAGTGGCTGAGTTATAGTTGGTCTAAGTACGATCCTGAAGCACATCGAGGTTTGGTAGATATGTATCTAGCCGACCCACGATTCGCCAAGTACTATAACGATAAAGCGAAAAGACCGATTGTACAACTATTACACGATGTGGTATACCATTACACAAAATAGTTTATGGGGATGAGTTGAGTGGCAAGGACTAACTGGCAGATTGATGATGAAATTGAATTGAGGCTAGTTCAACCTGACGATGACGAGGCATTGTTCAAACAAGTAGATGCTACGAGAGAGCAGCTAGAGGAGTATATGCCTTGGGCAGAGGATACTAAAACTGCAGCTAATGAACGAAGATTCTTAAAATATTGTCAAAAACAGATTGCAGCTAAGAAATTGTGGCCAGTTACTATTTTAGTCAATGGTCAAGTCGCCGGGATGTTTGACTTTCACGATTTTGATCATCCCAATCGTCACTGTTCAATAGGTTATTGGTTGGGTAAAGAGTTTCAGCACAACGGCGTTATGACTAGAACGGTCAAAGAAGCAGTGAAAATTGGCTTCAATGAATTGAAATTGCATAAGATCAGCATTTTAGCTGAAGTAGAGAATAGTGCCAGTAATGCAGTAGCTGTGAGAAGCGGATTCCATCTCGATGGTACGCTGAGAGGTCATATCTATTCTGCAGGTGAATTTCATGATGCTAATATTTATTCTTTAGTAAATGATCAAGATTAAAAAATGTGCTTCTGAGAAAATTTCTCAGAGGCACATTTTAGTATTATCGATTTAATAAATCTGGATTTTGTTCAACCAAATCATTATAGAAGTTAGCCATAGTCATTGAATAGTATGGATAAAACCACAGCATATACAATGCTAATAACAAAGTACTGACAAAGGTTGACATGCTGCTGGCTAAACTACCAAAACTGGCAATTATTCCTGCCAACATCCACCAGCCAATAAAGCTAAGTTGCAAAACGAAATAACGCCATTTATTTCCATCCATCAACCTGCGGCTGATCGTGATGTAGTCGGTCAATGAATAGCCATCATCCGAACCTCGATCATTTAGATCTTTGTAGACGAAGTAGGTTTGTGAATAAGAAAGTGCCTTTATGATTCCAGGAATAAATAAGAGTAGGGACCATAAGAATATGAAGATATTCATTAAGATATAAACAACTATTAGACGCCACCAGTCGGGATTACGGAAGTAAGTGAAATTACTTGGCAGTGGGTCAAAATCCTCTTCAGGATCTCTTATCCAGTCAAGTCCCTTAAAGTTAGCGGATTGAGTAATAAGTAAAAAAATTGCGCCGAAGATAAAACTAGCTAGTCCAGTAACTGCAATATTCTTTGCTAAGTAGCTTTGATCGATCGTATTTCCGGCCATGAAATCGGTTGTTGAGTTACCAGTAAATTGCATAAAAATAATAACGAACATCGGAAGCATGAATAATAGTGATGCCTTTTTGCGATCACGATGTAGTAAGTTTTTAACAGTTCGCTTCAATTCATATCTGGAGCGATAGTTTTTCATAAATAGATCCCCCTAGTATATTTGTATACATTTAGCATATCTTAAATATTAAAAATTATCATTGAAAAGAGACGGTTATTATTAATTTGTTGGCTGTATATTATGTATACTGATATTTACACAATTAGTTTTATATTTTTATGAATTTTGTATAGAATATATAAGATAAAAGAATCAACAAATACTGAAAAGGGGTATTAGACATGATTGGATTTATTGGTGCAGGTAGTATCGGTGGAGCTGTGATCACAGGATTAGTTAAAAATGGTTTTGATGCTGAAGAAATCATTGTTAAAGGTGGTAAATCAAATCGTACTAAAGATTTGCAAGAACATTTAGGATTCAAAATGGTACAAAAGATCAAACAAATGGAAAACGCCGACCCTATTTTTATTGGTGTTGGTGCAAATGCACTCGACAGTGTACTTTCCGAGTTGAATTCGATCAGTAAGGACAAGTTGGTCATTGCCTTTACTGGTAGTGCCACAGTTGCTAAACTCAGACAAGCACTGCCAGATGCTAAAGTTGCCCATGCCATTCCTAATACACCAGTTAAAGTCGGTGCTGGATTCACAGGAATTACTTATTCCGAAAAGTTCACAGTTGATGAAAAGAAAAAAGTTGCTTCAATCATGGGATATACAGGTCAATTAGTAGAAGTTCCAGAAACACAATTAGGTATTTTAGGAACCGTCGCTGGATGCAGTCCTGCTTTCTTAGATCTGTTCATTGAAGCCTTAAGCGATGCCGGTGTTAAGCATGGATTAGATCGTAAGTTAGCTTATGACGCCGCTATTGGTATGGCAATTGGAGCCAGCAAGCTAGCCTTGCAATCGGATCTCAATCCGTCAGCACTAAAGGACGAAGTGACTTCACCAGGTGGTTCAACTATCAAAGGTGTAGCAGCATTGGAAGAATATGGTTTCCGTAACGCCGTTATAAAAGCGGTTGATGCAGCTGAAGGTGAATAGCTGATTTTTAAAGTTGGTTGGGCCGCTTCCGGTCAGCAGTAATTACATCTGTAGCGGGACCAGTTCAAGCCAAAGGACGGTCTTGAGCTTCGCTTTCTTGCTTTGCATAAACCGCAAATCAAGAAAGACGTCCAGGTGCTGTAAATGTGGAAGACCACCACATTAACACCACAATCGCTACTGATTCCATTACTGCTGACCTCCAGCTAAGTTAATCATAAAACAATAGCACGTAATGATGATTTGGATATGAGTTGTCCGTTCGTCATTACGTGCTATTGTTATTTCTAAGCAGCTACTATTCTAAAATGAACATAACCTAGCTGATGTCGATCAACAATGGAATCCGCCGTAAAAATGTACTTAGCGATTTATCGCTTAGTACATTGGACGACTTGGAAGACTACAGGCTTCCAAGCGAGGTCGAAAAAGGAGTTTGAGACCGGTCCTTCGGCAGATGGAATTGTTGATCGCCGTCAGCGGAATCCACCATCAAACCTTCTTTTTTTTGATTACTGACAGTTTTTAATATAAAATTAAGGAAATAATTTTGAGGGGTTTATAGTAAATGCAAAAACGAAAAGCCTACCGCATTGCTATTCTAGGTATCTTGATGGCGATTATCTTCGTCCAATCACTGGTACCATTTTTAGGATTCATTCCTACAGGTTTCATCAATATTACGATAATTCATATAACCGTCATAGTGGCAGCGATAGTCTTGGGGCCTAAAGACGGTGCTATCGTTGGCCTTGTCTGGGGTTTAGGTACAATGGTACGAGCCTTTACCAGTCCCACCTCGATCATCGATACAACGGTCTTTACTAATCCTATCGTAGCCGTTTTACCACGTGTGATCGTTGGCTTAGTAGCAGGATATGTTTATCTGGCGCTGAAGAATCGTTTCAAAAAACGAGTTGTTGCCATGGGGATTACTGCCGGTATTGGATCATTGACCAATACTTTATTAGTTTTAGGATTAATGAGAATTATGTATGCCAGTGCTCTGTCGCAGGCTTATACGACCCAGACTGATCTGCTTAATAAACTATTGCTAGTCATTGTAGGAACCAATGGATTGCCTGAAATGATTGCCGCAGTCATCATAGCACCAGCCATTTCAGCCGCAATTTTAAAAGCAAATAAATTCTTGGATTAGAATATAAAAAAGATTCGACAAATTTATGTCGGATCTTTTTATTTGGCAGCTGCCATACGTTCTTTGTGTGAAATGATGATTTTATCGGCGATCGCGCGAGCAACATTTTCATTTTTAAGAATAGGACCATGTGAGTAACTCCCGATAGTATTTTTGTAACGCATACCTTCATTACCATCTTCAGGATTATTACCATAGCCCTCGATCATTTTTCCAAATGGCTTGAGGACTGACTTGTCATCGAAATATGTACGTCCTGAGTGGTTCTCGAAAGCACGAACCTTGCCCCATTCAGTTTCATATTCGGTATCACCGATCATGCGACTGTCAGCTTTAAAGACGGTGTGAAATGGCAAAATACCCAAGCCCTTGATCGTTTCACCGTTGGATGTCTCATAGTAGGCACCGAGGAATTGATAACCGCCACAGATGCACAGCATTGGCTTGTTGGCGTTGATGTATTTGTCGATCGTATCTTTGTGACGAACGAGATCCTTAGCAACAACGGATTGTTCAAAGTCTTGGCCACCACCCCAGAATAGGAAGTCGTAGTCAAACGCGTTGAAATCGTCGCCTAAACTAATGTTGTCAACTTGGGTGTCGTAACCTTGTTCTTTGAGTAAGAAGGCGAGGATTTTGACGTCACCGCTATCTCCATATGTATTCATTAAATCTTCGTATAAGTAAGCAATTTTGATTGTTTCAGGCATAATTTTCTCCAATATTAATATAACTATTGTAATATATTTAGTTAATGAGGTGATTAAGTTGACTAAAGAAATTAATAAAACGATTTTAGCAGATTTTCGAAAGAACTTAAATCAAGATGTTTCCAATAATGTCTTGAAAAACGCTGTGGCGCAAGTAGGTATCTTTCAAGCTGCTCAGAATATCGATGCTAAGAGTAAATTGAATCCAACTTTTAACATTGAAGTCCCAACTGGCAAAGTATCCAATCAAAAACGTTCAGGACGTTGTTGGCTGTTTTCATCACTAACTAATCTGCGAACTGAATTTGCGATGAGATACAATGTCAAAGATTTCGAACTATCTCAAAATTATATCTCATTTTGGGATCGTTTGGAAAAGGCTAATTATTTTTATCAAGGAATCATTGAAACGGCAGATTTACCAATTACTGATCGCAAGGTCAATTCATTGTTCAGTCATCCGACTGGTGACGGTGGATTCTGGCAATATGCGACGGATCTGATCAAGAAGTACGGTGTAGTTCCAGCTTATGCCATGCCAGAAACAGCTGTTTCTAATAATACATCAGCCTTTAATTCGACGATCGGAATTATGCTACGTAAGAACGGGATCGAATTACGTGAGCTGGTCAAGGCTGGTAAGTCTGAAGCAGAGATCGATCAACGGATCGAAGCAATGCTTACAGAGGTATATAAGGTCTGTGCATATTCATTTGGTCAACCACCAGTGCAGTTTGAATTGTCGATACGAGATGATAACGGCCAATTGATCGAAGATCCTAGTATTACACCTAAGGAGTTTTTCAAACAATATTTTGCAATGAATCTGGATGATTACGTTGATATTCTGAATGCTCCGCAAGATTCTAAAGAATACGGCAAACTCTATACGATCGATACTGAAGGTAATGTAGTCGGTGGTACTCAAACAACATTTTTGAATTTACCAATGAAACGGCTAAAGGAAATGACGATCGCTCAGTTGAAGGGCAATGATACAGTTTGGTTTGGTAACGATGTCGGCAAACAGTCTCAACGGACTAAAGGGATGCTCTCAGGTGACTTGTATCAAACTGATCAGTTGTTCGGGATCGATACTAAAATGAGTCGTGGGGAAGCCTTAGATTACAAGGAAGCCAATATTTCTCACGCAATGACATTAACCGGGGTCAATGTGGTAAATGATGCACCAAATCGTTGGAAGGTGGAGAATTCCTGGGGAGAAGCTAATGGCGACAAAGGTTACTTCATGATGGATGATGCGTGGTTTAATGATCATGTCTATGATGTGGTCATCAATAAAAAATATCTGACTCAAGATGAATTAGATATGTTAGATCAAGAACCAATTGTCTTACCTACATGGGATTCGATTGGATAAAAAAATACTTAGTACTCAAATAATGAGTGCTAAGTATTTTTTAAACTAAAGCAGGTTTTCCGTACAGATAACCTTGTTGAATATTAATACCAAATTTTTTAGCTAGAATTTGATCGGCCTTGTCTTCGACACCTTCGAGGACGATATCCAAGCGATATTTATCAGCCAAGTCAACCCAGAATGCTAAACATTCGGGGATCTTAGATGCATTTCCACTCATGCGTAAATTTTGCATGGCAAACTTGATTTGATCCACATAAGGCAACAAATATTTAACGTTGTCATACGTGTTAGAACCAGTTCCAACGTCATCGAGAACGACATCAATATCGTATTGGTGAAGCAGAGAACTGATTTCTTTCATTTCGGACAAGGTAGGCGCTTCGGTCAATTCGATCGTTAAGGCAGCTGGGTCAATACGTTTTTTCAAAGCAATGATCGAGCCAAGAGTTATGGGATCATTAGCTTGCTTTTGATTCAAATTGAATGCCAAAACGACCTTGTGTAAGGCGGTATCCAATTTATGTGATATTTTTTCCAGGAGATTTGCTTGCTCGTCGATAGAGATAGCCGTGAAATCTTCGGGTAGTTTCCATGATCCGTTGTCATCTGTTCTTAATAAGAGTTCGTAGCCAAAAATTGATTTATTTTTTTCATCTACTTGTGGCTGAGCAAAAAATCGGTACATAGATGCATCTCCCTTTTCTTTAGTTTATATGTCATTTATTTAAAAATAATTGTAGTCTTAATCACAAATATCATCAATGGTATATACAATTGAAAGCGTTTATGAAAATAAGACATTTCGCCAAATATATCCACTCAGGATAAATATACACCCTGATATGTAAATGTGACAAATAAAAGAAACTAAATTGAGGTTAATTGACACTAAATGGCGGGAGAACGTCTCATTGTAATATTGATGTCTGTCTCATCGCAATTTCCCGAAACAGGAACGACGACATTCTTTGTTTTTTGATAACTGCCAGATTTATTTTTGACGTCCACAGTATAAGAGCCGGGAAAACTTTTGACCAAGTAGTATTCGTTACTGTCTCTTTTAGCAGGCGAAGTCTTCCCATTTACTTTGAATGAAGGTTTGTAAGCATTTGTTTCTACTACAATATTTCGTTTTTCCAATGCCACTTTGTATTTGGGATAGATTCCGAAATAAGTACCAACTTGTATTATTTGAAAGTTACTGTAAGAACTTTCATGTCCAATGATCGTTTTGATTTGTCCAGAAGTGGTTTTATCCTTGGCCAATAATTTCTTTAAAGGCTGCAATTCTTTAGCAGCAATGGAGTGCTTTTGAGGTGTTACGACGGCACTCTCCATTTGATTGATTTTGCCACTAGTTATTTGATTGGAGAGTGCATCGAGCTGTTGGTCTTTAGAAAAATGTGAGACTCCGGTTAAATAACCAATGAATAGAACTATGATCAGTGTAATGGCTACGAAACTTATCAGGCCTCTTTTTTTAATAATTATTTGGAAGATTTCTTTAGTGTGCTCTAATTTATTTGCTGCTGGTTTTTCTTCAGTAGTATTTTTAGCGGGTTCTTCGATTGTTTCTTTATCAGTTTTTTTATCAGATTCATCTTTTTCTTTAGTCATTGTAATTCGCCTAGCATAGAAGCCAATTTTTAACTAATAAAATGTATTTGGCTTCTTAATGAAAATTGTTAAACCTTTTGTGAGGAGTTGTCGAATTTTTTGCCCTAATAAAAAAAGACGCATTTCTGCGTCTTAGATAATTATTTAAAACTACTCTCTTCACGTTCACGTTTTTGTGGTGCGGTATCTTTTAGAATACTCATCTTAAGCAATGCAATACCAGTCAAACCGATCGATGCCAAGAGACCCATATAAAAGCCTGTGTCGATCATACGCTTGATGATAACGTTACTGCTGCTGGCAATATAAGCAATGATGTAAAAGGCAGCTGGGAAGATGGAACAAATCAGTAAAATAGGGTTGCTGTATTTTTTCAGTAGTTGAGAAATTGCACCGATAAAGGCAAAGATTATTGTAATAACAATGGCGTACTTACCATACTGAATGTATTTTGACGGTGTACTTGCTTTTGTTAATAAGAGACCGATATCAAATAGCGTTAGACCACTCTTGTGAGAAATAGAGCCGATTGAAGCCATCATATTGCTATCGAGATTTAGCTTGCTGACAGTCGAGTCGATCGTTAAAACAGGTAATCTAAAGATCGAAAGCATGTTGAGCACAAAGGCGATGGCTTCCATAACGAAGAAGTCTTTAGTTGTAACTACTGTTTTGTCTAATCGATCAATACCAGTAACTTTGGCTAAATAGTCATTTGCTGGTGTTTTCTCACCTTTACTTTTGGTGTAAATCGTTCCTAAGATCACTAGTTCGATAATGATTGCTGCTAGTCCTAGGTACGTATTGATGACGCAAAATAAAATGGCAATGATTACATAAATGGCGATTAAAACCGGATTGTTTTTAATGAATTTTGACATATTTTACTTTTCCCCCTCAAGGATACAATAGTAATAGTATCAAAAAAGAGCACCTATGTGCTCTTTGAGTAATAAAATTATTTTTAAAATTCCATAACCATATCTAGATGGGGAATATTATCTTCTAGATAGACATCGGAGATAGGTTTGAAACCAAAACCGGCGTAGAATTTTTGCAAGTATGCTTGTGCTTGGATCTGAATAGTCTTTCCAGGAAATCTTTTTTTGATTTCCGCAATTGTTGCTGCCACTACTTTTTCACCTAAGCCTTGTTTACGATACTTTTCCACTACTAAGACGCGTCCGAAGTGAATCTTATCGCTATCTTCAATAATACGAGTATAGGCTTGTAACGCACCATTTTCACTTAGGCAGACGTGCAGATCATTGTAATCATCATCGTCAACTTCTTGATAAGGACAATTTTGTTCAACCACGAACACCGCTACACGGGCTTTTAAAATATCTATCAATTTTTTTGGTGTTAATTCATCGGTTCTTTTAACTGTTATCATATATTTTCTCCCAGAGATCATTGTCAGATTTGTTTTTAGAAATTGTGAATATAATATATCTTTTTAGTTGCATATACAACAAAAAGGTAAACTTTGCTATCACTTATAACGGTAACTCAGCATTGAATTCAGTACTAGAATAATATAGGATTAAGAAGTGTGAAACATGTGTTTCACGAGTGGAGGGTGTAAATGAAACCGGAAGAATTTTATCAAGCATTAGCCGCAAAAGGCATTGAATTAAATGATGAGCAGAAGAAACAATTTGAAATTTATTTTCACGAATTAGTTGAAACGAATAAGGTCATGAATCTGACCTCGATCACCGAAAAAGACCAGGTTTATTTGAAGCATTTTTATGATTCATTAGTCTTGGACTTTGTAGATGACAAACTATTAACGGAAGAGTTGACGTTGTGTGATGTTGGTTCAGGTGCTGGTTTTCCTTCGATACCGCTAAAAATCGTTAATCCTAAGTTAAAGATCACGATCGTAGATTCATTGAATAAGCGGATCAAATTTTTAGATGGCTTAGTTAATAAATTAGGCTTAGACGATGTAACTTTGGTTCATGGACGAGCTGAAGAGGTCGGCAAGAATAAGTTATATCGTGAGACATTCGATATTGTAACGGCTAGAGCCGTTGCAGCATTGAATGTCTTAACCGAGCTCTGTCTACCAATGGCAAGGGTCGATGGCACTTTCATCGCTATGAAATCGGAAAAAGCTCCGGAAGAATTGAATAACGCTACTTATTCGATCCAAGTTCTTGGTGGTCAAGTGACAGAACAAAAATCATTTGAATTACCAAATAATGAAGGCATCAGAAACTTTATTTTTATCGACAAAATTAAAAATACACCGGCTAAATATCCAAGAAAACCGGGAACTCCAGCTAAAAAGCCACTCGTGAAATAATCAAATGACCTTAAATTAACTACTATTAAATGTTAAAATTTAATGTATGTATTTTTTCAAAGAATAGGGGAGTAAAATGGCACGAAAAATATCCGTTGCGAACCAAAAGGGTGGTGTAGGTAAGACAACTACCACTATCAATCTTGGTGCGTGCTTAACTGACTTAGGTCAAAGAGTTTTGATAGTAGATATTGATCCACAAGGCAATGCTACAAGCGGTTTGGGTATTAAAAAGGCCAATGTAGAGAAGGATGTTTATGACGTCTTGGTGAATGAATATCCACTCGCTAAAACAATTATTCATTCTAAACATAAGAATCTTGATATTGTGCCAGCTACGATTCAATTGGCCGGTGCTGAAATGGAATTAACAACGATGATGGCACGTGAGACACGTCTTCGTGCAGGTTTAGAAGAGGTTGATGACAAGTACGATATTATTTTGATCGATTGTCCACCATCTTTGGGACAACTCTCTACAAATGCATTCACTGCCAGTGATTCGATCATTATTCCAGTTCAAAGTGAGTACTATGCTTTGGAAGGTTTGAGCCAACTTTTGAATACCATCCGTTTAGTTCAGAAGCATTTCAATAATAATTTGGCAATCGAAGGTGTACTCCTGACGATGCTCGATGCTAGAACTAATTTGGGTGCACAAGTGGTCGATGAAGTGAAATCATACTTCGGTGATAAGGTTTATAAAGCAATCGTTCCACGTAATACACGACTCGCTGAGGCGCCTAGTTACGGATTGCCAATCGTAGATTTTGATGACAAGTCCCGTGGGGCAGAAGCTTATTGTGACCTTGCTAAGGAGGTGTTAAAGCGTAATGGCATCAAACAAAAATAAAAAAGGCCTTGGAAAAGGTATTGACGCAATTTTTTCTGAATTTGAAGCAATCGACGAAAATAGTGAAACCGTCGTTGACCTATCACTGGATGATATTCGTCCTAATCCATATCAACCTCGAAAGACCTTTGACGAACACGCTTTGAATGAATTAGCTAGATCGATCCAACAAAACGGTGTCTTCCAACCTATCATCGTTCGTGAGAGTGTGAATGGTTTTGAAATCATTGCTGGTGAACGTCGCTTCCGTGCAAGTAAGATCGCTAAGCAAACTACTATTCCAGCAATCGTTCGTCCATTGAGCGAATCAGGGATGATGGAGATCGCGGTACTAGAAAACTTGCAACGTGAGGATCTAACGCCGCTTGAAGAAGCTGATGCATATCAAACTTTGATCTCAAAGCTTAACTTGACACAGGAACAAGTTTCACAACGTTTGGGCAAGAGTCGTCCCTACATTGCTAATTACTTGCGTCTGTTGAATCTGCCAGAAGCTACTAAGAAGTTAGTACAAAATGGCGACCTATCAATGGGTCAAGCTAGAACTCTATTGAGCTTGAAAGATAAAGAACAAATCGATAAATTAGCTAAACGTGCAGTTAACGAGGATCTAACCGTTCGTCAGCTGGAACAATTAGCTACTGAAACTAAACATGATATTAAGAAAAAGAAGAAAGTTTCTAAATCTAAATCACCTTATATCCGTGCGACTGAAGAGAAGTTGGTTGAAAAATTCGATACTTCTGTAGCTGTGAAGGAAACTCGCAGTGGTCATGGAAAATTGGAGATCGACTTTACTAATACTGAAGAGTTGAATCGTATCTTGGATATTTTAGGGATTAATTTGGATTAAGAGGATATTTTATGTTTAATTTAGGCGATATTGTGATGATGAAGAAGCCTCATGCTTGTGGGGCTAACAAATGGGAGGTCATTCGAATGGGTGCAGATATCAAGATCAAGTGTCTTGGCTGTGGTCATATCGTGATGATCCCTAGAAATGATTTTAAAAAGAAATTTAAAAAAATAATAACTGAAGCTGCGCAAGTTGATGAAAGCCAAGAAGAATTTTATTTGAAGCAGACACAAATTGCACGACCAAATATTGACGGAAATGAGGAGAATTTATAATGGCTTTAACTGCCGGAATCGTAGGATTACCTAACGTTGGAAAATCAACACTATTCAATGCCATAACAAAGGCGGGTGCAGAGATGGCGAACTATCCGTTCGCTACGATCGACCCTAATGTTGGGATGGTTGAGGTACCAGATAAGCGTTTGACAAGAATCGATAATTTGATCCCTGCCAAAAAATTAATTCACACAACTTTTGAATTTACTGATATTGCCGGAATCGTTAAAGGTGCCAGTAAAGGTGAGGGACTTGGTAATAAGTTCCTTGAGAATATTCGTCAAGTTGACGCAATTGTTCACGTTGTTCGTGCTTTTGATGACGACAACATTACTAGTGTTACCGGAACAGTCGATCCACTAGATGATATTGAAACTATCAACTTAGAGCTAAGTATCGCTGACTTAGACAGTGTCAACAAGCGTTACACCAAAGTTGAAAAAATGGCTAAGAGTGCCAAAGATAAAGATGCTATTGCTGAATTCGAAGTACTTAAGAAGATCAAGCCAGTTCTTGAAGATGGTGGTTCAGTTAGAACGATCGACTTCAATGAAGATGAACAAAAGATCGTTAAGGGATTATTCTTACTAACATCCAAGCCGGTATTGTATGTTGCTAATATTGCCGAAGATGACATGGCTGACCCTGAAGGATCGAAGTATTACAAAGTTATCGAAGACTATGCTAAAAAAGAAGACGCCCAAGTTATTGGTGTTTCTGCTAAGACTGAAGAAGAAATCGCTGAATTAGATGATGATGACAGACGTGACTTCCTTGAAGCCGAAGGTGTTAAAGAATCAGGTCTAGATAAGTTGATCAAAGCTAGTTATAAGTTATTAGGACTTAGAACTTTCTTCACTGCTGGTGGAAAAGAAACACGTGCCTGGACATTCCATGAAGGAATGAAAGCACCACAAGTTGCCGGTATCATTCACTCTGACTTTGAACGTGGATTCATTCGTGCCGAAGTTATGTCATTCGATGATTTGGATGCCTTAGGTAGTGAACAAGCTGTCAAAGAGGCTGGTAAACTACGTGTCGAAGGTAAGGATTACGAAGTTCAAGACGGTGACATTATTGAATTTAGATTCAACGTATAATTTGGGGGAGAATTAATGGCTGACGATTTAAGAGAGAAGAATAAGCAAGCTGCGGAAAAGCAAAAAGTTACTGCAGCTAAGAAATTGAAACAATCAGAGACTACGGAACAAATTTATGCTACTAGTCCTGATGATTTGCGTTCACAACTAAGTAATAAAAACGAAGAGTATGTTTTCAAACTGAACAAGCACTTGCTTGGCGATGGTTTCAAAGAAGACGAGGCCAAAGAAGCAATCGATAAGTTGATGCCAGAGATCATTGATAATCAGATCAAAGGTACACCAGCTAATCAATTGTATGGTCCTGTAACTAAAAAAGCTGGAGATATTGCTCACCCAGTAAAACCCGTTAAGAAAACACCCTTCTGGGCATCATCAGTAGATAATTCGCTATTGTTCTTTGCCTTGTTTGGATTATTGTACGGGATCGTTGCATTGACTAATAAGGATTCCAGTACCAGTAATCAAACTGGTATCATTACCCTAGTTATTCTTTCAGGAATGTGGGGAACTTTATTGACATGGTTTAACATTCAAATGAAGAAACCTAAGAAAGAACGTCCAGGTTGGGGTATCACAATTGGATACTTAGCCGTTGGCTTAATGCTGATGTTTGTTTTCTTAGGAGCCATGACATTCGTTCCAGCAACGATTAATCCATCATTGAATGGGATTGGTTACTTCATCGTTGCCGTAGTTGCCTATGGTGTTCGCTTTGTGTTCCGCCGCTATATGGGAATTCATGATCGTGGATTCTTCTAAAAGTATCAAAACTTGCACATCTGATATTTTGCGTTAGTATGGAGTCGTGATCAAATATGAATTACACAAGAAAGAGCTTCAACGCTAACAACGCCTACTATTTCCTTTGCAATAACTCATATGGTCTGAATAAGACATGGAGGTATTAAGAATGAAAAAGTTAGACAAAAGTGAAAAGAAGAGATTAAGCAAGTTTGCTGAATCAAAGGTCAATAGTAAGGGTGCTGACATCAAGAAGTCATCATTCAAGGCATTTGTCGATCAAATGAATAGTGACAAGTAAAATTTAAAAATAATTGTCGGACTGCCGTTAGGTGGTCCTTTTTTTGTCTCATAAGAAGTTGTTGTATGTCGCTTCCGGTCAGCAGTAATTCCATCTGTAGCGGGACCAGCTCGAGCCAAAAAGCGGTCTCGACCTTCGCTTTCTTGCTTTGCTAAAACCGCAAATCAAGAAAGACGTCCAGTGCTGTAAATGCGGGAAAGTCATCCGCATTAACAGCACAATCGCTACTGATTCCATTACTGCTGACCTCCAGCTAAATCTATTTAATGCATACTAAAAACAGCATATTATGACAATTTGGATAATTTGAGGTATCCATTGTTTGTCATGATATGCTGTTTTTTTATGAAATATAGAATTCAATTATTAATGTTGCTGTAAGATTTTTACTATCTAGTCTAGAAGTAATACGAATTTAGCTGAAGATGATCAACAATGGAATCAGCCGTGATAGTGTACTAAGCGATTTATCGCTTAGTACACTGGACGACTCGGAAGACTAGAGGCTTCCGAGCGAGGCTTAAGACGAAGACTTAAGCCGGTCCCAGGGCAGATGGAATTGTTGAGCATCTTCAGCGGCATAGAAATAACAAATAACTATTTAACCCTAAAAAACATCACAATAGCGTACAACCCAAAACCAATACAAGCTGACTTCAATATCTCAGAGACCCACATTATCTTAGCGCCACTGAGATTTACATTGTTCGACATTTGCCATTGGACAACGCCGAAAATAATAAGTGAAAAAACGAGAATGATAATAAATCGGATTCTTTTCTTTAAGTAGTCCATAGATACTCACTTTCTTTTCCAGTTAGTAATACACTAACATAATATTGTATAATATGACTAGTTGTAAAAATGTGCGCGTGAGAGGTTTATTTAATGAAAATATTAGTTGTAGATGACGATAAAGAAATTGTTGAATTACTCAGTATTTACATCAAGAATGAAGGCTATGAACCAGTGTCGGCCAATTCTGGCCAAGAGGCACTGGACGCATTGGCTGCACACAGTGACATTGCCTTAATGATCTTGGATATCATGATGCCAGGAATCGATGGTATCGAAGTGGTTAAACGTGTCCGCAAGGATTCACAGATCCCAATCATTATTGTGTCTGCGAAGACGACTGATATGGACAAGATCCAAGGACTGATCACTGGTGCCGACGATTACGTTACTAAGCCATTCAATCCTTTGGAAATCATGGCTCGTGTTCGCTCATTGCTACGTCGCAGTGCACAACAAACCTCAAAAAATGTTCCTGACAAACTAGAAGTGGGTCCAATTACCATTTATAAAGATTCGCACGAAGTCGTTACTAGTTCAGGCAATAAAGTTCAATTAACGGCATTAGAATTTGGTGTCTTGTATCTTCTAGCAAGTCACCCCAATCGTGTTTTCTCTGCTGATGAGATTTTTGAACGAGTATGGAAACAAGAGAGCGTGGTTTCGGCCAAAACAGTTATGGTGCACGTAAGTCACCTTAGAGACAAGCTCGAAGAAGCAACAGACGGTGAGAAGGTTATTGAAACTGTCTGGGGCGTTGGCTACAAAGTGGAGGTCTGATTTTTTGAATAAACGAGTTCAACTGGATAATAGAGAAAAAGGTGTCCTCCTGTTTGAAGGAATAGGCACCTTTCTTTTATTTCAGATCATCAATATTACTTTAATCATTATTTCAGATCTCTTCTATAGTAATGAAAATTTCCAAGGCATTGGTCACGTTATAAAAAATATCAACGGTGAACTGTCCAGATCGACTTTTTGGGGAATTTGGTTCTTCTTAGGATTGATCGTTGTGATCGAGCTAGGGATTTCCATCTATGTTGTGATCAAGACTTACCGCCAATTTGAAGTTTACAAGGTGGAATCAGAACTGATCCAAATTGCGGCTGGCGATCTTGATCATAAGATAGATCTTAAGGTCAACAAGAGATTACAAAGTATTGTCGACAGTGTCAACTTGTTAGTCTCGAATACTAATAAGCATATTTCCGAACAAAAAAAATCTGAGGATAGTAAGGATGAGCTAATTGCAAACGTTAGTCATGATTTACGAACTCCTTTGACGTCAGTTATCGGTTATTTAGGACTTATCGAGGGGAAGAACTTTGAAGATATCGAGCAGATCCTCAAGTATTCTCACATTGCATACAATAAGTCACTAGAGATGCAAAATTTGGTCAACTCCTTATTTGAGTATGCCAATGTTGAACAGGCCACAAGCAAGTTATCAGTATCAACTTTTGATATGGCACAGATGCTGGATCAATTGTCGGCCGATTTTGAATTAGAAGCTAACAAGCGCGGTATGGAAATAATCGTGAAGTCCAAACCGGAAAAGATCATGATGAGTGGTGATACTGAAAAATTAGGACGTGTCTTCAATAATCTGATCACTAATGCTTTCAAGTACGGCAAGGGAGCAACTCACCTCTGGCTTGAAGCAGAACAGACGCCAAAAGATGTGATCGTGCGTGTCGCCAATAACGGTCAGTCGATACCACGAGAATCGTTGTCACACTTGTTCGATCGCTTCTATCGTGTAGAGGACTCACGTAATAAAGAGACCGGCGGTACTGGATTGGGACTAGCTATTGCTCAGAGCATGGTCAAGTTACATGGTGGTACAATATCAGTTACATCGGATGATGAGCGAACAGCTTTCATTATTCATTTTCCAATTTCAAAGCAATAGCGAGGAACTCAATGAAAACTTTAATACAAAAAATACTATTACTAATGTCTGTAGTATTGCTGCTACCGATATTTAATCCCCAAACAGTTCAAGCAGCTGAGGAGCCAGAGCTAAATGCCAGTGCGGCGATGGCCTTCGATGAGAAGTCGGGACAAATTATTTATTCAAAAGATCCTGACAAGAAGGTTGCGATTGGGTCTATCACTAAGATAGTGACACTTTATTTAGTAACAAAGGCAATTCATGAAGGTAATCTCAAGTGGACGGATACTTTGACGCCAACAGCTGAACAAGCTGAAATGACGCAAAAAGATGAATTAACGAATGTTCGTCTAGATGCAGACAAATCGTATACAGTCAGACAACTCTATTCGGCAGCTTGGATAGTTTCTTCTAATTCTGCGGCGATGATGCTAGCTCAAAGGGTTGCTGGTAATCAAAAAGCTTTTGTTAGATTGATGCGAAAGACGGTCAAAAATTGGGGCATCAATGATGCTGAATTATACAATGTTTCAGGTTTGAATAATAATGACTTGTATGAGGGGATGTATCTCGGTGACAAGAGCGGCGAGAATAAACTGTCGGTCAATGATATTGCTATTATTGTTAAACACATCTTGGATGAATATCCAGAAGTATTAAAGACAACTTCACAAGCCAAGCTAGATTTCCCCGTCGATAATGAAACCAAAACTTATAATTCATTAAATCTACTATTAAAGGATCAACGTGATTATCAAGCAGGTTATGAATTCGATGGCTTGAAGACAGGAACAACGGAACAAGCCGGTGAATCCTTTGTCGGAACACTGCCAATCGACAACACTAGGATTGTAACTATCGTCATGAATGTCTCCGGTGAAGAGAGTGACAATGACAAACGATTCCGCAGTACGCAAAATTTGGCACATTATGTAAAAGAAAATTTTGTGCATCAAAAAATCATGACTACTGGTGACAGGGTCAATAACAAGTACAAACCAGACCAAGATGTCTATATGTGGTTACCAAGTGAATTTGATCTGGGAACATTAAAGTATGAGATCTCACCGAATGATCTCGGCTTTAAAGCAACAGCTAACAAAAAGACCGTTAGATTGCTGCCAACCAATGCACCAAATGGCTATATCCCTTATACTAAGACTGAGAAAAAATTGAAGATCAAAAAAGTTGCGGTAACGAAGCCTAATTTGTGGGATAAGATCGTCGATTTCTTTAGTAATTTATTCAAATAATTAATGGAATTAGGAGTGCAAATTATGAGTTTAGAAATAAGTAAAGCTATTGATATATTGCAAGAACACGACTTGCTAGTTTCAAGCAAAGTTTTGGACGAAAATTTATTCATGACCCATATCAGCTACAATTCACAAGAAGACCAGACCAACGGGATCTTCTTCTGTAAGGGAAATAACTTCAAAGCTGAATATTTGCAACAAGCAGTAGATGCTGGAGCTCAAGTTTATGTCTCTGAAAAAGACTATGGAATCGGGATCAGTAACCTGATCGTCAAGGACGTTCAGAAGGCATTGTCGATCCTCAGTGCAGCCTTCTATGGTAATCCTGAGCGTGAATTGTTCATCATTGCGTTTACTGGTACCAAGGGTAAGACGACTACTTCTTATTTTATTCATAATATTTTGGACAAGGTTTATCCAGGTAAAGTAGCTTTGTTCTCAACTGTTGACCGAATTGTTGGACCGAAGCCGGAAGACAAATTTAAGTCGGATCTGACGACGCCGGAATCAATGGAGTTATTCCGTGATATGCGTCGGGCAGTGGATAATGGTATGACAAAGTTAGTTATGGAAGTCAGCTCACAAGCTTATAAAAAGAACCGTGTATACGGATTGAATTTTGATATTGGTGGATTTTTGAATATTACTCCGGATCACATCGGTGAGAATGAGCATCCAACTTATGCTGATTATTTGTTCTGCAAGAAGCAATTGCTGATCAACTCCAAGGTCAACATCATTAATGCCCAAACTAACGACTTTGAGACTGTCATTGCGGCTGCTCGTGAGACTAGTCCGGATAAGGATATCTATCTCTTTGGTCGTGATACCAAAGATGCTGACTTCAGTATTTCTAGTAAAGAAGCCACTTTAAGTGATAGCATCTTTGATATAGCCGCTGTAACAGATAAGGGTAAGCAATTAAACATCGATGGCGAATACAAACTATGCGTTGTCGGTGACTTCAATGAGATGAATGCCACGGCTGCTATTATCGCTTCTAAATTAGCTCAAGCTGACGTTAAAGATATCAAGGAAGGATTGCGTACAGCTCGCGTTCCTGGACGTATGGAACATATCAATACTAAGAGCCACGGAACAATTTTCGTGGATTATGCTCATAATTATGCTAGTATGAAAGCTCTATTAGGATTCTTGCGCACAGAATATCCTAAGTCCAAACTCAAGGTAGTAGTTGGAAGTCCTGGTAATAAGGGAATCTCTAGACGTGCTGGATTTGGTAAAGTTCTAACAGAATTAGCAGACAGTGCCATTTTAACGACTGATGATCCTGGTTTTGAGGATCCAGCTGATATTTGTAAACAAATCGACGCTCACATCGATCATTCTAAAGTTGACGTGAAGACGATCATTGACCGTCAGAGTGCGATTCGTGAGATGATCGAAACTAGTTCTGGTGATGACATTGTTGTTCTGGCAGCTAAAGGTGAGGATCATTATCAGAAGACTAATGGCGTCGATGTACCATATCCAAGTGACCCAACTGTTGCAAAGGGCATTTTAAAAGATATCGAGGGATAATTATGAAAAACTTCTTTACAGTTATTGGTGGCATGGGAACTCTTGCCACAGAAAGTTATATCCACTTATTAAATCAACGAACACCGATCACAAAAGATCAAGATTACATGGATTACATTATTGTTAACCATGCGACGGTTCCAGATCGGACAGCACATATTTTAGATAATTCTCAACCTAGTTTTTTGCCACCATTGGTTGAAGATTTGAAGCAACAGAGTTTGTTGAATCCTGCTTTTATGGTGATTATTTGCAATACAGCACATTATTACTACAAAGAATTACAGGCAGCAACTGATATTCCGTTGATCCACATGCCACACTTGGCTATTTCAACGATGAAAAAAGAATATCCTAATGCTAAAAAAGTTGGTCTGATCGCTACCAAAGGTACGATCGAGGATCATATTTATGAGAATGAAATTAAAGACGCTGGCTTCGATTACACCTTGGGTGATCAACAGATCCGGGATGATGTCGAGAGCTTGATCTATGATGACATCAAGGAAAAGGGTCACATGAACGCTAAGAAGTATTATGATATCTTGAAGCGGATGTACAATGAATTCAATTGTGACGTGATTGTTTTGGGATGTACAGAATTATCCTACGCTCAAGAAAAAGCTTCAGATCATCCTTACAACGTCATCGATGCTCAAAGTATCGTCGTTGATAAGTCGATCGAATTGGGAACAATGCTCCGTAAAGGTGAAAAGATCGATTTTTCTAAGATTTATTAACGTTTCTTGTCTAATATTGCATTAGTTAGAAATCCCCATCTATAATTGAAGCTAGGAGGTACTGATTATGTTTAAAAAAATCACGCTTGCGACATTAGTACTATCTGGTGTCTTATTAGCCGGATGTTCTAATCAATCAGCAAGCTCAAATGGTTCTGATACTAAGTCAGAACAAACACAAAAGAGTACCAAAGAAGCAACACCAAAGAAATCTGAAAAAACAGTAACTAAGAGTGATAGCCAAACAACTAACAACGATACTGATGATTCTGAAAGTGCTACTGCCGATTCCCAGAAAAAAACTACCACTGGTGATACTGGCACACAGACCGGTAACAGTGATAGCACAACTTCATCAACCGATGCAGATAATCAACAAAATGCACAAAACACACAAGACAGTACATCAAATGTTAATTTAACCACATCTAATCAGGCAATTGAATATTTGGCTAATGCCTTGAGTACGACTTATGACAATGCAAATACTCAATATGTTGCCAATGGCAAGATAACTTGGAATGATGTAACTGGTTATCAGATCAATGTTTATCTAAAAGGTGCTGATTCACCAGCAGGCAGTTATCTTGTTCAAGCCAATGGTCAATACTCACAGATCTGGTAGAGCTTGATTTGCTTGCCTTTGTAGTTAATATTCGATACTATTCTAGAGGTTGGGATTTAATCCTGAGCTCTATTTTTTTGTGGAAGGAAATAATATGCGCATCGGACGAAGAGAAAAAATAATAGTCATGTCAATCTTAATGATGGTAGTGATCTTGGGAGGCTGTACGCAGACTAAGCACGCTCAAAATACTATTACGACAACTGTTAATACTTATAAAGAACCAGTTCAAAGTGTTGTTGGTAACAAGTATCATGTCGAATCGATCATTAAATCTGTTAACGTCGATCCGCATAGCTTCTCACCATCGAATAATAATGCTAAGCAGATTGCTGACTCAAAACTGATCGTATCAAATGGGTTGGGATACGATGATTGGGTCAATAAATTAGTGACTGCCAATAGTCAAGATAAGAACTTGATCGATTTTTCGAGTGACGTTTTGCATAAAAAGAACGGTGATAATGAGCACGTTTGGTTCGGTGTGTCTAATGTCCAAAAACTCAGCCGTGCAGTTTATCTAAAGATGTCTCAAGAAGAACCAAAAAATAAAGAATATTATAAAAATAATTATCAGCAGTATTCACAAAAATTGAATAAGTTGATTGTCCGTGAACAGAAGTTGAAGCAAAAACTAAACGGCAAGAAGGCCTATGTTACTGAGCCCTTACCATATTATCTGTTGCAGGATCTAGGTGTAACGATTGATAATCCTCATTTTGCCAAAGCCATTGAAGATGATACTGATCCGTCAATTTCGGATATTGAGAACATGCAACAAGGATTAAAGAAACATCAAGTGGACTTCTTGGTGGTAAATAAACAAGTTACTAGTGGAATAATTACTAAGATGACAAGTTTGGCCAAAAAGAATAACGTTCCGATAATTTATTTCACGGAGACATTGCCTAGTGATTTAGGCTATTATCAATGGATGAATGATAACTTAAATCAGATTGAAAAAATTGTAAATAAGTAGTTTTAGTTGTAAATGATAATTTTTACTATTTACAAAAATGATAATTTTGTTTATCCTGTAATATATTGATGCAAATGGATGAAAGGCCTGTGAAGGAATAACTAGTGATTGAAGCGAAGAATTTAACTAAAAAATTTGGAAAACAATTAGTTTTTAAAGATGTAAATTTTAAAATCAACGACGGTGAATTTATTAGTCTAGTCGGGCCTAACGGTTCCGGTAAAACAACACTCGTAAAGATAATTATGGGTATGGAAAAAAAGACCGCCGGTGAATTGATTATGGATAAGAAACAGACGGTCGGCTATGTTCCGCAGTTTCGTAATATCGATATTGATTATCCACTGGATATCGAGAGTTTTGTACGTCTTAACTTGAAGTTCACCATGAGTCCGAAAAAACGGGCTGAAAATAATGAGTTGATCCAGCAGATTCTTGAGAAAACACGATTGACACATTTGCGTAAAAGACCTTTAGGATTGGCATCTGGTGGGGAAAAGCAAAAAGCCTATTTGGCCCAAGCTTTGTTGAATGATCCCCAAGTTTTGATTCTGGATGAATCAACGGCTAGTCTGGATGTTGAAGTTAAGATGCAATTGATGGATCTAGTTCAAGAATTAAATGAAAAATATAATTTGACAGTGATCTTTATCACTCACGATTATGATTTGACGAAGAAATATACTCATCGAGCTTTGTTCTTTGAGAATAATACGATCAAACCGATCGGCGTCGATGAAATTTCAGAAGCAATGTTTGAGTGAGGTGGGATAGAGTATGTTTGGATATGAATTTATGAGAGAGGCTTTTATAGCTAGTACTTTTATCGCTATAACGGCTGGATTAGTTGGAGTTTTTGTTGTTTCAAGGAATATGTCATTTTTATCGCACACACTTTCTGAAATCGGTTTTGCGGGTGCATCGTTCGGTATTTTAATTGGAATATCGCCATTGGCTGGGATGATAATCTTCACCATGGTCAGTTCGATCGCGGTTGGTTCTCTGAGTTCGGAGTCGTCACGCCGTGAAGCTTCGATCAGTGCCATATCGTCGTTATTTATTGGTTTAGGAATTCTGTTCCTATCGCTATCTTCAGAGTCGAGCAGTTATGCAACTAATATCTTGTTCGGTAGTATTGTCGGTATTAGTTCTAAAGAAGTACATCAGTTGATGATCTTGGCATTAGTGGTTATCTTTATTTTTATCATTTTCTATAAGCCATTAGCGTTTGATTCATTTGACCATATCGGTGCGCGTTCAGCCGGCTTGCCGACTCGTATGCTTTCGATCGCATTTCTTGTGACTCTAGCTCTGAGTGTTAGTATTGGGGCGCAGATCGTTGGCTCGTTGTTAGTCTTTATTTTACTGACCCTGCCTGGCGCTACTGCTAAATATCTGGTACACTCAGTTCCTAAGTTAATTATGGTTTCAGTCGGATTGTCGCTAGCTGGTGTCTGGTTAGGATTGTACTTGGCGTTTATTACCAACTGGCCAGTTACATTCTTTATTTCCGCTTTTGAAGTTATTGCCTATTTCCTAGGACTGACTTATAAAAATTGGAAACTAAATCACTAGAGAGCTCACGGGAGAACTATTCGTTATGGATATAAAAGAATTATGGAATAAATATAAAGATGCGATACCGTATTTGATATTTGGTGTTTTGACAACAGTCGTAAATTACGTAGGTTTTTGGTTTTTTACTTATATAGCAGGTTGGAATTATCAACTAGCGAATGCTTTTGCCTACTTGTTGTCAGTGATCTTCGCATATGTGACTAACAAATTATGGGTATTTGATTCACATACGAATACAATGAAGGCATTCTTGCTAGAGATGGGATCGTTCTTCTTGTTCCGTGGAGGTTCATGGATCATCGATCAAGGAACAATGACGATCGGTGTCTCACTGCTTCACATTAATGATATGATCGTAAAATTATTTGCGAATGTCTTTGTAGTTGTTTTGAATTATATTTTTAGTAAATTTATTATTTTCCGTAAGCGCGAAAAATTAGATGGCAAATAAGCATACCTGGCAGCAATGCCGAGTATGCTTATTTTTTTACTATAGAATTATTGATCATTCTGGCATAGTGTTCCAGCCAAAGTAAATGTACTAAACAAACTAAAAAAACTACAACAGAGCAGACAACTAAAGTTAAAAATGTGTTGTCGCCGGTAGTCCGAACGAGAACTAATCCATATACCAAACGTCTGGCATTTTCACACCTTATATTTTGATATATTAATTAAATTATTAAATAATAATGTCAAAAATATACAGGTAGGTGAATGTCATGGGATGGAGTTTTGGTAAAAAGCAATCTTATGAATTACTAATGAGTTCGATACTTATATCAATTTTGATATTTCTAATGGCTTTCGTTATAACGGATCTGATTTGGGTCAGTAGTGTAGTTATGGTGGTTGGGTTTATAGCACTGACAATTGGAATCTTTCCGCTATATCTTCCTAAAATGATCAGTTACTTGCAGGTTAATTTGAAGGGTATTGAGTATTACAATATCGGCAGTTGGAAAGATCGAATCAAGATTATTTTTGAACCAAATAAGTTTCAACTAAGCTGTGTTAATTATCGAGATATGAATGACATTAGCGTTATAACGGCTAGACAAAATGTGGATGCTGATGTTGAAATGAATTCTAAAAGTGGGGTGTTGATCACTAAGAAGAATCACAATAATATTTTTGTGGATGTGTCTTGGTATGACACGGTTGACAATCCTATTTTTGATCGTGCAATGGAGTTTGTTCAGAGTTGTACTAGGTGAGGTGCAGTGGTTTGTCTTGCCGCTTCCGGTCAGCAGTAATTCCATCAGTGGCGGGACCGATCTTAGCCAAAAGGCGGTCTAAGATCTCGCTTTCTTGCTTTGCATAAATCGCAAATCAAGAAAGACGTCCGTGCTGTAAATGCGGAAAATCACCGCATTAACACCACTTTCGCTACTGATTCCATTACTGCTGACCGGAAGCTAAGTTATTCTAGGATAAAAATAATAGCGCATAACGATTGTTTGGATGTAATTTATCCATTTATCGTTACGTGCTATTTTCATTTGTAAATTGGAAATTTCAATAATGAAATCACTTTAGATTAGGTACTAATTTAAAATTAGCTGATGAGGTTCAACAAAGGAATCCGCCGTAAAAGTGTTCTTAGCGATTTATCGCTTAGAACATTGGACGACTTGGAAGACTACAGGCTTCCAAGCGAGGTCGAAGACTGAGACCGGTCCACGGCAGATGGAGTTGTTGAACCTCATCTGCGGTAGCGATCAGCCCCAAAATAATACTATTCCTGAAGCTCACGAACAGCCAAGGCAAAATCACCTAGTGTGGCTGAACCATTGTTCTTAACAATTGGCATAGTAATATATTTTTCAAGTTCTGGGACTACGACATAATCGTTTAGCAGTGTTTTGAATTGTTCACGCACCTTGACTAAGAATGGCTCGCTGACAACTCCACCACCGAAGACGATTTTGTCAGGACGAAGGATCAGGGTGGCTTGAATAGCAGCTTGAGCAACATAGTAGGCCATTATATCCCAGGTGTGATCTGTCAAAGGAACGTCTTTGCCAGGTTTGCCTAGACGTGCATCGAAGGTTGGTCCAGCAACTAGCCCTTCAAGACAATCGCCATGGAATGGACAGATTCCTTTGAAATCTAGGTCATCTGGATGGCGCTTGAGTAAAGTGTGTCCCATTTCAGGATGTCCCATTCCGCCGACGAATTTACCGTCAGAAATAGCACCGGCACCGACGCCAGTACCGATAGTGTAGTAAACTAGAGAATCGATTTTTTCGTTAGACAGTGTCGACATCACGTATTCGCCATAAGCTGAACCATTGACGTCAGTTGTCCAAAACATGGGAACTTTTAATTCCTTTTTTAATGTGCCAATGAAGTCAGTGTCTTGCCAACCTGGCTTTGGCGTTGAAGTTATATAACCGAATTTAGGTGAATTCTTACGTAATTCGATCGGACCAAATGAAGCAACTCCGAGAGCTTCGATATCGAATTGTTTAAAGTAATCAATGCTTTTTTGTAGAGTCTCTTCCGGTGTTGTTGTGGGGAACTGCGTACTATCCTTGATACGATAGTCTTCGTCACCTATAGCACAAACAAATTTGGTTCCACCTGCTTCTATACTTCCAACTAACAATTTAAGTTCCTCCTGTATTTGAAAAATTCTGCAATCGCTTTCGATGATTTAAGATACCATTACAAAAACTGACCGTCAATTGCAATTATTCCAGATTGGGTTAAAAAACATAGGATTACTGTATAATGGATTTATCAGATTCAAGGATATAGGTGAATTTAAATGGCAGTCAAAATAGATGATGTAGCAAGGGTTGCAGGAGTTTCTAAAACTACTGTTTCGAGAGTTCTAAATAATCGTGGCTACTTAAGTGAAAAAACAATAAAAAAAGTTCATGATGCGATGGAAAAATTGAATTACCAACCTAATGCTGTGGCACGACAACTTTATAAAAAAGAAACTAAGCTAGTTGGTTTGATTTTCCCCACGGTTGATAATCCTTTCTTTGGTCAATTAGTGGCTTCACTAGAAAAAAGATTATTTGATGCGGGGTTTAAAGTATTAATTGGTAATTCCATGAATGATTCGTTAAAAGAAGAGACTTACTTAAAGGAATTAATTTCTAATCAAGTAGATGGATTAATTGTTGGTGCTCAAAATCGTGGCATTGATGAATATCATAAGGCAAATTTACCGATTGTTGCGATTGATAGAGTTATGAATGAAGATATACCTGTCATTGCATCTGATAATTACATGGGCGGAAAGCTGGCTACTGAATTGTTGATAAATAGTGGTGCGACTCACATTATGAATACTGACGGACCAGTTAATCTAGAGACACCGGCACATCGTAGACGAGAAGCTTACGAAGATGTAATGAAAAAGCACAATATGATACCTCACACCTATTTGGTTGATTTTAGTTGGGATATTGATCGCAAAAAGCAAGAAATTGAAAAAATGTTTGCGATGTATCCTGATATGAATGGTATTTTTGTCACAAATGATATGGATGCTGCATTGGTTTGGCAAACTGCTACAAGGTTAGGATATCAAGTTCCAGAGGATCTAAAAATCGTAGGGTATGATGGTGCCAATACCACAAGAGTGCTTCTGCCTGAACTTACTACCATCGAGCAGCCAGTTGAAGAAATGTCTAAGATTGCTGTAGATACTTTGATTGCTAGGATAAATGGCAATGAAACACCATTAGAACAAATAATTCCAGTTAAAGTCTGGAAAGGGAAATCAATTTAAGTTTTAGTTAGGGCTAATTTGCTCTAACTAATTTTTTTGTAATTTTATGATAACCGGTTGACATATATTATGTTAGCGATTACAATACTTTTTGAAAACGTTTTAGTAATTATATGTCAACCGGTTGATATAAAATAAATTGGGAGAACTACTATGAGAAAACAAGTATATTTCAAGCTAAGTGCATTTTTTTTCTTCTTCTTCGTTAGTTGGTCCGCTTGTTATTCACTATTTGCTATTTGGTTAGGTCAAGAGATTCACCTGAACGGTGCAGCTACGGGATTAATTTTTGGTATTAATGCTGGATTTACTTTGGTCATGCAACCTCTTTATGGATTTATTTCAGATAAACTTGGAATCCGTAAGAATTTACTAATAGGATTAAGTGGTATTTTGATTTTTACGGGTCCATTTTTCATTTATGTTTATGGTCCCTTATTAAAATACAATGTTTTACTAGGATCTATTATTGGTGGCCTATTCTTAGGTATTGGTTATCTAGCTTCGTGTGGTGCAATCGAATCGTATGTTGAAAAAATTAGTCGTAAGTATGACTTTGAATACGGTAGAGCTCGGATGTGGGGTTCATTAGGCTGGGCAGCCGCAACTTTCTTTGCAGGACAATTATTTAATATTAATCCAAATTATAATTTCTGGATTGCATCAATTGCTGCAATTGTAATGTTTCTAATTATGCTATCTCTTAAAATTGAAATTTCAGATGTTGAAGTTAAAAAAGCCCAATCAGTTAAAGTCGCCGATGTATTCAATCTATTTAAAATGAAAGATTTTTGGTTCTTTATCGTTTTCGTACTTGGTGTGACATGTGTCTACGGAGTTTATGATCAACAATTTCCAAGATACTTTGCAGAACAATTTAGTACTGTCAAAGAAGGAAACTTGATGTTCGGTTATCTCAATTCTTTCCAAGTATTTTTGGAAGCAGGAATGATGTTTTTAGCACCAAAAATAGTTAATAAGTTAGGAGCTAGAAATTCTCTATTATTGGCAGGATTTTTGATGGCATTTCGTATAACTGGTTCAGGAATCGTCAATGGTCCGATTTTGATTTCGATGATGAAGTTGATTCACTCAATTGAATTACCAATTTTACTTGTTTCTGTCTTTAAATATCTTGATGCTAATTTTGAGTCAAGATTATCGTCAATTCTTTATTTAGTTGGATATCAATTTTCAGGACAAATAGGAACGATTGTCTTGTCATCCTTAGTTGGAAAATTGTATGACCAAATGGGATTCAAGACCACATATTTATATTTAGGAATTTTTGTATTTATATTCGCAATAATAGCTGTATTTACTTTGAAAAAATCAAATGAGCGAGAACTCGATACTTCACAAATAGGTCACGCTTAAAACAGGAGATAATTATGCAAACAATTTTAAAGCCAATTGAAATAACGAATGATCGTTATCGTTTAGGATATCACGTTGCTGCTAAATCTGGATGGATCAATGATCCTAATGGATTCTGTTATTTTAAAGGATATTATCATATTTTTTATCAACACTATCCTTTTGCTGCTGAATGGGGTCCAATGCATTGGGGTCACGCTCGTAGTAAAGACTTAGTTCATTGGGAAACATTACCAATAGCTTTGAATCCAGGGGATAAAGAAGATGAAGATGGATGTTTTTCAGGTAGTGCTGTGGTTCATAACGGTAAGATGTACTTAATTTATACTGGTCATCACTATTATCCTGGTGATGATAATCCTGATCATTTTTGGCAAAATCAAAATTTAGCTATCAGTGAAGATGGAATTCACTTTGAAAAATATGAGAACAATCCGATTATCGCTCAAGCCCCTGAAGACAATACGCAACATTTTAGAGATCCAAAGGTTTGGTATGAAAATGGTAGTTGGTATCTTATTTTGGGTAGCCAAGGAAACGATAATCTAGGACGAGTATTAATTTATAGATCTGATAATCTGATTGATTGGAATTATTTAGGGCCTGTTGCTAAATCAGTTGATCTTAAAAAAGAAGGATATATGTGGGAATGTCCAGACTTCTTTAGATTAGGTGATAAGCAAGTATTGTTGATGTCGCCTCAAGGGATTGAGTCTGACGGTATTCATTTTAATAATGAGAATGAAACTGGCTATGTTACTGGGAAATTTAGTTATACGGATAACAAATTTGAACGTAGTAATTTCCAAGAATTGGATAGTGGTCATGATTTCTATGCAACACAAACATTATTAGCACCCGATGGTCGTAGATTATTATTTGGATGGATGGATATGTGGGGTAGCAAGTTCCCCGAAAAGGAAGACGGCTGGTCAGGAGCTTTAACATTTCCGCGTGAATTAAGTTTAAAAGATGATAAATTGTATATGAAACCAGTTGATGAACTGAAGTTACTCCGTAAAGAAGAATTGTTGAAAGGCAAGTCAGATATTACTGGTGATTATCCATTAGAATTCAGTAGTAAACAATATGAAGCATTGATCGAATTGAATACAAAAAATGCAGCTGAATTAGGATTTGTGCTAACTGATTTAAATAATAATAAAATTTTGCAGTTTAAATATTCTAAAAAGAATAATCACGTTTCAGTTGTCAGACAAGGAAATGATGGAGTTAGAGAAACTATAATCCGCAAAACTGATAATTTAAGGTTACACATATTAGTGGATACTAGTTCGGTAGAGATATTTATTAATGATGGAGAAGCTACTTTTACAGAAAGAATTTATAGTGAAGACTCACTTAAATTTAATTTATTATCAGACGAAGAAGTATCAGCTACTTATGATATTTACCAACTAGATACGAATGCAATTGAATACTAAAAAAACAGCCAATCGGCTGTTTTTTTTTTTAATATTTCTTTTTCGTACGGATTTAATTTTTTAATAATTGACTGATCTTTTATGGTAATCATTTCTGCTTTTGATGCTTTGAATGTATCAAACAATTTTAATAAATATCAGTTCCACGAATCTCTTTCAAGATCTTCATTGAACCATCTTTGTAAGCGAGAATTCCGTAAACGATGATTCCAAACACTGCACAGATCGACAGAATGATGGCTGCACCGATCTTGGTTTGACCATTGATAAACTTAGATAGTAGAACGTCAGCTCCATAAACGACGATTAACATAATTGCAGAATCGATGACGATTTTGATCAATTTAATTCCCAATAACTTATCAACGATCTTATATTGCTTGTTGATGATTCTAAAGGCAAAGTGACCCATGATCATGAAGGCTATTGTTGTAGCTACGACTGGTCCGAAGGCTCCCATGTAGATCGTCAAAGGATATTGCAAAGCAGCTTTGATCAAGTAGGCAATGACTAGGAATATCATTGATGTTTTGGTTTTATTATCAACTTGCAGAACGTTCTCTAGGATCATGAAGACGCAGTAGAAAAAGGCCTCGATACATGAAACGGCTAATATTTCTGTACCTAATTTGCTAGGGATA
Organism: Companilactobacillus sp. HBUAS59699; assembly: GCF_036913575.1. NCBI lineage: Bacteria > Bacillati > Bacillota > Bacilli > Lactobacillales > Lactobacillaceae > Companilactobacillus > Companilactobacillus sp. HBUAS59699. Next base: position 519,778 of record NZ_JAYKTV010000002.1, on the reverse strand, counting down.
TAAAAGGCAGTCCACAAATGGCGGCCGATACCGATCATCCCGAAGGTGGCAGGTAAGATAATAAAGACGGTAAATTGAACCATATTTCTTAGTAACTTCTGGATATTTTCGTACTTAGACTTACGACTGATCAAGGCAGATAAGGCTGGGATGATCGAAGCTGAAACGGAGATGGCTAGAGAAACTAAAACCATGATCAGTTTGTTAGCTTGGAATCCAAACATTGAATACAGATTATCGATCGTGCGTTGACTAGCGTGTAAGACATTTTGGTAGATCAAAACGAATGTTGTTTGGTCAAATAGTTGCAATACCGTCATGATGGTATCAACTAATAGGAATGGTATCGCCGACTTCAACATTGAACCAAAGTTGACTTGGGTCAGTTCACTGTCGGGTACTTCGGCTGAAGTCTTGATGTCTTCAGCAGGAATTGACTTCCGAACTCTGAATCGCATCCAGATCAGGAAGATATAAGCCAATGTAGCACCGATGAAGGAAGCAAAGGTCGACTGATTAACAGCACTCATATAGCTGCCCTTTTGCATGATCATGATGGTATACGTTGCATAGAGCATGTAAGCAACACGGGCAATTTGCTCGATAACTTGTGAAAAGGCTGAGAATGAAATGAAAGCATAACCTTGAATGTATCCACGCATAATTCCTAATGCTGGAATAATCAAGATGGCCACACTTAAGTATTTGATCGGTGTAACGACACGCATGTCTCCGGCAGCGAAAATTATTGCAACATACTTAGCACCGAAGAACATGAAACCAGCTAGTACGATCCCAACCAATGTCATATAGAATGTGTATTTCTTCAGGAGCTTTTCACTTTGATCGTAACGCCCCAACGCATTGTGAGCCGCAACTTCCTTAGAAATAGCTGATGGAATACCAGCTGTAGCGATGATCAGGAACAAGTTGTAGATATTGTAGACCTTACCGTATAACGCATTGGCTGCTCCTAAAGCAACTGGACCAATCCAAATGTTCCACGGAATGATATAGATAACAGCCAGGATTCTTGAAAAAATTCCTGAGATTGATATCCAAAGTGAACTTTTAAGTAGTGAATCTTTTTTCATGAACGAATTTCCAATCTATTACTATTTGTAAAATATTAATACAAAAATCAGTGCTATTAGTGCAGGTAATCCTTGAAGATAAAGGATTTTTTTAGTAGCTGTAAAGGCACCATAAACAGCAACGACGATAATATAGATCAATAATAATATCATGATAGTTTTTAAAACTGAGCCAGTGAAGAATAAGATCATGGCTAGGATCAGGACGCCTAACATCCCGTTGTAGATACCTTGGTTCGATAGAGCAGCTTGTGATTCTTTTTGTTTTACAAAGTTTAATGGCATATCGAAGGCGGCAGCTTGTTTTTCTGGGGCCGCAAATATTTCTAAGACAGCAATTCCAATATGTTCTAAGGCCACTAGTGACACTAGAAATAATGTAAGAATCTCCATAGATAATTCCCCTCCTCTTAGGGTATGTCTACTATAATAAACTGTTTTAGACCTGTAAACAACTTGATAATGTTTTACAGAAAATAGTCCAGAGAGCAATCTATACTTAAACCGGTTTTTGTTTAATAATATGTTTGATGATATTAAATTAGCTCACAAAATTTTCTTTGGTAATACTTAACAGCGTTAGGAGAGATTTTATGGTAATTCTTATTTTGATTCCCATTTTAATTGGGAGTGGCTTGGCGATACAAACGGCGGTCAACTCTAAATTACGTGAATATGTTGGCTCTCCTTATATGGCTTCAACGATATCTTTCACGATTGGCGCGTTGTTTCTGATTGTTTTGACACTATTGAGTTCAGTTGATCCGTTGATCCCAATGGATACTTTTGCCCACAATCCTTGGTGGATCTGGATCGGTGGGGTGTTAGGTGTTATTGCGCTGACGGTCAATCTGTTGTTATTCCCCCGTCTAGGCAGTATTCAGACGGCAGTTTTACCGTTGTTCGGTCAGATCATCATGGGACTGATCATTGACCAGTTCGGGCTCTTCTATGCTCCAAAATCAGGATTAACGTTAGTAAAATTTCTGAGCGCATTACTAGTATCAATAGGAATGTTAATGTCGACCGGGATGATTGGCAAACATCTGACAGGAGATAACAATAATAACTTATCCTTCCAGCTGATAGGTATCGGCTCGGGTTTACTGATGGCGAGTCAAGCGGCGATCAATGGTCATCTAGGAATAGTATTGAAGTCATCTACTCATGCGGCAATGATCTCATTTTTGGTAGGTGCTATTTTGCTTTGGATTTTGATCATAATTTTGCGTGTACCAGTGAAACAGACTAAGGTTGCCGTTCAAGCTGGTAAAAAATACTGGTGGATCTGGATCGGTGGCTTCTTAGGAGCAGCGTATGTCTTTGGTGTGGCGTGGTTAGTTCCGCAAATCGGTACGGGTCAAGTAGTAGTGATCACCTTATTTGGACAATTATTATTCAGTACATTGATCGATCAATTTGGCTTGTTTCAGTCATTCGTTAATAAAGTATCGGTAATTCGAATAATAGGATTAGTAGTGATGTTCATTGGTGTAGCGGGAATACACTTCTTAAAATGAAAACTAAGTGAAGAATTATTATTAAAAAAATTATATAATTAGGCCAACAGCTTCGTTGAAGGGATGGTCCTGATGCAAAATAATACTAAGAAAATTTTGTCCACTGCACTAGTCACCAATTTGGAAAAGAAACCCGTTGATAAAATTACTATCAAAGATATTGTGAATGAATGTGATTTGACCAGACAAACCTTCTATAATTATTTTTCAGACATTTATGAATTAGTCGAGTGGACGGCTAGTGAAGCAGCCGAAAAGGCGTTGGACAATGTTTCTGACTATGAAAATTGGCAACAAGGTTTTTACAATGTCATGATGGCGATCAAAGAGAATCAGTACTTGGTTATGAATACTTATCAGTCAATTTATCGGGACTTGTTAGAGGAATATATTTATCGAGTAATTTATAGTTATATCATTGTAGTTGTTGAAAGACAGGCGGTTGGAATGTCAGTGGATACTAAACATAAGGATTTCATCGCCCATTTTTATAGCTTAGCATTTATTTCGTTGATCTTTGAGTGGGTCAAAGATGGGATGAAAGACGATCCCAAGGAGATAGTTGAACAGACAGGTGTATTGGTACAAGGGGATTTCAAAAAAGCACTCAATAAATACGCCGAATAGTTTACAAACATGGAGAAGTGTAAAGATAATTTACACTTCTCTTTTTTTGTAAATTGTTTCTCCAATGTAGCGGGCTTATCTTAGATTCAGGGCAGATGAGAAACGAAAGAAGGTTGTAATATGAACATTTATAAGACAATGTACCATCCTCATAAACCTGCTGGGATCGATGACCGTAAAGCTAACATTGTTGGTGGAGGAATCGCTGGTCTGGCAACAGCAGTCTTTTTGATCGATGATGCCAAAATGCCGGCTAGAAACATTACCATTTATGAGAAGAAACCAGTCATGGGTGGTTCAATGGATGGAACGAAGAGTAATCAAGGTTATCTCTGTCGTGCTGAACGTGAATTGGAACCTTATATGGAATGTCTTTGGTACCTATGTAGTAAGATACCGTCATTAGAAAATGAAGGTAGAACTGTACTAGATGATGTTGTCGACTTCAATCGTGATGAGCCCATTCATACTGAAGCTCGCGTTATCGTTGATCAAGGTAAGATCGATGGTCACTATCATGAGTACAAACTGGCACCGCAGTACGCTGCCGCAATGAGTAAGATCGTAGCTTCTTCTGAAGAGGAGTTGGCTGATAAGAGTTTGAATGATTTCTTCGATAAGGGATTTTTCAAGACTAACTTTTGGGTTTGTTTCCACAGTCAATTAGCCTTCAAAGATTATCACAGTGTGATCGAATGTCGTCGCTACTGGCAAAGATTCACCTTTATCAATCGTCATGAATACCTCGAAGGATTCATTCATACCAAATATAACGAATATGACGCAATTATTCTTCCTATCGAGAGATTCTTGATCGACAAGGGTGTCAAATTTGTCAATAACTTTTCTGTTTATGACTTAGCACTGGATGATAAGAATGACACGGTTCAAGCAATCTTGGCTCATCAAGAAGGTGAGGAAGTCTCAGTTCCAGTCGACATGAAGGACTTGGTCTTTGTAACCACGGGTTCGATCAGTGAGAACAGTACTTTTGGTGACAACAAGACGGTTGCCATCACTAATACTGATACAAAAGACATGGTAACATTTACGATTTGGAAAAATTTAGCCGGAAAAGATACTAAGTTCGGACATCCGGAGAAATTCTTAGGTCAGATCGACAAGACCAAGTGGATCTCCTTCTTCCCAACTGTTAAAGGTTATCCTGAATTTTTCAAGCGGATCGAAGAGTTATCCGGAAGTAAAGCCGGTACAGGTGGTCTCATGACCTTCAGAGATTCCAATTGGGATATGTCATTTGAAATCCACCACAAACCATTCTTACCATATCAAGCTGACGACGAAGAAGTTGGCTGGGGCTATGGATTATACGGTGAAAACATCGGTAATTATGTCAAGAAGCGCATGTGGGATTGTACCGGGGACGAAATCCTGACGGAACTGTTGTATCACTTGGGGATGTTAGATATTAAGGACGAAGTACTAGCTCATACGTACATGTCGACTGCAATGATGCCATATTGTACTAGTCAATTCATGCCTAGAAAATTAGGTGATCGTCCTAAGGTCGTTCCTGAAGGATGCACTAATCTAGCTTTGCTGGGACAATTCGTAGAGATCGATGACGATGTTGTCTTCACTGTTGAAACTTCAGTCCGTACAGGATTAGAAGCAGTCTACACATTATTAAATGTTGAAAAAGATGTCTTAGAAGTGAACCCATCACGTTATGATATCCGTTATTTGTTGGAACGTATCAAGAGATTCAGAGGTATCAAAGGCAAAGTTACTGCTGATGACTTGCCAGCTATTACACCAGAATCTATTCCAGAAGTAACACAACAGTTGTTACATCTCGTAAATAATGTACCGCCATATTATCAAATGTACTTAGGGCGTGATAAGACAGTACCAACTAAGGTATCAGTCTTACACCCTAAAGCACCGCACTCAAAATAAAATAAACTCCCATAATATAAATAAACGTTATCTCTCTCAACCATAAAAAAGAGACCGCTACCCATGCGGTCTCTTTTAATCTTCATCTTTAATTTTCATGGCATACTTTTCTTCGAACTTACCACGCTGCATCACTTTTGACTGACGGATACTGTCCATCTCTTCATAAGTGATCGAAGCGTCGTCTAAGATTGCACGCATAACCTCTTCCAAGTCCCCCAACTCTTCAACGAGGTTAGCACGAGTATCAGCTGCCTTAACTTCTTTGGCTTCTTCAACTAATTTGTCGCGGAGCGACGTTCGATAGTCGTCATTCGATAAGACTTCGAATTCGGCCTTATCACCGGCAATATCTGGTATTTTGTCACGGACTAGTTTTTTCATATATATTCCCCCTAAAACGAATTACATAAATAGTCTGTAAGGGAATTTTACCATATTTATTGGTCTAGAGCTCTGATTTGTATTCTAAGATGTCACCTGGTTGGCAGTTTAGGGCTTTACAAATGGCCTCTAGAGTCGAGAATCGAATAGCTTTGGCTTTGCCGTTTTTGAGAATAGATAAGTTAGCCATGGTAACGCCGACCGCTTGAGAGAGCTCGGTCAGACTCATTTTTCTTTTGGCTAGCATAACGTCTAAATTAATTATTATCATATGAGTAACTCGGTTTCTTTTTTAGAATTTACTAGGTTTTGAGATAATTTTTGAAGGACGTGTACGAAAGTTCCGACCATTAATCCCAACATGATCAAGAACATTTCCATCATAATACCAACTGGTGAACAGTCGTCAGATTCTATCATAGTAAATAGCGGAAACATAACGGTATAGATGACGGTGATTGCATAGAATAGATTCTTGATTATCTTTAGTGAAGAAATACCAGTATTTGAGAATAGATGTTTGTGATCGATCAAGTGGAGTAAGCGCCAGGAGAAGAAAATAATGGCGTAGGAAAAAATCCCGGATAAGTATAAGCCGATCCCCATTAAGATCTTAAATATGAGGGCCATATCAGGTCGATCATTCCATGAAATCAAATCAGGAAAGAGATAGATACAGACTAGTGTTAATAAAAATAATATTAAACAGAGTACGATTCGTAATGGTATAGTTAATCTTCTCATGATGCCTCCTTTGAGGATCGCACAACGGATTGATTGATCCTTTGCAGTAAGTTGACGAATAGGCCCATTGCTGAAGCAAAAATCACAATGAATATTTCAACGGTGAATGGTGCTGGTGCGTGTTCGATATTCCCTAATACCCCAATGTCAAAAAATGCCAGGAGATAAATGATGGCGATCGAATAAAAGGCGAGCTTGATCATTCTCAACGCAAAGGTACCTGACTCAGAGAATATTCGTTTGTGATCGACTAGATAAAGCAAGCGCCAGGCAAAGAAAATTATTCCATAAGCTGCAAGGGCAGATGCAAAGAGAAAGAAGCCAAAGCTGATCAAAACGATTAAGCTAGCGCCACTCTTGGCCATCCATGTTAATAGTCCGGGAAAAAACACAAAAGTAAAGTGGCTCAATATGGCGGTGATCAATAAAAGAATAAATCTCAAAAATATCGTAAGTATTTTCATAAATATCCTCCTAAATAGTCAGGTCGTTTTCCGATTTGATTTCGATAGCATGATGCAATAACTTCTGTAACATACTGGCAAAAATAGCGATCACAAGTGAAGCTCCAGCCAAGACGCCGCAGATAAGAATTACTCCGGGGGCATCGTCTTTGTCCGCAAAAATAAAGAATACAGGTGATTCAAGCAGATAGACGATACACATACTATAGGCACAGTATTTAATATTTCTCAGTGCGGTGACTGACTTCTTTGAGAAGGCAGCATCGTGATCGATCAGCCTGAGCAATTTGAAAGCTTGATACAAGACGACGTAGAACAAAATTGCAGTTAGATAGAGACCGATGCCTAAGATGATAGTCAAATATAGCTTGTTAGGTAATAAATTATGTGCACCGATCAAATAATGCGGAGCTACAACGATACAGATGGCAATCATCGCCAGCGCCATAACCAAAATAGTTATTTTTAGAAAGATAGTTTCTTTTTTCATTTTTGAAACACCTCAGAATAATTTGTAAATTGAGTATAACATATATTTATCGATAAACGATAAATATTTATTAAAAAACAACAAAAAAGCCATCTTTTGCAAGATGACTTAACTGACAAATTTGAGACCGATAACTGAAATAATAATCAAGAAGATAAAGAAGAATCGCTTAAAGCTCTTTGATTCGTTGAAGAGCCACATGTTCATCAAAGAACCACCAGCAGCACCGATACCAGTCCAGATCGAGTATCCGATGGACATGGGAATGGTCTGCAGTGATAAATATAAAAATGAAAAACTGAAGATAAATGATATGATCATTGAAACTAGTGCTAGTTTCTTTTTGGTGGCGGAATAAAATCCCAGTGATGTAACGCCTGACATCTCACCACAGCCAGCGAGTATTAAAAATATCCAATCCATTAGTGTGCCTGTCTTTCTCCAATATCCGTGACAACTTTTAAGCCAATCACGCCAATAGTCAATAATAGAACGAAGAATAACTTGGCTAAGCTGAAAGGTTCATGATAGATCAAAACGCCAGCTAGGACGACGAAGAGTGAACCTAGACCGACATAGACGGCATAGGTGGTTCCGGCGGGGATGTTTTTACTAGCATCGATCATTAAATAAAAACTCAAGATCAAAATAGCAATTACGATAATAGCGGAAATTAATGAGTGTTCATGCTTCATTGCGGAGACCCAGACCACTTCTAAGAGGGCACCGATGAAGATTTCAAACCAACTTCTGGACATATTTGTCACCTCGAAATAATTTTGTGATAATAACTAATTTACTGGATATATACTATTAGTCAATCGCAAATTGAGCGTAAAAATTGATAAAAAAAATAGTAACATGATACGATATTTCTAAATAAAACCATACAAAGTAGTTGATGAGAATGAATAGGGTAAACGTTGAAATATTTAGCATATACGGCGGATTCTTCTTACTTATATTGGTCGGGATCATTTTAGCATTATTTATCAATGACTTGTTGCGAAGAAGAATGATTTTGGCATGCAATTCGTTACTAATTGATCACGACAAGATATCGAAGGTGGCGTTGAATTCAGAAACTAAAAATTATTTGATCAATAATCATCATCACAATCTTTATCGAATCAATGAACAGATCGAAAGAGAAGATGGTGTTTTAAAGTATCACCTTTGTCTTGGTAAACGAGCTTTCAAATTTTATTTAAAGAAGCGCAATATGTGGAGTTACTATGTCATAGGCGTGAAGATGGATTAGCTTATCGTTATAACGATAAGCTTTTTTTATTTACCGTGAATACCGACCCGGTTTCATTGACTAACTTGTGAAAATCAGCTACCATGTTTATAAATTTTACCTATATAGTATGATAGGCAAAACAAAAATAGGAGGCTCATTCATGTCGGCATGGGAAACAAAATTTGATAAAAAGGGATTCACTTTTGATGACGTTTTATTGATACCTGCAGAAAGTCACGTTCTACCAAACGAGGTTGATCTATCTGTTCAATTAGCAAAGAACATCAAGTTGAACACACCAATCTTAAGTGCAAGTATGGATACTGTTACAGAAGCACCAATGGCAATTGCTATGGCGCGCCAAGGTGGTCTAGGAGTTATTCATAAGAATATGTCTATTGAACAACAAGCAGACGAAGTTCTAAAAGTAAAACGTTCAGAAAACGGAGTTATTATTGATCCGATCTACTTAACAGTAGACGCTCCAGTAAGTGCAGCTGAAGATTTAATGCACACTTACCGAATCAGCGGTGTACCAATTGTTTCTAATACCGAAGAATTAAAACTCGTAGGAATTATTACGAATCGTGACCTTCGCTTTATCAACGATTATTCAGTAAAAATTGATACTGTTATGACTCACGATGATTTGATCACAGCGCCAGTCGGAACTTCACTGGAAGATGCTGAGAAGATCTTGCAAAAGTACAAGATCGAAAAATTACCACTTATCGACAAGGATGGTCGTTTGGGTGGCTTAGTAACAATCAAAGATATTGAAAAAGTTCAAGAATTTCCTAATGCTGCTAAAGACCAATATGGTCGTTTGTTAGTTGCTGCAGCTGTTGGTGTTACAAGCGATACATTTGATCGTGCAGCGGCATTACTTAACGCTGGTGCAGATGCAATTATTATTGATACTGCTCATGGTCATTCAGCTGGTGTACTTCGTAAGATCTCTGAAATTCGTGATAAGTTCCCTGATGCTACATTGATTGCTGGTAACGTTGCTACTGCAGAAGGTACTCGTGCCTTGTACGACGCTGGTGTCGATGTTGTTAAAGTTGGTATTGGACCTGGTTCGATCTGTACAACTAGAATCGTTGCTGGTGTAGGTGTACCACAACTTACAGCGGTTTATGATGCTGCTAGTGTAGCTCATGAATATGGTAAGACAATTATTGCTGATGGTGGTATCAAGTATTCAGGTGACATGGTTAAGGCTCTAGCTGGTGGTGGTAACGCCGTTATGCTTGGCTCTATGTTAGCTGGTACTGATGAAGCACCTGGCGACTTTGAAATTTATCAAGGACGTCGTTTTAAGACTTATCGTGGTATGGGTAGCTTGGCTGCTATGTCTCACGGTTCTTCAGATCGTTACTTCCAAAGCGGTGTTAACGAAGCTAACAAGTTAGTTCCTGAAGGTATCGAAGGACGTGTCGCTGCTAAAGGTGCTGTTGGCGATGTCTTGTATCAAATGTTAGGTGGACTACGCTCAGGAATGGGTTATGTTGGTGCACATAACTTGAAGGAATTACAAGATGCACAATTTGTACAAATCTCAAATGCTGGATTGAAAGAATCACATCCACATGACGTTACAATTACTAAAGAAGCTCCAAACTATTCAGTACGCTAATGAAAAATTAAAAGCCATCAGGAATTTTTCCTGATGGCTTTTTTTTAGTCGTGATATTTTTTTAAGCGTTCGTAATTATCAGTATTCATTTCCCAACCGATACCGCCGATGATCATTAACATTATTGGTAAAACATTGCTCAAGACGTTAGCAATACCAGTAAATGCTAAGATATCTAATCTGAAGAAGTGATTAACGACTAGTAACGTCAGTTTTATGAATAATAAAATAAATCCTAACATAAAGGTTACATTAAAAATAGATTTTAGTTTTGAAGAAGCACTTTTTTGGGCCATATCATAAACTCCTATTCGCTGATTTCAGCGTCCATTTTTCTTAGTAATTTTAGTAAAACTGTTGTTTCATCTTTGGATAGTGGAGCAACTACTTGATTCTCTACTTCTGCGAAGAGATGTCCCAATTCCTTGATGATCGCCATACCTTTGTCCGTTAGAAAAATACGCTTGTTACGGTCGCTGTGACGGTCACGTCTTCTGATAACGTACCCGTCACGCTCTAGATTCTTCAACATGCTTGAGACACTAGCGTCACGAATACTTAGAAATTCAGCAATCTCTCGCTGAATCATTCCCGGTGTTTTTTCGATCAATTCTAGAGTTCTCGCTTGCTGTACCGTTAAGTCGTACTTGTTTGACTTTTCATTGAAAAGTCGTTGTTGGTTAAAAAGTATAGAATGCATTAAATAATTGGTTTCCTGGGCACACTCGTCCATAATTCCCTCCGTGTTACATAATTAACTAAAGTATAGCATAAAGGCTGTCTTCATAGGATTCAATAATTTAAATTTCTTATAGTTAGATATTTAATCATTAAATGCTTGACAGTTAGGTCTATTGGTATTATAACTTTACTTGTCGATATTTTAAATCTTAGATATCTAAGTATTCAAAACGTAGATAAATAAATAGTAAAGAAGTGAGAATAATGTTGTTACGTCATGCGGAAATGAAAGATTTGCCACAAGTTAAACAAATAATTTTGGATGGGAAGGCCCACCTGGCGGCCCAAAATATCAATCAATGGAGAGGACAATACCCGAATATGGATGTCTTAGTTCACGATATTAAGAATGGGTACAACTTTGTTCTCGCTGAAGGTGATGAGATCCTAGGGACTGTTTCGGCTATTCCTGGACCAGATATGAGTTACCAAACACTCGATGGCCAATGGATGACTGAAGAGGGAGAATACATCGCACTTCACCGTGTAGCTGTTTCAGCTAATCATCGCGGGGAAGGTTTATCAACTAAGCTATTCAATGCGGTATTGGATGAACTAGCATTGAATCCTACTATTAAGGGTATAAGAGTTGATACACACAAGGAAAACTTTGGCATGCAACATGTCATCAAGAAGTCAGGTTTCCAAGAAACAGGCTATGTTAAAGTTTTAAACAGCAGTAATAAGGAACAAGTTTATAATATTGGCTACGAGAAGTTGAACTTACCAGTTTCACTTCCAATGGCAAACTAAAAAGAGACCTTTTTGAGGGTCTCTTTTTTAGTTGCTTTTAGATTAGTGTTTAATTTGCAAAATATCAATAATGAACTTTAATTATTTTTTTTGACCAAACTGTGCCAATATCCGTAACCGAAATAGATGATTAAGCCAATGACTGTCCAGATGCCATACATTTGCCACGTGAACGGTTGTAGCTGGGTCATAAGATAGATACAGGCAAAGAAGGAAACAAGCGGAAATATCGGATATAAGGGTACTTTAAATGCAGGCGTCAATTCTTTGGTATTTTTACTGTGACGTAAGAAGATGACACCGATCGAAGTTGAGGCGAATGCTAAGAGGGTCCCAATATTGACCAACTCGGTTATTTTGTCGATAGGTAAGGCTGCCGCTGCGATTGCTGCTGCTAAACCTACTAATAGGGTGCTATTGGCCGGAATGCTGTTCTTGTTGACGGCCTTGAAGTTTTTGGGTAGTAGGCCGTCACGACTGAAGGAATAGATCAAACGAGTTCCGCCGTACATGATCACTAATAATACGGTGGTCATACCCATGACTGCTCCAAGTGAAATGATCCCTGATGCCCAATTTTGATTAAGGATATTGAGGGCGTGTGCTACGGGATCGGCAACGTTCAAATCTTTATAATTAACGGCTCCTACTAGTACGAAGGAAACTAGACTGTATAAAATTGCTACGATCAATAGTGAAGCGATGATTCCGATCGGCATGTTGCGTTTAGGATTTTTGACTTCTTCACTGGCAGTAGAAACAACGTCGAATCCTAAGAAAGCATAGAAGGCGACTGAAGCACCCTTACCGATTCCTCCCCAGCCAAATGGTAGAAAGGGGTTATAGTTTTCAGGTTTAACGAAGAAAGCCGCTACGACAACGAAGAGAAGAATAACGAAGATCTTAACGTAAACCATGATGGCATTGATACGAACAGATTCAGTCAATCCTTGTAAGAGTAATACGGTGGCTAGTAAGACGATCACAAAAGCAATGATGTCAAATCTGCCTTGAGGATTGCCGTTGGTGTGGGCAGCCGATTGTAACGCTTTGGGCAGAGTAATACCGAACCCCGCTAGTAAGTTACGGAAGTATGCTGACCAGCTGACGGCGGTCGATGCAGCTGCAAATAAGTATTCTGAAACCAGTGACCAACCGACTATCCAAGCCACAATTTCGCCGTAGACGGAATATGAATAAGTATAGGCACTGCCGGCTAGTGGGATCGTAGAAGCAAATTCAGAGTAACAAAATGCAGCACCGATACAAACTAAAGCCGCAAACAAATATGTGAAAATAACCCCGGGTCCAGCGTAGTTGGCAGCAATAATACCAGGAGTAATGAAGATACCTGAACCGACGATAACGCCGACACCCATAATGACTAAGTCCTTCGCCACAAGGATTCTTGTCAGAATTACATTCTTATTTTGTAGATCGTGAACAACATCTTTTTTTCGAAAAAGTGACGGCATATTTATCTCCTCTAATTTGACTCTAATCGTATTAGTATAATATAAATACTGTTCAGGATGAAAGTTTTCCAACCGACTTTTTTGGAACTAAAGTGATAATATCTTAATTAATGACTATTAACAATTAATGAGGGGTGAAATTATGTCATTTGATTTTGATAAAGTAAACGATCGTCGTAATACCACTTCTGAGAAGTGGAACGTTAAGGATAACGAACTACCAATGTGGGTTGCGGATATGGATTTCCAAACCGCACCTGAGATTTTGGAGGCGATGCACAAGTCGCTTGATGGAGGCATCTTTGGTTATCAATTTGTACCAGATGAGTATTATCAAGCAGTAGCTAATTGGTTCAAGACAGAACATAATTTTGAGCCTAAGACGGAATGGATGCTTTTTAGTACAGGAGTTATTCCTAGTATTTCAGCTATAATTAGACACCTCACTGATGTTGGCGACAATATCTTATTACAAGAACCCAATTACAACACATTCTATGGCGTTATCGAGCATAACGGTCGTAACGTTACCAATAGTGAATTGATTTATGAAAACGGAACTTATAGCGTGGATTGGCAAGACTTGGAAGAGAAATTATCCGATCCTCAAACCACCGTTATGTTAGTCTGCAATCCACACAATCCAACAGGTCACATTTGGAGTAAGGAAACCTTAACTAAGATTGGTGAATTAGCTAAGAAGCATGATGTTTTGATCATTGCCGATGAGATTCACGGTGACATTTCAATGCCAGGTCATAGTTATGTTCCGTTCTCATCTTTAGATCCTGAAATAACTAAAAACAGCATTTCACTAGTTTCACCAACTAAGACTTTTAACTTAGCACAGTTACATGCTTCAACGATCATTGCTCCTGACGAGAATATCCGAGCAAGAGTTGAACGTGCTTTATCGATCGATGACCAGATCGAACCGGGCATCTTGGCTGTTGACGGTACGATTGCTGCCTATACTAAGGGACATGAATGGTTGGATGGATTGAAGCACTATGTCAGTGATAATCGTCAGCTACTATCTGACTATGTTGCTAAGAATATTCCTGAACTGAGTGTTATTAAGAGTGATGCTACATATCTGGCTTGGATCGATTGTACCAAGGTTACTAATGATTCTGCTGAACTCAATGATTTTATTCGCCAAGAGACCGGATTGTATTTGGCTGAAGGAACTAAGTATCGTGGCAATGGTAATCAGTTCTTACGTATGAACTTAGCAACGAACAAGTCACGTGTTCAAGATGGTTTGGAACGACTTGAACGTGGTGTGCATCAGTATTTGAATCTTAAAAAGTAAGATTTGATTCTGGTTTTGGTTCTGGTTCCGCTTCCGGTCAGCAGTAATTCCATCAGTGGCGGGACCGATTTTAGCCATAAAGCGGTCTAAAATCTCGCTTTCTTGCTTTGCATGAACCGCAAATCAAGAAAGACGTCCGTGCTGTAAATGCGGAAAACCACCGCATTAACACCACAATCGCTACTGATTCCATTACTGCTGACCTCCAGCTCAATATATTTGTATATAAAAATGCGTATCACTAAATTAACTGTGATACGCATTTTTTGTCTGATTGGATAAAAGTATGGTAATTACTTATTACTGTTCTTTCAAGTTAATATCAATTTAGTAAAGAGGTAACACAAATTTAGTTGAGGATGGACAACAATGGAATCCGCCGTAAAAGTGTTCTAAGCGATTTATCGCTTAGAACACTGGACGACTTGGAAGACTACAGGCTTCCAAGCGAGGTTGAAAACGTAGTTTGAAACCGGTCCACGGCAGATGGAATTGATGTCCACCCTCAGCGGCACCCAACAACTAACCTCTAGTTCACTTTTTATATAAAGCGCGACCATAAAAAATAGCCGCAATCAAAAATCCGGCAATTAAGGAAATACCCGTAGAGAGTTCTAAAGGCCCGTGTAACAGTAGATTTATTAGTAGGATAACGATCAAAATGCTTAATATTACTTTAAGTCGGTTGATAGTTTTAATCACAATTACGCCCCCTGAATATTGATAGAGTAACAGACATTAAGAGCTTCTCAAAACGATATCATATATAATGATGTTTAATACTAAATGGAGGTGTCACATGCCACAACAAAAAACTGGATTTACCAACATACAAATGCTGGATCCCAGCATTATTGTCGACTTGCGTTACGCCACTACGAATAATTTTACTGGCAAAGTCATTTATGATTTTACAACTGCTATTGCACGCACGGGTACAGCTGAAAAATTGGCCGTTGCCAGTAGAACTTTAAGAAATCAAGGATATCGGATCAAAGTCTGGGATGCTTATCGTCCGGTAAAGGCTCAAGAAAAACTTTTTGAAGTTTACCCTGATCCGGAATTTGTTGCCAAACCTAATCCTAATTTTTCTCATCAAAAAGGTGTTACTTTTGATCTAACGCTGTGTGATATGAATGGTAAGGAGTTAGAGATGCCAACTTTGTTCGATGATTTTTCAGAAAAAGCTCATCGTAATGCTGAATGTTCTCCTGAGGCGGAGAAGAATTATCAGATCCTAGATACAGCAATGCATAAGGCTGGATTTATCGGCTATGAGAACGAATGGTGGGACTATCGAGATTCAGAAATGGATGACTACGGCCCGGCAATTGCGGATCCCAATGATTATAAATAACTAAATAATTGACATAATTTTGAGATTACTATAATCTCAATGTAACTTACATACAGGCTTCTTTTAGGAGGGCCTGTATTTTTCTTTTTTGTGGGGGGAATAAGGAATGGGACTCTATATATCAGCAGTGGTCATTTTGGTCTTGGTTGCGTTGAGTAACTTAGCAGCCAAGTATATCAAAGTTATACCTCGAACTTATATTAATTTACTTATGGGAATTATTTTTGTTTGTATCCCACTGATCAATTCACTAGTAATTGGCTTTGACTCAGAGTTTTTTATGGTCTTCATAATTGCTCCGTTGCTATTTTTTGATGGTCAGCAGACGAGAAGTTTTATCGTCCAAAAAGGCTTCAAAGATATTTTAGGAACAGCAATCATTCTGGCGTTGTTATCGGCTATTGTTGGATTATTTGCCGTCAATAAGATTTTTAATATTGCTTTGCCGATGGCCTTGATCATGATTGCCATTAGTACTCCGACAGATGCGACGGCGCTGGATTCAGTTCGTGAAGGTCGTAAAGTTCCGAAGCGAACAGAGACTGTGTTGAAAATGGAATCGTTATTCAATGATGCCTCAGGAATAATCTTGCTACAAGCGGCAGTGGTGTGGTACAAGACTGGCCAGTTGTCTTACACCAAGAACCTGGGAGACTTTTTGATTTCTGCTATCGGTGGGGCACTATTTGGAGTGATTGTAGCGTTCGTAACGATGCTGATCCGACAGGTCATTATTAGAAGTCGTTGGAATGTCACTTCATCACATTTAATTATTTATTTTGCGACACCGATTTTAATTTATTTGATTTCCGAAAAACTTGAATTGTCAGGTATTATTGCTGTTGTCAGTGCAGGATTGATTTTTAATGGTGAAATGAGTCGCAGTCGTTTTTCAATACCACGTTACTTGAGTTTTTTCAATCAGACAGTTGATTTCATTGGTGGAGCACTTAATAGTTATGTTTTCGTAGTCCTAGGTATTTCGATTGCTAGGATCGTAACTGACCAGCGGGAGGAACTCACTTCGACTTTGAAATGGCTCTGGATCGGAATGGTGATCTATGTAATCTCTACTACTATCAGGTATTTGTACGCGCGTATTTTGGCGAAAGATTCGCGAATCGAGTCAGTAACTTTTGCATTTGGTGGTGTCCACGGTGCAGTGACTTTGGCCTTGGCATTCTCACTAGCAGGTATGGGTATCAAGGGCAGTAGCTTCGATTTGATCTTATTAACGGAGACGGTAGTTATCATTTTAAGCATGTTAGTACCGACGATTTTGTTTAAATTCATTCTGGATCCAGTTTTAGATGAGGATGATTTGAGAGAGAAGTCCAAGCGAGTGCGTGAAAAAATGGTCGGGATCGGTATAAATTATGTTCATGACTTAGAGATCTCACCAGCCGTTAAAGAGAGTGTGACATTTGATCTACTAGATCAAACACGTAAGACAACGGTTAAAGAATTTTTGCGCCAATGGCGAGGCGTTAATAATAAGCGTTACGTCTTTACGGGATTTCAGGCTGTTGAGGAGCGACAAATTCTGATGAATGCTTTTGAAAAAGAACGTGAATTCTTATATGAATTGTTGGATGGTGTTTCTTTGGAAGAGGCTCAATACATTTACGACGTTTATAGTGAATTACTGATCTCGGAATCATTAGTTTTGGACTACTACGAATAGACACAAAAAAACGGCTATCTATTAGAAACTTAAATAAGTTTCTGACAGATAGTCGTTTTTTATTTGATGATCATCATTAATACAGGAACCACGAACAAACTCAAGATAGTGGTCTCAGTAACCATGATAGCCGCATAATTAGAATCAGCGTGATACAGATTAGCAACTACCGGTGCGTTTGTCATAACAGGCATGGCAGCTTGAATAATGAAGACTTGCTTCATTAGAGTTGGGCCGGGAATGAACAAGAATAAGGCACTCATCAAGAGTGGTGCACAGATGAATCTACCAAACAATATACCGACGTTTTCTTTGTGCAGTGCAATGTTGGTTAGACCGGCATTATAAATTGAGATACCGATGAAGATCATTGATAGCGGAATAGTTAAATTACCGATGTATTGGAAATCTGACATCAAAAAGGCTGGTAGTTTGATGTGTAAGACAACCAAAATCAAACCAATGATGAATCCTAATAGTGGTGGTGAGAATAGCTTGGACAAGGTAGTCCGCCAATTGAATGAACCCTTTTTCTCACCGTCGATTTGGATCAAATAAGTTCCTAAAGTCCAGAAGAATGTCGTGTTAGCCATGTAGTAGACCAAGACATAGGGCAAACTTTGCGATCCAAATAGTGCCATGTTGACAGGAAGTCCAACGAAGACAGTATTCGAGTTGAAGAACATCGATGAGAATAAGCCTTGGTGGTCCTTATCGATGTGTAGAATTTTGATCATCAAAACTGAAATACCGATCAAGATCGTCATCGACAGGCACGGTATGACTAGATTCGGTAAAAGTTTGATCAACTTCTCAGCTGTGAAGTCATTTGTAATGGTGTAGATCATGTAGGCGGGCAAAGCGACTTGTGTAACTAATTTAGCGACGAGCTTTGTGGCATCGTCGGAGAACCAGTCTTTTCTAGCCAAAAAATATCCGACTGCAATCAAGATGATAATTATTAATATTCCCTGAACACTTTGAAAAAATACTCCCATATAGATTGCCTCTTTAGAAAAAATATACCTTTTATCTTACACCTTTTTGCAGAGGTGTTAAAAATTAATCTTCAGTAGCTTCAGTTTCCGTTTCATCATCAGATTCAGAAACAACTTGTTCTTTTTTTCTAGCAGCAGCTTTATCAATTCGATGCTCTCTGACAAAATAAATCATTGTCATTACAACTAGGAATACTACACCAACTAATAGTGAAACGGTAGTTTCTGGATTGAGAAACATAAAGAACAAAATTACGAGTAATGAAGCGATGGCAAGGTAGTTACTTATTGGATAGAACGGCATTTTGAAGGGATGTTCCGCCATATGCTCAGCATTTACTTTTCTAAATTTTAATTCACTGAACAAAATTACGAACCATGGTACCATACCCGGCAAAACACTAGAGCTGTATACGATAACGAAGATATTGTTTGAAGTGTGAAAAATTGCTGGTAAAGCATAATTCAAAGTCAGACCTAGTAAGATCCCTACGGACATAACGATTACAGGTAGATAAGGTACATTGTGCCGAGATAACTTTGTGAAAGCCTTAGGAAGTCGGTGTTCTATACCTAATGTATAGAGCATTCGGCTCGAACTGAAGATTCCAGAATTGCATCCAGATAGAGCAGCAGTCAAAACGACAAAGTTGATGATCTCAGCCGCAAAGGTGATACCAAACTTAGCGAAAGTTTCAGTAAAAGGCGAACCGATCGTACCTAGTTTGTTCCAAGGATAGATCGTAACAATAACAAAGATCGCACCGATGTAGAAGATCAAGATTCTACCAACGATCGAACGGATCGCATGAGTGATAGTTTCTTGAGGATTCTCAGCTTCACCGGCAGTGATACCGATAACTTCGATACCTTGATATGAGGCGACAACGATCGACAGAGCGAAGATGAACCCTTTTAGTCCACCAGTAAAGAAGCCGCCGTTCTTCCAGAGGTTACTGAAACCGACTGGATGTCCGCCATTACCGACTCCAAGCAGAATGACTAATAATCCTAGAATGATCATAAAAATAATCGTTACGACTTTGATGATCGAGAACCAAAATTCCAATTCTCCATAAGCTTTAACTGATGTCAGATTTGCGACTCCCAAAGTCACGACGACTACGACCCCAACGATCCATTGAGGCATATGGGGCCACCAGAAGCTCAAATAGGTACCGACAGCGATGACTTCACTGATACCGACAACTAGCCACTGAAAGACATTGCTCCAGGCGGTTAGATAACCAACGACAGGATGGATATATTCAGTTCCGAATTTAGCAAAAGAACCAGTTGATGGATCGACATAGAGCATTTCCCCAAGTGCTCGCATGACCATGTAAAGGATCAGACCAGCGAGACCATAAGCCAGTAGGACAGACGGACCGGTCCATTTAATAGTTGAAGCTGAACCCATGAATAGACCTACACCAATAGTTCCACCCAATGCAATCATCTGCATCTGACGTGAAGAAAGGCTGCGTTTTAGTTTTTCTTCTTCCATAGAGATACTCCCCTTTCACTTGTTCAAAGACATTAAACAAATGTACGATATGTTGATACCATAATACTATATATTTTCAGTAAAGTACGTATTTTTATGAAAATAACTCGATAAAAAATCCAGATTATACAAAAAGAGTTCTTAATTATTAAAATTAAGAACTCTTTTTATGGAAATGTTCGCATTTACAACTTAAAATTCTTCTTCAGCTTCTTCAAAAGCTTCGTCAGTAGAAGTTGTATTGATTGGTTGGTGATCACGTCCACGTTCACGAACAAAATAGATAATTGTCATGACGACTAAGAAGACGACACCGACTAATAATGAAACAGTTGTTTCTGGATTCAAGAACATGAATACTAGGATCACTATTAATGCGGCAATCGCTAGATAATTACTGATCGGATATAGTGGCATCTTGAAGGGATGATCAGCCATATGCTTAGCATTTAGTTTTCTAAATCTCAATTCACTGATCAAGATAACAAACCATGGCACCATACCAGGTAGCACACTAGAACTGTAAACAATTACGAAGATATTACTTGAAGTATGCAACAAGACCGGTAGCGAATAGTTTAAGATCAAACCGATCAAAATACCGAGTGAGATCGTAATAACAGGGATATAAGGTACTTTGTGTCTTGATAGTTTGGTAAATGACTTAGGCAAGTATTTTTCTATCCCTAGCGTGTATAACATTCGACTAGAACTGAAGATACCTGAGTTACAACCGGACATTGCTGCCGTCAACATAACGAAGTTGATGATCTCAGCTGCGAAGGTAATACCAACTTTGGCAAATGTTTCTACGAAAGGCGAGCCGATCGTACCTAATTTATCCCAAGGGTAAATAGAAACAATAACGAAGATCGCACCAATATAGAAAATTAAAATTCTACCAACGATCGAACGAATAGCACGAACGATGTTTTCTTGAGGATTCTCAGCTTCACCAGCTGTGATACCGATGACCTCGATACCTTGATAGGAAGCGACGACAATCGATAGCGCAAAGATGAACCCTTTCAGTCCACCAGTGAAGAAGCCGCCGTTAGTCCAAAGGTTGCTGATACCAACAGGATGACCGCCGTTACCAACACCTAAGACAATAACTAACAAGCCTAAGATGATCATGAAGATAATTGTGACAACCTTGATCAAGGCAAACCAGAATTCCAGCTCACCGTAAGCTTTGACAGAAGTAAGGTTAGCGACACATAGCGTTGCAACCACGACGACACCAGCGATCCACTTCGGCATTGTCGGCCACCAAAACTCCAAGTAAGTTCCGACGGCGATAACTTCACTAATTCCTACTACTAAGTATTGGAAAACATTGCTCCAAGCCGTCAAGTATCCGACCACTGGGTGAATGTATTCAGTCGCAAATTTAGCGAAAGAACCGGTTGATGGATCAACATAGAGCATTTCCCCTAACGCTCTCATAACCATATAAAGAATCAGACCTGCTAAAGCATAAGCCAGCAGTACTGAAGGTCCGGTCCACTTGATGGTGGAGGCAGAACCCATGAATAATCCAACTCCGATTGTTCCACCAAGAGCAATCATCTGCATCTGTCTAGATGATAAACTACGACTTAGTTCTTTTTTTGCCATACATAATCCCGCTTTCAAAACTGTTCATTAATAATGAACATGTGTATTAATAGTATGAAACATATCATACACTTTGTTTGTGAAATTGTCATATTTTTTTTGAAAATAAGATATTAATTGGATATTACGTGGAAATTGCCTATTATTTAAGTAGGTTCTTAATATTGAAAGTTCAAAATGTTTGTAATTAATTTGGCATTAATCTAAAGTACTAAGGACATATGTACAAAATGACATTGAGAGGGAAATATTATGAGAGCAGTAGTTATTAATGAATACGGGAATAAAGATCAGTTACACATGGAAAATATCGCAATTCCAGAAATCGCTGATGATGAGGTATTAGTTGAAGTAAGGGCAACTTCAGTTAATCCGATCGATTGGAAGTTACGTGAAGGTTATTTAGCTGAATCGATCCCATTGAAGTTTCCTATTGTATTGGGATGGGATGTTGCCGGCGTTATAACGCGTATCGGTCAAAAAGTCCAAAATTTTAAGACTGGTGATAAGGTCTTAGCACGTCCTGACTTAACTAATCGAGGAACATATGCTGAATACACAGCAGTAAAAGAAGATAAATTGGCATTGTTGCCAGAAAATGTTTCGTTTGAAGAAGCTGCCGCATTGCCACTAGCTGGTTTAACTGCTTGGCAAGGTATTTATGAGAATCTTGATGTGAAACCTGGTCAAACAGTATTGATGCAAGGCGGAGCCGGTGGTGTTGGTATTATTGCTATCCAATTGTTGAAGTACCTTGGAGCACACGTGATTACAACAGCTAGTGCTAAGAATAAAGAATTCTTGCAAGGATTAGGTGCTGATGAGGTTATTGACTATCACGAAACTGATTTTTCAGAAGTATTGCAAGATGTCGATGCTGTCTTTGATACGATCGGTGGGGAGACGCTGGAGAAGAGCTACTCTGTTCTAAAAAATGGTGGACATCTAGTTACTATTGCCGGTGCTATTGACGATAAATTGGCAGCTGCTAAGAATATTACTGCCAAGGGTATCTGGTTAAGACCAAATGGCAAGCAACTAACAGAATTAGTTGACTTAGTGAATGATGGCGTTGTGAAGGTCATTATCGACAGCGTTCACCCATTTACTGAAGACGGCGTTAAAGCTGCTCAGGAAGTCAGTGAAACACATCATGCCAAAGGAAAAATCGTTATTTCAATGAAGTAACTGATTATATTAGTAATCCCTCGTTTAATTGATAAATGAGGGATTTTTTTAGTTCAGTTTTTAAAAATTGTATAAAATTCAGAGGATAGATTGCAACGTATGTTCGCATGCTAGTATATTTAAACTAGCTCTAAATAATTTTGGGAGGAAAAGTTTAATGAAGAAATCATTGATCGTAAGTGGATTATTATTTTCTAGCATAATCTTAGGTTCAGTTGCTACACCTGCTGTAGTTCAAGCTTCTGATGATACCGCAACTACCGAAACCACTACGTCAGACTCTACCACTACAACTGGTCAAGTATTAAATACTGTCACATTCAAAGATCCAGATGGAAAAGAATTAGTTACACTAAAGATGTATGGAAAGGTCGGTCAAAGTTTGACCGTTCCAAGTTCTAGTGCATTGACTAATTATTATTTCAACGGATCAGTTCCTGTATTCCAAGCTGATGGTAGCTCATATGATGTTACTGTAACTAAGGCTAGTGATATGGACAACGTTGCAACTTTGAATGTTAGCTATTATCTAGGTGACAAGACTGATGTTGTTGGAACTGAAACAGTTACTGGACCTTACAATACTGTCAAGGCACTGGGCAATATTCCAGCAAACTATAAGTTGGTAAATAGTACTGACGCTAATGTTAAATTGGAAAAGGGTACTAACTCAGTAAGTATCGAAGTTAGACAACCAGTTGCTAATACAGTTATATTTAAGACAGCTGACTATGATCAAGTCGGTACAGCTACAGTTTCTGGCGCTAAAGTTGGTGACACAGTTGCTCTAACAGACGGCCAAATCCCAGCTAACTACACAGTTGCTGACAAGAACATTACTTTGCAAGCTGATGGTAATACACAAATCGTTACTGCCACCAAGGCTGATGCTTCAGGTCTTACAAATTACAAAGCCGTTGGTACAACTGGTAAACTAGGTGCCTTGATCTACACTCAAGACGGTAAAGTGATTACCGGTCGTGGATTAGGTGCAAGTACCGCATGGCAAATCGATAAGAAATTAGTTCTTAACGGTGTTACATATTATCGTGTTGCTACGAATGAATTCGTTAAAGAAGCCGACGTTACATTGTCAAACACTCAAGACGAATCAAACACTACTAATACCGACAATGCTGGATCAAGTACCGTAACAACACCAAAGGATGCTGTGAAGGCAGATAGAACAGTCGTTACAACAACTTCTGATGATCCTACATATTTGTACAAAGGTAATGGTGAAATGATCAAGAACCGTGCCTTGTTACCACACTCAGCTTGGAAAACAAGCAAGATGGGTACTATCAATGGTGTAAAGATGTACAAAGTTGCCACAGACGAATGGGTTCCAGCTAGTGATATCAAGTAGTAATAATTAAATTTATTTAGTTTTATATTTATGAAAGTCTTTTTCAAACTCTTTTTGAGTTTGGAGGAGGCTTTTTTGTTTTGGGTGGGATTTATAAATGGATCATGAAATCCAATTTTATATAGAAAGAAAAATTTGTATTAGATTAAAATGGCCTATTATTAATTGCATTATTGCTTATCCTGTCCTCTTCTTAGATTAAGAATACATAAGAAAAAAATTATAAATATTTTTTCGGTCAAATCAGGATATAATACGTGCAAAATATTGTTTTAATGCCATTTATATTTGATTTTTATAAATATAAAAATTTTATTCCAAGCTATTGCAAAGAATTGGTATCCCTATATCATATTAGTTACGTCTTATGAATACATTTAAAATTAACTACATGAAATTAGGGGGATTTAGGAGATGAAGAAATCATTAGTTTTAACAAGTATTTTATTTTCTAGTATGGCATTGGGATCGGTGATTGTTACACCTGGGACTGTTCAGGCTGTTGCTGATGTTAGCGTTAATGATAAAGAAGTTAAGAATATTTTAGAATTTTATGATGAAAATGGTGATTCTATAGGAGAAATGCAGATTGTAAAAGGAGTTGAAGGTGAAGAGAAAGATATTAGCTCATGGTATATTCCATATGGATATAAATTGAAAAATGATAAAGAAAAAAAAATAATACTTGGAAAAGATGGTGAAATTCGTAAAATAACAGTAGTCAAATCCTTATTTTCTAATGAGGTTCATTTTAAAAACATATTTGGTAGAGATGTTCGTACATTTGATAAAATGGGTGAAGTTGGTGAGGTTGTAGATTTAGATAAGGAAGTACCAAGAGGTTATCGAATAAAAGTTGAAGATAGTAGACTAGAGATTACGTCTGATGAAAAATCTATTAAGACTATTGTTTTAGAATCGGAAGAAATTAAACAAAAAATTATATTTAATAATTGGTTTACTAGCGAAAAGGTAGGGGAATCTTTTGATGCTGAAGGATTGATGGGAAAAGAGATTAACACTAAAGATAAGATACCTTTAGGTTATGAATTATTGGACGAAAATGTATACATTGATTCAAACAGGGAACAAGTTGTTAATGTAAAACCAAAATACTATTCTAATAAAATAAAATTTATAACAGATGATAAAGAGGAATTTTATAAAGAGATTCATGGACAATTTGGATCAACTGAAAATATAAGTGACTACGTACCAAATGGATATATGCTAAAGAAAGATCAATCCAATACTATAACTATTAATTCTAACGAAAAGGATGAAAGGACATTTCAAATAGAAAGAGATAAAAGTGATGAATATTTCGAAAATAAAGTCATTTTTATCGATGATAAAAATGAAATAGTTGATACAAGAACAATTAGTGGAAAACCAGGTAAAATTATCACATTGGATTTGGACAAATTACCTACTGGATACGAAACAAATGATAAATTGCAATTTGTAATCAAAGATCAAGATGATTTTGAACATAAAATAAATGTGGTGGGTAAAAAAATTGAAGTCACAGTAAAAATAGTTGACTACCGTGAGTATAAAGAATTAGGAGAATTTACTTTTACAGGTAAAATGGGTGATAAAGTTTTAATACCTAAAGAAAAAATTCCAAAAGGCTATTCTGAATATAGGGATTTTAATTTACCTTCATTTGTTTATGAGGATGGCTACTTTACTATTTCTTTGAAGAAAAAGGTACAAACACAGGTTAATTTTCTTAATGCTGATGGAGTAAATATTAAAACAACATACTTAAATGGTCTAGAAGGTGACAATGTTACTTTATCAGCGCCTAATGGATACAAATTTATTAATGATTTTAAGACTATATCACATGATTCATTGATTACAGAGCGCAATATATTAGTTGTACCTGATAGAACTTCAAACTCTAAGCCTGATAAAACAAAATTAAAAACAATTGTAACCTTCATTGACAAAGATACTAAGAAATTAGTTTCTAATACTTCAGTAACAGGCAAACAGGGAACTAAACAAACGGTGCAAGTTCCAAAGGGATATAAACTAGCACCTGGTTTTAGCAATGTTGTAAATATGGATAAAAATACTGGTTCTGTGACTATTCAGTTGGTTAAGGTAAATAGTTCTATTTCTGTTAATAAACCGGGAACAGGTAATGGTAATTCTGGTTCTTCTACTAACAAACCAGGAACAAGTAACAACAGTTCCAATCCTTCTTCAAACAAACCTAGTACTAACCATAACAATTCCGAATTAAACACTTCTTCAAAAGGTAAGATAGAAGCCTATCCTGCCAATGTTGCGACGCATTTTTCAAGCATAGCGCCGTTACATGATGATAAGGGGCGTGAAGTTAGAAATCGTGCACTTATGGAGAACTCTAACTGGCATGTTGATAAGAAGATGACGTTGAATGGCAAGACTTTTTATCGAGTAGCCACACACGAATGGGTCAGCGCGGAACATGTGTATGAATATGTAGTCAATAAGACAACTATCACAACAAAAATCGGCAATTATAAACATCTTTATAATTCTAAAGGTCAAATGAATAAGGGCCGTGCCCTAGCAAACAATACAAGCTGGGCAACGGATAAGACAGCTGTTATCAATGGTGTAAAAATGCATCGTGTAGCAACTGATGAATGGGTTGCCGCAAGTGATCTAAAGTAAATAAAAGCACACAAATCAGTTGAGATTTGTGTGCTTTTTTAGACTTTTCAAAAGATGTTTTTTAATACATATTTTGAAAAAGATATTTTATTGAATTGCTAGAAACCCATTGATATAGGCATTCGTATGTAATATATTGAAATTGTCCTCAAGGGATGACGAGTAATTTTATCAGTTTCAAGGCCTTGAAACAAAAAAGCAACTCAAACAAATGAGTTGCAATCATAAAACTGTTTTTCAAATTTTATTGGTTATTTGATTTATTATCCATGAATGTCAAAAGAGCCAAAACTTTTTGAGACAAAGCTTCACGATCTTCACGCGATAATTTAGCAAGATAGTCCAATAGTTCCAAATATTGAATTCCTGAATGCTCGGGTTGGTCAAATAATTCAGGTAATTTCAAATTTACAGCGGTAGAGATTCTTTCCAATTTGTTTAGTGAGATATTGCTATTAACGCCACGCTCGAGTTGAGAAACCAAACTCTCACTGACATCGGCCTTTTCCGCTAATTGTTCAATGGTTAAGCCCAATGACCTTCTCTTGTCACGTATTATTTTACCGATTTCGTTTATCATTCATATACACCTCAAACTGTTCCTTTAGCAACCTTAGTTGAGAATTGGGAAAAAATGAACAGAAAAAATTACGTTATTAAATTGATAATTAACAATATAATGTACTTCTTAAAAAATACTTGATTCATTATACTGTTATATCAATAAAATTAACCATTAAGAATACAAAGACTCTTCGTTCTTTTAATACTTGTTTTACCAAATAAAATAAAAAGGAGTGCAAAATGTTACAAATTAAATTAGTTCCATACAGAGATCAAACTGATTTAGAAGATACAGAATACATTTTTACTGAAAATCTAAATACTACTATCCAGCAATTGGAAAAAAGAAATCATAAAGTTATTGATGTAGACTTTTTTAAGACTGAAGAAGTTTCTTATGCGGCAATCAAATATAAGACGCCTAATAACCGCAAAGAACAATAGAAATGTTTGAATGCATTTTAAAGAACGCATTTTTTATTTGTAATCTATACAGCTTATAATACTGTTAACTAAGTATATATTTCAATATATTACTTAAAATATGTTGTAATAATAAAATATATGTAATATATTGAAAATATACAATGTGTAAATGTTAAATAATACATCAAAGAATAAGGAGAAAATATAATTATGAAAAAATTTCAAAAAAGTATTTTATTAGCAACTTTAGCTGTAACTGGAGTGCACTGAAAGCTATGTTTGACGTGCAATTGATCGAAATATACAATGCTTCGAATTATGCCGGAGAAGATATTGGCGGATTGTATCTTCATGTTAATCAGTAGGAGAGAAAAATTGACATGATGTTCAGTCGACATTGAATTCGGTCACATTACTATGAATGACATTGAAAATAACTTTAATATGACAGAGAGTGATGAATTTACACTTAAAAGTGAATCTGATTTATAGCGGGTGTTTAAAATGGAGGAAATTTGGAAAGTAACTGATATTGATGAAAAATACGAAGTTTCAAATTTAGGCAGAGTGTGCCATCGTTTGATAAAGGGGCCCAATGGTGAAGTAAGATATCGGATGATGAACACTGCCAAGACGGGTAATTACAAGATTCTTAGGATCAGAAACAAGGATGACAAGTACATTGCTTACCCCGTACAGGTGCAAGTTTTGAAGGCCTTTGGAGAATATGATCCTAACAAGAGGATAGTTCACAAGGATGGTAACAACAGCAACAACGCGATCGATAACTTGTTACAAGTGACTTCAAAGGAAGTCGCCGAAACATTAAAAAAGCAAAATAAAATGCACCATTCAAAATTGTTGATTGAACGGTGCGATATAGAAACACGTGAAGTGTTAGAAACGTATGTTTATTATTCTGATGCGGCACGATTTATTCTAGAACACAGTGATTATGAGCAAAATCAAAAAAATATGATAAGAGTGATCAATAATATTCGATATACGGTAACACGTGCCAAGAGATTGCCAGTCAAATATGGCTATTATTGGCGTTCACGTTCACGTGAAGATTGAACTTTGGTGCCGAGGTTCAAGGCCCAGCAAGCGATTATCAGGAATACTAATAGCATTAAGAATGAGTTTTTGGCACCAGAAGCGGTTTTAGCAGCGTAGCTAAGGCCGCTATTTGTGTTTTGGGAGAAGGCAATAACTGTTGATACGATCGATGTTCCCACCGCTCCAGCGAATTGTTGAACAGTATTAAACATACCGTTACCGTCAGCGTTTTGATCGGCGTCTAATTGTTGCAGTGCGTTGGTCATGGTGTTTCCCATTACTGAACCCATTCCCAGCATTAGGAGGATGTAAATAACTAATATTTCCACGATAGTTAAGTGTTGTCCTAACACAAAAAATAAAAGCATTGCGATCAATTGTAGGATTACTCCCAACATGATCGGTTTGCGAGCACCTAATTTATCGTAAATAGTTCCACTCAGTGGAGCGAGAATAGCACCGATGGCGGCACCTGGTAAGACTACCAATCCTGCAGTAAGGGCGGATTGATGATTAACCAGCTGAATATAGTTAGGCAGAATAAACGAAATGCCGAGTGCCTCAAGCTGAATCAAGAAGTAAGCACTCAAGTGTAGGGAAAAAGCCTTGTTGCGAAATACTGTCAAATTCAATAAGGGAGAAGTATTCTTGCTGGAATGTCTCAAGAACATCACTAGAGCAAGGATTCCAATGATAAATGGTATCAAGAATTTTGATGGTGATTGAAGGATCGAAGACAAATTGCTAAAGCCAATGATAATTCCAACGAAAGTTATCGCAATATAAATTAGACCGAACGTATCCAGAGAAGTGTGGCTGGTCTTACTAAATTGTTGAATCGAAAAGAACCCCATGATCATGGCTAGGACAACTATGGGAATCAGGAATAAGAATATTCCACGCCAGCCGTAAGCATCAACGATCAATCCACCATAAGTTGGTCCAATTGCAGGAGCAATGGCGGTTACAAGTGTTCCTAGACCCATTAAGAAGCCGATCTTATCAAGTGGTGCTTGTTCCAAGATGATGTTGAACATTAAAGGCAGAGCAATTCCGGCACCGATACCTTGAACAATACGGCCACTTACTAATTGGATGAAGTTAGGGGCGGTCACATCTAAGACTAAACCGAAGATGAAGAGTATTGAAGCTGTTCCGAAGAGCCTTTTAGCTGAGAAACGTTTTTTTAAGAAGGCTGACAATGGCATCATGATGGAAGCGACTAATAAATATCCCGTAGTCATCCATTGGACAGTGGCTGTATTAACGTTGAATTCTTTCATCAGGGTAGGAAAGGTAATGTTAGTTGCAGTTTCAATGACAACACCACAAAAAGATAATAAACCAGTTGCTAAAATCGAAAAGATTAATTTTGAGTTTAATTGACGAGACATGAAATCTTCCTTTTTATTATAATTGTTAGAATTCAAACTAACTAAGAAAGTTATAACACAATTACGAGATTATATGCTAGTATTTATCTAAAGTTAGACTTTTAACAATCGGAGATAATTACATGAACAGATTATTCGGAACCTTGATCAAGCAGGCTAATAATGCGGTAAATCGGGATGCAGACAAGTTTGCACAAAGATTGGGACTCACTAGTGTGCAAATAAGTATTATTGACTATGTTTCGCATGAAGAGAATGTTAGGAATATTTTTCAAAAAGACGTTGAACGGGAATTTAATATTCGCCGTGCTACAGCAACCAGTGCCTTAAAGTTGATGGAAGAGCGAGATTTGATCGTCCGCGTATCTGTTAAACAGGATGCTCGATTAAAAAGAATCATTCTCACACCGAGAGCTCGTAATTTGGCCAAACAGATAAATGAATATTTCAATCAAACTGAAGAACGAATGATCCAAGCAATGGGAACAGAAAATAAAAATATTTTTAGAAATGCTTTAAAACAAGTAATTGAAGAACTATCTGATTAGTGTGTAGCGTTATGACGATAAAAATAGTTTGACAAATCTTGATCTCAAGCATATTCTCATAGTCATAAATCAAACGGGAGGACTCTTGTTATGTTAATAAATGATATTCAAACAAAAAACAATTGTTGTTGTGGTTCGCATCTTATGCGATCCACTAGTTTGAGTATCTAAATTTTCAGGAGACTCAATTATAGTGATATTCGTGTAGGGTGCAGATAAATTTATCTGCACCCTTTTTTTATATTTTTGAACTAAAAGGGGATAAGCATGTTAGTAAATAATGTATACAAAACCATTGGAAACACACCGTTGTTAAAGCTGAACATTGATGTACCTAATAACAGTAATATTTATGCCAAATTAGAAATGTTTAATCCCGGTGGCAGTATCAAAGACAGACTAGGGATCAATTTGATCGAAGACGGAATTATCAAAGGTCTGATCACAAGTGGAACAACTATCATTGAACCGACTGCGGGAAATACAGGTATTGGCTTGGCATTAGCTGCCCAACGGTATCAGCTACCGGTAAAGTTGGTCGTTCCTGAAAAATTCAGCCAAGAGAAACAGATTTTGATGCAGGCTTTAGGTGCAGAATTGATCAACACACCAGCTGCGGATGGAATTACTGGAGCTATAAAAAAGGCACGTGAATTATCTAAACAAGTTGAGAATTCATATGTACCGATGCAATTTGAAAATGAAGCTAATCCTGAAGCATATTATCGTACAATGGGTCCGGAAATCTTAGATGATATACCGGGAGAAATCGATGCTTTTGTTGCCGGTTCTGGAAGTGGTGGGACTTTTGTAGGAACCGCTAAATCATTGCAGGAGAAAAACCCTCATATGAAAGCTATAACGGTGGAACCCGAAGGATCGATTCTCAATGGTGGAACTGCACACGCACATCGAACGGAAGGCATTGGAGTAGAATTTGTCCCACCTTTCTTTAAAGAAATTACGGTTGATGATGTCAAAACAATTAGTGATGATAAGGCTTTTTATTACGTAAAATGGTTAGCAAAACATGAAGGCTTGTTTGCAGGCAGTTCTAGTGGGGCAGCTTTAGCCGCCAGCTTGAAAGTTGCGGAGGAATTACCAGATAATTCAACCATCGTTACAGTATTTCCAGATTCGAGTGAACGTTATTTAAGTAAAAATATCTACAATTAGACTATAATAAAAATGATTTTAAAGAGGGAGAAACAATATTATGAAATTCAATACAAAACTTATTCATGGCGGTTTCAGTGAGGATCCAACTACAGGAGCTGTTTCAACACCGATTTATCGTTCATCAACTTTCCACCAACACGAACTAGGTGCTGGTCCTAAATGGGAATATGGACGTACAGGTAATCCTACCCGTGCTTCGTTGGAGAAGTTGATTGCCCAGATTGAAAATGGTAAGTACGGCTTTGCCTTTGCTTCTGGATCTGCGGCGATCCACGCAGTCTTCTCAACTTTTTCTGCTGGAGACCATATTGTAGTGGGAAATGATGTCTATGGCGGGACCTTCCGTTTGATCAACAAAGTGCTCAAGCGCTTTGGACTAGAATTCACCTCTGTTGATACACGTGATTTTGATGCAGTGGAAAAAGCCATTCAAGCTAATACCAAAGCCATTTATCTGGAAACACCAACTAATCCCTTATTGAAGATTACTGATATTGAAGGAATCTCTAAGATTGCTAAGAAGCATAACTTAGAAACGATCGTCGACAATACCTTTGCGACACCATACAATCAAAATCCATTAACACTGGGTGCTGATATTGTTGTTCACAGTGCTACGAAGTATTTGGGCGGACACAGTGACGTTGTTGCTGGATTAGCTGTCACAAGTGACGACAAAATTGCAGAAGATCTAGCGTTCTTACAAAACTCGATCGGTAGTGTCTTGGGACCAGATGACAGTTGGCTGTTGATGCGTGGTATCAAGACCTTGGGTGTTAGAATGCGTGTCCACGCTGACAACGCTAAGTTAGTTTATGATTATTTAGATAATAATGATAAAGTCGCTAAGATCTATTATCCAGGCAATCCTGAATCAACTGGTTATGAGATTGCCAAGAAACAAATGCGTACCTTTGGCGCAATGATCTCGTTTGAGTTGCAACCAGGATTAGATCCTAAGAAATTCGTTGAAAGCTTGAAGCTAGTTGATTTAGCTGAAAGTTTAGGTGGAATTGAGAGTTTAATTGAAGTTCCAGCCGTTATGACGCATGCTTCGATTCCACGTGAGATTCGTTTGAAAAATGGTATCAAAGATGAATTGGTTAGACTATCAGTTGGTATCGAAGATTCAGAAGATTTGATCGGTGATTTGAAACAAGCTTTTGATCAGATTTAAGTTGTAGTTAGTGGGGGGGTTCCGCTTCCGGTCAGCAGTAATTCCGTCTGTAGCGGGACCGTCTCGAGCCAAAAAGCGGTCTCGATCTTCGCTTTCTTGCTTTGCATAAACCGCAAATCAAGAAAGACGTCCGTGCTGTAAATGTGGGAAAACCGCCCGCATTAACACCACAATCGCTACTGATTCCATTACTGCTGACCTCCAGCTAATTTATTGATGGTAAAAAAATAATAGCACGTAATGATGATAGGAATATAACTTCATTCCTTTGTCGTTACATGCTATTTTTTATTATTTACAATTAGATATTAAAATAAGATTATTGCTAATTAGAGAGTAAACTTAGCTGATGGTGGACAACAATGGAATCCGCCGTAAAAGTGTTCTTAGCGATTTATCGCTTAGAACACTGGACGACTTGGAAGACTACAGGCTTCCAAGCGAGGTCGAAGACGAAGACTGAGACCGGTCCACGGCAGATGGAATTGTTGCCCACCATCAGCGGAAAGACACCCACCACCCCAACAATAAACTATCTAGTAATAAATTTTCTTTGAATCTGTTCCAACGTCAAACCCTGAGTTTCAGGTACACATTTGTAAGCAAAAGCCCAAGCCACAACGTTGAAGGCGGCGAAGACTAAGAATGTCTTGCCGATCCCCAGACCAGAAATCATAATTGGGAAGATATATCCCACGATGAAGTTAGACATCCATAAGAAGAATGTAGCTAAGCCCATTCCGAATCCTCGGATATTTTGCGGGAATATTTCAGATAATAAGACCCAAACCAAAGGTGCCACAGCACCTTGATAGAAGGCTAAGAAGGCCATCAAACAGAGAATGACTCCGAATGGCAAGAGTGTCTTACTTAATATTTTAGTCATAGTTACTAGAGCAACTAATGAAGCGGTAGTTCCTATGATTCCCATCAACATGTATTTGCGACGGCTGACTTTGTTGATCAGTCTCATACCAATAATCGTAACGATAACGGCAACCAATCCGTTACCAATATTAGCGATCAGTGAAGCACTCTTGGTGAAGCCGGCGTTGGTCAAAATAGTTGTACCGTAATACATCATAATATTGATGCCCATGAATTGTTCCATAATTCCTAAACCAGCACCGATCAAGACTAGGCGACGAATCCAGGGCTTTTTTAATTCCTTTAAAGGTTTAGTTTTTTTATTGTTTAATTTCATAATTGAGTGGATCGTTTGAATCTCACGTTCACCATCAGATCTCTTTCGTCTGATTTTAGAAAGAATTCTTCTAGCTACGGAGTCTTTACCCATCATAACTAACCAGCGTGGAGATTCAGGAGCAAATTGCATGCCGATGAACAGTGCAGTGGCAGGGATCATACCGAACCCTAACATGTAACGCCAGATATGTGGCACATGCACGAAAGTACCGAGTAGGGCATTGATAACGAAGGCGAGTAATTGTCCACCAACGATCATCAATTCGTTTTGAGTAACCATTTGTCCACGCAATTCGGTAGTGGAAATTTCAGATAAGTAAGTTGGAACGACGACTGAAGCACCACCGACACCTAAACCGACTAAGATTCGAAAGAGAATGATCGAAGTGACATTAGGTGAAAGAGCACAACCCAAGGTTCCAACAAAAA
Organism: Companilactobacillus sp. HBUAS59699; assembly: GCF_036913575.1. Lineage (NCBI taxonomy): Bacteria > Bacillati > Bacillota > Bacilli > Lactobacillales > Lactobacillaceae > Companilactobacillus > Companilactobacillus sp. HBUAS59699. Next base: position 484,991 of record NZ_JAYKTV010000002.1, on the reverse strand, counting down.
AGATAACTGACAAGGCAAGAATCAGACGCTTACGTCCGGCCTTATCAGAGAGATGTCCGGAAATAATGGCCCCAAAAGCAGCGCCTAACGTAACACTGCTGGTAACTAGTCCTTCATTAGCGGGTGAAAGATTTAACTCCTTAGGAGCAGCCATATAGTCAATAGCACCGTTAATGACACCAGTATCAAAACCGAATAGTAAGCCACCTAGAGTTGCTATCTTGGCGATCCGTTTTAATTTATGATCAGCCTGTGTGTTGATCATTTGTATTTGTAGTTTATTTTCATTTACTATCTCATTTTCCGCTCGCATTTAACCACCTCTATAATATTTAAAACCTCAGAAAATTTGATTGAAAACTATGTAAACCACACAAAAAAACAGTGTATTAAGATACACTGTTTTCACTATTTATAATCGAAAATGTGTAGTTAGTACACTATTCACTGTAACACTAACGTTTTAAAGATGTGTAGATAAACCCTTATCTTATTCATTAGAAATAACTGTTCGATATATTTTCTGTAAATACTTTTTGTTAGAAGTACTCGAGTAAATCTTCTTCTTTAAGTTTAGCTTTGGCTTCACTGTCAAGGTCTAGAACAACTTTTCCTTTTTTAAGAACGATCAATCGATTACCATATTTAACGGCTTCGGTCAGGTTATGTGTAACCATTAGACAGGTTAATTTCTTTTCACGAATAACTTTGTCAGTAAGTTCCATCAATTCTTGACTTGTTTGTGGATCAAGAGCTGCTGTATGTTCATCTAGTAATAACAATTCTGGCTTTTGGATGATCGCCATCAAGAAGCTCAGAGTTTGACGTTGTCCACCAGATAGTTTCTCAGTAAAGGTATTTAGTCGATTATCTAGAGTAGGGAGATCCTTAGTGAAATCTTTGAATTCTGCCATATGCTCATTTAGTTTACGCAATCTTAGTCGGCGAGGAAGTCCGCGGCGTTTGGCGAGTAGCAGATTTTCAGCGACAGTCATACGTGGTGATGTTCCCAGCTTTGGATCCTGATAGACACGACTGATGTAACGGCTTCGCTTAGCCAGATTAGTTGAAGTTATGTCTTCGTCATTTAATAAAATCTTACCTGAGGTCAATGTGTTGGCACCGGTAATGGCGTCCAGCAAAGTTGACTTACCAGCACCATTGGTACCTAAGACAACGATGAAGTCTTGTGGTTTGATCGACAAGTTGATGCCATCTAAGATATTCAATTCTTGGCTGTCGTTATAAATTGTTTTAACGGCGTTATCTATTTCTAATAATGATTTCATTTGCTTTTGACCCCATTTCTGAAAGCTCTGAAGAATTGTGCTCTGATCGTTGGTAATGCTAGACATAGAGCAAGAATAATTGCTGAAATCAACTTCAGATCGTTAGTATTGAACCCTAATTGAAGAACGATCATTAAGATCAAGCGGTAAACGATCGAGCCAATGACGATCGTAATCAATCGAGCACTTAGTGAGACGTCAGGATAGATAACTTCACCAATGATGATAGCTGATAGACCAATGACGATAGAACCGATACCCATGTTGACGTCCGCAAAGCCATTTTGTTGAGCGATGAGACCGCCGGTTAGAGCAACGATTCCGTTAGAAACCATGATACCGATGAATTTCATCATAGTGGTGTTGATTCCCATCGAAGCGGCCATAGTTTCATTATCACCAGTAGCGATAACGGCTTGTCCTTTTTCGGTGTTGAGGAAGATGATCAATAGGAAGGTAATGATAGCGATGATAATGATTCCTAAGATGATTCCATTGAAGTTGACTGGTAATTTGTCCAAACCGTAGCGGTTAAAAATATTATCTGGCTTAGTCAGTGACATGTTGGCTTTACCTAGAATACGTAAGTTGACAGAATATAGAGCTGTCATTGTCAAAATCCCGGCAAGTAGGCTTGGAATGTGCAACTTGGTATACATAAAAGCTGTAGCAAATCCAGCGAAAGAACCGAAGATAAACGATACAAGTAGTGCAATCTCAGGTGAATAACCGTGTTGAATCATGATAACAGCAGTGACAGCACCAAGTGGGAAGCTTCCTTCAACAGTCATATCGGGGAAGTCGAGAATTCTAAAAGTGATAAATAGGCCAATTGCCATGATAGCCCAGATGAAACCTTGGCTGATAGTTGATATTATTAGATTCATTTGATGATCTTCCCTTCTGTTTGAGCTCGTTTGATGACTGATTCTGGGAACGTGATATTAAGCTTTTGAGCTTGTTTCTCGTTCAAGATCAAATGGCCTTTTTTAATGAATGTAACAGGCATTGTAGCAGGTTTGCCTTTGCCTTGGAGAATCTTAACAACGTCTTCACCAGTTTGTTCGCCAAGTTCATATTGACTTAGTCCGTAAGTGGCAAGACCACCATCAGATACCATAGTCGTAGCGGCTGGGAAAACAGGAACGCCTTGTTTGGCAGCAATACTTGATAATAGTTTCATACCACTGGCAACAGTATTGTCGGTTGGAACGAAGATAGCTTGAACTTTTTGTGAAAGACTAGTTGAAACTTGTTCTAGGTCGTTAACGTTACTGATACTGGACACGGTGACGTTCATACCTTGTTTAGCAGCTAATTTTTTCATTTTTTTCATTTCAGTTGTAGCTGACATATCACTTGAAGTGTAGATAATACCGATATTCTTAATATCTGGCATTATTTCCTTGATCAATTTTAATTGGCTCTCAAGTGGTGCCTGATCAGAGACACCGGTGATATTGCCACCAGGTTTAGTGTTACTAGGGATGATACCGAATCCCTTAGGATCGGTTACAGCGCCCATGACGATCGGGATGGTTGAAGTGGCATTCTTTAGTGATTGAACTGATGGAGTGGCGATACCGACCGCAACGTCCACGTTATCTTGAACGAATTGTTTACTGATAGTTCTTAAGTTACTCTGATCCCCTTGAGCATTTTGAAATTCGATCTTAATATTCTTACCGTTGATGTAGCCGTGTTTCTTCAAAGTATCATCTAACCCTTTATTGATTTGATCTAGGGCTGGGTGGGACATTAATTGAAGAACCCCAACTTTAGGAATCTGATTCTTAGCTACCGTTTCGTTATGACCGGTGTAAAAAAAGGCAAATATCAAAAAGGCAAATAAGAAAATAATAGTTCCGTATAAACGTTTCATATGTTTCATTTTTTCTCCCCCGTAACTTTCATATAAGTATTATAAAAAACAAAAAGACAATCTCATAGTTTGTGAGATTGTCTTTGAACAAAAAAATCCCACATGGACTCTAGAATTCCATGCGGGCTTAAGTTTTTTAATTAAACTAGTTTAATAAGCCGACACGGATGTGATCCTCTTCAGGCCACATCCATATCGGATCAACCTGAATTATCGGCTTTGCCAACGCTTATTGACGATGTTTAGAGAAATAGTGTTTTTCATAATAAAAATCTCCTAACAGTTTTCTTCAGCTGAAATTCAGTTGAGTAGTTGATGTCAAAAATCATATTTCAAACTTAAAAATTTGTCAACGGTTGAATTCAAAAAATTTATTGGTTAGAAGATATTTGTGCCGTCCTCAGGACACAGATACCTTGATAGATAAGGAATATCTTGGTGGAATTTAGTTTGTAACTTTTTTTGGTAAATGTGTTTCAATTAAAGAGTATTAACGGTGATCATTATTAAAATTACTCAATAATGTTTAGTAGTGATATTATTGAATAATAATTTAAGGTGAAATGATGAATAAAAAATATTTAAAGATAGTTATTGTAGTTTGTCTGGCTATTGTCGCGACAGTATTCACACGTTTTGATGCGTTTCTTTACAAAGATCCAATCATAAGAGTGGAATCAGTCAAGACTTTGGACAAGAGTAAGAATACTGATGAATATAAAAATACTGATATTCAGGTGACCCAACGTGTGACAGGTCGCTTTTTGAATACGAACCATCGAGGACAAAGTATTTCATTGAAGAATACGTATTATCAGTCTCAATTGACTGACCAAAAATACCTCAGTGGTCAGCAAGTTATGTTGACCAAGACGGGTAAACATTATTCGATCAATGACGTTAAGCGTGACACGGTGCTGGTATTTACCATTGGTATTGTCATAGTGTTGTTATTCTGTATGCAATTTAGTCGAGGTAAGTTATTGACCAGTGTTTTACTTAACTTGGTCGTCTACTATGGATTTATGAAAATACTGATCAATACACATAATAGTATTTTGTTATTGATGACCGTTATAACGGCATTGCTGATTTCAGGAATTGCTCTGATCGTGATCTTGGGTCCGACATCGGATGCTTTAATGGCTTACTCTAGCACGGTGATTGCGACTACCGTTTCGATTTTATTGAGTATCTTGTTATTGAAATTATCTAACAACAGTGGTGTGCATCTAGAGTTGACGGATTTTGGATTGCAGCCATACTTTAGTGTTTTCATCTCCCAAGTTATCTTCAGCGTTCTAGGAGTGATCCTAGATGAAACAATGGATATTTCTTCTTCATTGATAGAAATGAAAAGAGAAATTGCTGACGTTTCAGAAAAAACACTCTTTAAGTCTGGCATTAATATTGGTCGAGAATTGATCGGCCCATTGATCAATATTCTGCTGTTCATTGTCATTGCCGAGCACTTGAATGTTGTTCTATTGTATTTGAGCAATGGTAATTCGATCAATTATACTTTTGAGATGACTTTGAGTTTAGGCTTTGCACAATTACTGATCAGTGGGATCGGGATCGTGCTGACGGTACCGATAACTAGTTTTATTGCTAGTAAAATAATTACTAGGAGGGCGGTCTAATGCTGTATTTATTAGGTGCTTTTGTAATTCTATTGCTGCTCGTAGCTGGTAGTCGAGGACTGTCTCTTTTATTTGGACTAGGAATTAATATTATTTCGATCGTGGCACTATTGATTTTGATTGCTGACGGCTTCAATGTTCTCATCACGACCGCAATCGTGTCGGTAATAATTTTGATCGTGGCCATATTTATGAACGTAGAGAATCCTAATACGGCTAACATTGCTTTTAAGACATCACTGTTGATTATGATCGTGATCGTTCTGATCACTATTCCGATCGAGTACTGGGCAAGCGCACAAGGGATGGGAGTTGAAGATCAAGAAGAACTAGAAGGATTTTCACTGGCTGCCGGCGTCTCATTCCCACAATTAGCAGTGGCAATTATCGTGGTTAATAGTTTGGGCGTTATTTCAGAGACTAGTGTAGCGATAACGAGTGGTTTGAATGAAATCGTTGAGAATAAGCCAACACTAACGCCAGCAGAAGTTTTTAATGATGGTTTTTCAGTCGGCAATCGTATCTTGAGTACTCAAACCAATACCTTGCTATTCAATTTTTTTGCAACGACATTTCCACTGTTCTTTTTGATCCATTCCTTAAATGACAATCTTGGTGAAATCATTAATGACAAGTTAGTAGTTGCTGAAGTCATAACGATGCTTATCTGTGCAATCGGTGTTATTATGACAGTTCCAATAACTTCATATTTAGTCTATCGTAACGTTAAAAACAAAAAGGACTGACGATTGTCAGTCCTTTTTTGAGTTTACTATCAAGTTCTTTGAAGCACGGGAAAAGGCCGTGTAGATCCTGTTCTCACCGAATTGCTCGTCACGATAATACATGGAATTTATATCAGCCACGATAACATTATCAAATTCGAGTCCTTTAGCGAGTGCCAAGGGTAAGACCACTATTCCAGATTCAGGCATAGTATCGGTCGTAGTTCCTAATACGATATTATCGATACGCTTATTAAGTGAGTCGGCTAAATGAGAATCACTAGTAATGATCGCCGATAGTTCGTCGTGATCGAATTGTTTGATTTGTGATTTCAGATTTTTTATAAGTTGCTCAAGATCATTATTATCAACAAAGCTTGGCTTTTTACCACCAACCTGAATGATATTGATTTTTTGAAGTAATTCTGGAGATCCATGTTTAACGAAAGCCTTCGTAATTTCACCACTAGAACGATAGCTAGTATATAAGTTTCTTTGGGTGACTTTGATATTGTGCTTCTCAAAAATACGCTTGAGAGTCTCAAAGGTTAACGGATCCTGAGAATTATGAATGGATTGAAATTGGTCACCGACCAAAGTCCATCGAGCATTGGGAAAAGCTGTGATCAAGAATAAAATTTGATCTAGTGAATAATCTTGAATCTCATCGATCATCACGAATTTCAAATTCTTTCTAGCCAAATTTAATAGCTGTAATTTTGTAAAGGCATAATCAAGTTGATTTATCTGCTCAATTTGTAAAACGGCTTTGATTATCTGATTTATATTAAGCCAATTCTTCTGTTCTAACTGTTTCAAAAGCTTCTGATTACGCCACTGCAGCATTCTTTTAGTGGCATTTTTAAAGGCTGCATCGGAATTAGGGGAGATTATTCGACCGAAGATTTGTTCTTGTTCTGAATCAGTTAGATTAGTCAATTCAGCTTGAATTTTTCCATTTTGGGAATCGATCTCGATGCCATTTTCAACTTGATTAATTAGAACTGAGGTCAAAGCGGTGATGCGCTTATCTAATGACATTGATTTGGGAGTTTGGTCAAAATATTGTTTGATCGTTGCTTTATCAAAAACCAGTTTTCCGTTTAACTTGATATTTTTAAAAGAATCGGCTGTTAGATCAAACTTATTCAACTGTTGCGATAGCTGCTGAATATGACTATTTTTATCAGTAAAAGATAGTTGATTACTATTGAATGATCCTAGTAATTGATCAAAGGTCATTTGTAGCGGTGATTCTTCACCTAAACTGGGAAGTACTTGATTAATATAATTTGTGAATAAAACATTCGGCGTTAGTAGCAAAACGTCATCCGAAGTAAGTTTGGTTCGGTATTTATAGAGTAGGTAAGCGATTCGCTGTAAGACGACTGAAGTTTTGCCACTGCCAGCAATACCGTTGACTAGTAATGCCCGACTGTCAGTGTCACGAATGATCACATTTTGTTCTTTTTGAATCGTAGCTGTGATCGATCCCATCTGGCTCTGCTTGTTTGCTTGCAAAGTCTTCACTAGCAGAGGATCTTGAACTGCGACATCAGTGTCGAAAATATCTTGTAAAACATCATCATGTAATAAGAATTGTCGGCGATTATTTAGAGTCACGGCTATTTTGCTATTATTAGCGATGTAATGAGTGGGCCCAATCTGATTATTGTAGTACAAGTCAGCCAATGGCGAACGCCAGTCCAATATCATCGGGTCTTCAGGCTTGGGCGAGAAACCAGCTGCACCAATATAAAAAGGAATCGATTCTGTTTCGTCAGGATATTTCAGATCGATGCGGGCAAAGTAGGGGGCTGGCAGTAATCTTTGAACACGAGATTTCGTGTTTTGAAGTTGAATTTGTTTGTTATTAAAAGAGTCGATCTGTTTGTTCATCGTTTCGATTGCTGCAAAAGTATCCAAATTATCAGTGTAGCTGTCGAAATTCAACGCAGTCTCTTTGCCCGCATTTTGTTTAAAATCTTTTGCCGTACTAGCATTGTCTGCCAGCATTTTATCGATGCTGACTAAGGTTTCTTGCAGTGTCTTGTGGACCATAGTTAGGTGAGCTTGCTCTGATTTGAAAGTATTATCCATCATGATACCTCCTTAGATTAGGTATCTAATGTTAGTACGATGTGGCTATAATTAATAGTCTTGTATTAGGTAAAAAAATCCTTCATAATATATATGAGGAAAGAAATAATCAATTGTAAATAGCATCAAAAATCTCGCACTTACCAAAGCAAGTGCGAGATTTTTTGTGTTTAAATATCGAAAACTATTTAAATGTGTTTGTGATTTATCTCAAAACCAGCTAGTCCGATCAATATAATGAAACCAGTAATGGTTATCAAGATATTTTCTTTATTGCCAGTTTGAGGGAATCTTGTGGATCCTTTAGTCATATATGTTCCGTATGAACCAGGATTTGCGGCTTGTTCAGGTGTGATATATTCAGGAGAACTTGCAGAAGGTTTTTCAGTAGTTATTGGGAATGAAGGATTTTCTGGGAGTTCTGGATTGGTAACAGCTGAATTGTTGCCGGATCCTTCATCGTTCTGATTAGGAACTTCTGGTAAAACTGGTTTTTCAGGTTTTTGAGATTCATTAGGAATAGATGGTTCTTCAGGATTCTCGGGCTCGTTAGGTTCAGCGGGTTGTTCTGGATTCTCAGGTTCACCAGGAATGACTGGTTCACCGGGTTCTTGGGGTTCTTCAGGAGCAGCCGGATATTCAGGTTCTTGAGGTTCATTAGGTTCAGCTGGGTTTTCAGGCTCTTGAGGTTCACCAGGCTCGGCAGGATTTTCAGGTTCTTGAGGTTCGTTAGGTTCAGCCGGATTTTCGGGTTCTTGAGGTTCATTAGGTTCAACAGGTTCTTCTGGTTCCTCAGGCTCGTTAGGTTCGGTAGGATTTTCAGGTTCTTGAGGCTCATTAGGCTCAACAGGTTGTTCGGGTTCAGTAGGTTCCTTTTCATCTGTTGCATTCAAAGGAACGATGGTGCCCTTTTTAACTGTGAACTTGATAGGTGTCTTGTTAACTTCATAGCCTTCGGGAGCTTCGACTTCTGTCAAAGTATATTCACCGTCAGCTAAGAGATCGAATGTAATCTTACCATCCTTATCGGTCGCATATTTATCGATGACTTCACCGTTAGGATCTCTTAATTCATAAACTGCACCGGCAAGTGGTTGTCCGTTAGCATCAGTCTTAGTGAGGACAGCACCGCCGCCATCTTCCTCATCATTAGTCAAGACATCGCTAGCAGTGACGCTAGATGTTTGGTCTTTAGTGATTGTAAATGGTATTAAATCAGTAGATAATTCATATCCTTCAGGTGCCTTAGTTTCCTTGAAAGCATAATCTCCAGTCTTAAGACCATTGATTGAAATGCGTCCTTCGGAATCAGTTACTAAGCCACTTTGAACAACATTTCCGTTAGCATCTAGTAGATCATATTCGGCACCTGGTAGAAGATTACCAGTAGATACTGAAACTTTGTCGAATACAACGTTACCGGTGTCAGGTTCTTCGGTTGGTGGTGTTGTTTCGGGATAATCTTCCTGTGTCAAATCAATGACTTGGTTACGTGATGATGCCAAAACGCTGAATGTCATTGGATTTGGATTAATATCATAGCCACTTGGAGCTTTGATTTCTGTCAAAGTGTAAGTTCCAACCGGTAGATCGTAGATCTTCAGTTGACCATTTTCATCAACTGGGACTTCACTCATTAAGACATTACCATTGCTGTCTTTTAGTTCATAAACAGCTCCGGGTAAGACTTGACCAGATTCATTAGTTTTCTGTAATACTACGTTACCTAATGTAGCAGATCCAGTTCCGTTACCAGAACCACCATAATGAACACTGCTGCTTACGTCACCAGTGATTTGATCTGAGGTCAATGTAGCATTGTCATTATAGGCATTGTCTTGGTGCGGATCGACCTTGATCAAAACTCTGAATGTCATATCAACGGCTGTGGAAACATTTCCAAAGTAGAATTTGATTTCATTGCCGTTTTGAACAACTTGTGGAGAAAGTGTGTTGCCGTCAGCTACGAAATTAGCACTGTCATTATAGTAGCCAGTTGGAGCATAAACAGATCCGTCAACGTATGTTTGACCAGGACTTAGTTTATCAGTTACAACAACGTTAGTTAGATTTTCACTTCTTGGATTAAAAGCGATATTCCAAACAACGTACTTTGGTAAACCATTTTCATCATACTCACTTAACCAACCAACTTTGTTGATATTCCAATAAAGTTGACCGGGATTTTCGTTATTAGCGTTATTACCTCTGACATGAAAAGTGATACTACCTTTTCTGTCGATATTGGTTGAAGATAGAACGTCATTAAAGGTTATTGTACCTGTACGTTCTCCAGCCTTCATTGAAAATGTACCAATTTGAACATTATCTTCATTAAAAATAGGTATATTAGTTAAATTAGCGGTTAATCTAATTGAGCTAGGTAATTCAAATGTTGCTGTGTCTCCAGCTTTTACAGGAATATTATCAGCGATAGACCAATCGTAAGTTACATTGTAATGACTCCAATTGTAGAAGGGGTCATCACTTGAAACTAGGTTGCCATTTGGGTCTTTGATTATCGCATCACTGGAACTCAACCCAGAAACCGCAATGGTGGATTGTGGTTCAATTCCGGTAGTATCAGCCGCATGAGCAGTCTCAGAATTAGGAACTATCCATGCTAGAAGAGCTAAGAAAATCGCAACCATGCTGATCAGAAAGGATGTTCTCTTAATTCTCATGAGTTACATCTCCTTTAGCAATTTGATGCTCTTTTATTTGATTCAACTTGAATTATAGTTCCTTCTCATACCAGTAGATAATAATTAGCCCAATTATTATTTTATATTGATTATATAAATGATAATATGGTATACCAATTATTTAATTATAAAAAAATCCCACACTTACTATGTAAGTATGGGATTCATCAGTATAAGAATTTAAAAATATTTTTGTTTATGGAACTTTATGGCAAATCGTTGCCAGCAGCGAAGTAGACATCATACCATTCTTGTTTTGTTAGATCCACGTCAGCACCCTTAGCACTATCAGCAATGTGTTCAGGGTTCATCGTTCCGATAACTACTTGCATGTTAGCGGGATGTCTCAAAATCCAGGCAGTAGCGATACCGTTCTTTGATACGCCATATTTGTCAGCTAGTTCTTGTAATTTCTTGTTCAATTCAGGGAACTTGTCGTTATCAATGAAGACGCCTTGGAACATACCATATTGGAATGGTGACCAAGCTTGAATAGTTACACCCATACGTCTTGAGAACTCTAATATACCACCGTCATGGTTGATGGAACGTGTGTCAGCCATGTTGGTGTGCATCCCAAAGTCGACCATACCTGTGTGCATAATACTAAATTGTAGTTGATTGATGATCAGTCTTTGATCAACTGCTTCTTGAACCATCAAGTATTGTTGAGGATTGAAATTTGAAACACCGAAGTGACGAACCTTTCCTGATTTTTGAAGTTCATCGAAAGCTTCGGCTATCTCCTCTGGTTCCATCAATGGATCTGGTCTGTGCAGCAAGAATGAGTCGAGATAATCGACACCTAAGCGCTCCAGACTGCCATCAACGGCATCTAATAGATGTTGCTTTGAGAAATCATAGCGATTACCGGATACGATTCCGCCCTTTGATTGGATGTATAGATCATCGCGCTTGACACTAGTTTTTTTCATTGCCTCGCCGAAGATCTTTTCGGAATCACCATCGCCATAAATATCGGCAGCGTCGATAAAGTTGATACCATTATCAAAAGCAGTATCGATTGATTTTGCTGCTTGATCAGGTGTCAAAGCGTTCATGCGCATAATTCCTAGTGCAACAGCGGAAGCTTCCCAACTTGTTTCGCCAATGTAACGTTGTTTCATGTGTATTTCCTCCTCCAATTTAATAACAGTTTAATTATCGTAGTTAGTGAAGAAGTAGTCAAACGATTAGTGGAAAGGATTCCAGAAGCTAGTGCGTGGAACGTAAGGTTGTTTTTGGTTGTGATGACCATTGTTGATCACAATCAGCGGTATCCAACAGAAAAACTCAAAAAGGACTTTGCATTTGTAGAATATAATTGTAGATTCGCTTAGCATAGCCAGCTTGGTTGAAATTTCTGCTGATCTCAGCCTGAAGATCGGACAGATCATCAGTGATTATGCCATCAACATCCATGAACATCATTTGACTCATATCAGAAGTATCATTGACAGTCCAAGCGTAGACTTTTTTGTTGAGAGCGTGTGAACCGTCCACAAAACTAGAATTGAGCGTGGAATATTCCATCGTGAAACCATCGGCGTCGCTAATAGGTACACCAGTAAGATTGAACGAGAGAATATAATTTGCGGCAACATTTGGCATGTCTTTTTTACTTTGCTCAATATAACTATATTTTAATGAATGAACCATATCGCCGTTCTTTTGTAATTGCGTTCCGTATTTTTTAGCAAAATTAGCTACAAAGTCATTGCTATTGCCCTTAACAGACTTGAATTCGACTAATAATTTTTGATGCAAGTTGGTTGCAGTCTGTAAGTAATCATCGAAACTGGCAATATAAGCTGTTTTACCATTTTCATGAATTGGAGTTTCCTGTAATTGCCTCAAGGTCATCTGACTAGGTCGCTTATTGATACCGGCCAAGTTTTTGAGCGTATTATCATGGAAGACGACGTATTGATGATCCTTGGTTTCTTGAACGTCCATTTCAATGTAAGTTGGTTTTTCCTTGGCGGTTTCTTTAAGAGCTGAGATGGAATTTTGAACGCCATTGCCATCATCGACACCACGATGTGAGATCGTCACTGGTCGTTCCATCAACCAGCCTTTGAAGTAGACAGTATTATATGTAACAAAGCTAAAGATCGTTGCCGCCGCGAGTAAGATCCAGAACCACTTGTGCGAGCGATGTCTTTGAGCACGATAAACGTATTGGGTTTTGGTTTGGCTTAGGATGATCAAAGTCGATAGGGATGTTGCGTATAGGCTGGCGAGAATATTTATCAATTGCACTAAGGTCAGATTAGCAATAGCAAGCGGGAATTGAATCAAAGCTATGTGATCAAATCCCCATTGCCCAGCTAAAATGATGCCGAATAGCACAAATGTGGTGACCGTTATAACGATGAAGACGATTAAAAAGGTAGTTAAATAATAGATTGTTTTGCCTCTAGTCATGCGCCAGCTGTGATGCAGTGCATTTTTAATCGTACGATTATCAAAGATCATCAGTGGAATCACGAATAACCAACGCATCCCGATATAAAAGATAATCAGATAAATAATTATCAAAGTTAATCCCCAAGCTAGATGTTCGGTAAATAACCAATCTAAGATAAATTGCGGAACTTTGACTTTACTGAGGAGATTGGAAGAGAAGCCGATACCTACAAAAGGAGTAATTAACAAGAAGTAGATCAAGAAGAAACCAAACGCCTTGAAAGGTAAGCTGGCGATTTCTCGGAAGATAGTTTTTAGGTAGTCGCGCCATTTCATACTGGCTCGTGACTTAATAGCTTGGAAGCTGATCAGTACTAATGCAAACTGACTGAATACCAGTAACAGTATTAGTAATAGCACGATTATTAAACCGATAAAGACCAGTGGCCGTTTAGTAATGATGCTAATCATATTGGTATACGAAACGTATTTGATGCCGCCGAGCATTAGTATCCAATTCGTCAAGACACTTAAGGCAGGCACTAGAACAAAATTAATTAGTAATTCGACCAAAATAATTACTTGGCTATATTTCCAAAAATAGCGCCAGAAGTTACTATTTTGTTCTTTAAACAGTCTAAAACTCCCCATTGATGCGTCCCCCTGATAATTCCATTAATATTAATAATAATACAAGTAATAATTATTAAGTAAATGCAAATAATCTTATTTGTTGACTTAGACCATACTCTAAGAATTATTGTGTACTTATAATTCAGAGAGAAGGTTAACGAGTAATGAAACAATTAAATATTGGTAACACGAATTGGCAAACTTCAGCTGTTGCTTTGGGTATTATGCGCATGGAAGCATTGTCGACTGAAGATGCAGTTAAGGCTCTAGAAACATCAGTAGACAGCGGCATCAATTACATTGATTCAGCTGACATCTACGGTATGGGGCACTCTGAAGAGGTTTTTGGCAAAGCCTTGAAGGAATCATCCATTTCACGAGATAAACTCTATATTCAATCAAAAGGTGGTATCATAGTCGATCCTAATCGCAGTCATGGCAGCTTTGTTTTTGGTAAACGATACGATTTTTCTAAGCAACATTTGATCGATACCGTCGATGGTATTTTGAAGCGAATGCAGGTTGATTATCTGGATTCATTCTTATTACACCGACCAGATCCTCTGATGGAGCCTGAAGAAGTCGCCGAAGCCTTTGATGAATTGCAAGCTAGTGGTAAGGTTCGTCACTTCGGTGTTTCAAACTTTAATCCGCAACAATTCATGTTAGTTCAAGAAGCGGTGGATCAAAGACTTTTGATCAATCAATTACAGTTCAGTATCATGCACACAGGAATGATCGACTTTGGGATGCATACTAATATGCAAGACGCTCGTTCAGTTAACCATGACGGTGGTCTGCTGGAATTCTCTAGAAGATACGGCGTTACTGTCCAAACCTGGTCGCCATTCCAATACGGAATGTTTGCCGGTACATTCATCAACAATGATAAGTTCCCAGAATTGAATAAGAAATTACAAGAATTAGCTGACAAATACGGTGTATCAAAGAATGGTATCGCTACTGCTTGGATCTTGAGACATCCCGCTAATATGCAAGTGGTCATCGGAACGATGAATCCGGAACATATCGCTGACAGTGCCAAGGGTGCCGATGTTAAATTAACTAAACAAGAATGGTACGATGTTTACTTCGCTGCCGGCAATGATTTACCATAAAAAAAAGAGAACTTCGTTTGAAGTTCTCTTTTAGCATTCAACGCCATTTTCAGTACCCTTGTCAGCGGCTCTAGAGTAGTAGTCGATTTTGTGATCGATTTGATCTAGATATCCTTGGACCTCTTGCAGTTGTTTTTCGACTTCTTTACGATGCTGGATCAAAAAGTCGCGACGTTTATCAAGTGTACAATCACCATCTTGACACCAATTGATGAAGGATTTAATATCCTTCAGACTCATATCAGTTCTCTTGAGACAATTGATCGTCGATAGATAATCAAAGTCATGTTCTTTGAAGTATCTGCGTCCGTGATCATCACGATTTACGAAGGGTAAGAGTCCTTTTTTGTCGTAATATCGCAATGTATACGAACTGATGCCGGTTCTCTTAGAAGCATCGCCAATTGTATATACCATAATTTAGCTCCTTTAATAAATTATTCTCGGTAATAATTATAAACGATGATAAATATCATGGCTTATTTACAATTTGGCTAATTGGAAAACAATTCACGATTCAGTACACTTCTTCAATGTTGGAATCGATATTTTTTCATTATAGTTTTTTTCCAAGCATTCCTGTAATGCGGAGATCTCCTTGTATTTTGCTGACAAAGATTTAATAAAAACACGCGCATCGGAGGTTAGACGGCTTCTCGGTGAATTAGTCATTCGGAATTTGCCAGTGAATTTAATATTTTCACTGGTCTTTTTTATTGGCTGATTTGGAAGTGATTTCTGTGAAACAGCTAAGAGCTTATCCTTTTCGAGTAATTCTTTACGTAGTGAGTCGATGTTAAGGACCAAGTTAGCAGTGATAGTTTGATACTGTTCGACTTTTTGTTGATATTCGTCAATTCGTGCTAATAGAGTATTTAATTCAGTTTTTGTCCAGACGATGGCATCACTGCTCAGACTTAAATAACCCAATTGAGAATTTTCCTGGAATTGGAGCGGGCTAATGGGACCGTCAGGAGTTGATCTAAAGGCACAATAGGGCAGATCATGAAAAAATCCCTTAGTGTGTGTCGTGTATTTCTGAGTATGGTTATGAAGATCGTTTTTGATGTCTTCAATAAATGCCTCGATGATCTTTTGAAGTTGATGCTTGTCCTTGTAATGAATTATTAAGAGCGGAATATTATTTTTTTCGCAAAAATTCAAGCGGGCAGTCCCGTTGGCGGACAGTCTTCTAAAAGCACTTTTGGCAGTTTCAGAATTATTCTTCGGTGAATAATGTTGTGCACCATTGTATTCGATGATTGCTAAGAATCCGTTGATATTCAAAGCAAAGTCCACTGGTAACATGGAATGGTCGCTCTTACTTCTAAGATCATCGAATTTTCTTTCACGATCGAATAAGATCTGTAGATTATTTAAAATACCGATTATTTGTGATTCAGGTTCAGAAGGTTGGTCCATATTTTTCTCCCACCTAATTGTGTCGATCGATTAAAAATCAACTGACACATTTTTTTATAGTAGGTACTGAAATGTTTTCGTCATAATTGATCTTTAAGAATCTGTGGATTTCAAACAGATCAGTGCTGTATCTACTGGATAACATTCGGATAAAAGTCTTTGCGTCGTCCGTCAAACGGCTGCGTGGTGAATCGTTTAATCTGAAGCGCCCGATAAAATCAGGTAGTTCAGTGGCAGATGTCTTGGTTGAGATGTCTTCTTCTGTAACTGGTTCAGTTAGTGATTGGATCAGTTCAGATTGTTGTTCGACTTGTTCTTCAAGTTCATGAATATGTAAGACTAAGTCAGAGGTGACATTCTTGTACTGCTCGATTTCGGACTTGTAATTCTCTTCTCGTGCTACCATGGTCTCCAGTCCTTCTTTGGTCCAGAGAATAGCGTGATCGATATTGAAACAGCCCAATTCTTCGATTTTTTCTAGTTTGAGCGGATTTACCGGAGCTTCGGGTGTATCAGCGGTTTTATCGAAATTATAATACGGGAAGGCCGAGAAATAGGCTTTGGTGTTCTTAGTGTAACGAGGTTTGGTATCGTGAATATTGAATTTTATATCTTCTATAAACTTGGGGATGAGATGTTTCATCGCCTTGCGATCCTTATAGTGGATGACTAAGAGCGGAATATCGTTCTTCTCCGCAAATTTGATCCTAGCAGAACCGTTTTTAGTCAAGCGCCGCCAAGCTGCAATAGAACTTGGAGTATTGTTGATCGGTCGGTAGTGTTGAGCACCGTTATATTCGATGATCGCTAAAAAACCATTGATATTTAAAGCAAAGTCGACTGGTAGTAATGAATCATCGTTGACACTTTTTAGATCTGGAAAAACTTTTTCACGTTCGAAAAAAATATTGTGGCGATTGAGTATCTCAATTATTTCTGATTCTGAACTTGAAGGTTGTTCCATTGTGGTAGTCCTCCTCATTTAAGCTATATATATTCTATATAACGAAGTTGAGACTAGTCTAATGAGAACCCTTCAAATCCTGATAAAAACGTTTGAATAGGATTTTTAATAAAGCTGATTAAATTTGTTATTTCAATATGTGAAGTTAATTAATAATCAATTTATTATGTCGCAATTGTATTATTATATTTGACGGACTATCATAAAGTTTGTAAGCACGAAGAGCCAATTACTTTCATTTTGGAAATCTTTTTGATAATCTAATATATCTGTAGGTCAGATTTTTAAATTTGGGCAAAATAAAAACCGATAACATCAAGACTTTCGCTTGATATCATCGGTTAAATGTTATTGCTATGGGTGGCCAGGGGATCGAACCCTGGACCCACGGATTAAGAGTCCGTTGCTCTGCCAGCTGAGCTAGCCACCCATTTGTTAGATGTGTTGTATCAATCAACGAGATATATAATACCATAAGGACAAAATATGAAGCAAGTACTTTTTCAATAAAATTTTTATTTTTTTAAGCTTCAGTTATGTTGATTTTGTTTTAATAACATATAACTAGTATAATATTCACGTCAAGGAGAGATAATATGGCAAAAAAAATTCTAGTAGTAGATGATGAAAAGCCTATTTCCGATATTGTTAAATACAACTTGGAAAATGAAGGCTATGAAGTCATAACAGCTTTTGACGGTCAAGAGGCACTCGATAAGGTAGAAGAAGATGATCCTGATCTAATTCTATTGGACTTGATGTTACCAGTGATCGACGGTCTAGAAGTGGCTAGAACTGTAAGAAAGACTAAAGATACACCGATTATTATGTTGACCGCTAAAGATACTGAAATCGACAAAGTTATTGGTTTGGAACTTGGTGCTGATGACTATGTAACCAAACCTTTTTCTAACCGTGAATTAGTTGCTCGTGTGAAGGCTCGTTTGAGAACGCAGAGAAATGTTCAAAGTGACGAAAGCAAAAATAGCGAAATCAAGATTGGTGATTTAACTATTCTTCCTGATGCCTATACGGTAACCAAAAATGGTAAAGAAATAGAACTAACTCATCGTGAGTTTGAATTATTGTATTACTTAGCTCAGCACATTGGTCAAGTAATGAAACGTGAACATTTACTTCAAACAGTTTGGGGTTATGACTACTTTGGGGATGTAAGAACTGTGGACGTTACAGTCCGTCGTCTTCGTGAAAAAATTGAAAATAATCCTAGTCAGCCCGAGTGGCTTATGACTAGACGTGGCGTAGGATACTACCTCAGAGATCCTGAGGCAGAAGCCTAGTCGTATTTGAACTGACTCTATCAAACGAGTCAGTTTTTTTGTTACATTGAAAGCTGTATAATGAAGATTAACAGACTGTATTTTATAGGTGGAAATATTTTGAAAAATAGATTCGTATTTTTACATTCGATTAACTTCAAAATCGGATTATCTTTTATTTTAATTCTTATTGTCACAATCGAAATAATTGGGGCTTATTTCGTGCAGAGACTTGAGGAACAAAACGTCTCTGACTTTGAGAATTCAATTGTCGTACCAGCATATACACTGAATCAAATTTCAGATAACTTAAACGATAATGACAGTGCCACAAAGGAAAACATCAGCAACGTGATCCAAGATTATGCGCGTAATAATTCGGATATTACTGACATTCAGATCGTTGATCGTAACGGGATAATTGTCGGCACGAAAGATGTTGATAAGTCTTCTTTGATCGGTACTAAGACGATGAAGAATCAAATCAAGCAGAGTATCAGCAATGGTAAGAAGATTACCCAGATCTACTATGATAAGGGAACAGGTAGCTCATATGAGTCTGTCTCACCTGTATCTTCGCCAGATAATAGTTCGATCGTTGGGGCAGTCTACGTTCGTGCCAGCATGGAATCAGTTTACACGGGGATAAATAATATTATTGTCATCTTCCTTACCGCATCCCTAGTAGCGGGATTATTGGGTGCTGTTATCGCTATTTTCATTTCCCGTGCGATTACACGGCCGATCGATGAAATGAAGCAGCAGGCTGTCCGCATGGCTGAGGGAGACTATTCCGGACAAGTTAGAATTTATTCACCCGATGAGTTGGGACAATTGGCAATGGCAGTTAATGACTTGTCGGTCAAAGTTGAAGAAGCCACTGAAAACTCGGAGTCTGAGCGGCGAAGGCTGGATAGTGTGCTGACCCAGATGTCTGATGGGGTTATTGCCACGAATAGATTAGGTAACATTACTGTCATCAACGAAATGGCACAAGAGTTCTTGAATAAGGACGAAGAAGAAGCCGATGGCAAGTCGTTGGTCGAAGTTTTGGGGATCGATGATAAGGTCACCTTTGATGAATTGCTAGAGAATCCGGATCCAATGGTAATCGAGACTAATGATGGACCGGATGAAGATTATGACGTTAATGACGATAATTCGTTGATCTTGAATGCGGACTTCTCATTGATCCAAAGAAATAGTGGCTTCATTAGTGGTATGGTTTGTGTTCTACATGATGTCACTGAACAACAAAAGATCGATAGTGAACGCCGTCAATTCGTTTCGAACGTTTCTCACGAATTGCGTACACCACTAACAAGTATTAGTAGTTACATTGATGCCTTGAATAACGGTGCTTGGAAGGATCAGAAGTTAGCACCACAATTCTTGAATGTTACCGCTGAAGAGACTGACCGTATGATCAGAATGATTCAAGACTTATTGAGTTTGTCACGAATGGATCAAGGTCGTTCGAAGCTAGAAAAAGAATTAGTAAACTTCAACGAATTCTTCTCCTACATCTTGGATCGATTTGATATGATGTTGAAAAAGGAAAAAGCCGATGCCAAAGAAGATGATACGAAAGTTGTCAAAAACTATCGTATCAAGCGCATCTTTACTAATAAAGATCTGTGGGTCGAGATCGATACTGATAAGATGACCCAAGTTATTGATAACATCGTAAATAATGCTATCAAGTATTCTCCAGACGGAGGCGTTATAACGTGTCGTCTATTGGAGACAAATAAACACATTATTATTAGTATTTCTGATGAGGGACTAGGTATTCCGAGAAAGGATATCAAGAAAGTCTTCGATAGATTTTATCGAGTTGATAAAGCTAGATCTCGTAAGCAAGGTGGTACTGGTTTAGGATTATCGATCTCTAAGGAAATCGTGGAACAACACAAAGGTAGAATTTGGGTAAATAGTGCTGAAGGTAAAGGATCAACATTCTATATCTCCTTGCCGTTTGACCCTAATGAGACTGGAGGAGAATGGGATGAAATTTAGTCGTTTAATCGTACAGATCCTGCTAGTGATAGCGGTTATCACAAGTATTGTCCTGTCCTTCTATATTTGGACCAATACTGCACGCTATCAGGCAGGCAGAAATATTGATGTTACTACCACCGATACTGATAAGAACAAGATTCCGATCGATCAGGTGATCAGTCCGACACAAGTCATCTGGCAAGACGGAACTGATCAACGTTTGATTTATAATAATGAAGAGAACATCTCAATGAGTATCCAAAAAGTCATGAAAGACTGGAATATTAGTGAACCTAAGGAAGTCTTCAAAAAAGACGGTGCTCGTTATCAAAAACTGATCCAACAAGAAAATGCGATTCAGCTAGTCTATCCAACTAATATTTCAGTAAAAACACTGGGCTATTTGTTGGACAGCAGTGATTTGAGACGTGCTAAAGATTATTCCTTTGACCGGATCATCTTTACTTTGAAGAATAAAAAAGACAGTTATATTTACCTGGCTAATGACAGCAATTATGCGGTCTATCGGGCTAAGGTCAAGGATGTTTCTTCAGAACCGATCTTGAAATTGGCACGTAAAACTAACATAGATCTAAAAGTCCGTTTGAATCTGTTGAAACACGGTGTCTTCACGTTCTATACAGAACCGATCAAGATGAGAACTTATTCATACGTTATGAGCGGTAAGAAGGATTCTGAATATACAACGGCGCTGTTTGATTCTAACAGCGATGACTTAGTAACGACGCAGACTGATAATGTTTATACTTACAATTATGGTGAGACTAAGCGTTTGGTCTCTGACCACAATAAGGGCGAGTTGACCTTCTATGACTATACCGACACTTCGGTGCCAAAGGATAGATTGTCGTTCTTCCAACGTGGGTATAACAAAGCGGTCAACTTACAAAATTCAGTTTCCAACTTGCGTCTATACGATGCTGACTGGGAGTCTAAAGAATTGACGTATCGTGAATACGTTGAAGGTTTCCCAATCTTTAAGAAGAGCCAGTTTGGATCGATCAAGATCAAGTTCAGTCGTAACGGAACCACAGAATACTTCTTGAACAAAGTTCTAGAAGTCCCTGTTCCATCAGATCAATCAGCTACTACGCTGAAATCAACGACGAATATTTTGAAAGGCTTAGACAGAGCTGGATATTCACCAAATGATATTCAAGACATTCAAGTGGGATATCAGTGGGAAAGTGAAACTGATAATGAAGATGTTATCGACTTGACTCCAACTTACTATATTAAGATCGATGGTCATTGGAAGACTTATACCGATTGGACTAATGAATCTGCAGAGGAGGAATAACAATGGATTTTAGGAGAATTGAAATCATATTTTTGATCGTCTTCTTTTCGTTGGACATTTGGTTGTTATTCTCACTCAAGAATGGTCAACAGATAGTTTCCAGCAGTAATACGACCACTTCTACGGTGGCTGACATGCGTAAGCGTGATATTAGCTTTGGTAAGTTGGATTCTAAGTCAGGAAATGCGTACTATTTAGGTTCACGTCCTAACAATGCTCTGGCTAACAACTTGACTCATTTAAGAAATCAAGAAGTTCAGTACGATTCAACTGATCATAAACTTGATAGTTCGCTGAGTGATCCTATTTCAATTACTAAGTCGAATCAAACTACAAAATTAAATGCTTTTTTGAAAAAAGAATCGAATGTCTTATTCGGTACTAAATATAAGTATTCACCGCAGTTGTCGACCTCATCTCAAATTGTATATGCGCAAACAGATCAGGTTGGAGAGTTGTATGACAAGTCTGGCCGTGTTACATTTGACGTTGAAAATAAAAAGGTTGTCGGTTATACCCAAACTTACGTGGATGATTTGATGATTCTACATGAAAAAGAAGCCACGAAGAGTGAAAAGGATGTTATTTCTAGTTTGTATACTAATTCAGAGATTCCCAATAACTCTAAGATAACTTACGCTAATTTAGCCTACGCTAAATTGACTGAAGCCAAGGGTAGTACGATCTATATACCAGTTTGGTTCGTAACGATCCAGAATAAAGATAGTAAGGTCAATTCCTTGAAGAAGGTCAATGCCTTTACTGGGAATATCATTAAGAGTTCTACAACGGCAGCGACAACAGGAGACGAAGATAGTGAGTGACGATTTAAAGGTTAGTGTTTTAGTTAGCAGCAGTTCAGGTAATGTAACGTACATCGAAACACCCAAGCATCATGTATTAGTCGATGCGGGGATGTCAGGTAAAAAAATCAAAGAGTCGCTTGAGAGCATTGGTAAGGATATCAATGACATCGACTCACTCTTTGTAACGCACGAACACTCTGACCACGTTAGAGGTGTTGGAGTGTTAGCACGTCGTTATGACTTGAATGTCTATGCCAACAAAAAAACTTGGGCAGCTATGTCATCAAAGATCGGCAAAGTTCCTGAAGAGAAGAAGAACATCTTTGAGCACAACAAAGTTTTGACCTTAGATGATTTGGATATTCAGAGTTTTGCCGTATCTCATGATGCCGCTGATCCTCAATTTTATAAGTTCTATCACAATGGTAAGGAATTCGTGATTTTGACTGATACTGGTTATGTATCAGAAAAAGTCGCTAAGACGATTGAGAATGCGGATGGTTACTTGATGGAATGTAACCACGATATCGAAATGTTACGCAATGGCATGTATCCATGGCCGTTGAAACAACGGATCCTTAGCGAAAAAGGACATTTGTCCAACGACGATGGTGCAAGAACGATCATGGATGTCATTGGGAATAAGACTAAGGAGATCTACCTTGGTCATTTGAGCCCTGAAAACAATACTAAACAGGTTGCACGTGATTCAGTAACTGAGATCTTGGAACAACATGACTTTGGTGTCGGACATGATTTTCAAATCATGGATACTGACCCTAAAGTGGCAGATCCGCTGATCAGTTTGTAAAAAAGAATAGAATTATTATAATAGAGGCGTGAAAAACCTCTATTTTTTTACAGAAATTCTTCATAATTTGTTCAAAATTTAAGGTTATATTAAGTATAGTGATAAGTGGGGAAGTGATTACGTAATGGATAACAATAATCAAAATGATTCTAGAATGAATAATGGAAAGAAGCGAGATTCGAAGGTGAAATCAGGAAATTCTTTAGTTAAGATCGGTATTGTAGCTTTTATTTCAGCAATGCTTGGTGTTGGAATTGCTTTTGCTGGTTTTAATTATTTTGGAAACAGTAATGGGGTGGCCGATACGTCTTCAACCGGGGCTGCCGGTACCACGCAAGTAAGCAACACTAAGGCCAATACGGCTAATAGTATGTCAGGCGCTTATAAGAAGGTCAATGGAGCTGTCGTATCAGTTATTAACCTTCAGAAACAAGAACAACAGTCGAGTGACGGCAGTTTGAATTCGATCTTTGGTGATCTATTTGGAGATAGCAACAGTGGTGATAGTTCATCGGACAGTAATTCCGATAACTCACAAAGTAACGACGGTAGTTCTTCTGATAGTAATTCATCGTCTTCATCGAATTCTTCTGACTTACAAGAATATAGTGAGGGCTCTGGTGTTATTTATGCCAAGCAAAATGGTAAAGGCTACATCGTAACTAATAATCACGTGGTTGAAGGTTCGGATTCACTAGAAGTAATTCTGGAAGATGGAACTAAGTTATCAGCTAAGTTAGTTGGTAGTGATTCCACAACCGATTTAGCCGTACTAGAAATTGCTGGTAATAAAGTGCCGGCTACAGCATCATTCGGTAATTCAGATAATGTCTCACCTGGTGACCCTGTGATCGCTATTGGTTCACCATTAGGCAGTCAATATGCTACAACCGTTACACAAGGTATTATCTCAGCCACAAATAGAACTGTGGAAACTCAAGATCAAAATACCGGACAAGTTACAGGTGAAGCTACGGTTCTTCAAACCGATGCCGCTATCAACCCTGGTAACTCAGGTGGTCCACTTGTAAATGAAGCTGGACAGATTGTTGGTATCAACTCAATGAAATTAGCTTCTAATACTGACGGAACTTCCGTAGAAGGTATGGGCTTCGCTATTCCAAGTAATGAAGTAGTTAAGATCATCAATCAATTAGTTCAAAATGGAAAAGTCGAGCGTCCATCACTAGGAATCAAAGTTATTGACCTCGATCAGATAACTGACGCATCACAATCAAGTTTGAAGTTACCAAATAACGTAACTAAGGGTGTCGTGATCTACAGTACGACATCTGGTTCCGTTGCTAAGAGTGCCGGTTTGAAGAAGAACGATGTCATCGTTAAGTTGGGAAACAAAACAGTAAGTTCGGTTGCTGACTTACATAGCGCATTGTATTCGCATTCAGTCGGAGACACTGTCAGCGTTCAATATTACCGTAACGGTAAGTTGAAGACAGCTCAGGTTCATTTAACTAAAAAAACTTCTGAATAAAATGACATGTGGAACTAGTGAATACTAGTTCCACATTTTTTTTTGAACAATAATTGGCCGAAACGTATATATACTTCGTGTTTTTATCGCGTGAATGAAATTGACTTTTCCACAGATGTTAACAACTTGTGTATAAGTGGATAAACTTTAGGAAAAACACTGTCGAAAAGTTATCCACAATCAACATTTTACCTGTTGATAACATGAGACAAGTTGTATAGAAGTGAGCCGTAATGACTGGTATAATAGGTATTTGATATGTTCCACACACTTATACAAACTTTTTTATTTATGTGCATAAGTGGATTAAAATAAAATTCGTTTTTTTACATTTTTCAAATTGTTAATAATTATATATTATGAATATAGGGAGATTGTTATGAATATTAAATTGGTTACAGTTGGTAAATTAAAAGAAAAGTATCTAAAGGCCGGAATCGCAGAGTATGCTAAGCGCTTGGGTGCTTTTTGTAAGTTTGAGATTGTTGAATGTCCAGACGAAAAAGCCCCCGAGAACTTGAGTGAGGCAGAAGATGCTCACGTCAAAGAAGTCGAGGGTGAAAGGATCTTATCCAAGATCAAGGATAAGGAATATGTTATTTTATTAGATTTGCGTGGAAAAGAATTGACCTCTGAACAATTGGCCAAAAAAGTCGATGAGTTATCCACATATGGAACTAGCGATATTACTTTTGTGATCGGTGGATCTTTGGGTGTTAGTCCAGAAGTTACTAAGCGAGCCGACTTTAGTATTTGCTTTGG
Source organism: Companilactobacillus sp. HBUAS59699 (assembly GCF_036913575.1). Classification (NCBI taxonomy): domain Bacteria; kingdom Bacillati; phylum Bacillota; class Bacilli; order Lactobacillales; family Lactobacillaceae; genus Companilactobacillus; species Companilactobacillus sp. HBUAS59699. Next base: position 459,628 of record NZ_JAYKTV010000002.1, on the reverse strand, counting down.
AAAGTTTACGCTACCTCATCAGTTGATGAGACTAGTTATGACTGAACAGATCTATCGTTCGTTTATGATTATTAATCATCGTACTTATCACAAATAAAAAGGAGCTATCACATGTCGTGGTTATTCGTACTAATACCGGGGATGCTGGCAGGATTAGTCCAAGGATTGACAGGATTTGGTCCAGCAATTGTTTTGATGGTTTTTTTGCCAAGCATTTTGCCAATGGCAAAGGCTGCTGGAGTGGCAGGTATGATACCAGTTATTTCAGTTGTAATGATGGCGATCCACTATCGCCACTATATCAAGTTTAAACGGATAGTTTGGCCGTTTGTCTTATATGCTTTTGTGGCGTCTCTTTCAATTCATCTAGGTGGCTTGTTGGATGTTCATATTTCTCGTGCCATGCTGGGGGGACTGTTAATAGTATTGTCGCTATATTTTTTGTTATCGCATACTAGTGGACAGAAGAAATTTCCGCTCTATGTCGCGATTATTTTTGTTTTGATCTCAGGATTTTTCAGCGGTTTATTCGGGATCGGCGGACCTTTGATGGCGTTATATTTCTTATCATTATCGTCAACGACAGAAGAGTACATGGCGACGGTACAAATGTTCTTCGTCTTAGATATGACTTATACTTCATCGTTTCGAGTCATCAATGGGATCATCGGCGTTAACGAAATACCAATTATCTTGATTGGTGTCATTGGGGCAGCGTTAGGGACTTTTATTGCCAGTCGAATTCTAAATCACATGAATTTAGCACTAGTTAGTAAAGGTATTTATACGTTTATCGGCATCAGTGGTATCTATTATTTAACGTCATCACTATTAGTTTTACTTTAGTTGATATTGATAATTATTTTGCCCTTGGCATGTCCGGACCGAGAATAATTTAGAGCATCGTTTATGTCGTTGAGATCAAAGACGCGATCAATGATCGGCCTAACTTGATCTTTTTCGATCCATTCAGTTAATAATGACAATTGTTTACCACTTGGCTTCATGAATAAAAAATTGTATTGAACTTGAGTTTCTTTTTCTAATTTCGATAAGTTGCGTGTTGCGACTTTGAGCAAAAATTGTTTCCAGTAGGGCAGTCCATAACTCTTACCGAATTTGGCATCCGGTAAGCCAGATACACTGACGATTTTTCCACTCGGTTTGACGATCTTAAATGATTGTTCTAGATTCTTGTCACCCAAAGTATCGAAGACGGCATCATAGTCAGTCAGAACATTCGCAAAATTTTCTTTGTGATAATCGATAATTTGGTCAGCGCCTAATGATTTCACAAATTCAACATTCTTACTGCTGGTCGTTGTGGCAACAAAGGCTCCTAGTTGCTTGGCAATTTGAATAGCAATACTACCAACGCCACCAGAACCGGCTTGAATAAGAACTTTTTTACCTGGCTTGAGATCCATCAAGTCGTGTAATGCTTGATAACTAGTTAATCCTACCAAGGGAATGGCAGCCGCTTCTTGAAAGGTTAGATTCTTTGGCTTTAGGGCAATATCTTCAGTATTGACGGCAATATATTCCGCAAAAGTTCCAATACGATCTTTGCGAGGTCGTCCGAAGACTTCATCACCAACTTTGAATTGTGTAACTTTACTACCAACAGCGACTACTTCACCGGCGAAGTCATTGCCAAGGATCAAGGGCATATCATAATGTAGGAGCATTTTTAAGCCACCAGCCATGGTTCTCAAATCAAGGGGATTAATACTGGCAGCGATTATCTTCACCAAAACATCGTTACTGTTAATATCAGGAATTGGGACGGAAGTTAGTTCCAATTCTTTTTGTTTGTAGCTGTGTATTAAAGCTGCTTGCATTTTGTTTGACATAGTATCTCTTTTCATGGTTTATTTATTTAAACGATTGACAAGGATAATAGACTAGTGAAATCTAAATGTCAATGGTTATAAATGTTGTTGAACAAAGGTTGATTAAGTCATTGATTCGTGGTTTAATGGTTGAAAAATATAAACCAAAGGAGATCAAATGTCTGATTTAACTAAACTGAAACGTGAATTTGCTAACTCTAGCGATTTTCTGATCGCCTTGGGTGATCAGAAACGCCAAAATATTATTATTGCTTTGATGGATCCAAAAATCATCTATCGAGGACTGCAAGTAACAGATCTGATGGATGTAACAGGCTTATCCCGCCCGGCGGTTTCCCATCATTTAAAAATCTTGAAGGATGTAAGATTAGTGGATTATCGAAGAGAAGGCACTAAGAATTTTTATTATTTGAGTCATGAAGGAAAAGAAATCAATAAATTAAAAGAACTGTTAAATCATGTTACGGAGGTTATCAAATGCAATCGACAACTATAAAGAAAGTTTTGATTGTTTTAACAAATACTACACGCTATGGTGAAACCACTGATGCCACAGGTTTGTGGTTAGGTGAAGCAACGGAGTTTGCCAAAATCATGCAAGACAATGGATATCTTGTAGACTACGTCAGTCCTAAAGGCGGCTTCGTACCATTAGATCCTCGGGGGATGAAATACGTAGATACAGAAATCATGGACTTTTACGAAACAGAGGATTTCCAAAAACGGGCTTTGATGAATTCCTTATCGCCTGACGAAGTTAACCCTGAAGATTATATTGCTATTTATTATGCCGGTGGTCATGGTGTGATGTGGGATTTTCCTAATAATCGAGAATTACAGTCAATTGCGGCCAAGATATATGAGAATGGTGGTTTTGTAACTTCAGTTTGTCACGGTATCGCTGGCTTGCTTAACATTAAATTATCAACTGGCGATTACTTAATTGATAATCGAAAAATCACTGGGTTCACCAAATCTGAAGAAATTTTAGCGGGTAAAAAAAGCGTCGTTCCCTTCTTTAACCAACCAGCGGCTGAAAACCGTGGGGCTAAATTTAAGAAACGACGCGCTTACAGTGAATATGCTGTGCAAGATGAACGCTTAATAACTGGACAAAATCCGTTTTCCGCTAAAGCAGTAGCTAGATTACTAGTAAAAAGCTTGAATTAATTTTCGTAAAGTTTGGGAAGTTCGTTTAAGAAATCGGCTCTAACCTTATCGGTTGTAAGATTAACTTCTCCAAAATGGATCCAGTTATTAGTCTGTGGGTCAATTCCCATGTCAGCCAGAGTGCGATTGATAAAGACACCCTGAATCGGGTTTCCAGATTGATTTATAAGGTAGTCTTTGGTGATAGTTGAGGTAGTGATGACAGTTGATTTTTTGATGTTATTTAACAAACCGGTCCAGCCATTTTCCTCATTATAAGCAAAGTTCGCTAGCATAGTTTTGTCTAGGAATCCTTTGAGCATGGCAGGTAAATTATGCCACCAGATAGGGAAGATAAAAATCAACTCGTCTGATGACATAACTATTTTTTGATATTTAGAAACCAATGGATCGGTGACCTCACCACTGCTGTATTTCTTTAGTTCAATGGGTGACAATGCAGGATTGAAATTATCCTGATACAGATCGATTACTTGGTAAGGTTCATTTTTATCGTCGAAATAGTTGGTCATAGTCTCAAGGATGGCGTGATTGAAGCTTCCGTTATATGGGTGAGTGTAGATGATTGTTTTCAATGTGTGATCTCCTCTTCTCTTATTAATTGCAGTATATGTTATGCTTAATCAACAAACAAGTACGGTAATTAAGGTGCGGTACTTACCAAAAGGAGAGCGTCATGGACGATATTACATACGTTAAAAAACATAATTTAGATGATACCGGATTTGCTTATACGATGAATCTCATTAAGGGCAAGTATAAGGTCTTTGTGTTATATGCCTTATCGTTAAATGATCAGCCAATGCGGTATAATTCGTTGAAACGAACACTGGGTAAAATATCGTTCAAAACTTTGACTAATACATTGCGTGAACTAGAAAATGATGATTTGATCGTTAGAAAAGAATATCCACAAGTACCACCCAAAGTAGAATACAGCTTAACTAAGCGAGGACGATCGTTGGTCCCAGTTATGGATGCTATCTGTACTTGGGGTGAAAAAGAAATGAAAAAGCAAATATAAAATTATTAGTACTATATATGGTATTAAATATAAAATTGTATACCATATGTTCCATGTGAAACATTTTGAAAAAAACATGCCAGATACAAAGTTATTTTATAATTCCTAAATCGATCATCGATTGAGCTGTAGCAATGATGGCTGTGCGCGCTGAACGCGGGTGCCAGTCCAACATTGTTACAGCTTTTTTGTTGCTTGTTTCGGCGTATTTTCCTAGTAGTGAAGCCACCATTCTCAATTGTGGATTGAAGAGAGCGGCAGTTTTTACAATGATGTTGGGCATAGTTCTAGTTGGTAGTTTGTCAGCGTATTGTGGGAAAGAATCACGTAAGATATGGGCAACTTCCAACATGGATAAGGTTTCACCAGTGGTAGCTAAGAATCTTTCACCAGCAGCCTTTTGAGAAGTCATTGCCAATAGGTGTAGACTGGCGACATCGCGAACATCGACGTAACCGGAGTCGACATTAGGAACAGCCTTGATCTTGCCTTCGAGTAATTGCTGAATCTGAATGTTTGAGTGTGAATAATCTGCAGCAAGCACTGGTCCCATTACACCGACGGGATTTACAGTTGTTAATTCCAAGCCGTGACCTTGTTTGTTTATGAAGTTCCAAGCCGCCATTTCGGACATAGTTTTGGATTTTTGGTAGGGATGAATATTTTTAGCAGCGAGATTGGACCAATCTTTTTCAGTGTAAGGTGTGGTTCGATTCTTATGTCCGGCAAAAATTGCTCCATAGGCGGAAGTTAAGACGACACGTTTTACGCCATTGTCACGAGCAGCATGGAGAACTCGCAGAACACCATCGACAGCGGGACGAATCATTTCAGCTTCGTTTTTAAAATTCAAAGTGGGAGTGGGTGATGCTGGGTGGATCACATATGTTGCGCCAGCCATTACTTGTTCCCAATTCTTATCGGAAGTTAGATCAGCTTTGGCAAACGATAATTTGGTGAAATCATTAATTCCACCTTGAGCCAGTAATTGTTTGACGAGCTCGATTTTTTTATCGGATCTAATAGTAGTCCGGACGAAATATCCTTGATTTAATAATTGAATGATAATGTGTGAGGCAATGAAGCCACTGCCACCTGTTACTGCAACTAATTGATTATTTGAATTTGTCATTTGAAAGACCTCTTTTTTATTTACTGTTGTTACACTTGTAACATCTGTATTTGAATACTACAATGTTGATAATGAGTTTTCAAGCAAACAGAGGGCATCTGTGACAGAATGGAGAAATTGTAATGGCAGCCACTAAACACGCACAACTTATCAAGCAAGATTCCAAAGATTATTTGACCACAGCATTACTGCAATTATTAGAAACAAAAGATTTGAAAGATATTTCAGTCAGTCAGGTGGTGAAACGAGCCGGAGTCAGTCGTATGGCGTTTTATCGAAATTTTGATACGCTGGATGATTTACTGACTAGTTATTTTGAACCGCTGATAGAGGCAAGATTTGACGAGGTAAAACACAAGACTTCAGAAGAAGACAAATTGAATAAAATCGGCAAGTTTTTCAGTGATTATGCGGACACATTGAAGTTATCAACTGAGCGCGGGTTTGAATATATTATCAAGGATCTCTTTGATAAAAATATGCTGGACTTCTATGATACGATCTCGCTGCCTGATGCTTTGTCCTCAATAGAACGTATCTATTGGACAAAGTTTATGAGCGCTGGAGTCTATGCAATATGGTCAGAATGGCTATTGGGCGGACAAAAGGAGACACTTGCTGAAATTCATCGTTTGATTGGCGGATTTCAGGATTATACGATGAAATTCTTGATCAGTAAATAATTTGTAAAAAAATTCACAATTAGGGTTGACCTTACTGTAAGGACATACCTTATAACTTATATTGGGAGTAACTATGCAAATTGAAGTGGGGGAACTCGAATGTTTTTTCAAAAATTATTTACATCATATAAGATCAATCAATGTGAAATAAAAAATCGATTCGTTGTTCCGGCAATGGTAACTAATCTCTGTGATGAGGATGGTAACATTACTGAAGCATTCATTAAGTATCATGAAGCTAAGGCCCGTGGGGGATTCGGTCTGATCATAACTGAAGATTATGGAGTCGATCCACACGGAGTCGGTTATCAGAATTGCATTCGTCTGTATGACGAATCTCAGGTACCTGCAAATAAGAAGTTGACCGACACGGTTCATATGTATGGAGCCAAGATGTTCGCACAAGTTTTTCACCCCGGACGTCAGACCAACTCAAACGTTAATGGCGGAGTCCAACCAGTGGCAGCTTCCAAGATTCCTGATGCCTTTAATAAGGAGATACCACATGAACTAACAATTAATGAGATCCATGAATTAGTAGCTGAATTCGCTAATACAGCGTGCTTGATGAAGAAGTCAGGTTTCGATGGAATAGAGTTGCACCTAGCACATGGCTACTTATTAGCCGGATTCCTGAGTACACGTCAGAACCGTCGGACCGATGAGTATGGTGGTTGCTTTGAAAACCGTATTCGGATCGTTGATGAGATTTATCAGGCTATGCGGTCACAAGTTGGGGCAGATTTCCCATTGACTGCCAGAATTTCTCTGACAGAAGATACAGTGGACGGTCGTCAGATGCAAGAGACGATGATGATCGTTAAACATTTGGAAAAATTAGGCTTCAATGGTTTGAATTTGAGTAACGGCGAGTATACTTCCTATGCACCAGAACTGATTTCGTCGACCTTTACACCTAAGGGTTACAACATTGAAAATGCCAAACGAGTTCATGATTTTGTCAATATTCCAACGATCGTCGCTAACGGGATCAATGATCCTGCCATGGCTGAAACAGTGCTGGAACAGGGAGCTTGTGACTTTGTCGGTATGGCTCGAGCTTCACTGGCTGATCCTAATATGCCTAGGAAGACAGCTCGTGGACAAGTAGGCGACATTAATTATTGCATTCGCTGTTTGCAGGGATGTGAGGGCAGTCTGTTAGAAGGCAAGCATGTGCGTTGCTTAGTTAATCCAGAGTTAGGACACGAGACAAAATATACCTTCGATGAACACGTCTCTCCTAAAGATGTCTTGGTTATTGGAGGAGGTCCTGCCGGTATGGAAGCAGCCATTGCCGCCACAAGACAAGGTCACAATGTCACACTTTGGGAACAGTCTGGTGAGTTAGGTGGAGAATTTATCTCAGCCATTTATCCACCAGCTAAAGGTGAATATGCTAACTTTTTGGTCTTTTTGAAACATCAGATGCAGGTTTTAAATATTAATGTAGTCTTGCATCAGATAGCAACGATTGAGAATATTAAGAAATTCAACGCTGACAAAGTTATCGTCGCTACCGGAGGCAATCCTAACAAACCTCATCTTAAAGGTATTGAGGCTGATAATATTCACTTCGCTAATGATGTTTTATTAGGTAGAGAACCGATTTCAGGAAAAATCGTCATTGTTGGTGGCGGTGAAGTTGGTACTGAAACGGCTATGTACTTGGCTGATGCCGAACGCGGTCAAGTTACGATCTTAGAAATGACAGCTGACATCGATGCTGGCTTGTTGCGGACCGTGCCTACAAAACGCTTCTTCCGTGATCATGAAGTTGAAATTGTCACACACGCCAAAGTTAAAGAGTTTAAGAACAATGAAGTAGTGATCGATCATGGGGGCCATGAAGAAAACGTATCAGCCGACGAGATCGTTTTGGCGATGGGATATCATGCTGATAACAGCCTACTTCAGGAGTTACAAAGTGAGTTTGATAATGTTGTGGCAGCGGGGGATGTTGTCGAGCCAACCAATGCGTTAGAGGCTTCTACGGCGGGGTTTAAAGCTGGCTATTATATATAAAGTTGGTTTCTAGTTGTCGTTTCCCGCTTCCGGTCAGCAGTAATTCCATCAGAAGCGGGACCGATCTTAGCCAAAAAGCGGTCTAAGATCTCGCTTGGATGCTTTGCATAAACCGCAAATCATCCAAGACGTCCGTGCTGTAAATGTGGTAAAACCGCCCACATTAACACCACTTTCGCTACTGATTCCATTACTGCTGCCCTCCAGCTCAATTTTCATACTGTAAAAAAATAGCACGTGAAATCTATGAGGATGAATTATTCTATCTATCTGATTTTACGTGCTATTTTAGTATGCAAAATATAATCTTATTTGGTGATTACTGGTCTGAATATAACGTAACTCTAGCTGAGAATGGGCAACAATGGAATCCGCCGTAAAAGTGTACTTAGCGATTTATCGCTTAGTACACTGGACGACTCGGAAGACTACAGGCTTCCGAGCGAGGCTTAAGACGAAGACTTAAGCCGGTCCACGGCAGATGGAATTGTTGCCCATCCTCAGCGGCATCCAACAACAAATCTCCAATATAGTTGTTGATTTTAAAATAACAGGATGCTACAATAATACCTGTTAATAATAAAACAACAACTAATTTTAAAAAATCGAGGTAATTAAATATGAAATATGCAATCTCAGCCGCAACTGGACATTTTGGACAAATCGCTATTCGTGAATTACTTAAGGACATCAGCGCAAGTGACGTTATCGCTATTGTTCGTAATGTTGATAAGGCGAGGAAAGTCTTGCCAGAAGGAATTGAAATCAGACAAGCTGATTACACAGACAAAGATGCACTAGTTAAGTCATTGACTGGTGTTGATAAATTACTATTTATTTCATCTGTTCCTGGTGGTAAAATTTCTCGTCAAACACAACATCAAAACGTTGTTGAAGCAGCCCAAGAGGCGGGAATCGATTATTTAGCTTATACAAGTTTCGCAGATGCTGATAATGCCAAATCGGCTTTGTCAGCTGATCATAAATTCACGGAAAAATTGATCAAGGAAAGTGGCTTGAATTATTCATTCTTGCGTAATGCTTGGTACTTGGAAAATGAAGCAAGCTATCTAAAGGCTGGAGCTAATGGACAAGATGCGCTTTACGCTGCAGGTGATGGCAAGATTGGCTATGCATTAGAGCGTGAATATGCCGTGGGTGCTGCCAAAGTTATGGAAATGTCAGATCCTAAGTACGTTTATGAATTCGCTGGGAAACCTGTCTCATACGCTGAACTTGGACAAGCGGTGAAAGAAGTTACTGGTAAGCAATTTGAATTCAAGAGTGTCTCAGATGACGAATACCGTCAGAGTTTAATAGCTTCAGGGTTCGATGAAATGACTGCCAATGTTTTCGTCGGTATGCAAGACATGATGCGTTCAGGAGAACTAGATGTTGAATCGAGTGATCTTCCTGATGTCTTAGGTCACAAGCTAACTCCATTGACAGATGCAATCGAAGAAGTTTTAAATAGATAGTATCGATTATAAGTTAGGAGGAACCATCAATGAAGTATTCGTACAAACTAAGTGACGCGATTCATATTTTGGCTTACGTGGACATCATGCCTGATGGTAGTGAGATATCCAGTAACGATATCGCCTTGAGCATCGAAGCCAATGCCAGTGTGGTTCGTAAGTTGATGGCAAATCTAAAAAAAGCCGGACTGTTAGAGAGTCAAGTTGGTGCCGCTAAACCAAAACTGGCTCGTCCCGCTAGTGAAATAACCTTATTAGATGTCTTCAAAGCAGTTGAAATCAATCATGAATTGCTGCACGTTGATCCTAGAACCAATATGGATTGTCCTGTCGGTGCCAATATTCAGCAAACATTGAATAGTGCTTATGAGCAGATTCAAAAAGCTGCTGAAGCAGAGATGGCATCTTTGACAGTTCAAGATATTATTGATGGTATTAATAAACGGCGTCAGAATGTTGGATAAATAAAAATACTCAGTCGAATCCACTTGGATTTGACTGAGTATTTTTTGTGCTTAAGCAGGATTCAAAGTGAAATGATTATTCATAAAAATCGTAAGAAAATCCTTAAATAGTTTAATAGCAGGATTCAAATTAGTAGGAGTAGTCACACAAACGCAAGAATCCTTGTAAAAAGATGAGATCGAAATAGCGTGATAATACGGACTATTGACCCATGACGGATCATTAGGATCTGACAGAGTTAAGCCATTGTAAGCTAGTACTTTAAAGTAGGCAATTTCAGAATTAGGAACTAAAAATTGATTAACGTGAGAGAGGGAACAGTGATCTTGAAAGATTTCATTGATCTGATGACCATTTGGTGAAGTGAGATAAAAGGTTTCACCCTCTAGATCATCATAATCAAGAGAATCTTTAACTGCCAGTCGATGCTTGTTAGACATTACGATCTGTGTATCTATCTTATTCAGTTCCTGAACATTGAAGCCAGCTTCTTCCCAATGTTTAAAGGCACGGCCAATGCAGATATCGATACTTTCGTTCTTTAAACCGTTCATCATATCCGTAGACAGGAGCTTGTCAAATCTAATATGAACGTTTGGATAAGCTTTACGAAATTTGTCAATTACGGGGAGCAGGGAGTATTCGGAATAATACCCCGATTGAAAGGCAATTGATAGACAATTGTTATTCTCATCCGCGGCATTCTTGGCACAATCAACGGTAGTGTTGATCTGAGACATTGCATCTTTCATCCCATTATAAAAAACCCTGCCTGCTTTAGTCAGTTCAAGTGGTTTACTGTCACGATCAAATAATGGATATCCTAAGTCTCTTTCCAAAAGTGAGAGTTGCCGACTAACTGTTGGTTGAGAAGTATAAAGAAGTTCAGCGGCTTTGGTGATATTTCCTGTTTCAGCGATAAAAAAGAAATATTTGATTTGTTTTAAATCCATAAAAAACACCCCATAAAGATCTAATTTTTAGTGTTAATAGGCAAAGACACACTCCAATTTATAGTTTAAAGATGAATCAAAATTATTGGAAACCATAAGAGAAAACATAGTAGTATTATTTTTTTGAAAGCGCTTCTAGATATTTATATCACAATCTTCTAATTGGTTTTAGTTTATTCCTAATATGGCACAAAAACAATAGTGAATACAAGTTAAAGCCATTTATTATTTGAATAGCACTATACGAAATCGATATTTTACACTACTTTGTGAAGGATGCTACAATTTAGCCGAAGCATGAAAGTAAAGCGATTGTGGAATTGCTTGTTGATCAAATTCTGACTCAAAACGGAGTCAAAGAAGATGAAGATTGAATCATACTTGCAATCACTCTATTTTTTACGTAATCCATGAAAAAAGGAGAATGTGCCATGTCAAAAGAATATATGGATCGAATAACGGCATTAAGAAAAAACTATATGTCTCATCGTGTAGAGATGGATATTTTAGATTCTTATTATGTCACTGAAGGTTTTAAAGCAACAGAAGGACAACCGTGGCAGATCCAAAAAGCAACGGCAATGAAAAATGTTTATGAAAAGAAACCAATCTATATCCAAGATAATGAGCTTCTCGTAGGTGGGGTTGCTTTTAAACCACGTGCAGGTATTTTAAACCCAGACTCCGCTTGTTCAGTTATTGAAAAAGAGTTGGATACGATCAGTACACGTAAGTATGATCCTTTCTATTTATCTGACGAGAACAAAAAACTCTTCATGGAAAAAGTTGCTCCATATTGGCGAGGCAAATGTGTTCTAGATCGTTGGAATGCTATGATGCCAGACGATGTTAGAACTATGAGAGACGGCGGCATGTTGTATGTCGATAAAAAGTTCGTTCGTGGTTATGGTGAAAACACACCTGGCTGGAGAACGCTTCTGAAAAAAGGAATTGGCGGTATCAAAAAAGAAGCTGAACAAAAATTAGCTAGCTTAGACGATTCTGACGGTGAAGATGTTCTGAAGAAGATGATTTTTTATAAATCACTAATCATTACAGCAGAAGGTATCGTTGCCATAGCTAATCGTCACGCGGATCTAGCTGAAGAAATGGCTGAAAAAGAAACTGATGCAACTAGAAAGGCTGAACTACTAAAAATTGCGGAAGTAAATCACCGTGTACCAGAAAATCCACCACGTAACTATTATGAAGCTCTACAAAGCATGCTAACTTATGAATATTGTCTATTCATGGAACAAAATGCTTCTTCATATAACTTGGGACGTATGGATCAATATCTTGCTTACTACTACAACAAGGATATTGAAGAAGGACGCATGACTAAGGACCAAGCACAAGAACTTCTCGACTGTTTCTGGATCAAGATCGCAGAAATGGGCTTGTTCCAAGATGGAGAAAGTGCCGCCTTCTCAGCTGGTTATAATATGACAGTTCAAGTTACAGCCGGTGGTATCGATAAGAACGGTGGAGATGCAGTTAATGATTTGTCTTACATGACAATTCAAGCAACTATGGATACGGCCTTGAAGGAACCCAACATGACAGTTCGTTACAACATAGCTAAGAACCCAGATTCCTTCCTAAGAAAAGCTGCCGAATGTATTCGAATGGGACGCACGATGCCAGCTGTTTATGACGACGATGAAGGTATCAAGATGCTATTGAACAAAGGTATTCCGCTATCTCAAGCATGGGATTGGACCCCATGTGGATGTGTGGAAACAAACCTTGAAGGTCGTTTGAAGTCCTATACAGATATTGGTGAGATCAGTATGGGTGGTGTCATCGATATGGTCATGAATAACGGTCGCAGCCGTAAAACTGGAGAACAAGTTTCTATTCAAACGGGTGATCCTAAGACATTCAAGACCTTTGATGAATTCATGACTGCTGTCAAGAAACAAATCGATTACTTCGTTCATACCATGGCCACGATGAATTCCTACTTGGATTACTTGAGCGAGAATTATCGTCCCGTAGCCGCATTATCATTAACTTATCCAAACTGCATGGTTACTGGTAAAGATTACGCTAACGGTGGTGCAACCTTTAATGTTGGTAATGGTATCAATATTATTGGACAAGCTGATATCATCAACTCTGTTGCCGCTGTTAAGTCATTGATCTTTGATGACAAGAAGATAACGATGGAAGAATTGTGTGAAGCATTAGATCATAACTTTGAAGGATATGACGAAATACAAGATCTCTGTATGTCAGTTCCTAAGTACGGTAACGACGATCCTTATGTGGATACATTCGCCAGCAAGATCTATACCTACTTAGTTGATCAAATCGAAAATTATGATTCTCCATTCGGTCATCTAACAGCAGGTATGTTGCCAGTATCCGGTAATGTTCCAATCGGCCAAAGCGTTGGTGCTTTACCATCAGGTCGTAAAGCATGGTTACCACTTGCAGATGGTATCGGAGCTACCGGTGGTACTGATGTCAAAGGTGCTACAGCCTTATTGAAGTCTGTCAGCAACTTACCACATTCACGCTTTACTCAAGGTACACAAATGAACTTGAAACTAGATCCAAAGATGCTCGAAGGAGATCAAGGATTGAATAACATGATGGTAATGTTGAAGACACAATGTACCTTAGGTATTTATCATACTCAATACAACATTGTCGATCGTGAAATCTTAAAGGATGCTCAAGTTCATCCAAAAGATCATCGTGACTTGCTAGTCAGAGTTGCTGGTTATACAGCCTTCTTCGTAGAACTAGGTAAAGATATTCAAGATGATATTATTCAAAGAACAGAAATTGATCAATTTAATTAATGAAATTATTTTGAGACTTAAAATCACTCAGACTTTATACCAATAGTGATGATTTGGAAGGGGTCGTTTAATATGTATCAAGATTATGAAGGGAGAGATTTAACTGGCACCGTCTTAAGAATTGAAAAAAGTTCGATTTATGACGGAGATGGTTTAAGAACAGTAGTCTTTATGAAAGGTTGTCCTTTGAGATGTAAATGGTGTTCTACTCCTGAAGGGATGCACTCAGAAATCGAAACAACCAAGGATGGCACAATTATCTACGGTAATATTATGACCGTTGAGGAAGTAATGGAAGAAGTTAGAAAGGATATTCCTTTCTACTTTAATTCCGGTGGTGGATTGACCGTTTCTGGTGGTGAGATGTTGTTCCAGGCAGACTTTGTTGCAGCCTTGATCAAGGAAGCTTGCAAAGAGGGAATCAACACAGCGGTTGAAACGTCGTTTTATAGCAGCTGGAGAAAGATCGAACCGATCATATCCTGTTTGAACACAGCGTTTGTAGATTTAAAACTAATGGATAGTTCGAAACATAGAGAATTTACTGGTGTTAGAAATGAAATCATCTTAAACAACATTAAGAAAGCCGGTAATCTTGACATTCCTAACTTCAAATTGATCATTCGCCGACCATTGATTCCTGGTATTAATGATTCTGAAGAAGATTTGACAGCTCTAGGAAAGTTCCTAGAGAAGTTGCCAAAAGTACATCATTTACAACTGTTACCATATCATCGTTACGGGACTGATACGTATCGCAAACTTGGTATTGATTACGAATTAAAGGATAAGAAGACTCCATCAGATGAACATATGAAATGGTGTCAGAGTATCACAAATAATTATGTCAAAACAATAATTTAATAATTGCCTATAGGAGGCGTCTCAATGTTACGTTATGGCTTTATTGCAGCAGGAAATATTATTCAAGCAATGCACAAAGGAGCAGAATTAAATCCAGCATACGATCCAGCTGAAATTGGTATTTATGATATCAACGAAGCAGTTAGAGACTCATATGCCAAAAAGGGTTATGCCACCTATGACAAGATGAGCGACTTAGTCGACAATTCAGATACCCTAGTCTTAGGGGTTACTCCTAAAGTAGCAAATCTAGTTATCGATGAATTGGCTGCTTGTTACAGACCAAATCAATTGTTGTTAACAGTTGTAACCGGGGTCGAACAAGACTGGTACAAGGAACACCTTGGCGAAGATAGTAAAGTTGTTATCTGTATGCCAAATATGAGTTCACAAGTTGGAGAAGGGTCATTTGCCGTTTCTCGTAGTGCAAACTGCAGTGATGAAGATGTCAAAAAGGCAACCGAGATCTTGAACATGTGTGGTCACGTTGAAGAAATACCTGATGGTATGATGGCTGAAGTCTTACCTTTTAATGGATCTGCACCGGGATTCTTCTATCACATTGCAAACTTGATGGCTGAAGAAGCCAAAAACTTGGGCTTAGATCCAGATACAGCAGTCAAATTGTTCGCTCAAACTATGAAAGGCAGCGGAGAAATGATCCTTAAGTCTGACATAAGTTTGAAGGACCTCGAAAAGGCGTTACGACTACCTGGTGGTGCGACAGTTACAGCACTTGAAAAGATAGAATCCATGGGCTTTGATAATCTCTATCACGAGTTCGTCAAAACTTCAGTCGAGAGATGTAGAGAACTAGGTCAAACTACAGCTAACAGTAAGTCTTAATAATAAAAGAACCTAAAGGAGTTGAGCGACTAAAGGAAGAAGAGAATAAGTTATTCAGCGGGTACATCAGATCAAATCAATATAAAAAAACACGGATGAAAGAGGAAAACAAAATGAGTAATTACGATAGACCAATTCAACTAGGAATGCACACATATACTTTACATTTACATGGTTTAGGAGAAAGTTGGGGCTTTTCTGAAGACCACGCTTTTGATCAAAGTATTGATTTATTCAAACTAATGGATTACGCCGTGGAGTGGGGCTTAGACGGCTTGCATGTTACAAATGTTGACTTAGTTTCTTTGGAACCTGAACATTTAGCCAAAGTTAAAAAAGCAGCTGAAGATCATGGACTATATCTAGAATACAATGTTTCATTTAATGCACCTTGTGACCCACGTGTTAACTCAACAGTTAAGGATGCCTTATTGAATGCCAAGGCTATCGGGGCAGATCTAGTTAAGTTCAGTCTAGATATTGACCGTCCACATCCATTGTATGGTTCAAGTTTCGATCCAGATGTTATGAAGCAATTGAGCAAACGCTATGACGAATTCAAAGAGAATCTTCCTTTGTTAGACGAATTAGGCTTAACAATGTCGATCGAAAACCACTGTGATATGTACGCTGATGAAGTTATTTGGTTAGTAGATAAGCTAAATAATCCTAATGTTGGTGCTTGTGTGGATACAATGAATTCACTGAACGTGCTAGAAGGACCAGAAGAATGTATCAAGAAGTTGGCTCCATATGCTAACTGTGTACACTTCTGTGATATCAAGTTAGTTGTTGATCCAGATGGACTTCACTCAATCGGCTGCCCAATTGGACAAGGTGATATTGATACAGCCAAGGTATTACGTACATTACGTGAAAAATCAAACGTAAAACGTATAACCTTTGAAGTAGAATCTGAAATTGGTGACAAGACTCTTGAAGAAGCACAAGAAAATGAAATGAAAGCATGTAAGGAAAGTATCGACTACCTCCGTAACACTCTGAATGTTGGTCTAAAGAATCGCTAGGATACACACGATGAACCTTTAGTTATCAATAAAGGAGGGAACGATAGTGGATGAAAAAAGCTATACAGAAGCCGCCTTATCCTCAGTTCATAAACGCGTCTTTACAAGTGTAGTACTTGGGCAAGTCGCGTGTGGTTATGCCTTAGGAATCGCCGGTACAGCTTTAACAAAGGCAACTGGTCCATTGAACCTATCCAGCTTTTGGGTTGGACTTTTAGGGGCCGGTACCTTGATCGGATTGTTTGGAAGTCTAGTAGTGGGGAATATTGCTGATAAAATTGGTCGTCGCCCATTATTCGTTAGTCATATGATCATCTTCACGATTCTTTCGTTAGCACAATTCTTTGTATCAAATGTGGTGCTCTTATTTATCATAAGAATTGGGCTAGGTATCTCGATAGCTATTGATTACACTATAGGGAATGCCTTACTGATCGAATGGCTTCCAACTAAATATGGATCTCGATTACAAAGTTACATGATTATTTTTTGGATGACTGGTTTCGTGTCATCTTACCTTGCCGGTACAGTTATTACTGGTCTTGGAGACAATACTTGGCGTTGGATCATTATCTCCTCTGCCATCCCAGGTTTGGTTGCGGCCGTTTCTCGTTTGGTCTTGCGTATTCCAGAATCTCCTAGCTGGTTAGCCTCAGTCGGCAAAAAAGAAAAAGCACTTAGTATAATTCATCAGGAATTAGGCGACGAATATACTATTCCTGATGATTCAAATGTCAGTGATAATGAAGATCCTGTTTCTTGGAGTGAATTATTACGTCCAGGAGTATTTCGTAATGTAGTAGTAGGCGGTATCTTTTACGCCTGTCAAGTCTTCCCATTTTTTGGAATTGGAATTTTCTTGCCATTATTAATGGAAAATATGAATGTCGGTAATCCAGCTGTATCAGGTATTCTATACAATGTTTTCCAAATTGTTGGAGCCTGTCTTGGTGTTATCTTATTCAATTATATTTCTAGAAAATTCTTCATTGTTTCTACTTTCTATACTTCAGCAGCAGCTCTAGCTGTTTTGATCATATGGAAGTCGGCTCCGGGTTCAATGATGATGATCATCTTCTCAATCTTTGCAGTCGTTTTATCCGCAGCCGTTATCTTGGAAAACCCATATCCATCAGAGCTGTTTGATTCACGTTTAAGAGGATCTGGACTGGGTGCAGTCATTGCTATCAGTCGTGTTGGAGCGGCATTAGGAACATTCCTCTTACCAATTATTACAAATAATTTTGGCGTTTATGCTACATTGTCCGTTTGCTTAGTTTCCCTATTAATTGGAGGTGTCGTTTGCCAGATCTGGGCACCAGAGACTTCTCATAAATTTGCTAAAAAAGCTGAAAAAACTAAGAAGGCTAAAGCTGTTTTGCCAAATGGACTTGATGCTGTAAATGAAAAAATTTAATGGATAGATAATTAAAAATGCGAGCTGAAATTGATCAGCGCGCATTTTTTGGTGACTTGTTTAATTAAAGCTCATGGTTTAATATTTTTACGTTGTGTTTTGAATTTAAAGAGAAAATAATGGGTGTTCAAATGGAAGAAACAAAAAAGGGCAGTGTCAAAGGCTTACTGCCGCTAGTCGTGTTCCTGATCCTTTACGCGTGGACAGGGATCGTTTCGGGGAAGTTCGACAGTATGCCGCTACTAGTAGGGATGATTATTGCTTCGATCGTTGCTTTAGTGATATCACCACCAAAGGGCACGAAGAAAATATCTTTTTCGGAAAAGGTAATGCTATTTTGTAAGGGCGGGGGAGAACCCACGCTTATCATGATGGTGCTGATTTTTATACTGGCAGGGGCTTTTCAAGGTGTTGCCTCCAAGATGCACGCTGTCTCGTCAGTTACCAATCTGGGGTTGAGTATTTTACCTTCAAATATGATCCTGCCGGGGATCTTTGTCATCGGTTGTATTTTGAGTTTTGCGATGGGGACATCGATGGGAACTATCACGGCCTTGATGCCAGTGGCAGTGGATGTGGCTGCTAAGACCGGCGTTAATCCCGCTTTAATGGCAGGAATTGTCGTCGGTAGTGCCATGTTTGGTGACAATTTATCGTTCATCTCGGCGACTGCGATTGCCTCAGTACAGACACAAGGTGTGGAACAGCGAGAAAAATTTAAATTAAATATTATTACGTATATTCCAGCAATTATTATCAATATTGTTTTATTGGCCTTGTACCCAATCAAAACAGTTGTTTTGACGGGAGCTTACAATTGGAACTTTGTAAATTTGATTCCGTATATTTTGGTTATTGTTCTGTCATTGGTCGGATTGAATGTAATGCCGGTTATGCTAGTAGGTGTTTTGTCCGGCGTAGTGATCGGTGTGATCCATCAAAACTTCGATCTGATCGGTTCGATGCTCTATATTCAAGATGGAATGGCTGGCATGGAAGATATTGCCATTATTTCAGTCGTTGTCGGCGGACTAGTTGAGATCATGAAGTACTTAGGTGGGATTCAGTGGCTGATGGACAAACTTGGTAAACAGACTAAGTCCAAGCACGGAGCGGAATTTTCGATCGGCGCCTTAGTCACGTTGCTATGTATCGCGACAACTAACAATACGATTGCGATTATTACTGTTGGTCCGCTGGCAACTGAGATCGGTCGGAAGTTTAACTTGTCCAGAGCACGAGTTTCAACGTTACTTTCGATGTTTGCGACTCACGTTCAAGGTTTGATTCCATACGCTGGGCAATTATTGGTCGCTGGTGGGATGGCAAAAGTTTCGCCAGTTTCAATTGTGCCTTTTGTTTGGTATTGTTATTTGATGCTTATTATGAGTTTACTATTTGTCTTTTTGGGTTTTCCTAAGGTTAAGGTTACTGATGATAGTGGTTATTCTCATTTTGAGTTGAGTTGATGATGGATGCCGCCTACGGTTGAAAACCAAGGCTGCCGCTGTGGGAACGACTCAAGCCAAAGGGCGGTCTTGAGTCTCGATTTTGAACTTCGCACAGACCGCGAATTTCAAAATCGTCCTGTTTTGTAAACGATAAATCGTTAACAAAACTTTCACTGCGGGCAGCCTTGGTTTTCAACCTCCGGCTGGGTTTTTCTTCTGATTTGTTATTGTTGTTTTTGAAGTGAGCTAATATTTAGTATGTTTTTAATGGCTATATCTCAGAATTTTGATGAGATATGGTCATTTTTTTGTAAAATCTGATTTTAGACGCAAAAAAAATCCTATTATGAATTGTTAAATGAATTGACATTAATTAATTTAGCAACGACAAAAGGATTTATTATCATATCTTATTTTAATTAGTAACTAGAAAAAGAGTATTGCCATCTAACTTACCAATTAATTATCAAGAAGAAGAATTAGCTGATGATGGTCAACAATGGAATCAGCCGTAAAAGTGTTCTTAGCGATTTATCGCTTAGAACACTGGACGACTTGGAAAACTACAGGCTTCCAAGCAAGGTTGAAAACGTAGTTTGAAACCGGTCCAACGGCAGATGTAATTGTTGACCATCATCAGCGGCAGCCAAAGAATTGTTTTTCCCTATTTATCATATGAAGCGATGGAATCAAATAGGTACTTAACAAAAGCTTCACGGTCAACATCTTCTAGAACCTTGATACTGTTCTTTTCTTCAGCATAAATCCGACGGTCAGGATATGTCATACCACGGAATTGATCGTTGGTTAGTGACACGTCCATTGAATAATTCGTACTCTTAGTAAATAATTCCGGAGCAATCAAACTTAGAACGGCACAGGCATCGTGGATCGGAATCTTGGTCATACCTTTTTCCAACTCAGCTGATGAATAGAAATCTAGAATAGCATTTGCCATAATACCGGCTTTGCCAAGATTCTTGATATTGTTGATCTCGTCCATCTTCAAATATGCTTTGTTCTCAGTAAGGTTCAGACCTGACAAGGTAATGGGAACGCCGGAGTTGAAGACGATGTCCATGGCCTCAGGATCAACGTAGGCGTTGAATTCAGCGGCTGTTGTGATGTTTCCTTGAAGGGTCGAGCCACCCATGATGTAAATATGATCGATATTTTGTTTAACATCTGGGAAAGTTTTCAATAATAGTGCGATGTTAGTTAGCGGTGCAGTGGCCACGATACTGACTTTTTCGTCGCATTTTGAGATACGATCGTACATGAATGTAACGGCGTTATCACTTGCTAGAGGATAGTCAGCACTGTTAGCTGGAAAATCATAACCATCCATACCAGTCTTGCCGTGGATCTCACCAGCAGTTTCGATTTCTTTTACTAGCGGATCTGATTGCCCTGATGCTAGTTCAGCGTGGGAACCTAAAAATGTCAGTAGTTTCTTGGCATTAGCCGTAACGTAGTCCAGTTTTACGTTGCCACCAACAGTAGTTACACCGATCAAGTCGGCTTTTTCAGGATGTGCTAGTAAAACTGTTAGAGCGATAGCGTCATCGATCCCGGGATCACAATCCATAATTACTTTTGTCATTCATTTCTACCTCACTTTTTGTTTGTCTTTAATTTTTCAGGTAACTTTTGAAGAGCACGCGTGAAACCTAATCGCTCAAATGCACCTAAACTGGAAAGGATTTTTTGATCATTTTCCTTCATGAACTTATCGATGGCATCTTGTAAGGCTACCGATTTAGGGAGAAGAATGATCTTTTTAAGTCGTGAATCAGTTGAAACTTGAACCCGTTTGATCAGTTCCTTCTTCTCCATGTTTTTGAGAATATTGGTTGCAGTCGAACGGCGAATGTTGAATTCGGCTTCAATATCTCTTTGAAAAATATCTTTTTTCTCCGGCAAGCTAGTTAAGAAGTCTATTATTTGCACTTGCGTTCCAGTTAGATTATATTTAGACGCGAAATCATTGATACTGCGTGAAATCTCATTTGAAGCGACCTTAATAAGATGAGCCACATTACTCGTCATAGTAAGCCTCCCTTGAGAGCTAGTATTACATTCAAATTATATCATGCAAAAATGTTGAAGTGTGGAAAGGACCGACAAAGATGGAATTAAATCAAGAATGGTTCAAAGAACTAGATGTTGGTGAAGTAGTTGATTGCCAATCAGTTGCAGGTGGAGATATCAATCAGAGTTATGCTGTTACAACGCCCAACAAAAAATATTTCTTAAAGGTTCAGGGTGATAATGATAAATCATTCTTTGATCATGAGATCGAAGGATTGAACTTGATCGGCGCGGCAGTCAATACGCCGAAGGTGATCAAGTCGGGAACATATGATAATAGTGGTTATTTACTGACAAATTATATCAACTTTGGCGAAGGCCATGATGGTGATCTCGGTACATTGGTGGCCAAGATGCATGAACAACACAGTGATAAATTTGGTTTGGATCACAATATTTTGAACGCCAAGAATCCTAAGATCAATACTTGGCAGGATAATTGGGGTGAATTCTACGTCAATCAGCGGCTCGAAGTGTTGGTTAAAGAAGTTAAGAATAAGTTTTATTGGAATCAGTATCGCGAAGATCTAATGATGCAATTAGAAGATAAGATCCTGAATTATTACCAGAATCATGAGGTAGTTCCAAGCTTGATGCACGGGGACCTCTGGAATGGAAATGTTGGATATGAGAGCAATGGAGCACCGATACTGTTTGATCCTGATGTTTTCTATGGCAATCGAGAAATGGACCTCGCCATGACATTGTTGTTCGGTGGTTTCGGACGAGAGTTCTATATCAGCTATGCACAGGAATATCCGTTGGAGCCTAATTGGGAAGAACGAATATCTTGGTATCAGACTTATTATTTGTTGGCACATTTGAATTTGTTTGGTGAAGGGTATGGTCCTAGTTTGGAGAATGCGATGCGTAAGAGTATCAACTATTAGACTTGATTAGAATGTAAACAAAGTATGGCGCTCCAATTATGGCAACAATTACACCCACGGGAATTTCTGTCGTCGTACTGATGCATTTGCCCAGTGTATCAGCTGCAATCAATAGACAACTACCTAGAGTTCCTGACAGCAACATGCGACCGCTACTCTTGAAACCGATCAATCTTCGGGCCAAGTTAGGCGTGATCAGTCCGATAAAACCAATACCGCCCGAGATTGAGACACTGACTCCCGCTAGAATTACGGCTGCACCGATCAAAATAATACGTTCACGTCGTAAGGAAATACCTAGAGACTGAGCAACTTCATCACCGAGGCTAAAAGTGTCTAGGACTGTAGACTTGCTGAAGATAATGGTGGTGAAAACAATAAACCATGGTAAAAAAATCAAAATAAATGACCAACTAGTACCCCAAATACTTCCGGTTAACCAATTCATGACGAATTGATAGTTTTCGGGAGATAGTTTGAGAGTGAAGAGTACCATTATGGATGAGAAACATCCTGACAGAGCGACACCAGTTAGCAGCAAGCGATTTGCTGTAATACCGGTGTCCTTTTTATATGCAAAAGAAAATACGATGATAGTACTCAAAATAGCACCAAGTAGGGCCATCATCGGTAACATAAAGAGATTAGCATCTTGATTTTTAATAAAGGTAATAAAGATCATGACCGCTAATCCGGCTCCAGAGTTGATCCCCAAGAAACTAGTGTCCGCCATTGGATTCTGAGTCGTAGTTTGTAATACATCACCGGCAATTGCTAAGGCAAAGCCAACCAAAACAGCAATAACGATTCGTGGTAAGCGAAAATCAAAAATAACGAGCGATTGAGTATAGGTACCGTTACCGATAAGCAGCTGCCAAATTTCAGTCGGTGTGACCTTCATTTGACCGGTGTTTAAATTAATAATTGCCAGGATAATAATCATAACAACTAGGGCTATGACCCAAGTAGTGAGTTTTAATTTTTTTGTCATATGCGCTGGTTGTCCTTTCTAGCGAGATAAATGAAGAAAGGTACGCCAATCAAAGAAATGATAATTCCGAATGGTGTTTCATTGGGTGGATTGATCGTTCTGGCAACAAGGTCGGCGCAGAGAGTTAGATTGGCACCAAGTATCAGTGTCAATGGCATTACATAGCGATAGTCAGTACCGACTAAGAAGCGGGCAATGTGTGGAATGATCAACCCGATAAAGGCGACAGCACCGACCAAAGCCACTGAAATACCAGATAAAATAACAACACAAATGAGAGCTATCAATCTAATAGAATTGATGTTCTTGCCTAGACTTTGTATTGAGTCGTCACTCAAATTGAGTAAATTCAGACTAGGAGTTAGAAATAATGTCACAAATAAGCTAATGACTATCCAAGGTCCTAATGTAGTTAGTTGCGACCAACTGACAGCGGAAATACCGCCAAAGTGCCAAAAGGCTAAGTCTTGTTTGAGTTGGGTAATCAATGCTAGTCCTTCACTGAGAGCAGTAAAAAAAGCACTTATCGCCATACCGGCAAGAACCAAAATGGTCGGACTCAATTGCGCCTTCTTCATAGCACTAAGACCGAAGACTAGGATTGCTGCCAGAGCCGCCCCAAAGACTGAGAAAATAGTAGTTTGCTGAGTTGAAAGTTTAGGGAAGAAGATAAAACTACATGTCAGCATCAATGCCGCTCCAGAGTTGATTCCTAATAATCCAGAATCGGCCATCGGATTTTTCGTAACGCTTTGCATAAGAGCACCACTACAAGCTAGTGCCGAACCGATCGCAGCGGCACCAATCACCCGAGGGATGCGGATCTGTCTAATGATCCGCTGATCTAAATCGCTGGATCGGTAGTTGAAGATAGCGTTCATAACGGTATGAT
The DNA here is from genome assembly GCF_036913575.1 of Companilactobacillus sp. HBUAS59699. Taxonomy (NCBI): domain Bacteria; kingdom Bacillati; phylum Bacillota; class Bacilli; order Lactobacillales; family Lactobacillaceae; genus Companilactobacillus; species Companilactobacillus sp. HBUAS59699. The sequence goes on along the minus strand of NZ_JAYKTV010000002.1, from coordinate 435,562 downwards.
TACTATTCTTGTTAGCACCGTAGCGAATACTTAAGATAAGCAAAAATATCAGAATTATAATTTCAAGACTAAATTGTAAAGTGAAGCGAACTTTGGAATTCAAATAACGGCTCCCTCCTGCCAACGATCGTACGTTAAGATCAATGGTTTATCGTGATCATTGATAATAGTCGCGTCAATATTGAAGATATTACGAAGATTCTGTTTGGTGATCACCTCGCGAACAGGCCCGCTGACCTGTAAAACACCTTTTTTGATGGCAATCAATTGATCAGAGAATCTAGCAGCATGATTTAAGTCATGTAGTGCCATGATGATGGTTCGATGTTCCTTCTCATTGAGTTCCTTGATCAGAAGCATAACGTCGAGTTGATGAGTCAAATCTAGATAAGTTGTGGGTTCGTCCAAGATGATCGTATCGGTATCTTGAGCAATTGCCATGGCGATCCAAGCACGTTGGCGTTGTCCACCAGAAAGAGTACTGAGACGGCGCTCCTTCAGATCCTTAAGAGATGCCCGTTCGATCGCCCAGTCGATTTTTTCGTGGTCGAGCGTGGACAGGGGAGCAAAGTGTTTGCGGTATGGGATCCTACCAAAGGTTACTAGATCTTTGACAGTCATGTCATTTGCAACGTTGCTGGATTGTGGTAGGACAGCCAATTTTTTAGCAATCTCACTAGTTTTTTCGTGATCGATATTCTGACTGTCGAGGAAGACAGAACCATCACAAGGATGTAATAAATGAGCAATCGTTCGTATAAGGGTCGACTTACCCGAGCCGTTAGGTCCGATCAGAGTCGTAATTTGCCCTTTAGGGATTTGAATCGATAAGTCTTGTATTGTTAATTTTTTCTCATAACTAACACAAACCTTCTTTGTCTCAATAATGTTCATTTTGTTACCTCCAAGCTAGTTTTTTGTTGAATCACATATTTTGGGTATAAAAATAATGTGAAAAAGGAATATTCTTGAACTTATTTTACCGCATTGTATTGACTTTTGTTACCGTTTTCACTAATAATCAATATAAATACGGGATTTCTTGGGAGGATGATATTTTGAGGAAAAATAAATTTATAAAGTCGTTATTATTAATTTCGCTATTTTTTGTAGTATTTTTGACAGCCTGTGGCAACAAGAGTGAGGGTATGGAGCAGACTCGTTCATTGACCGATACTATGGGACATAAGGTTGAGGTGCCAACCCAACCCAAACGAGTAGTAGGTAGTTATTTGGAAGATTACTTAGTTGCTCTAGGAATCAAACCAGTAGTTCAGTGGTCAGTTAAGAATGGTTCCGGAACACAGAAATATTTGAAGAAACAATTAAAAAATGTTCCTTTGATCGATTATTCACTGCCCTATGAAGCTGTAACTAAAGCTAAGCCAGATTTGATCTTGATGGGAACCAATAGTGCCGTTGAGAATGGGAAATATGCGCAATATGAAAAAATTGCACCAACATATGTCGTCAAGAATGGAACTGATGTTAAGTGGCGTTCCCAGTTTATGGATGTCGCTAAAGCAGTAAATAAGACTGATAAAGCCAAGAGTGTTTTGAATAAATATGACAAAAAAGTTGCTAGTGTGAAGAATGAACTCAAACAAAAAGCTGCCGGAAAATCAGTGGCAGTTCTGTGGGTAACTAATAATTCAGCCTTTATCGTTAGTGAGAAATCGGCCAGTGGATCATTACTATACGGTGACTTAGGTTTAAAGGTACCAGCACTGGTTAAAGAAGTTTCTAAGAAGGCTACTGCAGATTGGTCAGCCGTTTCGTTGGAAAAATTAGCCAAGTTGGATGCTGATTATATCTTTTTGGTCAATAGTGACAAAGGTGCTAGCTTGTTTAAAGATCCATTGTGGCAAAGTATCCCGGCCGTTAAAGAGGGGAATCTATTCCAGTATGGAGATGATTCTAGTTGGCAATATAAAGGACCAATTGCTTATAGTGAAATGATCGATCAGGTTCGAAAAGATATTTTGAAGTAGAGGATCTATGAACTAATAAGTGAAACTATAAATATAATTATCATTTTTATGTCTATCTTTATTTTACGAGAAGCTATTTTTGTAAAAAATCTCGCTCTCAACTATGATGTGACTGTAGAGAAAAATATAGGGAGATACGAATATGACAAGAGTATTAGTACTTGGTGCGAATGGTAAGATTGCTCGTCGAGCAACACAAATATATCTAGATTCAACGAACGATAGTTTGAGATTGTACTTGAGACGTCCCGAAAGATTACGCGATATCGATAATCGATTAGTTGAGATCGTCGGTGGGGATACAATGGATACAGAAAAGTTAGTTGAGTCAATGAAAGACGTTGACGTTGTTTATGCTAACTTGGCTGGTGGCAATATTGAAGATCAAGCAAAGTCAGTCGTTGAAGCAATGCATTCAGCTGGTGTTAAACGTTTGATCTGGATCTCAACTTTGGGTATCTATGATGAAGTTCCTGGCAAGTTCGGTGAGTGGAATAATAGTACACTCGGTAGCTACATCACAACCTACGCTGCCGCTGCCAAAGTTATTGAAGATTCAGATTTGGAATACACGATCGTTCGTCCAGCTTGGTTGACAGACAAGGATGAAGTCGATTATGAGACTACTCAAAAAGGTGAACCATTCAAGGGAACTGAAGTTTCACGTAAGTCAGTTGCCCAATTGGTTGTTGATATTACACAAGCACCCGATAAGTTCAGCCGTGAATCTGTTGGGGTTGATAAACCTGGTACTGATGGGGATAAGCCTGCTTGGTATTAGAAGTAGAAATTTAAAAAGCTGTTGTTGGAGATTTTCCAACGACAGCTTTATTTTTTTATCTTTGCGGTGAATTGTGATGGGACAAGATTTATTTTTGAGTTATTTTCCAATGATCCTTTTAAAATGAAATATTCTAAATTATCAATTGTGGTATCAGAATTGAAGTTATATATACGGAATAAAATGTAATTGTCTTGGTAATATTTTGATGCGCTTAATTCATTTGAGGTAACAAAGAATGGAGTATTACTGCTGGCAGTTGTAGTTTTAACCTCTATATAAAGAGTTTTTCCATCCGTTTGGAATGATTTAATATCATATCCAGTGCCATCTCCCACTTCTTTTGAGGTGTGAACTATTTCTTTTAATAGTTTGGGATAATTAGAAAGTTTGCGTTTTTCAAAATTCATAACTATATTTTCGCCCATTAATCCAGTATCAGAATTTTTCTCATTGCGTGAAGAGTAATCAATTTTTTTACCAATGAACTTTGTATTGTCTGTTATTGCGGGATCACTTATTTTAAAAGCTTGATTATTAAAACTTTTGTCAACTGAATCGCTGCTGTCTTGAGAGATAAAATATTCTATATTATCAATAAAGTTTGTAGATATTAATTGATTTTTTATTTGTTCGAGGACATTCATCATATCGTGTAGATCCGTTAATATTACATCGTTACTGGGTAAATTATTTTTATCATACTTAATACTTATAATATTGCTTAGTTCATATCCTCTAGGTAAATCGGTACTTGTTATCTTCTGACCCTCAAGTAAGTTTATTGGGATACTTGTCATTTTGGTTGATGGAATAAATAATTCCGATACCAAATATTTAGCAACTTTTTGAATGTTTTCTTTGGCAATCTTAGTTTTGTATTTATCTTTATAAAAAGTCCATCCTTGATTTAAAGATAAGTAGACAAAGTTAGAATTAATTGAGAAAAGATATACGATATCGAATCCTTCCTGTGGTGAAGTACTAATATCCTTATCGAAAATACCAATCCAAGGGATTATGGACCATTGTCCCATTCCTGCAGATCCATGAGATTCATAATTATCAGGTAAGAAATCGTTACTTAAATTATCCTTTATACCTTTTTTTATGGAATGGGCAAGATCGTTATTCTTAAATTCAGATTTTTTTTCTTTTGGTAAGTTATTAAGTATTTTTGAAATTTTTGATTTTAAGTCCATAAAAAATCCCTCCACTTATTAACAATTAATATTATATAAAACATTATATTATTAATTAACAGAGGGAAAAGTTTTATTAAATTAATTGTACAAAGCTAATTTAATCTAAAAAAACATCAGTATCATAGCTATCTGAAATTTTTGATAATTTTGCTTTCAACTCTTCGAAGACTTTAATCATTTGTCTTAGGTCATCAAGGAGAACATTGTTATTAGGTAGATTATTTTTGTCATATTTTATACTTACAATATTTCCTAACTCGTATCCTTGGGGAAGTCCGGTGCTTTTTCTATATTCTGTCAACATAATAGTATCGGTATTCATTCTTGTAGTTATTGAAGTTAATTCAGATTGAATTAACTTGGAAACTTGTTTTATTTTCTGATAGGCATCTTTTTTATATTTCTTATGATATAAAGTCCAGCTTTGATCTAGTGACAGATATACATGATTCCCATCACTTGTAAACAAATAAACAACACCAACTCCTGATGAAGGTCCGTTTGATATATCACGATCAAATATTCCCATCCAAGGAATAGTGGCCCATTTGCTGGTTCCCGCAGAACCTTTAAACTTCATTTTTGTAGGAAGAAAATCTTCTCCGACTGAATTATCTAATCCTGATCTTATTGTCTTAGCAAGGTCGTTGTTTGCATAATTTTTCCTTGATTCGATAGGGTATTGTTCCATAACTGTGTATAGTAGCTCTTTTAAATTCATATTTCACCTCATATTTTTTTGGGAGTTTTAAATTCCCTCCATATATAAATTACGAGATTTATTACATTTTATACGAACTAAAATTCTTTTAATTAACTCATATCTGATAAAATGAAAAGTAATAGTGTATTCTTTTAGGTCAAAGTTATGCGGAGGATATTATGGGGAGAGAAACTGATGAACTTAAATTTGAAAATAAGCTAATTGATTATTTAGTGAATCTAGGTGGTACAAAGCAATGGGACTATGTACCGGAAATCAAGACTACGGATGGTTTGTGGGATAATTTCAAAAATATTATTGAACAAAATAATCAAGATAGATTGGATTCTCCACTTACAGACGGTGAGTTTAAACAAATAAAAATAATTATTGGACAACTAGAAACACCTTATCAGGCGGGGCAATTTTTATATGGAATGAATGGTATTTCACAGATAGAGATAGATCGTGATGATGGACAGCACGTTTATTTGAAAGTCTTTGATCAAGATAACATCGGCGCTGGGAACACTGTTTATCAGATCGTTAATCAAATTGAACGTCCGGCAGTAATTCCTGGTCGTAAGAATCGCCGCTTTGATATTACATTGTTGATTAATGGATTACCTATAATTCAAATTGAAGAAAAGGCTGATGGCCATGATACTAAAGAAGCCTTGAATCAAATGCATCAATATATAGAAGAAAATCAATATTCAGATATTTTTTCAACTCTACAGATCTTAGTATCTATTACACCACACGATGCTCGTTATATGGCTAATTCAACTGCTGACAAGTTCAATACGGACTTTGCCTTTCGTTGGCAAAAAGCTGATAACAATAGTCCGGTGCGTGACTGGCGAGTATTCGCTAATAGTATGCTGTCAATACCCATGGCACATCAAATGGCGACTAATTACATGATTCTAGATGGTACGCCCAGACATCAAATGATCAAAGCAATGAGACCGTATCAAGTGTATGCGACACAAAGAGTTATTCGTAAAATTCGCCAACATATGTTTGGTATTGATGATCAGAGAATTGGCTATGTTTGGCACACAACAGGATCTGGTAAAACAATCAGTTCGTTTAAAGCTGCTTGGCTAGCATCAAGATTACCTAATGTAGATAAAGTTGTTTTCTTAGTAGATCGTGTGGCGCTGACTAATCAAACAGTTGATGAGTATAAAGCCTATGATCCCGAAAATACTGAAGACAGTAACGGTGGTGTCGTAACGGATACGGCTAATCGCTGGGCCCTAGTGAAGAAGTTAAAGAAAAAGGGTAATGGAATAATTGTCACATCTACACAGAAAATGGATTCAGTTGTACGATCTGATAATTTCAAACCAATAGACAAGAATATTGTGTTTATTGTCGATGAAGCACATCGTTCGACTTCAGGAGATATGCTGGAACGAATCAAAAAAGGATTCAGAAAATCTGCCTGGGTTGGATACACTGGAACTCCGGTGTTTGAAACCTCCCCAACTACTAAGGATATATTTGGAGATTTAATTCATGCATACACAATTCGTAACGCTATTTCAGATGGAAATGTTTTAGGATTTAAAGTTGATTTTGAAACAACATTATCTGATTCAGTTTTACGTGATCAATATTTGCCTGCATATTTTAAAAATAGATATCCAGGAATTTCCGATGAAGACGTTGATGCCAAAATAGATAATATGGCGGATGAAGATATGGATGATATGATTGTGCCATCGGTTTACGACAATAATCATAATCACATAGAACTGGTTGTTGATGACATAATTAAGAATTGGAATAAACGTTCTCGTCATGGAGAATACAATGCATTGTTTACAACTCATGTTGGTGGGGGCAAAGCATCGACACCCATGGCGATGGAGTATTATCGAGAATTCAAGAAGAGAAATAAAGAGTTAGAAAAACCATTGAAGATTGGAATAACTTTCAGTCAGGATACATCTAATAGTGACAAGCAATTAAAGAATAACGAAGCCTTGCGTGAAGTAATGGAAGACTATAATAAGGAATTTGGAACGAGCTTTGATGATACTCAGGTAAAAGAGTATGCGGCTCAAGTTGTTTCTAGGTTAAATAGAACAATTGATGATGGTAAGTATCTCGATATTGTTATTGTTGTCGATCAATTGTTAACAGGATTTAATGCCCCACAATTGAATACACTTTATGTTGATCGGACATTGAAGGGTGCGGCATTGATTCAAGCGTATTCAAGGACTAATCGAGTTTATGACATGCTGACTAAGCCGTTTGGTCACATTGTCAACTACCGCTGGCCTCACCATACAGAGGATGTTATGAACGCCGCCTTGGCTTTATACGCTAATCCTGATTCCGCTAATATTGATGTAGAGGTACCGCCAGCAGTAATAGTTGATCCATATGAAAAAATTGAAGAGAAACTAAAAGACGTTGTTGAACAATTATCAGAACATACTAACGGTTTTACCGAAACTCCTAATGTTGATGATCAAAACAAAGTTGAAGAAGTATATTCAGAATTAGGCAAGTATAATCATTTAATGGCGATGATTAAGCAGGACGACAATTATGACGACAATCACCCTGAAAAATTGTTGACTGAAATAGGTCTGGACTTAGACACTGAAGAAGTTCTGACCACTTCATTAGCTAACGATATTAAAAAGAAAATTAGCATAATTAGAAATGTTGATATGTCACAAATTGATTTACAAATTGAACATATAAAAGCCGTTAAGGTTAATTACAATTACTTGGATGAACTGATAGCAGATCTTATGAACCAACATCATAACGGTGATTCAGAAGCAGCTCAAAAAACCGCTAAGGAAATTAAGTCGATCTCTGATAAGGTCGATGATCGTAAATATGCGGAACAAATCAATCGATTCGCTGATGACGTATTGAGTGACAATGTAAGTCACAATAACTACCCAGTTAGTCAAACAGATATTAAGGATTTAGTTTCCGGACATAACGCTAATCGTTTAAGAAATGATATTTTTGACTTCAAGAAGAAGTGGGGACTAGCTGATATAGATTCCTCACAAACAATTAATGAAATAATTGAGAATCATGTTAAAGCAGCAGATGATCTAAATATAGATGGCGTTCTGGATGAAATAATTAGAGAAGGTACTTTTGTTTACCGCACTGATTCTGATTCAGAAGAGGTTAGGAAATTACCTAAGATCAGATACAGAACTGAGTTGAGAAGAGAATCTAGAAAATTTGCTGACCAAATGGTTGATAAATATTAGGAGAAATTATGAGTAAAGCACAAGAAATAACTAGTCAAATTTGGGAAATGGCCAACAGGCTTCGTAGCAATATGGATGCTAGTGAATATCGAAATTATATTTTGGGATTTATGTTTTATCGTTATTTATCAGAGCATCAAGAACAACGTATGGTACAGAATGATTTATTAGATATTGAGGAAGGACAAGACGTTAACGATGCTTATATGGAACAGGCCGGTGGGGATGATCTAAGTTATTATCTTGAAGATCTTGCCGACTCATTGGGATATGCAATTGCACCACAATACACATGGCAAACAATTGTTAATAAGGTTAACGATAATTCAATCGCTCCATCAGATTTTCAAGATATGTTAGACGATTTCAATCGTAATGTTGACTTAAATAGAAATGCTAAACAAGATTTTCATGGAGTTTTTGCGGACATGAATCTTGGTAATTCTAGATTGGGTCAAACAACTGCTGCTCGTGCCAAAGCACTAACAGAAATCGTTAATTTAGTTGATGAAGTTCAATACAAAGATGATGATGGACACGATATTTTGGGTGATATTTATGAATTCTTGATTGCTCAATTTGCTGGTAATTCTGGTAAAAAGGCGGGAGAATTCTATACACCTCACCAAGTTTCTGAAGTTTTAGCCAAGTTAGTGGTTCAAGGATTAGATCCAGAAGAGACTAAACCCAGCGTTTATGACTTCGCCTGTGGTTCAGGATCACTATTACTGACGGTTCAAGAACAAATTAAAGATCGACACTTGTTCTATTATGGGCAAGAATTGAATACAACAACGTATAACTTGGCTCGTATGAATCTGATGATGCATGATGTTTCATATATGAATATGGATTTGAGAAATGCGGATACACTGGAAAGTGACTGGCCTGATGGGATCGATGCTCAAGGTGTTGACCATCCAAGAAGTTTTGATATGGTAGTCGCGAATCCTCCGTATTCAGCACATTGGGATAACAACGATAATAAGATGAAAGATCCACGTTTCAAAGATTATGGTGGCCTAGCTCCAAAAACAAAAGCTGATTATTCTTTCCTATTACATGGTCTGTATCATCTAAGTTCAAAGGGAACGATGGCAATTGTTCTACCACACGGTGTCTTGTTCCGTGGTGCTAAAGAAGAAAAAATTCGTCGTGCACTATTAGAGAAAAACCAAATTGATGCAATTATTGGCTTACCAGCAGGACTGTTCTACTCAACCGGTATTCCAACTGTTGTTATGGTTTTGAAGAAGAACAAGACAAATAAAGATGTCCTTTTCATTGATGCAAGTAGTGATTTCGAAAAGGGAAAGAATCAAAATATCCTTCGACCTCAAGATATTGATAAAATTGTTAATACATATAATGATAGAAAAGATGTCGATAAGTATGCTCATGTTGCTACGATGGATGAAATTAAAGAGAATGACTTTAATTTAAATATACCAAGATATGTAGATACTTTTGAACCGGAACCAGAAATTGATTTAGGAGATATAACTAAACAAATAAAAGAGAATAATAAAAAAATTGAAGAAAATAAAAAGGAGTTACTTTCAATGATGAAAGAACTCACTTCTTCTGATGAAAAAATTCAAAATGACCTTAATGATTTCATTTCTATGTTAGATGACGAGGTGAAACATAATGGATAAACGTGTACCTGAAGTGCGGTTTAAAGGGTTTACTGATGATTGGGAACAACGCAAGCTTGGAGATATCGTAAAAATTATTATGGGACAATCTCCCAGTTCATCTAATTATACTCGAAATCCAAACGATTTTATTTTGGTTCAGGGGAATGCAGATATCAAAAATAATAAAGTTAATCCACGAGTTTGGACAAAGCAAGTAACAAAACTAGTACCACGAGGAACAATTATCTTAAGTGTTAGAGCATCCGTAGGAGATGTTGCCACAACGGACTATGAGGTAGTCATTGGTAGAGGAGTGGCTGGAATAAATGGGAACTATTATATATATCAAATGCTAGTAAAAATGAAGTTATTTAATTATTGGAAAAAGATAAGTACAGGATCTACCTTTGAATCAATAAGTTCAAATGATATAAAGCATGCTGAAATTCTAATACCCAAATTATCAGAACAGACAAAGATAGGAACCATTTTGAAACTCATTAATCATCTTCTTGATCTGCAACAGGATCAACTTAGGCTTTATGTAAAGTTAAGGAAAGGTCTTTTACAAAAATTATTACCATCAGATGATTCTAACTTTCCCAAGATTAGATATCTGGAATTTAATAATGAATGGGAGAAAATTCAACTTGGAAAGGTAGCGGATATTGTCGGCGGTGGAACACCCAGCACTTCGAATGCTGAATACTGGAATGGTGATATAAACTGGTACACTCCAGCGGAAGTTGGAGAAAAAATATATGTAAATGATAGTATGAAAAAAATCACAGATTTAGGACTTAGAAAAAGTTCAGCTCACTTGCTTCCAATAGGAACTCTTCTATTCACTTCAAGAGCTGGAATTGGCAGTACAGCTATTCTAGGAAAAGTGGGAACAACCAATCAGGGGTTTCAATCAATTGTTCCCCACAAAAATGAACTCGATAGTTATTTTATTTATGCTCATTCTTCAAAATTGAAAAAATACGGTGAAATACATGGTGCCGGTTCTACCTTTATTGAAGTATCAGGAAAGCAAATGACAAAAATGATGATAAAAATTCCGTCTATGAAAGAGCAAAAAAACATTGGAAAACTCATCAATAGTACGGATAATGTAATTAAATTAATGAAAATACAATCTGAAACTTTTAATTTGATAAAAAAATATCTATTCCAAAAACTTTTCATCTAAAATTCGAATAATTAAACAATAAAAATACAAAACTTTCGGATAATAAATAATGACATATTGATGTCAAAAATTATTCGGAGGTTTTTTTTCGTGCCAAAAAGAACATCAACACAACTATTTTATAAGTATTACGAGGATTGGATCCATTTATATAAGGTAAATGCGATTAGATCTGTTACTTTGAACAAGTACTATATGAGTTTGAAATGGGTAACTAAAATAGCTCCTGATTTACGTCTTTGTGATTTAACACGAAGAAGTTATCAGGAGCTAATTAATAATTATGCCTTGGAACATGAAAAACAGACTACCAAAGATTTTCATCATCAAGTTAAGGGAGCAATAATGGATGCCCTCGATGAAGGACTAATAAAGCAGAATCCTACAAGAAAAATAATTATTAAGGGTAAAAAACCAGGTAAAAAGAAACCTAAGTTTTTGAATGAACATGAATTGCAGCAATTAATCAGACAATTGAATTTAGAACCCGTAATTAACTGGGACTGGTATATTCTACTGGTCGCTAAGACTGGATTACGTTTTGCGGAGGCTCTAGCTTTAACACCTAAAGATTTTGATTTTACAAAGCAACTTATAAATATTAATAAAACATGGAATTATCGTGCAACCAGCGGGGGTTTTCAACCAACCAAAAATCCTTCATCTGTGAGAAAAGTACAAATGGACTGGCAATTGTCCATACAATTCTCACAAATGATTAGAGAATTACCTGAAGACAAACCTATTTTTGTGAAGCAGCGAATTTTTAATTCCACAGTTAATAATAGATTGGCCGTACTTTGTGAGAATGCTAATGTGCCTGTTATAACTGTTCATGGACTTAGACATACACATGCCTCGGTGCTGTTATTTGCTGGCGTATCAATCGCCAGTGTGGCACGTAGATTGGGACATGCTAATATAACTACTACCCAAAATACTTATTTACATATTATCCAAGAATTAGAAACTCAGGATAATGAAAAAATAATGTTTCAAATGTCTAAGTTGATGTAAAAAGTATATTACCCTGTATTCAGACAAATAGTTTTTGCAGTAGATATCTTTTCAATATTTCCAAATTTTTCAATTCTAATTCTTGTACCTTAATAAATTCGTTAGATTTATTAAGCATAATTCCAATTAATGCTTGTTCTTTTTTATTGGGAACGGTAATAGGAAGTTTTTGTAATGTGGATTCATGAATACGCTTTGAGCCTGTGCCAGTCGCCATACCTTCAGCTTTTTTCCAATAGTCATGTCTTGATACATATTGATAAAGATAAAGAGAATCTACATCGACTATATCTAACGCTGGAACATCCCCAGATGTCACTTTTCCATCAAATTTATCGGGTATTATAGCCATTGACCCATTAAAGAAGTTCTGTTTACCATATAAAAATTGTCCTGACCGTCTTTTGTAGTACGTTGTAGATCCCAAAGATAATGTTTTTCTTGATGAATCAGTACTAATTCCTCCTAGATTAAGTTTAAGTGTCATTATTTCTCGAGTATTTTTAACATCTACTTTAATTTTATCTGGAATTTTTAAATAATCACCTAATTTTTTTCTTGACCATGATTCATTGAATGTATTAAATCTTATTTTAGGTTCTAAATTAGACTTTGTTGGAAACATATTTTGCATGAGAAATTCTTTTTGTAATTTAATTAGCGAATAGTTCCGCTGTTGCAGATCATATAACTTATCTATCTGATCTAATAATTTTCCTATTTCTTTTTGCTCGTCTTTATTTGGTAAAAAAACCTCTTGCTTTTTTACAATATCAGAATTCAAATTTACTTGGCTACCAGGTTGACCATACTTATCCCAATTAGGTCGAAACATCTCTAGCCACTGGAACATGAACTCTATATCAAACAGTGGATTTAGAAATATTAAAAACCCATCGTGTACTCCTGTTTTAACATAATTTATAACAGGTTTACCAACGGTTGCTGCTATACTAAGTAATAAATGCTTTTTAGTTATTATGCGCGTCTTTGCTTGTCCCATTTTGGAAATATGTTGATCTAAATAATGAATTCTACCATTCTGCTCTGTTACATCTGATATTCTTAACCAGCCAATATCACTTTCATTATCAAACCATTTTGGATTTTTTATTGGTCTAGGACTGGCTCCACGAACAATATTTGCAACATCACCCAACTTTCGTTGTTCCCAAGTTTGTGGACTGGAAATAATTAATATTTTGATAATAATTATTCTATGTGTAATGTATTTAAATAGTTATAACGTATTAATATAAAATCAAATTTAATTGTAAGATGATAATTTAACCATTTATTTAACTTTAGTCCTAAAGTATTTTGTTTCAAAATATAAACGATAAAAACCACAAATCTAAAATATCTAAAAAATAAATTCTATTAAATAATTTATGAAATCAACCATTGAAATATTTTGCTATACTTAAATTAAAAATGAAACGGGCAATAAATATGGATTTTGATTATAGGGATATGAAATTAGGAAAACATGGTTTACCTACTTGGGATGCCATGGTTGTAGTGTTAATGAATTTAATGGCTGATGGCAAAGAATATTCAGGTAAACAAATAAAGAAAATGGCTGCGGATGCTATTGGACTGCCTGAAGAATTGCGTAATACTACTTATGATTCATCTAATATGGATAATATGATTGAGAATCGAGCAGGGTGGGGACTTAGTGAGAGTTACACTGCAGGTATCTTTGATCGTCCTAAACGTGGAGTGTATGTGATTACTGATTTGGGTAAAAAGCTATTAAAGGGTAATGATACAATAGATGTTACTTTCATACATAATTTACCCAAATATCAAGAGCATAAGAATGAATTAAAGGAACGAAATAAACGAAGCAATATTGATGTAAACGACAAAGACTCAGAGTCATTCGAAGATATATCTGAAAATATTTCAGAGACAGTGACAGGATATAACAATCAGGTAGCAACGGAATTGTTACGTAGAATTCAGGCTGCTGATCCTAGATTTTTTGAAAATCTAGTTGTGAAGTTACTAGTAGCAATGGGCTACCGTGGACCTAATGGGACTGCAAGAGTTACTCAAAGTACTAATGATGGTGGAATTGATGGTGTTATTAATCAAGATGCTTTGGGTACGAACACTATTTATATTCAAGCAAAAAGATATAATTCAGATAATGTAGTTCAACGCCCAATGATAGACACCTTTTTTGGATCACTGTCTAGAATTCATGCTGATCGTGGCGTTTTTATTACTACATCCAGTTTCTCCAAAAATGCAATTGAAACAGCTAAGGGTTTTTCAATTGTGTTAATTGATGGTATTCAATTAACTGAATTAATGCTTCAGTATCATGTCGGTATTCAAGTGAAGGATAGCTTTGAGTTATTCGAAATTGATGAAGATTTCTTCGAAAATTAGAGTGCTATAAACTAAAGATTAACCAGAAAATAGTATTATTATTAGAAACTAATCCCTCCATTTCCACATTTATGTAGAATGGAGGCTTTTTATGTACCAAGTTCATACTATAATTGATACTAAACACCACCAACAGGAGACAAAAAATGACAAAAAGACTACTAAGCGCCAATCCAAGTGAAATCCTAAAAATGAACGGCAAAGAACTCAAGCAAAGTATCAAGGCCAGTGAAGGCAGGGTGATCGTAAGTGAGAACATCGTAAATCACGGTGTGATGAGCTTCGATAAGATCACTACTTCAGAAATCGCAGCGGCGTTCGGAGCGGACATGATCTTACTTAACATGCTTGATGTCTTCAATCCAGCTATCTTCGGATTATACGAAGGTGAGGATGCGGTAATTCATCATGATGGGCAAAGTATCAAGCGTCTACAAAAACTAACCGGCCGACCAATTGGTGTCAATCTAGAACCAGTCGATCCTGATGCTGATATGGCTGAGGACAGATTAACGATACCTGAGGGTCGGACAGCTAGTCAGAAGTCACTTCAAGAAGCGGAAAAGCTCGGCTTCAACTTCGTGGTTTTAACGGGTAATCCAGGTACTGGGGTCACGAATGAACAAATTGCATCTAACATTAAAATCGCCAAGGAAAATTTTTCTGGACTAGTCATTGCTGGTAAGATGCACGGTGCTGGTGTCAATGAACCGGTCGTCAGTGAAGAATCAGTCCAACAATTCTTAGACGCTGGAGCAGATGTTATTCTGGTTCCGGCTGTTGGGACTGTGCCAGGATTAGACGATGGTACGCTGAGAAAAATTGTAAAATTGGTTCATAAAAACAATGCTCTGGTCATGAGTACGATCGGCACTAGTCAAGAGGGATCAGGTGCCAGTTACATTGAACAGATTGCCATTAGAAATAAGATCATCGGCGTTGATATCCAACATATCGGTGATTCAGCTTGGGGTGTGCAGTCGCCGATGGAGAATATTTACCCCTTGAGCAAGGCCATTCGTGGTGAACGTCATACAATTGCCCGCATGGCTCGTTCGATAAATCGCTAAAGTAAAAAATACCGACTGAGAAGTTTTTCTCAATCGGTATTTATTTACGAAATTTTGTAGAGTTATTTTGTCCTGGAAATAATCTAGAATGGGAACCTGCCCGTATGGCAATCAGGGTCAATTCATTTGTATCGTTAGGATTTCTTCCTATTTTTACCTCCAAACATCACTATTTTCATCCGAAAATAAAAAAATTTCAGAAAAAACTTACGAAAACATTTTTTTTCTGGTATATTAATCCACTGTTGCAACAAAAACGGAGGTAAATATGAGTAAATCTCAAATTAACACAAAACCAACTCATCCATACTTAGCTTTAATGGGTGTTTTAATTGGTGGATTCGTAGGTATGTTCAGTGAAACTTCATTAAACATCGCCCTTCCATCCATCATGAAAGCTTTTTCGGTTGAAACTGGTACTGCACAATGGCTAGTTACAGGCTACATGCTTGTTATCGCGATTGTTCTACCACTTTCAAGTTTACTAACTAAACATTTTTCTACTAGGGGATTAGTTAGATTCGGTCTTATTGATTTCATCGTTGGATCAATAATCGCCGCAATTGCGCCAAGCTTCGCAATTCTATTGATCGGTCGTATGATCCAAGGTATCGCTACTGGTATCATCTTGCCATTGATGTTCTCGATCGCTATGAGAATCTTCCCACCTAACAAGTTAGGTGCTGCCTTAGGTGTCGCTGCGCTTGTTATTATGTTTGCCCCAGCTATCGGACCTACAATTTCCGGTATTATCTTGGGTGTTTTATCATGGAGATGGATTTTCGTTTCCTTCATCGTCTTCCTATTGATCGGCTTGATCTTTATGGAAAAGAATTTAACAAATGTCTTCGAAGTTACTAAACCAGCTGTTGATTGGCTAGCTATTGCTTTATCAACTGTCAGTTTTGGTTTGATCGTCTTCGGTATCAGCTACCTAACTAACAGTATTCCTGTTGCGGTAGTATCCTTGATCGCCGGTTTGATCATCTTGGTCGTCTACATCAGACAACAAATACACGCTAAGACGCCAACTTTGGACTTCGCTGTTTTACGTAGATCTGAATTCGTTACTGGCTCAGTGCTAGTCATGATCAACTTCGGTATTACATTGTCAGCCATGTACTTACTACCAATGTACTTACAAAACGGACTGGGCGTAGCCGTAGCCTTAACTGGTATGGTTATGTTGCCAGGTGGTATCGTCAACGCATTAGTATCATTCGGTGCTGGTCGTGCCTATGATAGTATCGGTGCCCAATGGATGGCACGTTTAGGTTTCTTGATTTCAGCAATTGGTGCTGTAATGTTCCTATTTAGTAACCAAAACAGTTCACTAGGTTACATTATTGGTGCCCATATCGTTCTTATGATCGGTGTTCCACTAGCAATGTCACCATCACAAACTTATGGTTTGAATTCATTGAACGAATATCAATCAGCTGACGGCTCTGCAATTATCAACACATTCCAACAAGTCATCGGTGCTGTCGCTACTGGTATCGCTACAATTCTCTTGAGTACAGGTCAAAACAATTACTTCGCTAATGGCGGACATTCAACTGCCTTGGCATTCACCAATGGTGCTCATTATGGATTCGCCTTTACATTAGTATTGGCTATCTTAGGATTCCTATTAGCATTCCGCGTTCATTCAAAAGCATATGAAGAGGAAAAAGTTGCTAAAGAAGAATCTAAAGCTACAAAGTTAGAAGCTAAGGAAGCTTAGTTATATTTGAAAACAATTGATACGGTTTTGGACCAATTGATGCTTGCAATCAATTGGTTCTTTTTTATATAATAGGTAAATAGTTGTTGAATAATTTGACATATTCCTTTACAATAATAGGGTTGAATAATAAGACAATACTAGAAAAGGGAGGAGGGATTTAGATGTCACAAAATACACATAAAGGCTATACAGGCCACCGCCGTCCCGTTAACGCTAAGAACGGTGAAGAACGCATGGCAAAAGCCCAAGCCGTTAAAGAATTCCTTAAGAGTCGTGAAGAAAAAGCTGCTAAGTAATTAGTTAGTTTGAGCCAACGGATAATGTCTGTTGGCTCTTTTTTTATGGCAAAATGTCATATTCTTTTTTTATTTATAGGTATACCATTAACCTTGAATGGGATTAATTATAGGGAGTTAATGGTATGAGATTTGAACAGTTGAAACGTAAGCCAAACGCTATCGTTAAGAAAAAGATGTATAAAGCCAGAAAGAACTGGGTCGTAGCATCTACGATAGCTTTTATTGGAGGGGTAACTTTATTATCTAGTCAGACTCTTACAGCCAAGGCCGACGATAATACGGACTCGAATATCACACAAACGGAGACGGTTAGTCAAGATACGCAGGCACCACAAGGTGACACTACAGCAAATACTGGAACTATCAACGTTGAGCCTGGTTCTGCGGATCCGAATAATAAGCAACAATCAAGTGAAAATATTGTTGATAATGGTCAGGATAATAATCTTGAAAAAAATGATTCTGGCAATGTAGGGTACGATGGTTCTAATGGTTCAATTCAAAGAGATGATAACCTGAGAATAGATTCTAATGAACAAGAAGGTATAACGAATACGACGGATGTCTCTGATTCAAATGCTGGTGGGATTTATGATACCAGTAATATTGCTTCCGGCAATATAGGTGCTGGATATAAGGGTGGCTCAGAAGTAAAAGGTAGTTCCTGGTACATTAACAGTAAGGGAGTACTTCATATTGATGGTGGTAATTGGGCAGGACTACCTTATGACCCAAGTAATTGGGGAAACCACGTGCAGGATATTACTTCAATTCAATTTGATGGGAAAGTTAAAGCTGGGGATAGTATTGGTTATTTGTTTTATAATTCATCAGCATTAACGGATTTAGGAAATATGAAAGATATGTTCGATACTTCTGATACTACTTTTTTTAGTGAAATGTTTAGCGGATCAGGACTGACGAATTTTGACTTTTCAACTTTGGATTTTTCTAAAGCCGTTGCTATGACCAAAATGTTTTCTGGTAGTCATTTAAAAAGTGTAAATTTATCTGGATTTGATTTCCCTAATAACTCTAACTACTCTGGTTTGTTTAGTAATTGCCCTGAGCTAACGGAGGTCAATATGTCTGGCTTTCATTTTCATAAAAGTTCAAATGTGAATCTTGATATCAGAGATATGTTCTCTGGTGATGAGTCTTTAAATAAAATTATTTTGGATGGAGTAGACACTTCAGAAGTAAATAATATGGGACAATTATTTGATGGAGATACTAGTTTAGAATCTTTGGATTTATCTAGTTTTGAGTATAATGTTGATGATGTTACTGGTAATGATAATACAAATATGCTTCGATTTAAGGATAACTGGAGTGGTGATAGTAGCAAGTCTACAAAAATCAAATCATTAACGTTAAATCCCAATTTGAATTTGTTGGAGAGCGGATTGAACTTTGATGAATCTGAATATTTAGGATGGGTAAGCGATGCTGATCCATCAGCAGATCCTATATCTAGTGCTGATTTAATTGCAAAATACGATCACACTGATAATGCTCCAGATGGTATTCAAACATGGAGTTTAGTTCCAAGACCTACAGTTACTTATACAGTCAACTATTTTCTTAAGGGTCAAGATCCCAAGACTACTAATCCAATTAAGTCTAAAACACTTTCAGGTAATAAAGATAAGACTAGAATGACGATTCCACAGATACCCGGATATGGTTTGGTAAGCGATAATCCTATAATTGTGGATTATTCCGCTGGGGAGAAGCAAACTATTGATGCTTTTGTTGAAACCTTAAAACCTTATACATTAGATATAAATATCACTTATGATGATAATTCAGCTAAACCTCAAGTTATTCAATTAAAAGTACCCGCAAATCCTGGTGATGTAAGTAATAATACCGATATTATTAATCAATTAAATCAGTTATCCTATGATGAGAACAATTTGGATCCTGATAAAACAGAATTTAATCTAGATGCTTTCGCAGAGGGTGCTGGTTCAATGAACCTAACCAAAATAACTGAACTTTTATCTGAAAAAGGTTCAGTGGATGCTAAGAATCCACTGAAACAAAGTATTATTTTTATGTTGGGTTATTTATCGCCTGTATTAAGTAAAGAAGGATATGAGGTTACTGACTTCTTAGATGTGCATTACAAAACCTACGTTCCAACAACACCATCAGATAATAATAGCAACAGTGGTTCATCTGCCTCATCATCAACAACCAAACCGGATCGCGAAGTAGACGACATCAACCAAACATCCGCAACATACAGTGATCAGCCAAAAGTACAGCTATATGACTACGACGGCAACTTGATCGATGGAGAATTCTTAGCTCCCAACACCAGTTGGTATAACGACAAGAAGATGATCCTAAACGGCAAGATGTACTACCGTGTCTCAACTGGCAAGTGGGTAAGTGCCAATGATGTTTACGTCTATGTTGCCCGTAACACATATGTCAGAGTATATAAGGACAACTACGGTTCATTAACAAATGTCCACGGTAAAGCACTAAGCCGAGAGCTTAAACCTGCCACTGACTGGTTCAGTGATCGAACGGTTTATATTAACGGCGAGAAGTATTATCGTGTAGCCACGAATGAATTCGTTAATGCCAATAATGTTTACGAGTATACATATGATTCACCAGTAATTTTGACAAATAACACGACCGCTATTTATGATGAAAAAGGTAATTTAACAACGATCGAACTACCAACTAATTCATCATATAAGACGGATCGTTATGGAGTCATCAATGGTGAAAAGTACTATCGTGTAGCCACAAATGAGTTTGTAAAGGCAGAAGATGTAAATCTATAATAAAGAATTCAAAAAATAGGGTACCCATGGGAGAAAATCTCATAGGTACCCTTTATATTATTATCAAAATTAGTCGTAGACGGCAGACAGCATAAAACAAAAACTATTCAGCCTGCAATTTAGTATAAACATCACTAGGCATATCTTTTTTAAAGACCTCGCGGTAAGTATAAACGTAAGCCCCTTTAGTTGTTACTTCTAAGAAGTGGCCTTGTTTCAACTTTCCCATACCAGTGAATTGGATAGGATGTTCATTACCATCCTTATCATAGCTAGTTAAATTATAATCATAATTTCCATAACCATCTTCATCCTTACCCTTAGCATTATCGATCTTAACGTAACGGGCTTCCTTCTTGACCAAGAAATTATATTGACCCAATGCCTGTGAAAACTGATCGGTACGATCCTTTGTATATGCACATGCACCAACATATGCCAATCCTATAATAGTAGCTGATAACAACAAAAACTTTAGTAGACTTCTCATTTATCCTTACCTCCTGAGAAATATACTAAAGTTTTTTCAATCAAATCTACATTTGTTTCACTTACATTCTTCTTACAAAATCGTAAGCTACTTTAGTCCCCACCAATCGAAGTTGATTGTATAGTCTACGATCTTGTTGAAGATATCAGCAATAATATTTAGCATGATCAACACCTCAAACATATATTTAACTTCTTTACAAGTCTATTATACTGCATATTGGAAGCGCTAACACAATTTTGAACTTTATAAATAAATTTATCCCCAAACTTCATCTTGAATCGATTTTACTAGAGCAAGCTTTGCCCATTCTTGTTGTTCGGTCAAGACATTTCCTTCTTCAGTAGAGGCAAATCCACATTGAGTTGAGAGCCATAATCTATCAAGCGGTAGGTATTGACTAGCTTCTTTGATACGATTGGTGATAACTTGGCGATCTTCTAGTTCACCTTTTTTAGAAGTGATAAGTCCTAGTACTACACGTTTGTCACCAGATACTTTAGCGAGTGGTTCAAAATTACCAGCACGAGTTGAATCGTATTCTAGGAAGTAAGTATCGACATTCTCTTTAGCGAAGACGGTGTCAGCGACAGGTCCATAGCCACCGGCAAAGGCAAAGTCTGAATGATAGTTACCACGGCAGATATGAGTATTGACGGTCAAGTCTTCTGGCAGATCTTTGATAGCGCCGTTGTTCAATTCAAGCAGGATATCTTGGATACCTGAATTGGCGTAGGTTTTGCCATCAGGAGTGGCTAGGAACTTGTCGTCGAGGAACAAACCCCATGAACAGTCATCTAATTGGATAATACGTGCCCCTTCGTCATAGAAGGCAAGAATAGCGTCGTGGTAAGCTTTTTCGATATCAGCGTATAATTCTTCATCAGAATCATAGAACTCCTTGATCTTGTCAGCATTGGTACCACGGACTAGTTCAATATATAGTTGTGCAGGAGCAGGAATAGTTTGTTTAGGTTCAACGCTAGTGCCATCAGTCAATGATTTGAGAAACTTAAAATGTTTGATGAACGGATGAGTTTCTTTGTTGAACTTGATTTTTCCTGAGAGAATAGCGGTGTCGTCACGTGTTTCTTCGTGAGCAAAGTTATAACCTTCGCCATAGTGAATGTGGTCGATACCTTCAAAGCCCCAGAAGAAGTCCAAGTGCCAGTATGAACGTCGGAATTCACCGTCAGTAACGTAATCTAATCCAGCATTGATCTCTTTGTTTACTAGATCCTTGATAGATTCATTTTCAATTGTTGTTAAAGCTGTTTGATCGATATTTCCAGCAGCGAAGTCCTTTCGTGCTTGCTTCAAAACATCCGGTCTTAAGAAACTTCCCACGTGTTGGAATCCAATTTTAGTTTGTGTTTTTGTCATAATTTTTTCTCCTCAAAAGTTTTTTTGTTGTTAAAGTTTAGCCCCAAACTTCGTCAATAATTGATTTTACTAAGGCGAGTTTTTGCCATTGTTGTTCTTCGGTGATGATGTTTCCTTCTTCAGTTGAAGCAAATCCACATTGGGTTGAGAGCCATAATCTATCAAGTGGCAGGTATTGGCTAGCCTCTTTGATACGATCGATGATGACTTGACGATCCTCTAGTTCTCCCTTTTTGGAAGTGATGAGACCGAGAACAACGCGCTTGTCTCCGGAAACCTTAGCTAGTGGTTCGAAACCGCCGGCACGGTCAGAATCGTATTCTAGGAAGTATGTGTCCACATTTTCTTGACCAAATAAATTGTCTGCTACAGGAGCATAGCCACCAGAGAATAGGAAGTCTGAATGGAAGTTGCCTCGACAAACGTGTGTGTTGATAGTTAGGTCATCGGGTAGATCCTTGATGGCACCGTTGTTTAGTTCCAGATAGGTATCTTGAACGCGTTCCTTGACTAATTTTTTGCCTTCGTCAGTAGCTAAGAACTTACTATCTAGTAATCGACCCCAAGAGCAGTCATCCAATTGGATCACGCGGGCACCGGCTTCATAAAATGCGATAATAGCATCGTGATAAGCTTGTTCGATATCAGTGTATAGGTCTTCTTCATTAGGATAGATCCTGTCTAAGGCTTCTTGATTCTTGTCACGAGTCAATTCACGATAGAGTTGTGCGGGAGCGGGGATGGTTTGTTTAGGGAGGATGCCGCCGAGTTCATCAGTGACGGATTTCAAATACTTGAAGTCATCGATAAAGGGATGAGTATTCTTGTCAAAACTAATACGATCAGTTAATACGGCTGTATCATCTCGTGAACGTCCTTTAGAAAAATCATATCCTTCACCGTTATGAGTGTGGCTAACACCTTCAAAGCCCCAGAAGAAATCTAGATGCCAATATGAACGACGGAATTCGCCATCAGTTGCGTAGTCTAAGCCGGCTGCTTTTTGTTGTTCAACTAAGTGCTTGATACAGGCGTCTTCAACTTGTCGTAATTGATCGTGGTTTATTTTGTTCTCTTGGTAGTCTTTTCGTGCCTGCTTTAATTCAGCGGGTCTTAAGAAACTTCCTACATGTTGAAATCCAATTTTAGTTTGTGTTTTTGTCATTATATTTTCCTCCATAACCTCATTAATCCAAAAAAAAATCGTCCCTACATACACAGAATTACTCTGCAATGTAGGGACGATTACCGTGGTACCACCCTAATTTATATTTTGATTGCTCAAAATACCTCAACGACACTAACATGTCCGGGATGATATCGCATCCTTGCGTACCTTTGGCTTTCACCTAGGTAAGACTCCAAGCTCATCTTCAGTTAAACTTTCGTTCCGCCTTTTCACTATCTAGCGGTCACTATGCAAACTACTAATTAACTTACTCTTCTCTTCAACGTCTAATTGGATTAAATAAGTTTTAATTATTTGATTGGTGAATAAATTACACCATGTTTAATTGATTGTCAAACAAAAATTATAAATTATTTTGTTTTAACGATATTCTTAGTCACTTCGCCATTGAGCAATTTGATTTGGGTATCCATTGCTTCGTAGACCATATTATGCACGGCACGTTCAGTGTAGAAGGCAGTGTGTGGTGTGATGATCACATTGTCACGACTGGCAAGATTCTTGAATTTTTCGTTAGGAATCGCATCGAAACTACCGAAGTCTTTTTGGAAAATACCATTCTCATTATCAAGAACATCTAGTCCAGCACCGGCGATCTTGCCCGAGTCTAGGCCATCGATTAGGGCGTCAGTATCTACTAGACCGCCACGGGCGCAGTTGATCAAGTAAGATCCTTGTTTCATCTTGGCGATGGCATCAGCATCGATCATGTGGTAATCCTGTGGTGCTAGTGGTGTATGGATAGAAATAATGTCAGATTGTGCCAGCAATTCGTCCAGTGAATCAACGTAGATCCCGAGATTTTCTAGAGCGGGGTTAGGATCGATATCGTAAGCAATTACCTTGGCTCCGTAACCAAACTGCATAATTCGAGCGAAGACGCTCCCGATATGGCCAGTACCAATAACACCAACGGTTTTACCGGCAATTTCAGTACCGATAGTAGGGGACCATTTAAGATTACCAGCACGGAGTTTGGCATCGAATTCAGGTACTCGGCGAAGCAAGCGTCCAACTAATAAGGATGCGTGTTCGGCGATTGCGTTAGGAGAATAGACTGGAACGTTTGTCAGTGTAAATCCAAAGTCGTTGAGATCCTTAAAATCAAAACCATCAACCCCGACATTTCTAACTGACAGCTTGCTGATACCATAGTCGTGGAGAATCTTCAGTGCTTCACGAGCATAAGGTTCACGTTGCACTGAACAAACGCCATCGTATCCCTTTGCGAGACTCGCATTTTCAGGAGTTAAGATGTCGTGTGTAAAGCCAACTGTAACCTCGGGATGTTCAGCCATCCAGTTTTTTAATGGTGCCTCTTCGTCGCCGCCGCGAACGCCAAATACGTAAATCTTCATAAATAAGTCCTTCTTTCTGTGAATTATATTAGAACATTAATTAAATTCTAATAAACTGTGTAATTAAGTGTAACGCAATTTTCACAAAATAAAAGGGGGTAAAGGGTCAAATCGTGAAAAAAATAATAGTTATGATATTCTTTAGAGAGTAAGGACGGAGGAACATTATCTTGACCAAGAAGTATTCATTACCACAATTATTAGGCTTCGCAATTATGATCGTTACTAATGCGGCTGCCATATTGACAGTCATTCACACTTATCAAAACTCAGCCTTACTAGCTTTGACATCTAGAAGTCTGATCATGTCAGCATTAGGATTAGTGATCTTTGTTGGCTATTCGATCTTGCAATTATTGATTTATTTTTCACTAGTCAGACTGGATGGTTCCTGGGCAGTCATTTTACTTCTGATAGGGATCTGGAGTCATCTCTACTTGATTCCAGCCATCTGGGCACTAGTTACTAATTACATCAAACAAGTTAAAGAATACAAAAATAGACCCATCTCATAAGAGAGGGTCTATTAGTTTGGAATTATTTAGTTGTGTCAACTAAATTCTTAGGTGTTTCACCATCGATCAAAGCCTTGTTGGAATCAAAAGAAACGGTGATCATGTTGTGAACCGCTGTTTCCGTATAAAAGGCATTGTGTGGTGTGATGATAACGTTGAGGCGTTGTGCCAAGTTCTTGATCTTAGGATTTGGTAGGTTATCAATGCTGCCCCACTTGTGTCCGAAGACGGAATTTTCATTATCTAGTACATCTAATCCAGCACCGCCGATCTTGCCAGAGTCTAATCCAGCAATCAAAGCGTCAGTATCGATCAATTCACCACGGGCACAGTTGACGATTATAACGCCGTCTTTCATTTGAGAGATAGCTTCGTCATTGATCATATACTTGTTACTGTCGAATAATGGTACATGTAAGGTGATGATATCTGATTGCTTATAAAGCTCTTCAAGACTATCAACATACAAGCCTTGCTTCTCTATATCGGCGTTATGGTATACATCATAAGCTACCACCTTGGCACCGAAACCTTGCAAAATCTTGATCACAACTCGACCAATATGGCCAGTACCGATGACACCAACAGTTTGTTCACGATATTCTCTACCGATCGTAGGTGCCCAAGTGAAGTCACCGTTATCGAACTTCTTATCTACTTCAGGTACACGACGTAATAGTCGTCCCATCAATAGAACGGTGTGTTCGGCAATGGCATTTGGTGAATAAACGGGAACATTGGTTAATTTCATGCCAAAGTCATTTAAATCCTTGAAGTCAAAATTATCGAAACCTACATTACGAATCGAAATGGATTTGATGCCATATTCTGACAATTTCTTGAGTGCTTCACGTTCATATGGTGTTGTTTGTAAAGTTACGACACCGTTAGAACCATCGGCCAATTCAGCTGTCTCAGGTGTCAAAGTCTTATCAGTATATCCGACTTCAACATCGGGATGGTTAGCTTCCCATTTCTTCAATGATGACAGTTCATCGTCACGAATTCCGTAAGCAAAAATTTTCATAATTCTTCCTATCTCCTTAGTATTGATTAGTCTCCATTAGTATCATATCGATTTAGTATATAGATAGCAAAGACAACGATTACTGCACCGATAATCTCAGGTAAATTAACGCTGTATGATAGGAAAATAACACTTAATACTAGGGTAGTGAATGGTTGAACGGCATCGGTGATACTGATAGTAGCTGCCGTTGTGTATTTAGTACTGAAGACCATCAACAAGAAGGCAATAACATTACTCAAAAGGATAACCGTTATAACGCCGATCAAACTCTTAGTTGAAAGGTGTGGTGGGTTTACCCAAACGGGCGTGAAGATATTAGAGAACAATCCTGCAATCAACATCCCCCAACCAGTCACCAACAAACCATTGTGTTTAGCAATCAATTGTTGAGGAATAACGATATAGAGGGCAGCTGTAATACCGCCACCGATTCCCCAAAGTACTGATACAAATGGAATTGCCAAGTGAGAGATGTCACCACGAGTGATCAATAGAACAACTCCGATCAAGGCTAGTGAGAATGAAATAACGTCGATCCGTAAAACTTTTTTGTGAGTGAAGATAACCGCTCCTACCATGATGAACAATGGTGATAAGTATTGTAAGATCGTGGCGGTTGAAGAGTTACCTGTTTGGATAGCATAGAAGAAGGTGTACATGTTAGCGAAGAGACCAAAGATGGAAAAGGCAATCAAGGTCAATGTATCCTTCCATGATTTAAAAATCGAAAAGAATTCTTTTTTTGGTAGAACAAAAAACGCAATTACTAATAAAATAACACCAGCGACTAAAGTTCTAGTTCCTACGAACCACATAGCGGGGATGTTACTGTCCTTTGCGACAATCTGTTGGACAGCGCCGGAAACACCCCAAATAACTGATGCAAGGAAAGCTAAGAGAAACCCTTTATGCAGGGTTTTCTTAGTCATTTTCTTACTTTCGTCCATAATTTTCCTCCTAAAACGAGCCTAAGCTCTGTATAAAAACACCAATAGAGATATTATACAGTTTAGTAAATCAGATTGCTCAGAAAAAACACTTGAGATTGGAAACTGGGGGTTGTGTTTTTGATGCCGCTGAAGATGGCCAACGACTACATCTGCCGTAGGACCGGTTTCAAACTGTGTTTTCAACCTCGCTTTGAAGCCTGTAGTCTTCAAAGTCGTTCCAGTGTTCTAAGCGATAAATCGCTAAGAACACTTTTACGGCTGATTCCGTTGTTGACGATCTTCAGCTAGGTTGATTTTATCTCCTGTGCAGTATAGTAATTTATCGTTTTTATCCATAAATAAAAATAAGTGTGCACGACAATTTTGTCATAGCACACTTATTTTGGTAGTAATTGATAATTTAGCTAGAGGTAAGCAGTAATGGAATCAGTAGCAAAAGTGGTGTTAATGCGGGTGGTTTTCCCACATTTACAGCACTGGACGACTTTCTTGATTTGCGGTTTATGCAAAGCAAGAAAGCGAAGTCTGAGACCGTTTTGTGGCTCAGACTGGTCCCGCTACAGATGGAATTGCTGCTTATCGGAAGCGGAAGTTGAAGCAGTAAGGAAAAAGGATTAAAGATTCTTATCCATGTTGAATGTTAACTTAGAAAGGTTGATACCCTTTGTGTAAAGTTGACCGAATAACTTGTGAGTCTTATCAGCCATTTCTTTGACAACTTTTTGGTTTCTAGAAGTCAAGAACTTAACTAATTCTTCGCCTTCGTAGTCCTTAGCTAGCTTATCGGTTTCAGCAACGCTCATACGCAAGTCTTGACGAACTTCTGTTAGGAAGTCGATGTCGTCTTGGATGAAGTCTGTGTAGTGTGATTCAACAAGAACCGACAAAGCATTATACATCCAGTAAGCATCCTTAAAGTTGAATTCTAGAG
Organism: Companilactobacillus sp. HBUAS59699; assembly: GCF_036913575.1. Classification (NCBI taxonomy): domain Bacteria; kingdom Bacillati; phylum Bacillota; class Bacilli; order Lactobacillales; family Lactobacillaceae; genus Companilactobacillus; species Companilactobacillus sp. HBUAS59699. The sequence continues at coordinate 407,613 of NZ_JAYKTV010000002.1, read as the reverse complement.
AAGCATCGTTGTAACTAGCATCTGTATCATTCATGTTTGTGTAGAAAGGAATGTATGGTGTATATGTTGGGAAGCCGATACATAACCACATGATAGCAGCGAATTCTTCAGGAACATCGTTTCTGATTTGTAGAACGTGTGAGTTTTGTGTTCTGTTCAAACCGATTGGACGGTAACGATACTTATCAGCGTCAGAAGCATCAGGGCTGAATGGATCGTAAGGTGTCTCATTATAGTGTGAACCAAGAACATATTCAATATCGTCAACTGAGATCTTGTGATCTGTCTTCATGATGAATGGTAGTTCACCATCTTCTGGGTCTTGTTCGATTTCAGGATTGAAGAATTTTTGACCGAACCAAACACGAGGTGTGTTGTAGTGACGATCTTTCATATTATCTGTACCGAAGATATGACGGAAGTTGAATCCAGTCTTATCTGTATTCAAGTGGTTTGCTTCAACGAATTCTTGAATACCATCTGACCACATGAATTGAGAAGGATCATTGAAGTCAACTTGTTGAATTGAGACACGGTTAGCGCAGACAGCATAACTGTCATCAGGGATACGTTGTGCAACCCAGTGATGTCCTGTAACGATCTCCATGTACCAAACGTCGTCACTGTCACTGAATAAGACAGAGTTACCAGCTGGTGAACCATATTTGGCGATCAATTCACCAGTACGTTGAACAGCACCTTTGGCTGAATCTACATATGGTAAGACCATACGTACGATAACATCTTCGTCCATACCGTCTTTTACAAGTGGGTCGAAGGCTAAAGCACGTTCGTTACCATAAGTACTCTCAGTAGCTGACATAGCAACATTAGCACCGTTGATACCACTCTCATCATAGTAACCGAATTGTTTGTAGTCTACGTTAGGAACAGCAGGCCACTTGTATCCATTTTCAGGAACTTCAGCTTCGAAGCCGTTAAGCCATGATTTAACTTTACGGCCTTTTTCACCTTCAACAGCTGGGTTTAATACGAAACTGTGTGGTGCAACTGCAAAAAATGTATCATCATTTCTTGCAATCATCGTTGATCCATCTAAACTGGCGTTTTTACCAACCAAGATAGTTGTACAAGCGTCATCCAAATGATTTTTCTTCATTATTATGAAATCCTCCTATTTAATACTGATTTATATTTTATCATATTTGAAAACGGTATTCATTTACATAGATTATCCATTTAATCCCGAATTAGTGTTATAATTTTTTATATTAAGTATCTAAAGTGGAAGCTAATTACGAATTTTATTAGCTTTATAACTATTTATAATTCGTGAATATGAAACGATTTTCATAAAATCATTGGGGAAGGTGCAAGATGGATTTAAAAACAGTCAAAACTGAGGATTCTTTCTTGAAGAATTTATTACTCGGTTTTCAACATTTGCTTGCCATGTATTCTGGGGATATTTTAATTCCTATTTTAATTGGTGCGGCATTAGGATTTAGTTCAACACAAATGACTTACTTGATTTCAGTCGATATTTTTATGTGTGGGGTCGCAACATTATTGCAAATCAAACGGACACCCTTAACTGGTATCGGGTTGCCGGTTGTTTTGGGATCTGCGGTTGAGTATGTAACGCCGTTACAAAATATCGGACATCATTTTGGGATAGCTTATATGTACGGTGGGATCATTGCTGCCGGAATTTTCATTTTGTTGATTGCTAAGGTATTTGCCAAGCTAAAGCGATTTTTCCCACCAGTAGTTACGGGATCTTTAATTACGTTGATTGGATTTACTTTGATTCCAGTTGCATTTCAAAATATCGGTGGTGGCGATGCTACCGCTAAGAACTTTGGTGATCCAACTGATTTGATATTAGGATTTTCTACAGCACTTATTATTTTGATAATTAGTATTTGGGGACGAGGATTTATTAAGCAGATTGCCGTTCTGATCGGTATTGTCGTTGGTTCTGTTGCTGCAATTGCGATGGGTACGATCGGGTTTTCAAGTGTTCACAATGCACACTGGTTCCAAATTCCACAGCCATTTTACTTTGCTACACCTAAGTTTGAATGGTCATCGATCTTGATCATGTTACTAGCTTCATTGACTTGTATGATCGAATCAACTGGTGTTTATTATGCTTTGGCAGAGATCACTGAACGTGACTTGAGTGAGAAGGATCTGCAACACGGATATGCTTCTGAAGGATTAGCTGCTATTCTGGGTGGAATTTTTAATACCTTCCCATATTCGACTTTCTCACAAAACGTGGCGATCGTTCAATTGTCTGGTATTAAGAAGAACAAGCCCGTTTACTTCTCAGCCTTTCTACTTATCTTACTGGGCTTGATACCTAAGGTTGGTGCCATTGCTACCTTGATCCCAACTTCTGTTCTAGGTGGTGCCATGCTGATAATGTTTGGTACCGTTGGTGCATCAGGAATTAAGATGCTAGCCAAAGTTAAGATGAACAATGAAAATATGCTGATCATGGCAGTTGCCATTGGATTGGGATTAGGTGTCACAGTTCAACCAAGCTTGCTACACTTCTTGCCTTCAACCTTACAAACAATTTTGAATAACGGATTGGTTGTTGGTAGTTTCTCAGCGATTATTTTGAATATTGTTTTGAATCCACATAATAAAGAGGCCTAAGGGTCTCTTTTTTCTTCGCTAAAATTTCGTATTTACAACAAAGATGCATCATAGATTGTTCACATTCTGCCGATATAATTTCCTTAAATAGAAAAAATTAAAATTACTAAAATACATAAAACTATTAAGGAGAACATTATGACAGAAACTAAATATTATTACTTAACCTCATCGATCAAACAAATGAATACGATGTTCAACATCGTTATAGCGACGACTAATCCTTATGAATCGATCCAACACACACTAGACGATACTAAGCATCACATTGAAATAGATCTGCATGAGATCGATGATGATTTCTCGATCGAGAAGAAGGATTCAATGGTTTCAAAATTTCAAAAGGGCGATCAAGATCCGTTGATCAATTCGGAGCCGTTTCAATTAGTTTATGATCAGACGATTATTGCTGAACAGATGACGCAGCACTATTACAGTGCTTATTTCAATGGTAAGTATGATCCTACGGGTATTATCAAGAGTTGGGCAATGGAGCGAGTCTTTGATAATTATCTGAAACCTTTGTTAGAATCAAATGACGACATCGAAGGTGTTTCATTTAAGAGCGACGAGGATGTCAAACTAGCAACTCGTCGTGATTCTGATTATCGTTGGAGTATCAATATCAATAAGCCTAATACGGATGAAAATCTGACTAGCTATTACTTACAGAATGGTTCGATCGCCACGGTCAATAATTTGAATTTTGAAAAGGTACCACGAAGTAAAGTCAGTGAAATGGAACAAGTAACGATTCTAAGTGGCAATTTGACTGATTCGGTGGTTTGGGCTAACGCTGGTATTTCTTCGGGAACCGAAATTTTTCCAAAGATGATTTCTAGGTCTGACCTAACAGGCATGTTTATCGATAAAAAATTAGGTATTGTAAATTTCCGCGATGGGTCGCTGAGTACAAACAAAAAAATATTTCTAAAATGAAGATCTCTCAAGAACAATATCTTGGGAGATTTTTCAATGTTACGTCATATTTTGTTCACATAATCCATCTACAATAAAGGTGTGGAATCGAGAAGGACTCCACAACCTAAAATTAAATTTAAAAACTTAAAAAAACAAAATATGATAAGGAGTAAATGCCTATGACCGAATTTCTAACTAAGACAATCAATGCAATGAATATTCCTTTTATTATTCGGCTTGCATTTGAACAAGATCATGATGATAACTACGACGTTATGATCGACACTTATGAAAAAATGAACCGATATTTGGAAGAAGTTGATCTTCAATATTCACCTTTTCGAACCAACTCATTAGTTTCTCGTTTCCAACGAGGCGACAAGAAGCCACTGCTTAACTCTGAGGCGTTCCAGTCAGTTTATTCAAAGACAGTAGTTGTTGGTGAACTAACTAATGGTTCATTTGAAGTTTATTTCAACGGTGATCCAACTAAATTGATCAAGAGCTGGGCTATCGAACAAGCCTTTAACAAGTTTATGATTCCGTTATTTGAGAATGACAATGTGATTGGAATTTCACTGGAAGGTCGCGGCAACGCCAAATTTGCTGTCAGACCGTCAACTGACTTTGAATGGGAAGTTCAAACGGTTCTCAAGAAGTACAATATGAGATACGGCTCTATTTCTACTGCCAAGATCAACAGTCGTGCTAAGTATCTTGAAAAGGACAGGTTGGATGCCATTCAAGAATTAGCCATAGTTGGCAATGATCTAGTTGATGCCGACATTTGGGCCAATGCAGGAATTGTGGCAGGGACCGAGAAGTTTACCAATTTGATCCAAAACTCATATTTATCAGGGATGTTGATCGATAACAAGGAATCAATCATCTTTGCAGAAGGAGTTTTGAATCGCCATCATAATGAGAAGGACCTTAATCTTGCTAAGATCAAGGAGAAGTAGACAGCGATATTTTAATGTATAGAAAGAAAGAGTGTGCCACAACAGTCGTAGCACACTCTTTTTGTATAATTTATCAATTATTGTTTATCAAAAGTAAAACGCTTAGTCATCCCAAACTTCAACTGAATCAGCGAAGCCATCAGGATTACCGCTCCAAAGGAAGTCTCCATACCAAAGACTGCGTTTATCAGTATCAAAACCACTGATTTCTGCAACGTCCTCATCACTCAATTCAAAGTCATAAATATCTGAGTTTTGAACGATACGTTCTTCGTGAACTGACTTAGGAATAGTAATGATACCACGTTGTAAATCCCAACGAAGAATTACTTGGGCAACTGACTTGTGATACTTGTCGGCGATAGCCTTCAAACGCTTGTCACCGAGCACAGCACCACCACCGAGTGGAGACCAAGCTTCTAGGTAAATATTGTGCTTATCACAGAATTCCTTGATATCTTCTTCTTGGCATAATGGATTGAATTCCATTTGGTTAACGGCTGGTTTGATCGATGCGTGTAAGATAACATCTTTCATCTTAGCAATATTGAAGTTAGAAACACCGATCGCACGAGCTTTTCCGTCACGGTAGATCTTCTCTAAAGCACGCCAAGTATCTAAGTACTTGCCGCTAACTGGCCAGTGGATCAGTAATAAGTCTACATAGTCAGTTTGCAGACGCTTAAGTTGGCCCTCGAAGTTTTCCAAAGTTGAATCGTAGCCTTGATCACCGTTAAAAATCTTTGTAGTTAAGAAAACATCTTCCCGTTTCAAATTGTTGTCAGCCAGAGCCTTGGTTAACCCTTCACCGACACCTTTTTCATTACCGTATTGCTTAGCGGTATCAATAGCTTTGTATCCATGTTTGATGGCCCATTGTACTGACTGCGATGCACCGGAATTGTTTACTTTCCAAACACCTAAGCCAAGTTGTGGCATTTTCACACCATTATTTAGAGTTACAGTTGAATCTAATTTTAAAGTCATATGCTAACCTCCATATAATTATAGTAACGCAAAATATTTTGTGATTCTTGTAAAACGCTTAATGATTTGGTATAGTTCGAGATGTCCACGTCTATCAGGAATGGTAGCTATTTCATAAATGAGAGGTATAGTCCACAAAATGCAAAAGACATTCACAAGTACTAATGAAATAAAATCAGAGATCATTAATCTGTCGGCAATTCTCAACTTGCCCAAAGGAACTGAAGCGTTTATCAGTGATATTCATGGTGAATATGACGAATTCGCACATATTTTGAGGAACGGCTCAGGTAATACTAAGCAAAAGATCGGTGAATTGTTTACAGGTCGATTGACTCAAGAGAGCCAAAAGAAACTAGCATTTTTGATCTACTATCCGTCTGAAATATTGAAGCAAACTAAAAAGAGTATCAAAACTGAACCGGAGTTGTGCCAGTGGTATATGACAACTTTTAATAACTTGATCGAAATGTTGCGCTATACGGCAAATAAATACACTCGTTCAAAAGTAAGAAAGGCGATCAAACCTGACTTTGTCTACATTACAGAAGAACTGTTGTATGCGGATATGACCGATGCTACAAAGCATCAATATTATCGTGAAGTCATGGATAACATTATTAGTTTAGGGATGGCTGACGCTTTTATTATCTCTACTTGTCACACGATTCAACGTTTGGTCGTTGATCACCTGCATATCATTGGAGATGTGTATGATCGTGGTCCACATCCTGACTTCATTATTGAACATCTGATGAAACGCTGGGGCAGCCTGGACTTCCAATGGGGGAACCATGATATTCTATGGATCGGCAGTGCTGCTGGTTCCAAGCTCTGCATGGCAAATCTAGTCAGAATCAGTGCCCGTTATGATAATCTGGATATTTTGAGTGATTCATATGGTATTGATTTTGAGAAACTAGAAAAATTTGCTTTGAAAAATTATCAATCACTAGCTTCATTCAAGCCCAAATCTGATACCGGCACGAAGATCTCCTCTAAGTTAGAAAAGCGCAATAACTGTGTTCAACAGGCTATGGCAATCATGCAATTTAAGATGGAAGGGCACGCTATTAAACGCAATCCTGATTTTGAGATGGAATCACGAATGTTGTTGGATAAAATCAGTGCTGACCGCAAGCACGTTACGATCAACGGTCAATCTTATGATATTACTGATGGCTGCTTCCAATTAGTCGATCCGGATGATCCTTATAAATTAACGAAGGATGAACAAAAGATCCTCGACAACTTGATCCAACAATTTATCGCCTCGCCCAAACTGCGTTATCACATGGGTTACATGCTGAACAACGGTTCAATGTACCTTCGTTATAACGGTAACTTATTGCTACATGGCTGCGTTCCCGTTGATAAAGATGGGGAAATGATGAGTTTGAAGTTAGGTGATAAAGAGTACTCTGGCAAGGAATTGTTTGATTTCTTTGAAGTAACGCTGAAGAACGCCTTTCAAAAGCCACAGACTGAAGATTGTTTTAACTCTGACATTCTTTGGTATCTCTGGACGGGGAAGCTATCGCCACTGTTCGGTAAAGAGGCCATGACAACTTTTGAACGCTATTTCGTTCATAATAAGGAATTACAGCACGAGGTCAAGAATCCTTATTATTCATTGCGCAAGGAAGAGTGGTTCGCTGATAAATTATTAACTGAATTCGGCTTAGATACTGAACAGGGTCACATTATCAATGGTCATACACCGGTCAAAATTGGCCATACACCAATTATGGCTAATGGTAAGATCTTCGTTATCGATGGTGGAATGTCGAAGCCATATCATAAGACAACTGGAATTGGCGGTTATACGTTGCTGTCTAACTCATACGGATTACAACTCGTAACACATGAGCCGTTTACTACTAGGAAACGGGCAATTGAGGATATGACAGATGTTGTTTCGACCAAACGGGTAATTGAGCAGTCGGTTAAACGTAAGACGGTGGCTGATACTGATATCGGAGCCAAATTAAAAAAGCAGATAGAAATTCTATCTGCTCGCTTGAAACATTAATTATTCTGATAAAGCCTTCTTAGGCAAGATTAGATTTAACGCAATACCTACGATGGTAGCAACACCAATACCTGTGAATTGGAATGTTCCAATCTTCAAGTAGGCATTACCAATACCAATAACTAGAATTACTGACGCAATCATAAGATTGTGTTTTTTATTGAAGTCAACTTTGTTATCAACCAAGATCCTCAAACCACTTGAAGCGATAACACCGAAGAGGACAAAACTGATACCACCGATAACTGGTCCAGGAATCGTCTGGATCAAGGCACTTAATTTACCAACGAATCCGAACAGAGCTGCGAAGACGGCGGCACCGACGATAACGTAAACACTGAAGATCTTGTTAACGGCCATAACGCCGATGTTTTCACCATAAGATGTGATAGGAGGACCACCGACTAAACCGGCGAAGATCGATGCGGTACCGTCACCGGCAAGTGTTCGATGAAGTCCGGGGTTCTTAAAGAAATTTCTGTGAGTTAATTCATCAAGCACCATAATGTGTCCCAAGTGCTCGGCCATTGTAACGAAGGCAATTGGAGCAAAACTCAGTATGGCATCCCAATAGATCTTTTTAGGTGTGTAACTGATGAATGGAAATTCAAATTGTGGTAATTGGAGCCAAGGTGTGGAAGCAACTTTGGAGAAGTCCACGATACCAAAGGCAATCGAGATAATGTATCCGCAAACGATACCTAGTAAGATCGCAATGTTACTCCAAAATCCTTTGAAGTACATATTGAATAAGACTGTTAAAAATAAAGTGATCATTGAAATAATAAAGAATTTCAGGTCGTAGTGACCATTATTCATCATCGCATTGTCAGCTGCAGATCCGGCAACTGATAATCCGATAACAATGATGATCGGTCCAACTACGATTGGAGGTAAGGCCTTGTCGATCCAATCTGATCCGGCAAAAGCCACGATCAAAGCGACGACTAAGTAAACTAAACCAACTGCGATAGTACCTTGTGCAACTCCGGCATATCCGGCAGTCTTCATCAAGGCAACACTGGGAACAATGAAAGAAAAACTGGAACTCATGTAGGCAGGAATTCTACCCTTAGTAATTAAGATATGTAAGATAGTACCAATACCAGAACTGAATAGCGCAATACCAGGATCCAAGCCAATCAGTAACGGTACCAGAACAGTTGCTCCAAACATTGAGAATAAGTGCTGTAATGATAAAAGCCACCAGCTACCCAAAGGTGGCTTTTCGTATAGATCAATAACCGCTTCCGGATTTCTATACGATTTATCGTTTGCGTCCATGATACATTTTCCCCCTTTTTATTAGAGAGTGGAGGCAGGCGTTTAAACCTTGAGCATTACCTAGACTAAGGGATTTGCCACGAAGTGGTGAAGCCCTTAGTCGTAGTAAGCGCAGAGGTTTGCCTGCCGCAACTCGTTTTCGAAAACGAGCTCCGAAATCCAGATTCCTGCGCCTGCTACGGATAATGAATGCATCGCTTCGCGCCACCTTCATTACCCTAGGCAGTGCTCAGAATCTCCCGGATTTCTCCGCTCTCTGCAAAAAAATAGTCCTCTATCCCGTGTATATGCGAAATAAAAGACTGAACGTGTACCTTTTTAGCCTCACGGGACCAATGTTAAAGGACTATTAATTTTCTTAATCATAATAGAGTTGAAATGCAATGTCAATAATGAAATACTAGGGTGTATGAATGTAAAGCGCTGACAAGAGGAGAGTATTTTTAAATTATGGTTGAATTGTACATTGTAAGACACGGAGAGACAGATACTAATTATGAAGGCCGTATCAACGGTATGTCGACTGATAAACCCTTAAATGACAACGGGATCAAGCAAGTGGAGGAACTCGAAAAACACATCGATGTTCATATGTTTGATGAAGTTTATACAAGCCCAATGAAGCGAGCTGTGCAAACTGCTGAAATTTTGAACCAAGGAATTCACGAAGTAAAAAAAGATAAAAGACTTTATGAAGCAGATTATGGCAGCTGGGATGGTTTGGCTGAAGCAGAACTAAAAGTTAAGTATCCGGAAGTATTCGATGAGAATAATTACTTATTGCCTAACTACACTAAGTATTGCAAAGATGGTGAAGAATACGCCGATGTCTACAAACGTGTTGAAGATTTCATGAACGATATGGCTAAGAAGGGTGACGAAAAGATCATGGTCGTTTGTCACGGTTTCGTTAGTCGTTCGTTCCTAAAAGTAGTAACCGGTGCTGAAGATATTTCAGCCATTATTCAACCGGATAATGCTGGCGTATCCAAATACACTATTTCAAAATCTGGCAATAAATATTTGAACTACTACGGTAGAAAAAACAATATTGACTAAGCTATTAAATTGAGGTGTAATTTTGGTTCTAACAAATAAAGTTTCTGAACATGATGTCAGAGGCGTCTTTAATTCAATTGCAACAGATTATGACAAAATGAATTCGATCATGAGTCTGGGTACGCATAATAAGTGGCGTACCAAAGCTACTGAAATGATCAGCAATCATCCTAAACGTATTTTGGATCTTTGTTGCGGTACGGCTGATTGGACCATTATGTTGGGAAAGAAGTTTCCCTTAGCACGAGTATCAGGGATGGACTTTAGTCAGGAGATGCTCAAAATTGGTCAAGCCAAAGTTGGCAAATCCGGCTTGGAAAATGTAGAACTTTTAGCAGGGGATGCAATGCATTTGACGTTTCTTGATAATAGTTTTGATGTCGTTACAATTGGCTTTGGCTTGCGAAACGTACCCGATGCTAATGCAGTTTTGAAAGAAATATATCGAATTTTAAAACCAGGTGGACAAGTGGTTTGTCTGGAAGCTTATAAGGTGGAAACCCCAGTCATCAGATTAGGCTGGAAAGTCTACTTTGATAAGTTAATGCCGATGATGGGAAAATTATTCGCTTCTAAGAAGAATGAGTATCAATACTTAGACGACTCAGTTAATAAGTTCGTCAGCATTCCTCAACTAGTGGAAATGTATCATAAAGCTGGTTTTGAAAACGTGCGGGTAAAAGATTTAATGTTAAAATCTGCGGCAATTCATTTTGGCGAAAAAAAGTAGGACTTAACGTCCTACTTTTTATTTGAACTAATATGATGGCTGAGGAACCAAGCAGGGATCACAGCTAGAAGTGTGACGATGACTGTAACGACGAAGGCACCTTGGTAGGCTGAATTCAACTTGGTTGGGGTAACGAGTTGATGGTTCAACTGTGTTTGGATCCAAGTAGCTAATAGGGCGGTTCCAAAGGCACCACCGATGTTTTGTAACATTCGAGATGCAGTGGTGGCTTCAGAGACCAATTCAGAAGGAACGCCGGAATAAGCATCAGACATAATGGGAATGGTCATACCACCTTGAGCGATTCCACGGATGAATAATGTTATTAGAATCAACCAAGTGGCTGTTTTGGCATTGAAGAAGGCAAAAGGCAAAGTACCAATGACAGCTATTGCAATCGAAGCTAGAACGACCCAACGTGCCCCGATTCGATCAGTTAACTTACCGATCTGACTTCTGGCAATCAGTAGTCCTAATCCTTGAGAAATCAAGTAGACACCAGACATCATAACGCTTAATCCACGGATGTTTTGGAGATACAGTGGCAGAATGAACATGGCGCCATTGACAGTTAAACCAGACATCAATAGCAGGATGCTGGAAGCTGTGAAACTAGGAAACTTGAATAGTTTCAAACTGACGAGAGCTTTTTGAGGAAAAAGCAAAGCATAGATAACGTAACTAATTAATAGCGCGATACCGATAAAAATCGGGATCAAGACATCTGAATTGGTGAATTTTCCGCTGGTACTTAACTTAGTAATTCCGAGTATCAGACTGGTAAAGGTTCCACCTAATAGTAGAATGCTTAACCAATCGAAAGCTTTCTTGGCGACGGTCGGTTTGAATTCAGGCATCAAAAAGTATAACAGGATCAATGAAGCTAGAGCGATGGGAATATTGACGTAGAAGATCCAGTGCCAATCGAGAGCTTTGATGATGAATCCGCCGAAGGTTGGCCCTAAAATAGGAGCGAGCACTGCTGGTAAACCGACGATGGCCATGATACTTCCCAGACCTTGAGTCCCAGTAGCGCGTACGACTAAGGTAGTGATAATAGAAATAATTATTCCGGCACCAGCACCTTGGATGACACGTCCGATTATTAAAAGATTGATGTCAGTCGCCAGACCAGAAATAATCGATCCGGTTAGAAAAACAAACAAAGCGCTGAGATAGATTTTTTTGCCACTGTAATGATCTACAGCCCAACCCGCAATGGGGACGACGAGTCCAAGTGCTAGGATGTAACTAGTCGTGACCCACTGTACTAAATTGACGGAACTGTGGAGATCTTTCATAATGGTATTAATAGCAACGTTAGTCATGGTGGTATCAAGCATTGGAGCAATCGCACCGAGGACTAAGATAATAGCAACTTTGACGACGGAGGAGTGGTCAGGGTTGTTGATTTTAGTTTTTATATTTTTGGATTGCATTTTAATTACCTCTGAAGATTTATTCAAGCAAATAAGAAACTCAAGTATCTTATTTATTTGACAGTGAGAATAGTATACCTTAGTATCTTAAAATGCAAGCGAGGAAGTGGATAAATTTGTCAAAAACAGAAGCTAATCATCAAAAACGCCGTCGTGGCGCTGATTTAGAGAATGCCGTTTTGTCTGCAGCGTGGGAACTATTGCAAGAAATTGGATATCATGACTTCACAATGGCAGAAGTTGCCAAACGTGCCAATGCGGCGAAGCCAGTTTTGTATCGTCGCTGGCCGGAAAAGTCAAGTTTGGCGGCAAGTGCGATTTTGAAATTTGGTCCTAAATTAGATGTCAAAATTCCTGATACAGGTTCTCTGAGAGAAGATTTAGTTGATTTCTTCAGTCAATTGATCAAGATCTTTGATATGTTCGGGACAGAAAAATTAAAAGGACTAGTTACAGACCGCTTGAAGTCGATTCCAATGGAAAAACTATTCACAGCGCCTAATTCAAAAAATGAATTGCAGACGGCAGTAGAACAAATCTTAAAGCAGGCTGAGAAGCGTAATGAATTACAATTGAGTAAATTATCACCACGAGTATTACACTTACCGAGCGTGCTGTTTATCAATGAGGTCGTCAGCCAAGAAGTGGTAACTAAAGAAGTCATTGTGGCGATTGTTGACGAGATACTAATGCCGGTTTTTACCGCAAAAAAATAATTGTCACCACTAACCAAACGGTTAATAACGACAATCATTAATTTTATAAGTGAAATAAAAAAGAACATCCTGGGGAGGGATGTTCTTTTAATGTTTTTAGGGGATTAAATATATGTTATAGGGGGGATGAGGTGAAAGGCTTATGTCTCTCATCTACAATTACTAATATACAGGGAAAGTGTGAATCATTTGTTTTCTAAATGTGAAGAAAGTGTGAACTTTTTAAAAATCATTTTTTAACTTGATATAAATTAAAAAATATCAATGTCGGAAGCTAACAATATCAAGATTTAAAATAATAATTTGAATAAAAAGATTATTTATGGATTATTTTGCTATCGAACCCGTTCGATAGGTTATATTAAGAATAGTGAAGAAAGGTGGTAAAATATGGCAAATATTCGTGATGTGGCTAAATTATCTGGACACTCGATCTCGACCGTCTCGCGAGTGATCAACGATCAAGGATATGTTTCTGATAAAACCAAACAAGAAATCGAAGCAGCGATGAAACAGTTGAATTATCATCGTAACGATCTAGCCCGGGCACTCAGCTTAGGGAAAACTTATCGTGTAGGAGTTGTTCTGCCATATATCAATCACCCTTATTTTCAAAAATTAGCTGACGCAATTATTAACGCAGCTTTTTCGCACGATTATCAGGCAACTTTTTTACAATCTAATTATAATCAAGATCAAGAAATCTATTTTTTAGACATGTTGAAGCATCATGCTTTTGACGGATTGATTTTTACGTCTCGTTCGATTTCGTTTGAGAAGATAGTTGAGTATCAAAAATACGGTCCTATCACTTGTTGTGAGGATACGTTTGACTATCCGATCTCGAGTGCTTTTACTGATAGAAAAGCGTCATTCGTCGATGCCCTGCAAATTTTAAAAAATGAAGGATATCGTCACATTGGCATGACTGTCAGTCGGAGTGAAAACACTAGTCAGAGTGCATTGCTGACGACGAGAGCCTACAAGGAAGTTTTCGGCGAAGAGATCAATGATAAATTATTATATCGAGAATCGCGAACTATGTTTGATGGAATAACGGCGGCAGCCCAATTCCTCAACTGTGATAAAAAACTACAAGTTATCTTCAGCAATGGTGATGAGATCGCGGCTGGTGCCAAACGGCAGCTACAAGAAATGCACCGTCAGGATGTCGTGGTCATTGGTCAGGAGAATTTACCGATCAGTTTTTTGATGGATTTTTCAACGATCGATCATCGTTTGACTGACATCGGTGAAGAAGCGTTCAAGTTATTATTTCAGGATGAAATAATCAAGAAACCCATTCCGGCTAAGTTTATCAGGCGTGGAAAGTTGGAAGATCCGCGTGATTATGAGGATGAGATCGATAAAGTTTTGGATTGACTTCTGATATCATAACAGGCATACTTACTTCTGGTGCCAAACCGAGGTAAGGGTATGAGGTCGGCGCGCAAGCGTTTGGAAGATCTTTGCACCTTACCACCTAAACAGCTCTACACATTGTGTAGAGCTGTTTTTATATACATAGTGGATAGTTGGGGACATTTGACTTCCAATCTTATACGATATGATATATAACTTAAGTGTTCGAAAGAACAGTAAATATGCAGTATTTGCCGTTTACCCAGGCTGTAAATATTGGACCTCCTATCACTGATAGGAGGTTTTTTGGTACCAAAAAAGGATTCAGAATGACTGAATCCTTTGGTGATAGATATTGTGAAGTTATTATTTGGCGAAATCTTGAGCGATCCATAGTTGTCCCATTGGGTCGATGTAAACACCAATACCAACTGACTTGTAGTCGGAACTTATCATATTTACATAGTGAAATTGTCCGGGTTCTTCAAGGAACATCTTCAAGAGAGCATCGGATGCTGCTTGACCGGTCTTGAATTTACTTGCCTTGTAGAAGGCACCGATATTTTCACCGACACCGTTAGTTTGATAGTTAGCCTGTTCGAAAGCTGAATCGAAGAATGAACCATCTGGGCGCATGTGTGAGAATATTTGTGATAATTCTTTGGCACGTTGCATAGCGATAGCATTGATTGAGTTGTCAGTTTGTAATGCAGCAACACCATTCTTGGCACGTTCGCTGTTTGTCATTGCATATATGGCACTTTGCATATCAGTAACGGTAGCGCTGCTCTTAGCATTAGGATCAGTAGCGTTAAGTCCGAAGTCGGCTGAATATTCAACATCCGTATTCAAGTTCTTAACGTATAGATGTTGGCTAGCAGCCCATTCGTGTGCTGATACTTTGTAGAAGACGACATTATTCTTGTTGATGATAGCTCTAGTTACAGTCCAGAAAGTTCCATCGGGCAATGAGTTGCCGTCCATTTGTCCAGTTTGATCGTTGTATAGAGCAGCGTTGCCATCAAAGACGACTCCGGTTGATTTTTGAACTGGAGCTTGATGGGATACGTCTGTGACTTCACTATCGATGACATATTCATTTGTGGCTACTTGGTCGTATGTTTGACCATTGATTGTGATGACCTTACCAACAGCCCAGTCACTATTGGCTGAAAGGGCACGATTTCTAACAGCGTCACCTTTCTTAGTGTAAATATAAGTTACATGGCTAGTTCTAACAACGTGTGTAGCTGCAGCGTCAACGTTGTTAGTATTTGCCATTGTCCCCACTGATAATAAAGTTGCACCTGCTAAACCAGTTAGCAGTGATTTCTTAAATAAATTCATATCTATTCCCCTTTAACATAAAATTATTTACACGTCTAATATATATCTTTTATGCCCTAAAATCATTGGCAAATGAGCAGAAAGTGAATTAGAGGCAACAAAAAAACACCCTCGGGGAAAGGGTGTTTTTTATATAGGGGATTAAATATTGTTATAGGGGGGATGAGAAAAGGGATTTCTTGTATCTCTTATCTACAATTTATATAATACAGGCCTATCATGAAGTATCTGTTTGTAAATTGTGAAAATATTGTGAATCTTGGATAGCCAACTTTTAATGATAAGTCTTTTTTATAATTTTAAATTCTGTGTCCAATTTTGAAACGACAACAATAGTTGTCTCCCTGGGGATAACTTTCATCCCACGCTTACTAGTATAACTTATTTTTTGGATAACTACTACTGGTTGATACTTAAAAAAACAAAAAATAGAAACCATCCTGGGGAGGGATGGTTTCTTAGGGGATTAAATATATATGTTATAGGGGGTGAGAAAAGGGATTTCTGTATCTCTCATCTACAAATAATATCATAACTAAATAATATGAATTAAATAATTCCAAATTATGAAAAAAGTGTGAACATTAATATTTTGAAATTGGTCTATATTAATTTTAAATTTATATTGTTAGTTGCATTTTAATGTTATACCACTTATACTATACACATGTTCACTCAAAGAGATGTTGATCGAGGCTGAAAGTCAACAGTGAAAATGGCGTTTTAATTTTTATAGGTTGCTTACCTTTATCAGCACAAGAGATGCAAGAAATTGCAAATTTGGGTGGAACCGCGTTAAAGACGTCCCTAATACAGAAATGTATTAGAGATGTCTTTTTTATTTTCAGAGAGTTAGATATCTGAAGATGGCGCAATTTAGATTGGAAGTTAATTATGGAAAGTAGTTCGAACAAACAAACACTCTCGAGATCGCTCGAGGGTCGACATATTCAAATGATTGCCATTGGTGGAGCAATCGGTACAGGGCTGTTCTTAGGTTCTGGTAGTGCCATTCATGAGGCTGGGCCTTCTATTATCTTGGCATATATGATTGCGGGATTCTTTTGTTTCTTCATGATGAGATCGATCGGTGAACTATTACTATCTGACACTAGTAAGCATTCATTCTTGGATTTCATCAGGGTCTATCTTGGTGATAGGTTTGAATTCGTGACTGGCTGGGCGTACTGGTTGTGTTGGATCACAGTTGCCATGGCGGATCTAACGGCTTCGGGTATTTATATCAAATACTGGTTCCCAGGAGTACCACAATGGCTATCAGCGTTAGTTATTTTATTAGTCCTATTCTCAATGAATTTTGTGAATGTTAAATTATTCGGTGAGATGGAAACGGGCTTCTCGATGATCAAGATCATCGCTATCATTGCACTAGTAGCCGTGGGATTCGGAATGGCAATATTTGGTGCACCGGTTCAGGATGGCAATGCCACATTTTCTAACTTAGTCAACCAAGGCGGCTTTTTCCCAACAGGCTTTAAAGGGTTCTTGATGTCATTTCAAATGGTCATCTTTGCCTTTGTAGGAATCGAAATGGTAGGATTAACGGCTGGTGAAGCGGCTGATCCGGAGATCAATTTACCAAAGGCTATCAATAGTTTACCGATTCGAATCGGATTGTTCTACGTTGGTTCAATGATTGCTATTATGAGCGTTTACCCTTGGGATAAGATTTCAACGACATCGAGTCCATTTGTACAAGTCTTTTCCGGGATCGATATCAATGGAGCAGCAGGTATTTTGAATTTCGTTGTTTTGACAGCTTCATTGTCGGCAACTAATAGCTGCCTGTTCAGTACTAGTCGGACACTTTATAGTTTGAGTCTAAAAGGGAATGCTCCTAAGAAGTTCAAGTTAATAGGAAGAAATGGCGTTCCCGTTTGGGCTTTGATCTTTTCAACGGCGGCACTATTAGTCATCGTCGCCATGAACTTCTTCATCCCATCAAGTGTTTTCAGCTTGATCTCGACCGTTTCAACGATCAACTTTATCATTGTCTGGATGATCTTGATTTGGACGCACTTGAGATTTAGAAAGCAAAATCCAGCAGGTATCAAGATCTTCAAGATGCCGCTATATCCATTCAGTAATTATGTTAGTTTGGTATTTTTCTTCGCCATCCTAGTATTGTTGCTATATATTAAAACAACTAGAATTCCCATGATAGTCACGATCATATTTTGGATCGTCATGTTATCGATTTATCATAAGAGTAAAAACAGAGATACTGAAATTAGCTGAGATTCAGTGAGTAATTAATGGCAGAAGTGGTTTGCTTCCGATATCGAGCATAAGAGATGCAAGAAATTGCGAATTTGGGTGGAACCGCGTTACGACGTCCCTAATACAAACTGTATTAGTGGCGTCTTTTTTTATAAAAAAGGGAGCTGATACTATGAGTGAAAAACAAACTCTTTCTAGGTCGCTAGGAAGTAGACATATACAAATGATTGCCATCGGTGGGGCAATCGGAACGGGATTGTTCTTAGGTTCAGGTGAGGCGATCCACAAATCTGGTCCATCGATTATTTTTTCATATTTGATTACAGGTCTGTTTTGCTTCTTCATGATGAGAGCAATTGGAGAGTTACTGTTGTCTGATACTACGAAGCATTCATTCTTAGATTTCATCAGAATTTATTTAGGAGACAGAGCTGAATTTGTGACCGGTTGGGCATATTGGTTCTGCTGGATAACTTTAGCGATGGCGGATTTAACCGCAACGGGAATTTACGTAAAATACTGGTTCCCACAGATTCCACAGTGGGTAACAGCTTTGACGGTTTTAGTGATTTTATTTGCGATTAATTTTGTGAATGTGAAGTTATTCGGTGAGATGGAATCAAGTTTTTCGATGATCAAAGTTATTGCCATCATCGTCTTGGTCATTGTCGGATTTGCGATGGCAATTTTTCATACTCCAGTCGGCAGTGGACAGGCTGGTTTTAGTAACTTGGTCACTCACGGTGGCTTATTTCCTACGGGATTGAATGGATTTCTACTGTCATTCCAAATGGTAGTCTTCGCCTTTGTAGGGATCGAGATGGTCGGGATAACTGCTGGTGAGACCGATAATCCAGAATTGAATTTACCTAAGGCAATCAATTCCGTGCCGATCAGAATCGGTTTATTCTACGTCGGTTCAATGTTAGCTATCATGTCAGTTTATCCATGGAGTAATATCACGACTGATGTCAGTCCGTTTGTTCAAGTCTTTTCAGGAATCGGGATTAAAAGTGCTGCGGGAATTTTGAACTTTGTAGTTCTAACCGCCGCTTTATCCGCAACTAATAGTTGTTTATTCAGTACCAGTCGGACACTTTATAGTCTAAGTATCAAAGGAAATGCACCGAAAAAAATGGCGATGGTCGGTCGCAACGGTGTGCCCGTTTGGGCCTTGATGTTCTCTGGGGCAGCGTTGTTAGTGATCGTTTTGATGAATTACTTCATGCCAGCTAGTGTCTTCAGTTTGATCTCGACCGTTTCTACGATCAACTTCATTGTTGTTTGGGTAGTGCTTTTATGGACACATGTAATTTATCGTCACCGGACTAAAGACTTAGGTAAGTACCAAATGCCTGGTTATCCATTTACGAATTACTTAAGTTTGGCGTTCTTTATTGGTATTTTGATTCTGTTAATAGTCATTAAGCAGACACGAATGGCAATGATATTTACGATTTTATTCTGGATCGTGTTGGTGATCGTTTATAATTTACGGCGTAAGAATAGTCTTTGATTTTTTTGGGGGAGAGTTCCGCTTCCGGTCAGCAGTGATTCCATCAGAAGCGGGACCGATTTGAACCAAAGATCGGTCTCAAATCTCGCTTGGATGCTTTGCATAAACTACAAATCATCCAAGACGTCCGTGCTGTAAATACGGGAAGAACTCCCGTATTAGCACCACTTTCGCCACTGATTCCATTACTGCTGACCGGAAGCTCTGTTGATTGATTGTACATAAAAAGTCGCCACAATGACTGGATAAAATATCCGGTCGTTGTGACGACTTTTTTTATTGTTAAGATGTGAAATTCGATTATTTATTTTGCCAATTTAGGCTAATTATTATTGACCACCGTTAGCGGCAATACAACAACCATCGAATTAGTTGATTTCGATATGATGACCTAAGTCTTTCTTATCTTCAACCTTTGGCAACGTGATCTTCAAAACACCATCAGCGTAATCAGCAGTAATCTTGTTCTCATCGACTGCTGGTAGGTGATATTGTCTTGCAAAACGTCCGCCCGAACGTTCACTCATAATCATATCGCCGTTCTTGTCCTCGTGATCATTGAAACTGTCACGATGACCGCTAACAGTCAAAGTATTGTTTTGATAGTTAATATCAATATTCTTTTTATCAAAAGCTGGCATGTCTACATGGACTTGATAGTCTTTGTCAGATTCCTTAATGTCTGTCTTTAGTGTTACATCGTTGTTAGCATCCTTAAAGAATGTTGGAAAGCTGTTCATCCAATTTGAATCAAACCAGTCTCTCATAATGTCATTTGGACGATCCATAATTTCGTTACTCATATATCAATTACTTCCTTTCCTTCATTACAAATACATTGTAGTACCTGCCTGGGGGAAAGTTCAAATATTTAGCACTCAAAAGTATCGAGTGCTAAATATTATTTTTTCATGTAATTTGTGGGTTCGAAATATTTTTGTAGTAAACCGATCAATAAATCAGTAATGACGGCCATTAGCGCGGTTGGCAATGCTCCAGCTAGGATCAATGGTGCACCGTCGGTAGCGTTAGTACCACGAATGATCAAGTCACCTAATCCACCAGCACCAACGAAGGAACCGATGGCGGTATTACCGATAGCAACGACCATGGCGGTACGGATACCGGACATGATAACCGACATTGCTAGCGGTAGTTTGACCATGTACAAAAGTTGTATCCCGGTCATTCCCATTCCCCGAGCTGAATCGATCACGTTAGGATCAACGTTTTTCATACCAGTATAAGTATTCTTGAGAATTGGTAGTAGGGAATACAAGAAGATCGTCACGATAACCGTATTTGGTCCTAATCCTAATACCAGCATGATGATTGAGAGCATGGCAAGTGAAGGGACGGTTTGAATGACGTTGGCAATACTGATAATGAAATTACCTAATTTGTAGTGATTTGCGATATATATTCCTAGTGGAATTCCGATAACTGCAGCGATCAAGACCCCATAAAATGAGATCAGAAAATGTCTGCAGAATTGTTCTAAGATATAAATTCCATTGTGAGTAAAATAAAAAATTAATTGTCTCCATAACGGCTGGTCAGCCATATTATTTTTCACCCCTAAAGTAATTATGTTTTTGTAAGAATTCTTGTGCGACATCTGCCGGTTCACGGAGATTATTATCGACTTCATAGTTCATTGTTTGCATTTGTGATAAGGAAATTTTGCCATCCAAACGGTGCAGTAGTGGTTTGAGTTCAGGATGTTTCCGCAACAAACTGTTATTAACAACCATACTTGTATCGTAAGGTGGGAAGAATTGTTTGTTATCAGGTAAGATCTTCAGATTGTAACTCTTGATACGTCCATCGGTCGAATATCCTAGAACGGCTGACATTTTACCAGCTGCAACGGCGGAATAAACTAATCCGACTTGCATAGGATACACCCGCTTGAACGTAAAACCGTAGGTACGTGAAAAAGCTGGGTAACCATCGTCAGGACGGTTGATCCAGATATTATCGGCACCAATATTGATGGTTGGAGCAATCTTCTTCAGGTCACTGATGTTGTGTAGATGGTATTTTTTAGCCATTTCTTGAGTGACTAACATGTTGTAGGTATTAGCGAAACCGTAAGTTGGGAACCAAGTTTGGTCGAAACGCTGTTTGTAGAGTCTTTTAACAGTTCGATTAGCCTTAGCGCGATTCTTGATCGGCTTATGGTTTAAAGTGGCGATCAACTCGTCACCAGTAAAGTTCTCAGCAGCAATATCGGCGTTATGACGCATCAAAGCGGCGTGAACTAATTGATTGGAACCTAAGTTATTAACGATTTCAGTGTGGTAATTAGTTTCGTGTGAAATAAGTTCCATGATGATCTCGGACATGATCATTGATTCAGTCGTCGATAAACTGGCAACTTTGATCGTGTCTTCAGAACCGGAACCTAGTCCAGGCCAGCCACAGCCTGATACTAATAACATTGTGGCTAGAGATATTAACGTAATGATTTTTTTGAATATTTTTTTCATAATTACACCCCACTACGTTTCGTTTTTGGTGTAACTTTTTTCTCGAATATTCCTAATAAATAATCAGCGAGGATCGCCAAAATTGTAACCGGAATAGTACCACCGATGATCAGACTAGGGTTGTAAAGATTCAGTCCGTTAAAGATGAAATCACCTAATCCACCGGCACCGATGTACGACGCCAAAGTAGACCAAGAAATTACATAAACAGTTGAGAGCCTGATACCAGACATAATAATAGGCATGGACATTGGTATTTCAACTTTAAAAATAGACTGCATCGTTGTCATTCCTAGACCACGTGCGGCGTCGATCAGATTTGCGTTGACCTTCTTCATACCGATATAGGTATTACGCAAGATTGGTAATAATGAATAAATAAATAGTGCCACGATAGCAGGGACTTTACCGATACCAAAGATTGGTATCATCAGAGCTAACAGTGCTAGCGAAGGAATGGTTTGTAGCATTCCCGAGATGGACATGACGTACTTGGCTGTCTTATCGTAACGAGTCAATAAGATACCAAGTGGTACAGCGACGATTATGCCGAGGATAATGGCAAAAGCTGAGATGTAGATCTGTTCCCAGGTTTTGATTATCAATTCAGAGCCATGCTGGTTCAGAAAAGAAATCATGCATCATCACTCTCCTTCGCAATCGTATCAGGTAGTTTGACGTTCTCAGGATTATCAAGTTCTTCTTTACCCCAAATAGCGTCATAGATGATATTAACTAGTGAAGCACGAGTAACGATACCGATTAGATTATTGTCATTGTCGATCACGGGTACGTACTTGTAGCCTTGTTTTAGAATACGTTCACTCGTATCGCGCAAATATGACGTTGTCTTGACTTTAAAGCGATTAGGCTTATAGATATCTGAGACGTTCGAATACTTCGAGTAACGGTCGTTAATCGTCTCTAAATCGATAAATCCTTTGAGCTTGTTGTTATCATCAGTAACTAACAGTGTATCAACGTGGTGATAACTCATTTCTCTAATTGCTTCAGCCAATGATTGACCAAGAGTGATCTTAGCCGGATTTTTCGACATGATGTCACTAACCGAAAGAGTGTTTTGTTGCGCCTGTAGTAAACGCTCTTCACCAAGTAATTCCTTGACGAAGTCGTTACCAGGGTGTTGCAAGATGTTATCGGGAGTGTCGTCTTGGATCACGTGACCACTGTCCATGATAACGATATGAGTAGCGAGTTTCAGAGCTTCATCCATATCGTGCGTAACGAAAATGATAGTCTTTCCTAATTCTTCTTGCAGGTTCTTAACTAGATCTTGCAAGTCATCACGCGTAATTGGATCAAGCGCACCGAAGGGCTCGTCCATCAAAATAATGTCTTGATCGGCGGCTAGCGCACGAACGACACCAATTCTTTGTTGCTGCCCACCAGATAATTCGGCAGGGTAACGATCTAAATAACTTTCAGGCAAGTCAGCCAATTTTATTAATTCTTTAGCCTTACGGTCCATTTTATCCTGTTGCCACTTGAGCAGCTTGGGTACTAGGGTGATATTGTCCTTAATGGTCATGTGAGGCATTAGTCCATTATTCTGAATAACGTAGCCAATTGTACGTCGTAGTCTTACTGGGTCGAATGTCTTAAGATTCTTTCCCTTAAAAATGATTTTCCCGCGACTAGGTTCGATCATACGGTTGATCATTCTCATAGTTGTAGTCTTACCAGAACCAGAAGTTCCGATCAGACAAACGAATTCCCCCTCATTGATAGTTATGTTGATATCCTCGACAGCATCATTGCCGCCGCGGTAGTTCTTTGCTACATTTTGAAACGATATTATTTCTTTTGCAGACTGCATAAATCCTCCTATAAAATGACTAACGATAGCTATGATACAATTATAGAGAGATTAATTCAAAAAGAGGTCGAGGATATTATGTCAAAAATAGTTCTCAAACGTATCTATAACAAGGAATTGCCCGATGGATATAGAATTTTAGTTGATCGTCTGTGGCCACGTGGTATGTCCAAATTACGTGCCAATTTGGATCTGTGGGCAAAGGAAATTGCTCCATCAGCTGAATTACGTAAATGGTTCGGACATGATCCAGAAAAATTTGCTGAATTTGAACAGAAATATATGGAAGAAATCGAAAATAATAGCTATACCAAAGAATTCGTTCAAACCGTTATAACGGCTCTGAAAAAGCAAGATGTCCTTATTTTGTATGGAGCAAAAGACGAAGAACATAACAATGCTGACGTTCTCATAAAATATTTAAATAAAGAAATTAATAAATAATTGAAGAATAGACCTATCGTATTATAATGATATAGTAAAGTTAAAAGACGGGACGGATGAAAATGGAAGAATTCGATTTGGCAACTCTTCTTTCCAGCAACGAGAAAACTTTAATACGTATTTTACAAAATTATGCCAGAACAAATGATCTGGTTATTTTTGTGTTAGATAATAATGATAAATTGATATCGAATGCTTTAGGTGAGGTATCAGAAAAAAGTGTTTTAGCAAATTTAGATAAAATAAAAAATTTTACTGAATTTAGTACGAATCGATTCAAGTATAGTGTTGAACTGACTGATGTGCCGATCCGTATCGCAAAGATCAATCAGATGGTGGGAAAACTGTACGTGGCGCACGACGTTTCCGGTAAACCGAGTCCGGATAGTTTAATACTTCTGCAAAGATTGCAAGATCAGGCCGAGTTCTTGAAATACTTGTTTGAGAACATGGCTCGTTTGCTAGTTGAGAATCGCGGGATCGATGATTTCTTAGTTAAGCAGCCAGTCAATGTTGATGATATGATCGATGAGTTAGATGATAGTGAAGCACTAGCGTTACAACAGTTACAACAGTTATCAACTTCGAATCGCGCTATTATCACAGCCATTGAGTTTATCGATGACAACTTGGACAAGCGCTTGACATTAGATCAAGTCGCTAACCGAGTTTATTTGTCGGACTATTATTTTAGTAAGCTATTTAAGAAAGAAACCAAACTAAGTTTTTCAGTATATTTGAATGCTAGAAAGATCCAACGGGCGATGCTCTTGCTCAAGGATACCGAATTGAGTATTCAAGATGTTTCTAATGAATTAGGTTTCACACGCATGAGTTACTTTAGTCAGACTTTTAAAAAATATACCGGCTATACACCTTCAAAATTTCGCCGTAATAAATAAAGCTTCCCGATCGACTGAGTCGATTAGGAAGCTTATTTTATACCTTTTTTCTTATTGTTGATTTGGTGAATTATTAGAGTAACGATGATGGCCACAACTAATACGGCTACGAACAGCATGTTAGGAACCTCTATATCGATAGCTGGAATGGACAAGAATAACTTGACTGAAATGAAGAGAATCAAGAAGTAGGCCATTCCCTGAAGTTCAGGAATACGGTTCATTAGTCCCATGATTAATTCAGCGATTCCACGCATTGCAAGAATACCGATCATACCACCGATCAAAACGATAACAGGGTTGCTGGAGATCGCTAATGAAGCTAGCACTGAGTCGATCGAGAAGACAATGTCCATCAGTTCGATGGAGATAACTACTTGCCAGAATTGAGAAATGTGAATGTGCTTTTTCCAGCCTTTAGGTTGTGGTTTCTCAGTTGGTACTTCTACTTTTCCTTTTTTGCGGCGATCAATGAAGAAATACTTCAGGAATAAATAGAACAGATAACCAGCGCCTAAAACCTTGATCCACCAGAAATTGATCAGGTAGACCCCGATACCGATGACTAAGAATCGGAAGATATAAGCTCCGAATAGTCCGTAGAATAGTGATTTTTCCTGTTCGACTTTGCTAGGTAGTGATTGTGTCTGTGCGGCTAAAACGACCGCATTGTCGACAGACAGGATACATTCCATAACCACCAAAGATAGAATTATCAACCAATCTTCGCCAGATTCAATAACCGTTGCCCAGTTATGAAGGTCGAAGAATGGACCGTACATGTTCACAAGTGCATTCAATCAGAATATGCTCCCTCAAATTATTTGTATTTGCCATATCATACTGTATTTTATGGCATTTGTATATATATTTATTTTACTCTGAAAACGAAAAAAGAACACCTTGCGGTGTTCAAATTTATACACTAGGTACGAATGTAGTGTAGATCAACCAAATATTTAAGATGGTCAAGATGATAGCAATACCATAACCAATGTTCTTAACATAGTTCTTATTGGCAAATTCACCCATCAGTTCTTTATTACTTGTGAAAGCAATCAATGGGAAAATTGAGAATGGTAAGGCAACACTCAAGAATACTTGTGAGAATGTTAATAGTGATTCAATCTTAGCTTCGTTACCATGATAAATAATAGCGAAGGTGATAACTGGCAAGATCGATAGTAAACGTGTAATAACACGTCTTGCCCAAAGTTTCATCTTCATGTGGACGAAACCTTCCATAACGATCTGACCCGAAAGTGTACCAGTGATAGTTGAGTTTTGACCAGATGCTAGTAAGGCAACGGCAAACAGAATACTTAGTACCGGACTAGCAACAGCACCGGCGATCTTTGGATCTTGCAGGGCGTTGAACAAGTCAACGAAGCGACCAAGATCACTATTAGTACCGTAGAACAATGCAGCACCCAATAGTAATAGCAAGGTATTAACAACGAAAGCTAAGGTAAGCTGAATATTTGAATCCCAAGTTGAGAAGCGAACAGCTTGTTTAACACTCTTAGAATCGTTACGATCGTATTTTCTAGCTTGCGAGATACTCGAATGCAGATAGAGGTTATGCGGCATAACTGTCGCACCAACAATACCTAACGAGATATAAAGCATGCTTTGGTTTTGTAAGATAACTGGATCAGGAACGAATCCAATTACCATTTGTCCCATATTAGGTTGGGCCAAGATAACTTCGTACATAAATACTGCTAAAATAACTAAGATCAATGCGGCAACGATAGCTTCGATCTTTCTGAATCCAAGTTTCATCAGAACTAGAAGCAATAGGACATCGAAGGCGGTTATTAGAACACCCCAGAGTATCGGTATGTTGAATAGAAGTTTTAAGGCGATAGCGGAACCGATGATCTCCGCAATATCAGTCGCCATGATAGCTAACTCAGTAACTATCCAGAGCATAAAGCCGACTTTTTTAGTCGTTCTATCTCTTGTCAATTGTGCCAAATCTCGACCAGTTACAATCCCTAGTTTAGCGGCCATATATTGTAATAACATGGCGATTAAACTAGATATCAAAATGACGGTCAAAAGTTTGTATTTGAATTGAGCACCACCAGCGATGGAAGTAACCCAATTACCAGGATCCATATAACCAACGGCTACTAGAGCTCCAGGTCCACTATAAGCTAGCAGAGTTTTGAAGAATCCAGCATCCTTTGGGATTTCAACGGTATCGTTAATTTCTTCTAGAGAAGGACCGTTTGCATAATGGATCAGGCTATCGTGTTTTTGTTTATTTTCACTCAAGCTTGTATCCCCCTTTTCAATCTCTCAACATAATATCACGTTATGCAACACTTTTAAACCCTAATAAAAAATAAATTTAGGGCGACTTAACTTATTTAAAATTTTATAATACTTGATCCAAATCAAAGTAAAAATTTGTAAAAACAGCTATACTAACCTACAATTATTTAAAAAGGAATGAGGCCATATGGACTTTATAATAATCATAGTAGACGTAATATTCTTAGCCGGAGCAGTCTTCAATATTTACTGGCAATCACAGATTGAGATCCGCTCGGTTTATAAGATATCATCATTGATTTTTGCAGCATTTATTGGTGCGTGGTTACTAGTTTCAGCCTCAAATGATTTGCCATATATCATTATGGTGGCGGCCTTTGTAACACTCACTATTATGAATGGTGTCGGTGGGATTGGCGAGAAAAAAGTCGTTATGAATGGATTCTATTCTGGCGTCTTAGATTACTCTCAAATCGTTCATGTAACGCTGATTCCCATTGAGATTCCGCAACGAAAACCAAAAGTTGCCGTTATCTTCAATACAAATCGTACACAACAAATACAAATGAGCTTTAATACATCATATAAAACCATTCAAGATTTTTTGAGTAAGAAATTATCGTCTGGTGTCCAAGTTGAAGTTGGACAAATATAAAAATAATAAAGCAGCATCACGATATATTATCGCGATGCTGCTTTTTAATTTGCACTCTTTAAATCTCTGATGTAGTAACCAGCATATCCAATGATGATCAGAGCTATGGCAATGCCGAGTTGCCACCACATTGTTCCCAGATCCATTTGATGAACAGGAACTTTGGTAATGAATCCGAAGGGAGTTAGTTTTTCGACCCATTTAGGCAAGTCGATCAGCTTTCCAAAGTAGCCGACAAATAATGCTAGTCCGGCATATAGGTAACCGAAGATAGATAATTTAGGGATCCAGCCGACGATACAGGCTGAGATAGCTAAGATAACTAGTAATGGTGAGATATAGGCGTAGAACCCACGTAAAAAGACCGACATGGCAACGGGATGCTTCATCACAGAAGCTCCTCCGAGTTGTAAGCCCCACATACCGGCAAATAATGCGGCCAAGCTAGTTAGAATTCCTAATACTAAGACACTAGTGAAAAGGTAATTACGACTAACTGGTTTAGAGTGAATCAATTCCAAATAGCCTTTGCTTTCACCGGTCTTGAGATAATTAATGATTTGAATTCCTGGAAATAGTGCGAGGACACCGAAGACGATCATTAAGATGGCTACGAAGTTCTTAATGATAAGAACATTAGCCTTGTTGACGGCTGCTGCACCGAAGATTTTTTCCATAGCTGGATTGGTCTTTAGAATATCTCCAATCGTATTGAAGATCGAACCATAAGTAAATCCGAGAATGAGTAGCCCGACTACCCAGACGATAATAGTCGTACGATGCAATCTCCAGAATAAACTCAGAGGACCACGTAAGAACATGGAAGCTTTAGCACGGCCAGGCTTGGTAGCAATGATACCAGATCCAATGTCACGGTGATCATTGATCCATAACGCCGCTATGCAAAGAATCAGTGCTAGTCCTAACATCAAGAATACAGGTAGCCAGTTGTTATCTTGATAAGTTGAAAATTTTTCGACCCATCCGAAAGGGATGAACCAAGTAGCCTTGGGGTTAGATACATCAGTCGACATTCTAGCAATGTACATAATACCGAAGACGACGTATGACAAGATAGTAGCTGAACGTGAGTTGTCGACTAGTTGTGCTAAGAACGCCGCGATAGCCGCAAACATGAATCCTGCGGCACCAAGACCTAAGCCGAGTAAAAAGTTACCGTTGGTATCAGTTCCAGGTAAGTTAGCTACTTGTAATCCAATGCCGTAGAACAAGCCGATCAATAAATTTATAATAAACAATTCAATCAAGGCTGAAGCTAGATTAGATAGTTTACCGACAGAGTGCGATTGAATTATTTCCAACAATCCGGAGTCTTCTTCGCCACGAGTATTCTTAATGATGATCGAGAAGTTCATGATTGCTGCCATGATAGCCATGAAGACTGTCATTTCACCGGCAAAGACATCAGCCGTGGTGTAAGGAGCACTACCGGATAACTTACCGAATAGAGAAACCATCGAAGGAGATTTCAGCGTTTTGACGATTTCGTCGATGGAAGCCTGTGTATCATAAATCGAAGTAAATTTGGCCGCCACTGCAGCGAAGAGAACGATCATCGTTACCGACCACAGTGCAAGTTTTAACCAGTCACGTTTTAAACTGAAACGTGTCAAAAACCAAGTTTGATGAAAATTACGATTTTCCATAATTGTTATCTCCCTTCGTTAGAACTGTAATATCTCATGAATAAGTCTTCCAAGGTTGGAGGAGTTGATTGAAGTGAGACGATTTGCTTAGAAGCTAAGTAATCCATTACGTAACTCATTTGTTCAGAATCTACTGAAAAAGTAGTTAAACCGTTCGCTGCAACTTCAACGTTATGAACGCCTTGAAGTGTTTGTAATTCTGGAGTAGGTTGCATAGTTTGAAATTCGATCACAGTTCTAGTTAAGTGACGCATATCTGATAGAGAGCCAGTTTCGACTATTTTACCGCTACGAATAATACCGATGCGATCGCACATTTTTTCGACTTCAGACAAGATGTGACTTGATAGTAGAACTGCCTTGCCCTCCTTTTTCAGTTCCATGACTGATTGTTGGAAGATCTCTTCATTCAGTGGATCAAGACCAGAAGTTGGTTCGTCAAAAATATAAAAATCGGCGTCAGTTGAAAATGCGGCGATCAAGGCGACTTTTTGGCGATTACCTTTGGAATAAGTTCGAGCTTTTTTAGTAGGATCAAGCTGGAATCGTTTGATCATCATGTCGGTTTTGCGGTTGTGCTTGGTGTTACCGAGCTTCAAGAATAAGTCGATGATCTCGCCACCAGTTAGATTAGGCCAGAGATAAACATCACCAGGTACATAGGCTAGACGCTTGTGGATCGATACAGAATCTTTATAAACATCCTTACCGAAGAGTGTGGCAGTACCGCCACTTGCACGAAGTATTCCTAGCAAAGTACGGATCGTTGTCGATTTACCAGCACCATTTGGTCCGATAAATCCAAAAACTTCCCCAGGATAGACATCGAATGTCACATCCTTTAGTGCTTGAAATTTACCGAAATTCTTTTGTAGATGATCAATATGTAAAATAGCATTGTTATTTTGTTTCATCATATTATCCCCTTTGCATGAATCCAAGTTGTGAGCAATAAACTTGAATTCTCAGTAATAAAATGAAATATTTTTCTTGAATAGTTCATTTATCAAAGAGTATATTAGTTGTGCGGATAGTCCCTGTCAACCTTAAAATATCGGCGAAATGAACTATCAGCACGATCCAAAATAACTATCTTGATGTATCAATATAAAAAGTGAAATATCACCGAAAAATATTTTTTGGAGGTAAAAATGGCAAGCAATCAAAAACGAAAAGAAAAGAAGAGATTGGATATTTTAAATGCGGCAACTATGGCATTTATTACTAATGGATACAAAAATACCTCCGTCGCAGATATTGCGAAAGAGGCACATTCGTCACAGGTAACACTGTATAAGTATTTTCCAAGCAAATTGGAACTAGCACGAGAAGTTACTATTAAGATGATCGTTGCTGGCTATGCTGGTTATGATAAGCGATTGGATCAAGCCGATATGAGTTTCAAACAAAAAATCGAGAGTATTTTAGATTTTGGTAATACGGAAGTCAATACGATGAATCCGGACTTCATGAATTTTATGATCGATGAATTTCAGGCTGCCAATGGTGATGATCGAGTTATGAAAGCTTATAACGAAGGTAAAGATAGATTCTGGGGTAAGATACTGAAGCAAGGCCGGTCTGAAGGGATGATCAAGGATGATATTCAAGACGAAGTCGTGATGATGTACGTTGATATGATCTTGACTTACTTTATGAATCCTTCTACAGCTCAAAAAACCAAAGACATTGTGACTAAGAAGTATTCTAATGGTTTAGCGAGAATATTTTTTTACGGTATTATGGGCAAGTGATCTTGGCAGGATCAATTGATATCCGTCGAAGAAATCACTGTTTAGTTTTCCAAATTCGTCGATCAAGGCGTGAAATTCACTAGCTTCGTCAGGTGTGAAATCAAATTCAGCATGGACGGAGTTTTTTAATTGCATGTAGGTTGGTTTTTCCGTGAAGGCATGGAGGTTTTTGAATAAACGCATGCAATAATTGTCAGCCACAAAAGTTGAACGATGGAAATAATATAGCAACAAGACATCGGCGGTCTCATTGCCAATACCCTTCAAATTTAACAGCCGCTTACGTAAAACTGGAGTTGAGAATCGTTCCCAATCATCGAAGTCATCACGGTAAGCCGTCAATAGCGACCTTACATAGATCGATTTATTCTTGTAGAAGCCACTCGGTTGAATTAGTTCGCGTAGTTGATCGAGTGGCAGAGCTAGTAATTTATCCAGATCGAATCCAGTCGCATCTTGTAAATTTGCTAGTGAACGATCGACGTTTTTCCAATTAGTATTTTGAATCAGGACCATACCGACAAGCATCTCTTCAGTACTGTGAGTAGGCCACCAATTTTGGCGACCGAGTTGTTTATTTAGTAATTCAAATAGTTCTCTGATAGTAATTTGTTTGTACAAGATATTTCCCCCTTGGGACATCCATTATCTAACAAAATCACTAAAATGTCCCAAATTGTTTCACGGGAAACGTTATAACGACCATTCTAAGTATTTTAAATTTAAAGAGATTATCTTTCTTAATGTTGTTACTTCAACTGGATAATTATGCAAAAAGGCACATCACAATAATTTCTGTGATGTGCCTTTTTAATATTGTTGACCAGCGTCAGCGGCATCCATAAACGAAACAAACTATTCAGAGCGCAATGCCGTAGCAGCATCCTTTTTAGCAGCCATTCGTGCAGGAATATGGCCACCAATAACAGTTAAAACCGTACTTACAATTATTAAGACAATTGCATGGATCGGATTCAATTGCGCCACGTTGGATAGATCGGTCATACTCTTCAAGATCGAATTGATAGGGAAAGTTGCTAGGTAGGCGATAACGACACCTAAGACACCAGATGCAACACCGAGAATGGTTGTTTCAGCGTCGAACACTCTAGTAATATCTTTCTTTCTAGCACCGAGTGCCTTTAAGATACCAATTTCTTTGGTACGTTCCAGCACTGATGTGTAAGTGATGATCGAGATCATGATCATACTTGTAACTAGTGAAATACCGGCAAATGCTACAAGTACATAGGTGATAGCGTCCATAAGTCCACCAGTTAGGTTAGAAACAGATCCAGCCATATCAGTATAGATGACTTTGTCAGCTTTTTTCTTGCCACTGTTGTACTTGTCTAAGTACTTAAGAATCTTGTCTTTGTTCTTAAAATTGTTTGGATAGATCATGATACTTGAAGGTGTTGTTGAACCACCTAAGTAGCTGATCAAAGTAGCTTTGGTTGTAGCATTATCAACACTAGCACCAGTTAGAACGTTGTCGTTGCTAGATTTTTGAGCATTAACGATATCTGAATCTTTATTTTGGTTGATGATGTTCTTAGTCAATTGATCGCTATAAGCAATTCCAGAAGCTAAAATATTTTCTGACGATTTAGATCTGACACGTAAGATACCTGAGATCTTCAAAGTGGTATTGGCACTGTTGTTATAAAGATCTTCACTAGCTGAATTAGGTAGGAAAGTACCAGTTTCTAATTTCTTGTAATAATCATTATTATTAACAACTTTGAATTCTTTACCAACTAACTTGTTAAAATCAAGCTTCTGACCGTCTTTAACGGATAAGCCTAGATTCTTCAAGGCGTTGATATTAGTTGAATTGTCACTGTCGACGATCAAGACAATATCATTGGCACTAGTTGGCATTGAACCTGAAACAACTTTGTAGTGTTTCTTCAAAAATGATTGACCGTTCTTGCCACCAGGATAAACTGAACCACCAATACCGGTTGAGGTTGCCATAGCACTAGTCATGGCACTAGCAGAATTAGCGTTACTATTATCAGTATTTGAGAACTGAACTGTTTTGATTTTACCATCGACATTACTCAAGAGATTCATTCCAGTTGAGTATGTGTAAGTGATAGTTTTGCTCAAATCTGGATCGATATTATCGATATAATTCAAGTATTTCTTAGTAATTTTGTTGACGTGAGTAGATTTGTCAGCCTGGCTTAATTTGGCCGTGACCTTAGTTTTTTTAGCTTTAGTCAGCTTATCGTCTTTAGTAGTTGGAGCTGTTTGGCTGGAGGCTACTTGTGAGACGGTAATAGGAAATTGTGCCAAGGTATTCGATTGTGTCTTGTCGATCTGCTTTTGGAAACCAGACGACAGGGCCAAAACAATGGCGATACTGATGATACCAATACTTGAAGCGAAGGCGGTCAAGAAAGTTCGGGCCTTTTTAGTTTTAATATTGGTGAATGATAATTTGAGCGCTGTCCAAAAAGTCATTTTGGTCTTTTTTAACTCAAATTTATCTTTGTTTTCATCTTCATTGTAAGGGTTAGAATCATTTTGAATCTTACCATCAGCAAAGTTGATAATACGGTTGGCATATTGTTGAGCTAACTCGGGATTATGGGTAACCATGATGACAAGTCGCTCTTTGGATAGTTCTTTGATCAGCTCCATGATTTGAACACTAGTTTCAGTATCCAAAGCACCAGTTGGTTCATCACAAAGCAGGATTTCAGGATCATTAGCGATCGCACGAGCAATGGCAACACGCTGCATTTGACCACCGGACAATTGGTTAGGTTTCTTGTCCATGTGTGGTCCTAAGCCAACACGTTCAAGCGCCTTAACAGCTTTTTCTTTCTTCTCAGCATTAGGAACACCACTAAGAGTCATTCCCATTTCAACATTATCTAGAATACTTAAATGTCCAATAATGTTATAGCTTTGGAAGATAAAGCCGACCGAATTGTTACGGTAAGCATCCCAATCTGATTCGGAGAAGTCCTTGGTTGATTTACCCTTAATAACCAAGTCACCAGAATCGTAAATATCCAAGCCACCGATACCGTTAAGCATGGTAGTTTTACCGGAACCACTAGGTCCCAATATGGCAACGAATTCCTTAGGTCTGAATGAGACTGATACGTCATCTAGCGCTTTAGTAACAGAATCACCAACGTAGAAATATTTTTTTATGTGTTTTAATTCCAGCATATAGTTAATCCTTTTATTTTAAATTTGTAATGCTCAATAATTAATTCTCTGTTAGAATGTCATTAATGCAACACCATGTTTCATATAATAGAAACAATTTATTCAAAAAACAATCATCAATTATGAATAATTTGTTGTAAGTGTAACACATTCACCCATACTGTCGCATTAATAAAACTATCAGGAGTTAAGAATTATGGTAGGAATAAAGAATAATCGTCGAGCCCAATACACTCGGCAAGTGATCCAAGACGCCGTCTTATCACTATTGGAAGACAAATCTATCAATGATATTAAAGTTACTGAGGTCTGTAAATTAGCCGATATCAATCGAACCACATTTTATCGTTATTACGATGATGTCTTTAAATGTGTTGAAGGTATTGAAACTGAATTCATTGAATCACTGGATGCAGATGAAGATCTGAAGCCAGAACAGGCTTTTGAAAAAGTCTTGAATGCCTTCTACAATCAGAAGCGCTTGAGCAATCTGGTATTTGTGGAAGGTAAGACCAAATTGCTGGATCGAATCCAACAGACGGTAGAGAACAGTGGCAAGGGAAAACCGCAGCTCGATGAAGATGATCAATATCAAGAGGTTTATATGATGTCAGGGATGATGGCCATCATGAAGCAGTGGGTCAAGAACGGTATGATCGAGACGCCCAAGGAATTGTCTAAAATTATGATTCGGATAATTTTTGCGGACAACATCCAATCGCTGCGTGATCAAATCGAAGGTTGATAACTCTGGATACGTTTACGTAAGTGTTATTGCTTATTTTCTGAAAATAACTGTGTTAATATTTTTAATGGTGCAAAAAAACACGTTGTTTTAAGGGGAGGACGTATCATGAGAGAGATTTTATTTGTTGTGGGCTCATTGTTAGTTTTAATGCTCGAAAAATATGTCTTAGCCAATAATTCAGTTAGCTGGTTAGGTTCAATCGTACCAATAGTATCGATCGCCTTTATTACTTGGTTATTGATCACTGGACAGTTGAATTTAGATTTACTGGATATTATGGTTTCTATATTATATGTATCATTGAGTTTTATTTTTTGGGGACAAGGGAATGATTTATATCATCGCAGAACGGTGAAGAAGATTTCCCAACAAATATACGAAAAGACAGCTTCTAAGTATAACGTTTAGAGGTTGTCTTTTTTTCGATTCAATTATTGGCAATTAATGTAAACAGGTTACATAATATGGGTGGATTTGAGGAGCTGTACCTCAGATCCAATATTCTGAAGTCCGTCGTGATGACATTGTCACTATGAAGAAGACTTCCTCCTTTATTCGCTTCATTGCTACAAATTGTTTCTTGTAATGGCTATTTACAAGTTATGAAAAGTTACATTTCCTTTCATAGATAGGGTATACTTTCAATGTAGTGTACCCTATTTTTTTGGAGGTTGAACATGTTAAACAAGCTTGAAGTAATGCTATATGTTAAGAATGCAGATCTGATTTCCAAATTTTTCCAAGAAGCTTTGGGCGCTAGACTGATCAAAGAAACCAAAATGATCGACGGTAGTTTTGAGTTGAAGCTTAGTGTTCTGGACCAAGTTAATATTAATTTATACGATGTTGAATTTATTAAGGACTATTCTCCAATGGTGTCATTAGAAATGCCATCATTGATGTTTTTAACTAATGATATTAGGGATCTTCATGATCAAATTGAAATGTACGCTAATACTGTTAGTGAGATATCTGCTCAGGGAGATCAATTGGTGTTTAATTTCTCTGATCCGGAAGATCATTATTTTGCGGTTGGAACTTTGGTTGAAGACTAATTAGTTTTTTGAGTTGAGGTTAGGATGCCGCTTGCCGCTTCCGGTCAGCAGTAATTCCATCAGTGGCGGGACCAGCTCGAGCCAAAAAGCGGTCTCGACCTTCGCTTTCTTGCTTTGCAAAGACCGCAAATCAATAAAGTCGTCCAGTTCTGTAAATGCGGAAAACCACCGCATTAACACCACTTTCGCTACTGATTTCATTACTGCTGACCGGAAGCTAATTTATCGATTCAAAAAAATAATAGCACGTAACGTCTACTGGATAGATTTACATCCAAATAGACGTTATGTGCTATTTTTTGTTCAAAATTAGATAATAAGATTGCTGCCTAGTAATAGAGGTTATTCTATTACTATCACAGATTTAGCTGAGGATGGGCAACAATGGAATCCGCCGTAAAAGTGTTCTTAGCGATTTATCGCTTAGAACACTGGACGACTTTGAAGACTACAGGCTTCAAAGCGAGGTCGAAAACGTAGTTTGAGACCGGTCCTACGGCAGATGGAATTGTTGCCCATCCTCAGCGGCATCGGCACCCACCACCCACCGACAAATTATTTCTGATAGACAAAAACCAATCGATCATCAACAGAAAGTTCTGGTGAGAATTTCCAATCGGGATGACTGAACCTTTTTATCCCAGAAATGTCAGTAATATTATTCTCAGCCATAAAACGGACCATTTCTCCACGTGCCATTTTAGCCAGAGTGGCTTTTGTTTTCAGCTTGTTATCTACCAAGCTTCCGAATACGATCGTAATCAGTTTTTGATTGGGTTTCAAATATGGTTTGATGGCATTGGCATATTCTTGTGAAGATAGATTAACTATTGGTTCAGTTCCATCAGTTAAAGCATCGTAAATTTTTGAGTTCCAGAAGTCATAGAGGGTGTTGTATGTCGCAACTTGTAGTTTTGACTGCATCTCTAAACGATAGGGAACTACACCGTCAAAGGGACGCAAGATGCCGTAGAATCCTGATAAGATGCGTAAGTTTTGACGGACATAGTCTAATGCTGGTTCGGTGAATAAATCTGGTGCCATGTATTGATATTGAATTCCGCTGAATGCTAGTAAGGCAGGGGTTAAATGCTTAGTTAAATCAATTTTTTGAAGCCAGTCATAGTTTTGTTCGGCTAATTTATCACTGCAATTCCACATTTTCTTAGCTTGTTCATAAGACAGTTGCTGCATGGTTTGCAGTATCTGTTTAGTTTGATCAAGGTATTGCGGTAATTCTTCATATGCAAACGTATCGTTGTCGACGATCATTTTTTTTGCTGGAGCGATGATGATTTTCATTGTGGCTCTCTTTCGATTAATCAATAGCAATTCTTACAATATCGGTGACAACAACCGAGAGAAGCGTTGCTTAAAGTGTAACCAGTGTCCTTGGCTCTTAATGACCTCAGGTGTGATCAACAGACTATCTTTCATGTCATTCTCAAAGGCACGAGAGATCTTGTGGGAAATCTTGGCATCATAAATAAAGGCGTTAGCTTCAAAATTCAATGAGTAACTTCTGAAGTCTTGATTCATTGAGCCGACAGTACAGATTTTATCGTCGAAAACACTAGCCTTAGCGTGCAAAAAGCCTTTTTGGTAACTATAAATTTTAATACCATAACTAGTCAAAAGGTTGGCGTAGTACTGAGTTGCACGATAGATGAAGGGATGATCGGGCATGCAAGGGATCATGATCCTAACGTCAACACCTGATCTGGCGGCGATCGTTAGGGCGGTGAACATTGGGTCATCGGGTACTAGGTAAGGTGATTGGATCCAAACACTCTTTTTAGCACTGACGATCATATCGATGAATCCGTCCTTAAGGACTTCTTCACGTCTGTCAGGTCCATCAGTAACGATCTGGATAGGTAAGTTAGCATCTATATCAAAGCGGTCAGATGGGAAGTATTTCTCTTCAAAGGATAGTGCTTCTTCACGGCGTTCGATCGAAGCGTTCCAGTCTTGGAAGAAGCGTTCTTGGAGAAGTAAGGTTGCCACGCCCTTGATCCTGACATGAGTGTCACGCCAGTAACCAAACTTGTCAGTTACGTTGACGTACTGATCACCGACGTTGAATCCACCAGTCCAGCCAACACATCCGTCGACCACAACGATTTTTCTATGCAAGTGATAGTTTAATCGTGTCTTAGCGATAACGTTCTTAGAAGTGATGAATTGCAATACCTCGCCACCAGCAGCCTCGAAGTCCTTGAACCAACTCTTACGAGTTCCGTTTGATCCCCATGGATCATATAAGAGACGAACTTCCAGTCCTTCTTTGGCCTTTTGAGTTAATAATTCCAAAAATTGTTCACCAATATCACTCTTGATGAAGGCATAGTATTCAACGTGAACTGTTTCTTTGGCGTTTCGCACGTCTTCAAACATTTTTTTGAATTTTTCTTTACCGTCAAAGAATAGTTCGACTTCATTGTGACGAGTAAGAGGAGTTTCTTCTGTCTCGTTGAAGAATTTGATGATGTGGTCAGCATAGTGAGTCTGATCGGAACGATTATTAGGATCTTTATTCTTGTCTTGGCGTTCGATGGCTTTTCGCTTAGCATCATCAGCAAGTTCCATTAACTTCAACTGATCCAAGCCAACGTGCTTTTGATTACTGATACTGAAGATTTTTTCCTGAGCGATTCCACGACCGAAGAAGGCATAGATCAAAAAACCGATGATCGGTAAAAGTGTCAAAACTAAGATCCAGGCCCAAGTAGTAACGATGTTTCTAGGTCTGTGGAAGACAGTTATCAGTGCTGAGATTGTATTAAGTAATAAGATAATTAATATTAGCCAAATAATCCAAACGTCAATCATATATAAATTCCCCTCTATTTTATATAAAAGAGTTTATCTCAATTTCTGGATAAAATCTATTTTCAAGAGTGATAAACAAAAAAATAGCCATTCGGAATTCCGAATGGCTATTTGCGATGATCAATCGCGATTGTTTCCAAAGATCAAGATTAAACGTAATAGTTGTAAAGCCGTTGAGATTGCGGCAGCGACATAGGTCAAAGCTGCAGCTCCTAGAACTTTTTTAACCATTGGTACTTCATCGCTTTCGAGTAAGTCACCAGAACTTAAGATCCTAATGGCTCGCCCTGAGGCGTTGAATTCAACTGGCAAAGTGACAACTTGAAATAAGACAACTAGAGCGAATAACCAAATACCAATTGAGATCAGGGTGTGATTCATACCAAAGATCATACCGATGAAGATCAAAGGAATAGATGCTTGTGAGCCAAGGTTTACAGCCGGAACTAGTGCGGCTCTCAAACGCATAGGTGCATAGCTCTTCTGGTCTTGAATCGCGTGTCCACACTCATGGGCAGCAACACCGATGGCAGCTACTGAAGTTGATCCATAAGTCGATTCAGATAAGTTCAGTGTCTTGTCACCAGGATTGTAGTTATCAGTCAAATTACCACTGATACGATTGATTTGAATATTCTGAAGTCTTGCTTGGTCTAGTATGTAACGAGCAGCTTCGGCTCCAGTGGTTCCACGGCGACTATCATATTGGTCGTATTTGTTGAAGTTGTGCTTGACGAACCATGACGCCCACAAACTTATAACTAGACCAATAATGATTAAGATGAAAGTGGGGTCAAATCCATATCCGTAATATCCGTACATTTATTGTTAACTCCTCTTTAGTTCTTTATTGCCTATATTATATCCATTCTTTGTGAAGTTTTCTTGAATAACGCTGTCCAAAGTAACAAATTGAAGTCGATTGAGCTTGATCTGATCTTTAACGAACATGATCAGTCTTTCAGCGATTTCTTTTTTCTCAATATCATTGAGATCATTAACTTGGACGGTCAAATTTCCAATTGAATCGCCGATATTTTCGATTGAAACAAAGGCAGCGATGTTCTTAGTCTCTTTATCTTGGATGAACCAATAGATACTAGTATCACGCATGATGCTCTTAGCAGTGTGACTGATAAAGTCCGTTGTTTGAGCAATGCTTAAGTTCAAGAACTCACTAGCTTCTTTTAATTTAAAATGTGAAGGGAATTCCCATAAGAAATTCTCAGTTATGAATGGTCTGTAAGATTTTAATTTTGTCATTATTCGATTATCATACTCTTCTTAGCGCTCTTGTGAAGTTTGTTGATCCAAGGTTTGAGCTTCTCGGTTGTCAACAGTCCTAGTAGGTAGAAGACAATACCAAAGGCTGCCAGGATAATAATATCCTTAGTAGCATTCGGCCAATAAATACCACCGACCGCTTCACGCAGCAGGTTAACAGCATACGTGAACGGTAGATATGGATTAATGAATCTGAAGAATCCACCTGATAAGACGACTGGGAAGTTACCACCAGCACCGGAGATCGATAGAACCAAGATGATAATACCAATACCCTTACCAACGGTTCCAAACATCTGGACCAGTGAATACAGGATCGATATGAAACAGAAACTGACTAGCATCATGAATAATATCAGAGCAACTTTGTCCTTAACGTAAGTATGGATCAAGAAGATATTACCTAATGCAGCCGCAACGGCTTGGAACATGTTCAATGAAGCGAAGGTCAAGTAACGGCCGTTGAAGCGTTGCTTGAAGTTGTAACGGTATTTTTGTCGATCGTTCAACTTGAAGTGAACGGTGAAGACACTTGATAGCAGCAAGGCACCAACCCAGACACAGAGTGCCAAGTAGAATGGGGCACTGGCAGAACCGTAGTTTGGAACATCATAAAGATTATTCTGCTTCAACTTAACTGGATTTGAGAAGAAGTCGGATTCAGTATTGGCATCAGCCTTCATTAACTTGATGATTGCTGAGAGGTCCACTTCCTTTTCGCCATCCTTTAGTAGCTTAGCCGAGTGGTGAATATCCTTCTTCAATTGTGGCCAGTCGTTAACGGCAAAGTCGTTAGCGGCAGACAATGATTGTTCCAATTCTGGAGTCTTGGAGTTGACTAAGTTCAGTGCAGTTGACAATTGATTCTCGATCTCTGGCAATTGATATTGAACGAAGAAGGTAGCCTTGGACAGCTTGTTCTTCAAGTTCGGATAATCGTTGTTGTAGAAATCGTTCGCCAGATTGATACCTGTCACAATGTTGCCCATATTGCCGTTTAACAAAGTATTGGCATCGTGGATCTCATTACCAACAGCAGGTAATTGTTTTTGGTACTTCTGTAGATATGTTAGAGCAGTTTGCAAAATTCCCTTAGTGTTACTCAATAATCCCGGAATAGCAGGGATAACGTTAGTATTGACTTCACTGAGAGTCTTACTTGCATCCGTCAGCAAGGTCTTGATATCAGAGATGCTGCTTGATACTGAATCGATGATCTTCAAGTTCTTAACATCGTTGACTTTATCTGCAATCGTGTCTGCTTGGTTAGATAGGTCAGTTAGCTTAGATTGCAGTTGATCAGTGCTGAGGTTGTCGAAGTCGTCAATGATGGCATTGGCACGATCAGCTAAG
Source organism: Companilactobacillus sp. HBUAS59699 (assembly GCF_036913575.1). Classification (NCBI taxonomy): domain Bacteria; kingdom Bacillati; phylum Bacillota; class Bacilli; order Lactobacillales; family Lactobacillaceae; genus Companilactobacillus; species Companilactobacillus sp. HBUAS59699. The sequence goes on along the minus strand of NZ_JAYKTV010000002.1, from coordinate 365,888 downwards.
GTGTCATTTAATGCCGCCAAGTCAGTTAAGTGCTTGATCGGTGTATCAAAGATCGTAGTGTGATCGTGACCGAATTGATCAGCTAGCTTGTTGTAAAGATTTTGGAGGTCAGTCAAAGTTGAAGCAACTTGACGACTGACAGTAGCTAGTTGCGTAGCGTTGTCAGCCATATTTTGGATAACAGTTTTTAGTTGTTCTTTTAATTCTGTATTCTTTGGATCAGCCTTGATCTTGTCGATCAAAGTATTGATGTTAGATGCAGAAGTACTGATTTGTTTAGCTAAGTTGTAGACCATCGACAAACCAGTATCAATAGTAGACTTAATAACTGGTAGAGCATTTTGAATTTTTGGTATCAAATTCGTATTAGCGTTATTGATGGCAGTTTCAGCGTCATTACCTAGCTTAGTAACGTCAGGCATGACATTTTCTACTTGATTGATAACCTTGATACCATTGTCAACTTGCGTAATACTGCTGTCCATTAAGTTTGAGATCTGACTGAAGTCATTATCGATTGTATTGATCTGTGATCCAGCACTTTTGATTTCAGGGATTTTCGTCTGAAGTTGTTTAACGGCAGTTCCGCCTTCGTCAACTAGTGGTAGGAAGTTATTCAAATTGACGATCTTTTGAGCGTCCGCATTTAATTCGGGAATATAGCCGTACATATCGTTGACTTCGTTTAGTTTTTTGTTCAAATCAGGAATCAGTGTATTAGCGGTTTGGACTTTGTCCATAATACTCTGCAGTTCATCACGATTTTCATCGGTCGTGATCAACAAACTTGATAGACGCCGTAACATCGGCAAGTTATTCTCGATTTCAACACCCGACTTATTCAGCACGGTTGCGATAGTCTTACTGATCGTACCGATGAATTCGTCAGAAATAGTGTTTTGTAGAGTCGTCGCACCCGATTCAGTTAACTTCGGCGCGACGGCATTGATCTTCTGGTTAACTGAGTAGACTAGGGTAGGTTTCTTGATCTCTCCTGAAGCAAAACTCATGATATCCTTAGAGAAGCTCTTAGGAATGTAAATTCCGGCGTAATATTTACCGGATTTAACACCATTGTCAAGTTGTTCTTTAGAGTCAGTGAAGACCCAGCCTAGTTTTCGATTCTTTTTTAGATTGGCAATTAAATCTTCACCAATTTCAATTTTTTCACCTTTGAGATTGACAGATTGGTCATCTGAATAGACGGCTACTTTTAGGTCGCTGGTGTTTGAATATGGATCCCACAATGCCCACACGTTGAACCAACAATACAGACATGGCAAAATGATCAAAGCTATCATTAGTAGTGTTGCCGGTTTTGATTTAAGTGTTCGTTGTATATCTATTCTAAATAATTCCCAAGATTTGATGATGTACCCTCCTCAACGGTTCGGTTCCTAACAAGATAAGTTAACATAAATCAACTATGAAATAAACCATTATGTTAATGGATTAGAATAAATGAAATTATTAACGCGCTTCAAAATTTCGGAATCATCATGCATTAGTGAGTGTTCTGCCTTAGAGCCGTTGACCGGATAATCAATGTATTCTTTAACTCGTGGCTTGAGAATATATGAGATTGATTGCACCGATGTGACAGAAATATATTTATCACTATTTGAATAATCTTCCACATTACCGTAAATATTCAAAACCCTCAGGTCATTGGAAATACCGTTGCGTCCCATAAAGATCCGAAAATAAGTCGGGCTCATAAAAGCGGGACGACCGTCAGGTTTAATGCGGTTAACATTAGGAAGATCACCTAGTCCAAGAATGCCATTGAATGGACCAGCAATAAGAACCAGTTTTTTTAATCGTGGCATGTAGGGATGTAGTTTTTCTTTTAGATTGACTAAGACTAGAGCCACAGCACCTAGAGAATGTCCAACGGCATCATAAGTGTCGAACTCGTGCTTAGTTCTCAGATTAAAGAGCAGTTTGGATAGCCAATAAGAGATCTGGTTACTGCCGACATATTTGTTTTGAAAGACAACTTGAATAATCGGATGAGCATCATCAGTCCATTTTCCTTCATACGTAATTTTTCCACGCCAATTGATAATAGCTTTTAGATACTCAGTTTTTTGATTGAATTTTAGTGCTGATTCAATCATTTTTTCAGTCGTATAATCCCCACCACGAAAGCCGTGGATATAAAGTATCGGCCACTGTTTTTTTTTCATAAATTCACCCCAACACTAACCTATTATATAATGAAAAGTAACAAATTATAACTAATCGAGGTAAGACATTGCAAAAATATTATGCAGTACGACGAGGAAAGAAGCCCGGCATCTATCGTACATGGGCTGAATGCAAGGCGCAGGTCGACGGATTCACTAATGCACGTTATAAAAGTTTCACTACTGAAGCAGAAGCACAGAAATTTTTAACAGATAAAGATAATTATGCACCGAAAAAGAAGACCACAAATAAAACTAGTGATTTAAAGGATTTTGACGTTGTAGTCTATACAGATGGCGGATCTCGTAATCATGGAAATGTAAAGGGCGGTCATGTCAGAAGCAATGATCGTGCCGCTTGGGCTTATCATATCAATGCCGGCACAGAAACCTTTGAAGGTACTGATGGTGAATTCGGAGCTACGAATAATCGAATGGAGATCATGGCATTGATCGAGAGCTTCAAACGGTTGAATGATCTGAAGCTTAATAATAGGAAGATTATATTTGTTTTGGATTCACAATACGTTCTTAACGCCATTACTAAAGGCTGGCTCAACGGGTGGAAGCGTCGTGGATTTAAGAAGGCTGACGGACAAGTGCCAGTCAATGTTGAATTGTGGCGTGAATTGGATAAGCTGTTACCAACAATTGCTGACAAGACGTTTGAATGGACGAAAGGTCACGCAACTAATGCCGGTAATAATCGAGTTGATGCTTTATTAAATGAGACTATGGATAAAATGTAAAAAATAATTTTGGAGGAATAGATCAATGAATATAGCTATTGTAACTGGGGCATCCTCTGGTTTAGGTAAAGTTTTTTTTGAGCAATTAATTAAGCGATATACTTCATTAGATGAAGTATGGATAGTTGCTCGACGTTTAGAGAGACTGGAAGAATTAGCAGATAAGTTTTCAAATAGAAAAATTAGAGTTTTTTCATTAGATCTGTCAGAACCAGAAAGTTTTGACACTTTAAGTCATAGTTTAGAGACATTAAAACCGACGGTTAAAATTTTAATCAACAATGCAGGCTTTGATCGAACAGGCTTATTTCATAAAATGAAACCACAGAATATTCAGGCTATGATCAATCTAAATGTTATGGGTATGACATTGCTCAATCGAATTTGCCTGCCATATATGAAGAGAGGCAGTTATGAAATAATAACAGGGTCTATAGGAGGCTTTATTCCACTTCCCGGCAGTGCAGTTTATAGTGCTAGTAAGGCATATACTAGGTTTTTAGCAAGAGCGTTGCATGAAGAGGAAAAATCACGGGGCGTAAATGTTATGTTATTATCACCAGGAAATATGGATACTGAAATGCTTAAACGAAGTGAGATACATGGGAAACTCTCATTCCTACCATATTTGGATTTACAAAAAGAAACTGTAAAAGCTATGAAAAAAGCCGAGAAGGGGGCAGCAGTGTATACGCCGCTTGCCTTTTATAAAGCGTATAGAATTTTTGGTAAAATTGTTCCTAGTGCCTTGGCTGTCAAGTTTACAAAAGTGGAGATCAAGTAATAGCCTTGAATCAATGATTGTTGCAATTAGTTTATTGTTTTCCGCTTTCGGTCAGCAGTAACTCCAACAAAGGCGGGACCGGTCTGAGCCACAAAGCGGTCTCATACCTCGCTTGGGTTGCTTTGCCAAAATCGCAAATCAACCAAGACGTCCGTGCTGTAAATGGGGAAAGTTCACCCCCATTAACACCACTGTCGCTACTGATTCCATTACTGCTGACCGAAAGCTAGTTTGATTAAGTGTCAAAAAAAGGACCATCACAATAAATGGAAAATGTTATCCATTGTGTGTCGGTCCTTTTTTAAATTAATTACTACTTAACTGAATAGTGAGTAATGATACAAATTAGCTGAGGGTGGTCAATAATGGAATCCGCCCTGATAGTGTACTTAGCGATTTATCGCTTAGTACACTGGATGACTTGGAAGACTACAGGCTTCCAAGCAAGGCTTAAGACGAAGACTTAAGCCGGTCCCAGGGCAGATGGAATTGTTGACCACCCTCAGCGGCAAAGAACACTTAGTTAAACAAACCTTGGAAGAAGGAAACAATACTGTCCCAGATCCTTTGTAGGAAGTTACGATTCTCTTGAGTATTTAAGTTGTTAAAGATATTTTTAGCTTTACTCATGATATCGCTACTTAATTTCGATGCTTGTTCCTTAAAATTGGAATTGTTCAAAGCACCGGAATTTCTGATTTCTACCATTAAATTAATGATTTTTTGTTTTTGATTATCAGTAATAATGTTTTGTAGATTGTTCTTTTGTAAGTTGTTATTAACGATAGTTGTAATTTGGTTGACGGTGATATTATCACCCTTTTGAGCAATATCGGATTTCATTCCAGCAACGGCATTGTTCAATTGCTTGTCGGAATATCCGTCAGTTCCTTTGTTAGCATCAGTGATACCACTTAAGACACCCATTTCATTTTGGGCGGCATTAACTTGGCTTTGGTTCAAAGAATTACCAGTACTTGCGTATGCAGCATAGATACCTGCCAAAGCGCCAGAACCATCGATCGGTGTAGCTGACGTTACATAGATGTTAGCGTCACTAATACCGGCTGTGACAGCTGCGTTTCGGTATTGGTCGGCAGTGATGGTCGTGATGTTATTCTTGCCATTGTAATCAACGATTTTAACGTTGATACCTGAACCAGATGAAGTTTTTTGAATCAAGGCTGATGACCAGACTCCAGAACTGCTAGTAAATGAACTACCACTAGGGTTCAAGTACTTGACCAAAGTATCACCAGTTACGGTTACGGTCGTATAGTTGCTGTTGTTGCCATTGATCTGTGAAGATAAGGCATCAACTGTACCTTGTTTTTGGCTGCTAGTTAGCGATGTTCCCAGTGTCATTACTGGCTGGTCACTCAAACTATCCGCCTTAACACTTTGAGTAGTAAAAATACCCAAGGTGATCAAAGATACTAAACTAAGTAAAACAATATTTAACTTTTTCACGAGTCAAATCCTCCTTGTCTACATTAAACCAAACAATTATGAATAATTCGAGAATTTTGAAAAAAATGCCAAGATGGATAGCCTAAAAATAGTAAACTCACGGTGTTTGTGGTATTCTATAGGTTCTAGGAATTCGCTTGGAATTACAAAAAAAGAAAGAATAGGTGAAACGAACAATGAAAATCGTTGTCCTCTCAGGTGGAAGAAGTACCGAAAGAAACGTTTCTTTATCTTCAGGTGTGAAGATCACAAACGCATTAAGAAGTAAGGGTTATGAAGTCGCATATGTCGATTCATTTCTTGGGGTAGATGTAGCTGAAGATAAGATCGATGATCTATTTACTACTGAACCAGAAGATGAAACTAACTTGATCATCAGTGATGAAGTATTGACAGACGAAAAGATCAACGCCTTACGTACTGACGATACTGTTGGATTACTTGGAAAGAATGTATTGAAGATTTGCCAACATGCCGATATTGTCTACATGGGACTTCACGGTGAAGATGGTGAAAATGGTAAGATGCAAGCTGTCTTCGATGTCTTTGATATTAGATATACAGGTAGTGGCTCATTAGCTTCAGGTATTGCAATGGATAAGAAATTCTCCAAAGAAGTTTTTGTCCAAAACCATATTCAAACTGCTGACTACACAACAACTACTACAAGTGATATCTCAGCGGAAGACATTCCCTTCGGTTTCCCAATGGTAGTTAAACCATCAAATGGTGGTTCAAGTGTTGGTACACATATTATTAATGATGAATCAGAACTAAAAGAAAACATTGCGGATGCATTGAGATTCGACAAAGAAGTATTGATCGAAGAATACATCAAAGGTCGAGAATTCTCAGTTGCAATGGTTGATGATCATGCACTACCAGCCGTTGAAATTGCAGTTGATACTGGATGGTATGATTTCCAACACAAGTTTGTTGAAAACAACGTAACTCACTTCATCACTCCTCCAGACTTGGATGATGAAACTCACGCTCGCATGCAAGATATGACCAAAGATACTTTTGAAGCATTAGGTATGAGTAACTACGGTCGTGTGGACTTCTTATTACGTGATAGTGAATTGTACGTTATGGAAGCTAATACTTTGCCAGGTATGACACCATTGTCACTTATGCCACGTGAAGCAAAGGCTGCTGGTATTTCATACGCTGATCTATGCGAAAGCATTATTAAGAGCAAGATGCGTATTTACGACGAAAAATAATAACTCACTGACTCCTTATCTATTCAAGATAAGGAGTTTTTTTGTGCTTTTACTTGACCATCAATCTTATGAAAACTATAAAGGAATTGATGAGAGAATTTGATAGGAGGTTTGATTAAACTTGGAAGATTCTTATATATCATTTGATCGGGAAAACAAAGTATTTCATTTGCACAATAAAAAAATATCTTATCTGCTTAAGATTGAGGACAATAATGTCTTGAATCACTTGTATTTTGGTAAGGCTATTAAACATTACAGTGGTAATAAGTCCTATCCTAGACGTTACCGTGGTTTTTCAGGAAATGTGCCAGGAAATCCTGAACGCGGTTATTCCAAGGATACGTTGCCACAAGAATATTCTAGCCACGGCTCGATGGATTATCGCATACCAGCATCGATCATTCGGCGTGAGAATGGCTCGAACATTCACGATTTAAGATACTTTGATTATAAGATCGAACCCGGAAAGCCTAACTTGAAGGGTTTACCACAATCGTACGTTGAAGCAGACGATGAAGCATCAACTTTGATCGTTACTTTGAAAGATAGATTTCAAGAAATATACATAGATATGTATTATACGATCTATCATGATCGTGCCGTGATTACTCGTTCAGTCAAGGTCAATAACAAGACTGATCAAGCGATTGCCCTAGAAAAGATTGCGTCAATGCAATTGGATCTGACTAACAACGGCGTGTATGATCAAGTAGTTTCGTTGCCGGGTGCTCACATGCATGAACGTCAAATCAACCGTGAAGACATCAACTCCGGAATCAGAAGTTTTCAGAGCCGCCGTGGTGAATCTAGTCACCAGATGAATAGCTTCATTGCTTTGGCAAATCATGATACCAGTGAGTTTGCGGGACCAGCAATTGGCTTGAACTTTGTATATTCCGGAAACCATGATTTTGAATTAGAGAAGGATCAGATAGATCAGCTGCGAGTTTTAGTAGGAATCAATCCGTATAATTTCAGTTGGAATCTGGATCCTGGGGAAACATTTCAGACGCCAGAAGTGATCATGGTTTATTCGGATAATGGTTTTAACGATATGAGTAATACGTATCATCATTTGTTGCGAGAACGTGTCGCTCGTGGTGGATATAAATTGAAGCAACGTCCGATCGTCATAAATAATTGGGAAGCTACTTTTTTTGATTTTACCGACGAAAAGATCGAGAAGATCGTTGATGAGGCAGCTAACTTAGGTATTGAGATGTTTGTTCTAGATGACGGCTGGTTTGGACATCGTAATACTGATAATTCTTCCTTGGGTGATTGGTTTGAGTATAAGCATAAGTTACTTAAGGGACTCAAAGGAATGTCAGATTATGTTCATCAAAAAGGGATGAAATTCGGCTTGTGGTTTGAGCCGGAGATGATTTCTGTTGATTCAAAACTTTATCGTGAACATCCCGACTATTTGATGCAAGAGCCTAATCGTGAACCTTCGCCATCGCGTGATCAGTTTGTTCTTGATATGGGACGCCAAGAAGTGCGTCAGAATGTTGAAAAACAGATGACTAAGTTATTAGATTCAGTTGATATTGATTACGTTAAGTGGGATATGAACCGCAATATGTCTGATGTTTATTCATTGGCTTTGAACAAGCACAATCAAGGCGAGGCCTCTCATCGTTATATTCTCGGAGTTTATGAGTTGATGGATCATCTCACCACTAAGTACAAGAATATTTTGTGGGAAGGCTGTTCCGGCGGTGGCGGTAGATTCGATGCTGGATTATTGTATTACATGCCGCAATCTTGGACTAGCGATAATACCGATGCCGTAGAACGGATGAAGATTCAGTATGGAACTAGCTTAGCTTATCCAATTTCCAGTATGACAGCTCATGTTTCGGCAGTACCGAATCAGCAGACTGGCAGAGTGACACCGCTGAAGACCCGTGGCGACGTAGCTATGAGTGGAGTGCTGGGCTATGAGTTGGATCTGACCAAGTTAACCGCGGATGAGAAATCTGAAATCAAACGACAAGTTTCTCAATACAAAAAAGTTCGTCAGTTAGTTCAGTACGGTGATTATATTCGGTTGAAGAGCCCGTTTGAATCGAACATTGCTTCGTGGATGTTTGTAAATACTGAGAAGACCGATGTCTTAATGTTTGTCGGTCGCATACTTTCGTCTGGTCAGCCGGTCTTTCATGAGATTTTTTTGAAAGGCTTGAATCCAGAATATCAGTATCAAGATGTTGACACAGGTAAGACTTACTATGGGGATGAGCTGATGAACTTGGGGATTTATATTCCTGATTTTAATGGTGATTTTCAGAGTAAGATTTATCATTTTAAGAAAATATAGGATTAGTTCTTAATTCGTAAGAACAAAAGTAGCGCATCACAATTAAGCGATGCGCTACTTTATTTTCAGTTAGTAGTAATTGTTAGATATCTTTAGCAACCGCGTAAGCTGACCAAATTGCTCCCATGATATTTGATACATTATGAGAATCTCCAATTAGATAGGATTCCTTGTCAGTAGTTGCCAATAGGTGCATGAATGGATTATTAGGTGAGTAACCAAGAGCACAGACAACATCGCCACCACTGATTGTTTCCTTATTACCATCTTTAGTTGTTACGTTAACATTAGTGTCATCAATTGATTCCACCTTGGTATTTAGTTGTACGTCAATACCTTCATATGGTAATAATTCTTTCATCATTTGATAGTTGGCAAATGATTGGGCATGAGGTCCACCACAAATATCGTTTGACATCTCAACTATTGTGACGTCTTTACCTTTGCGTTCTAGCCACAAAGCCGTTTCGCAACCTACTAATCCACCGCCAATAACAGTAACTTTTTGTCCTACTTTGTTATGATCCGTTAATACATCAGATGCAGTGACCATTTTGTTACTTCCAAAGTCAGGAACAATGGGTTTAGATCCAGTTGCTACAACAACAGTGTCATACTCATTGCTATCAAAATCTTTTTTAGTAGCTGAAGTATTCAATTTAATCGTTACATTCTTCATTTTAGATAATTGACGTGTATACCATAATACTAGTTCATGATCGTTGGACTTAAAACTTGGTTTTGAACCCGGAATTAATTCTCCACCTAGTTCAGAATTTGATTCAAATAATGTTACGTTATGTCCTCTAGTACCGCAGATCCAAGCTGTTTCTAGACCAGCAGGACCACCACCGATGACTAGAACATTTTTTACTTTTAATGGAGCCGTCAATCGGTATGCGGCTTCTCTACCAGTTGCAGGATTTACAGTACATGAGAAGGGTAGTCCCTTTTCCAATCTTGCTAGGCAACCATCTTGACATGAAATACATGGGCGAATGTCTTCCCAATCATCAGCTTTGATTTTGTTTGGCAAATCAGGATCAGCTAATAATGGACGACCGAATTCTACCAAATCAATGCCTTGATCTAGTGCACTATTTATTACTTCTGGATCATCCATTCTTCCAGCAACTGCGACTGGAATATCAACAACGGATTTAACTTGTGCGCCAAAAGTATTATAAATACCCTTTTTGTCAAAATACATTGGTGGGTGATTCCAGAACCAAGCGTCATATGTCCCGGCATCGACATTTAGCATGTCATATCCAGCGGCCTCAAGAATTTTTGCGGCTTCTAATCCTTCGGAAATATCTCTTCCTTTTTCTTCGAATTTTTCACCAGGTAAAGCACCGTTTCTTATTTCTTTAATAAAACTCTTTAGTGAGAAACGAATAGATACAGGGAAGTCCTCACCGCATTGAGCCTTGATACCTTTAACAATATCTGTGACGATCTTTAATCTGTGTTCAAGATCACCACCGAATTCGTCGTCACGATGATTAAATAAACTCATCGCAAATTGGTCGAATAAATAGCCTTCATGAACAGCATGAATTTCAACCCCATCAAATCCACTGGCCTTACAAATTGCGGCACCTTTAACAAAGTCACTAATAGTTTTTTCGATTTCAGCGTGTGTCATTGCACGATGCTTTTGATTAGGATCGAATCTATTAGTTGCTTCAGAAGGAGCCCATTGTTTCTTGGAAGCACCTGGGAATGATGAACGTCCTGAACCAGCACTGATCATGCAGATTGCTTTTGTACCATATGAATGAATCTGTTGTAACATTTCTGCTGATGTATTCATAAAGTCAAAAGGATTATTTATAGGGCAAGGGGCACTGCCTTTTTCGAAGTCATCATAACTGCAAACGACTAATCCAACAGTTAATAATCCAACGCCTCCTTTAGCTCTGCGAATATACATGTCTTGAGCATTTTTGGAGAATCCACCTTCGCTGTCAGAATATCCGACTAATCCTAAAGGTGCCATAACAGTACGATTTTTGATTTCTAGCGAACCTATTCTTGCGGATTCAAAAAGGCGAGAAACATTTCTTTTTTCAACATTATCTGTAACTACAACCATTCAATTCTCCTCCTAATCAATTATTTATTACAATTCAATTGTGTATCACATCACAATATATGTACAATTAGTATTGGAACGACATAATATAACAAAAATGTTATATTCCATAAGTTGATATATAAAGGATTGTAATTATATACAAAGTTAATATTTTATATATTAATTCACAATTAGGAGTTGAGTTAGATGTCAGACGATAAAGTTATGCAATTCTTAGATGCAATTGTTAGTAATGGTGGCATATCTAAAGCAGCCAAGAGTTTGTTTGTTACTCAGCCTTACATTAGTCAAACAATTCATAATGCTGAAAAAAATTACGGAGTAGAGTTGCTGGATAGAAATGTCAAACCAGTTAGGCTTACTTACGCTGGACAATTATTGCTGGACTATTTGCATCGAGAAAAAAGTGAATATTCAAGACTCAAAAGTGAAATGAACAGTTTATCCAAGTATGCACATGGGGAAATTGTAATGGCTACTAATCAACCATTAGGCAGATATTTTTTTCCTAAGTTATTACCAGAATTTCAGCGGAAATATCCAGAAATAAAAACTAGGTTGATTGAACTTCCAACTACACAAGCAGAAAAGTTATTACTGACGGGGGATGTCAATTTTTTCATTGGTATGCCTATATATAATAAAAAATTGGACTATGAAAAAATATCTTCAGATTCAGTTTATGTACTGATTCCTAAAAGCTCATCTTTATTTGATGGTTCAATGAATTATCCTCCCGAATTTCCCTATACTATTAATGCATTAGATGGTGAGAATATTATAAGTATTAGACAAGATTCACATTACCAAGAAGTCTTAGATCATTTCTTTATCGATCATGGAGTAGATTTACATGTTGTTACTGAGGTAGCAAATATGGATATTGCAGCCCAATTGGCAAAGAAGCAAGTGGGATGTGCTTTTGTATCATCACTAATAGTCAGTGAAAACTTTGCACTACCAACCAATACATTGAATGTTTTTAAAATTCCTAATAGACTTTTGAAAACAGATGTCGGTATTACCTATAGAAAAGTTCAGGGTATGTCTGATCCGATACAATTACTAATTGATTTGACTCGTAAGAATATTAAGCCAGCTATTTTTTAATTACAGACAAAAAGCCAACAGCTGATTGGAGGACAGCTGTTGGCTTTTATGGTTGAGTGGTTTTGTTAAGTATTTGGATTTATGAGAGTGTAGTGTAAGGAATAGAAATGATCATTAAGCTAAATCGCTTGCTAGAACCCATTCGTTAGTAGCAACACGATAGTAAGTTACGCCATTAAGAACCATCATCTTATCAACAGCCCAGCTTGTGTTAGACATTAATGCACGGTTATTGATTGCTTTACCGTTGTTATCGAATAATTGTGTAACTTTGTTAGTTCTGAAGGTTGTCTTGTGAGCTGTGATTTCTGATTCTGCAGTTCCTTTTTGAACAACTTGAATATGAACAGCTTTTACAGACTTATCGATTTTGATTTCTGATGATTCATTTTTTGCTAATTCGAATCCATCGGGGACAACTACTGTATGTTTTGAACCATTGATACCAGAGATATTTGCTGATCCAACAATTTTATTAGTAGCTTTGTTAATGAATTGAATAGTATTTGTGTATACAGTGTTGTCGCCATTTGTTACATTGCCAGGTTTACCTGGAGTTGTAGGAGTAGCTGGTGTACTTGGTTTTGTATCAGTAGCACCGCTGTTAGTAGCTTTATTTAGTTTTACAGTTACAATTCTATTTGTAACTGTAACTCCACCTTGAGTATAGCTGTTACTTGAAATTTCAAATCTGTTTTCTGGGCTCAAAGTATAACCAGTTGGAATTTGAATATCTGATGCATTAATAGATTTTGTGCCTTCAGGTACAAGCAAACTAGTAGTTACAGCTGGACTAACAATTTGTAGTTTCTTTACTCCATCCAGATAGACGATTGAAACATTTTGCTTGTTAACATCTGTTACATGGATAGTTGCCTTACCTTGTACGATTTTAAAGTCATTAGTTCCATTTTCCAAAATGTAGCCCTTTGGAAGATGTAATTTGTTTTTGTCGATAGTTGTGGCATCATCATCGACAGTGTCATGAGTTAAATCTTGTGATACAGAGAGTGGTGAGCCGTTAAGAAGGAAGCTGATACTGATTTTCTTAGTTTTAGTGATTTTGATTGTAGCTTTGTTATCATCACTAACTTTTAAATCTTGATTGTCAGAAACTCTGTAGTTAGCAGGTGTTGAGATCATGTAGTTCTTAAGATCTGTAGCCGTCTTAGCGATAGTTACTGATTGATCCACAACACCAGCGATATCAGCTCCACTATTATCTGTGAAGTGAATAGTAACTGTTTTTGAGGTTTCTGGCTTTTTCTCTGGTGTTTCAGCTCCAGCGTCAGCAGCGTTAACAACAACAGCGTTGATCATGCTAGGATTTAAAATCATAGTACTAAATAATAAACTTGTAATTACAAGGGACTTACTTTTTTTCATAAAATCTCTCCTCAAGAGTCTAATAATTTAAGAACTATGTTATTGTATCTGGTCAGTGTAAATATCCAGCAAAGTTAATGTAAATATCGTGTAAAGTTTCAGAAAACTATTTTTGTGAGTCAACAAGTTTTTTTAACGAAAAATTAATAAATAAACCTTACTACTTTGAAAGCTAGTGAGGTCACCAGATGAAGGGAATCAGCGATTTTGTTTTTTTATTATATTCAATGAAACTTTGCCCATAATGTTGGGTTAAATACTTATCCGCATTGGGAATTTATGAAAATACAAACATGCACAGTAACATTATTGGTATTAATAGCGACCAAATATTTCCTGTAACTATGGCAAATCCCAAAACCCATAGAACGTCACCGAAATAATTGATGTGAACGGCGTATTTGAATAATCCACCGGTGTATAACTTTCCCTTATTATTGGGATCCGCCTTGAAAGGTTTACGTAACAATTCAGATAGGCTGTTTACACTGGATCCAATAATAAATAATAACCAGCCGAACCAAACGAGATTGAAGCTACTCCAAATTGCTAAAATTGGAAAACCAAGATAATACAATCCAAATGCTAAACTATTCCTGATTGCTTCCTTCCAACTAATACCGCGTGGTAGCCAGATGAACATCATGGAATTCAATCGGATGAAGGTTATCAATATAAGTAAGAACATATTAATAGCCATCGTTGATGTAAGGTGTGGGGTAATCCACTTGTAATCGATCAATACATAGATGATCTGCATTAGTAAAATAAAAATTTTTGCAGGTAGAGTTTTACGGTGAATGCCGTACATTATTTCACATCCTTTTCTGGTGCCAATCCTTTAACTAGGAAATCCACCAAATGAGAAATTTCTTCTTCCTTGTTCCAATTTGGAGATCTAAATAGGAAGTAATGCTGTGCTAAATAACCGAATATAGTGGAAAAGATAAATCTAAAGATCTCGACATTGTTCCAATCAACGATCAATCCATCAGATTTTAATTTATCGATGGCATCATTAATGGTCTTCAAATATTCGTAAGGAATCTCAGCAACGATACTCTTGCGAATATTTTCATCGTAAATAAACTCATCAATAAAGATCCTAAGCACATCGATGTTTTCAATGAAAAAATCTAAACGATTACGTAAAATAACGTCGATGAAATCGTGCAGAGTGGGGTATCCAGTTTTTAAAGTTTGCTCTGAGAATTCATTAAGTATCTCCGGTAGAATTACACGAGATAGCGGCTTGAGGATCGATAATAGTAACTCTTCTTTATTATTGAATCGCTTAAATAAGCTGCCTTCTGATACGCCTGCTTTTTGGGCAATCTCTTTGGTACTGGTATCTTTGTAGCCTTTTTGGGCAAAGAGCGTTATGGCAGCTTGAAAAATCTTTAATTGTTTGTCAGTTAAACCAGATGTTTCGGGTGATTCTTTATAAATATCAATTAAACTTTTCATATTATATATCCCTCAAATTAATTAGTAACTTAATTGTAATTCAATGGCATCGAAAAAGCTGGAACAAAATTGCTTTTGTCCCAGCTTCCTCAGGGGTGAATCTAAAATATTAAAATTAAGCGTGCTTTACGCTATGACCATTGCGGTAACCCAAATATAATTGTGTTCCCGCAAGGACGATATTTACATAATTCAAAATGTTGAACCAAGTGTCAATTCCGGCTACTTGAGTTGCACCGAAGTAAGCCCAGAATCCAGCGATGACAGCAACAACATTGACCCAGCCTAAGGCCTTTTGAAGTTGTTGGTCATCTCTTTTGACATACATCCAAATGACGTTGATCACGAACCAAATTGCTAAAATCCAAAACATTGTTGTAAACATAATATCAGCTCCTCTAAAAACTTTTTATATTATTAGAAAGTGAGTACTCACTTTATTGATTACATAGATCATTATAGTTCCACTAAATTTAAAGTCAACAGTTTGCAATCAATTATTTCAAAATAAAAAGACTTCCCAGCAAATTAATGCTAGAAAGTCAGTCATATCAGTCGTTTTCATCTTCAATAATATGATCTTTGGTTTGTCCAAAGATGGTAATGATGTGTTGATCACTCAAACGGTAATGTATATTTCGGCCATGTCGCACGCTATTAACTAGATTTAATTGGCGCAACAAGCTCAATTGATGGGAAATTGATGATTGGCTCATGTCCAAAGTATCGGCGATTTCTCCAACACTCAAAGGTGTCTTTGACAATGCCAGAATAATTTTTACACGAGTCATATCGCCAAATGCCTTAAAAATGTTGACCATCGATTCTAGTTCTTCGTTAGCAGGAATGCTTTCTTTCAGATGATTGAGAGCATCTTGATGTTCCTGCTCCGAAAAATCTTTTTCTACCATAATGTTTCACCTTTTTCTTAAAAATCATTGAATTTCCCTGTTGGATATATTATATTATAGATGAAATATGAATGAATGCTCATATATTCATGTAAACACTTACACAATTGTAGGGAGGATGTTCTAAATGAAGTCATACAATGTCCAATCCGAATATCAAGTTAAGGATAAACAAAAGAAATCACATAAAAGATTAGATCAAGAATCTGTAATAAGGATTTGGAAGTTAGTGATTTCGGCAATATTTATGGTAACAGGGTTCATTGGTGTTTTTGATGAGTCCATTAATATTATCTTCTATTTTATCGGTTACTTTGTGATCGGTGGAAGTATTGTTTTTAAAGCAATCAAGAATATTTTTCATGGAGAAATTTTTGACGAGAATTTCTTGATGACGATAGCAACGGTCGGTGCACTTATTTTGGGTGAGTATCCCGAAGCTGTTGCGGTAATGTTCTTCTATGAAGTTGGTAATTTATTCGAAGATATTGCAACTAATAATTCTAAACGTTCAATTTCCGCACTATTAGAAGTTAAACCAGTTTTCGCTACGATCAAGTTAGCGTCTGGTACCAAAGAAGTTGATCCCAACAAAGTTCAAGTAGGTCAAATAATCGTTGTTAGACCTGGAGAAAAGATTCCGCTCGACGGTACAGTTGTTGCTGGTAAGTCGATGGTTGATACTTCGGCCTTAACAGGTGAATCAATGCCTAGAAGTATCAAGGAAAATGATTCAGCAATGAGTGGATCGATCAACCAGAATGGTACTTTGGAGATCAAAGTTACTAAAGTATACAGTGATTCAACTGTAGCCAAGATTTTGGACATGGTTCAAAACGCCAGCAGTAAAAAAGCTCCAGCTGAAAAATTCATCACTCGTTTTGCTAAGATTTATACACCCATCGTTGTAGCAATGGCAGTTGCTCTAGCAATTGTTCCATCACTATTCACTGGTAACTGGAGTGAATGGATCTCACGTGCATTAGTTTTCTTAGTTATCTCATGTCCTTGTGCGTTAGTTATTTCAGTACCATTGAGTTTCTTCGGTGGTATCGGAGCTGCTTCTAAACAAGGTGTTTTAGTTAAAGGAAGTAGCTATCTAGAGGCCTTGAATAATGTCGACACAGTCGCTTTTGATAAGACTGGTACACTAACAAAAGGACAATTTGAGGTTGTCAAAATCGAACCAGTTGCTGGTATTACTAGACAAGAATTATTAGGTATAGCAGCAGCGGCTGAGCAGAACTCAACTCATCCAATTGCACAGTCTATAATCAAAGCTTATAACGGCGATATGAGTTTGTTTGAAGTAACAGATGCTAATGAACATGCAGGTCATGGTCTGAGTGCAACTGTTAATGGTAAAAAAATCGTTGTCGGTAACGATAAGGCAATGTCAGGAATTAATTTTATTAGAGATAATGGCATTGGTACGGTTGTTTATGTCAGTTCCGATGACAAATTTATCGGTAGTATCGTTATCGCTGATGAACCAAAGTCTGACGCCGAAGATGCTATAGAGTTGTTACATCAACGCGGTATCAAGAGTGCCATGCTGACAGGTGATAACGAAGTGGTTGGTCAATCGATCGCTACAAAATTAAAACTAGACCGAGTTTATACAGACTTGTTACCAGAAGACAAGGTTAATATTGTTGAAAAATTATTAGCTAAATCAAAGAAAAATAATAAAAAAGTTGCCTTTGTCGGCGATGGAATCAATGATACTCCAGTTTTGACAACGGCAGATATTGGATTTGCTATGGGTGGCCTTGGAAGTGATGCAGCTGTTGAAGCCGCAGATATTGTCATTATGGGTGATGAACCATCAAAGGTTTCTAAGACGATCAAGATTGCCCAAGTTACTCGTAAGATCGTTATGGAAAATATTAGCTTTGCTATCGGGATCAAGGTTTTATTCTTGATTCTAGGTGCTTTTGGTTTCGTAGGAATGTGGCAAGCGGTATTCGCTGACGTTGGCGTTACGGTTATAGCGGTACTTAATGCGGTTAGATTACAATTTCTCAAGTGATTTTAGAGTTGGTGGAGTATTCTATTTTCCGCTTCCGGTCAGCAGTAATTCCATCTGTAGCGGGATCAGCTCGAGCCAAAAGGCGGTCTCGACCTTCGCTTTCTTGCTTTGCATAAATCGCAAATCAATAAAGTCGTCCAGTGCTGTAAATGCGGAAAATCACCGCATTAACACCACTTTCGCTACTGATTCCATTACTGCTGACCTCCAACTAATTTAAATTAGATACTAAAAAACGTACATTATGGCGAATGAATAGATAATCTATTCAAATTGCTGCAATGTACGTTTTTAATTTGTAAAATTCAAAGAAGGATTGCCGTTTTACTGCTAAGTAAGTATCAATACTATTTAGCTGACAGTGGCCAACAATGGAATCAGCCGTGATAGTGTACTTAGCGATTTATCGCTTAGTACACTGGACGACTCGGAAGACCGAGGGCTTCCGAGCGAGGTCGAAGACGTTCCTCAGGCCGAGACCGGTCCCACGGCAGATGGAATTGTTGACCACTGCCAGCGGCACCCATCCACCTACTACTTTAAAAAAATAAATATCACGATTATCATATTTCCGATTCTTATTATAATAATCTATTTAAAAAAATATTCTATTATTTAGTAACGACAACTTATATTGTAATATTAAGATGTTAAGTTAATTAATTAAAGTGAATTATTGGAGATAATAATATGATAGCAGGAAGTTTATATCAAAGAGTTGCCAGTGATATTAAAAAGAATATCTTGTCGGGTAAATATGAAGTTGGAACTTTGATCCCGACCGAAAATGAATTGGAAAAAATGTACAAAGTTAGTAAAATCACTATTCGAAAGGCCGTTGAACTGCTGGTAGGCGAAGGATACCTAGTCAAGAAGAGTGGTATTGGCACGACAGTCATCAGTAATAATCTGTTCAACAAGTTATCAAAGGCGAGATCATTCTCATCGATCGTAGACGAGAATGGTAGTCTGACGAAGAAGATACTGGAGATAAAACTAGTCCCACCAACAGGTACACCGTTTGAGAATGATATTAATCAGCATATCCTCTACATCAAGCGCCTGTACTCTCTCAACGATAAACCATTTATTGTCTTTGAACACTATTTACCAAATGTTGCCATACAAGAAGAGCTGAAGAACTTGCGCCACAAGTCGTTATACAAGATTCTACAAGAGAGTGGTCATGAAATTGCCAGCTTTAAAGATGAATTCAAAGCTGTAAACTTAGATTCAGCGAATCAACAATTGCTAGAGAAGTCGGATACACTAGCGATCAAGCGAATCAGACGTGGTTTTGATCGTTTTGATAATTTGATCGAATACTCATTAGCGATGTATGATACGAATAAGTTTCCTTACGAGATCGAATACGAAGTCTAAGCTTCGTATATTTTTTTACATCATAATATTATAATGTTATAATTTTTTTGAAAAATTGAGGAGGCAGATTAGAAGGCGACAAACGAGTATCAAGCGGAATAACTATTTAAAAATGTCCATAGATTAGAAGGCGGAAAATATATGACTAAACGAACTTTGGGAGTTTCAGTATATCCGGATCACAGCAATATTGATAGTGACAAAGAATATTTAGCTAAGGCAGCGTTACAAGGATTCACTAGAGTGTTTATGAGTATGTTAGAGATTGGCACGGGCAGAGAGCAAGTAATGGACCGATATCACGACTTGATCTCATACGCCAAAGTTTTAGGTTATACCGTTACGTTGGATGTGGCACCAGATATTTTTGATCAATTAGGCATTTCATATCAGGATTTAAGCTTTTTTAGGCAATTGGGGGCCGATACGATTAGATTGGATACCGGTTTTGACGGTCAGACAGAAGCTATGATCTCTTATAATCCAGAACAGTTGAATATTGAACTGAATATGAGTAACGATGTCGATTATTTGAACAATATTCTATCTTATTCAGCTAATCGACCATTCATCCTGGGATGCCATAACTTCTATCCCCAACGTGGAACAGGATTACCACTAGAGTTCTTTCTATCCTGTTCTAGAAGATTCAGGAAGCAAAACATTGAAACAGCAGCTTTTATTACTTCACAATCTGGCAATATGGGACCTTGGGACGTGAATGATGGCTTGCCAACATTAGAGATGCATCGAGATTTTCCAGTAGTTATTCAGGCAAAACATTTATTTGCGACCGGTTTGATAGATTGTGTGATTATTGGCAATGCCTACGCTTCGGATGATGAATTAGAGGAATTGGGAAAAATGAATCGTTATGAATTGACCTTTGGAGTCAAACTATCATCTGACATAAATGAACTGGAACAAAAGATCCTCTTGGATAATTTGCATATGAGGCGCGGCGACATTACCAGCTTGGTGGCACGTTCGACACAAGTACGAACTAAATATGGTCCCGATTCTAATCCTAAAAGTCGTGGCACACACGAGTTTAGGCGAGGAGATATCGTGATCGGTAATGATGAGTTCGGCAGATATAAGAATGAATTACAGATCGTTTTGGAACCGCACAGTGACCCACGAAAGAACTTGGTTGCGGAAATTTCTGAAAAAGAATTGTTCCTATTAGACTATGTAACGCCATGGGCTAAATTTAAATTGGAGATGATTTGAATGGCTGATCTATATATTAAGAACGGATTGAATGAGCATTGTGAGCCGATAGAGCTTCTGATTACTAACGGAAAGATCGAAAGAGTTGGTAAGGAGTTAGCTGATATTACCGCCAGTAAAACAATTGACTTGGAGAAAAAATCCTTTGTCTCCGCTGGCTGGATCGATGATCACGTTCATTGTTATGAAAAATTAGACCATTACGGTGATGATCCAGATGAAGACGGCTATAAGACCGGCGTTACAACGGTGATCGATGCAGGGTCAACTGGTTCCAATAGTATCGGTGATTTCTATGACTGTACCCGTGATAAGAAGACCAATGTCTACGCGATGATCAATGCTTCTAAGACAGGTATTTTGGTTCATAACGAGCTTGAGGATATGACGCAAATAAGCCTGACTGAAGTACAGAATGTTGTCGACAAGTATCCTGACTTTGTTGTTGGAATCAAAGTCAGAATGAGTAGATCGACGGTGATCAATAACGGTATTAATCCTCTGATAGAAGCTAAGTATATACAAGTAAAATTGCATCAACGCTTACCACTGATGGTTCATATCGGAACTAATCCTCCTGAATTGTCAGAGATCATTGCGGTGATGGAACGCGGTGACATATTGACTCATTGCTTCAACGGTAAGAAGAACGGCATCTTGGATGAAGGTGATAATATTCATGACTTTGTGCAAGATGGTTATGAGCACGGAATAATTTTTGATGTCGGTCATGGTTCAGGTAGTTTTAACTTTCATACCGCAGAGGTGGCCAAGAAATATAAGATGTCCCCTGAAACACTTAGTACCGGTATTTATCAGTTGAATCGTGAGAATGGACCAGTCTATGACATGTCGACTTGTATTGAAAAGATGCTCATCGTTGGTTATAAACTAGCAGAGATCATCCCAATGATCACTCTTAGACCGGCTAAGAACTTTAATTTGAAACACAAAGGCAAACTAGAAGCCGGTTATGATGCTGACGTAACTATTTTTGATATCAAACGCGGCAGTAAAGAACTGACTGATTCAGATGGCAACACGAGAAAAACTGAAGAGCTAGTACTTCCTAAATACAGTATCATCAATGGTAATGTCTATACTATTGGGGATATTTAAACTTAGATAATAAAAATCCGCCTCAATTGAGACGGATTTTTTAGACACCTAAGGTCATTCGAGCAAGTTTGGACATCCGATCCTTAGTCCAGACGGGATTCCAAACAATATTGAGATTACATTTACTAACAAAATCAATTTTTTCGACGGTCTTAATAACGTTCTGTGCCATTGATTCACCGAATTGACAACTTCTAGTGGGCATGGTCATTTCAATATTGCAAATATCATCGTTTATTTCGATGTTATAGATCAAACCTAGATTGATAATATCGATGTCCATGTCGGGATCGATAACGGTGGATAAGTGCTCTTTGATGATCTTTGTTTTGTCAGTCATTATAAGTACCTCCAAAATGTCTACTTATTATTAATATACTGCAAAATCATTATTCACTATTACTTTTCTTTTAATTTAGGTTAGTATATAGAAGTGTTAATTAAGAAATAATAAGGTGCTATCTAATAATGAAAAGATTTAACAAAATTTACGCGTTACAATTTGTTTTTATAGTCCTATCAGCGCTTCTGATGGGGTTTGTTTTGGACTATTCACAAACTGGAGCAATGCAATTTACCATTGATACCGTTACGAAGACCTATCCGGGCATGTACCTAATAACATCATTGATATTGTTATTAGTTTATTTAGGCTTATACGGAATAATAAACCGTTTCTTCTATTCAACAGCGGTATTTTATGTCTTCTTTTTGATATATGCTGTTGCCAACCGCTTGAAGGTTATTTATCGAACGGAACCAGTTTTACCGAGTGATTTAATGTTCTTGAGTAATATCAAAGAGCTGTTGACGATGGTCAGCTTGAAGTTAGTCGCTGAAATTGTCGTTGCTCTTTTGATCGGAATTGCCATCTGTATCTTCCTAGAAAGAAAATTCGGCAAGTCGCTCTTGAGAATGAAGTGGCCAACTAGAGTAGTCTTTGTTTTGTTGGCAGTCTTGAGTCTAGGTAGTTTTTACTCAGCTAATGACGAGGGTTCGTTAACTAATAAGGCACTGGCCAAAGCTGGTCGCTCAGATTTTACAGCCAATTTGATTTGGGAAACTAATAGTAACGGTCCCTTAATAACTTTCTTGACCAATGTTCGAGTTAAAGTTATGGATCAGCCAAAGGATTACAGTGAGGCTAAGATCGATTCGATAGTTAAGAAGTATAAAGATGTGGCAGCAAATATTAATCAAGATCGTCCTAATAGTAATGTTAATAAACAGACTTTGATTTTTGTTTTGAGTGAGAGTTTCGCTGATCCCAGTCGAGTTCCTAATGTTAAGATCAATCAAGATGCTATCCCTAATATCCGTCAAACGATGAAGGACAATACTTCAGGCTTGATGCTCAGTTCTGGCTACGGTGGCGGAACGGCTAATATGGAATACATGACTTTTACAGGTTTGGCATATAATCAGTTCTCGAAGTCACTACAATCGCCATACGTACAACTAGTGCAAAAGCAAGAGAATCCCGAAAATATTACTAATCAGTTCAACACTAAAGCTGCGATCCATCCTTATATCGGTAACTTTTATAGTCGTGCTAGTGTTTATAAGAAATTTGGTTTCCAGACTTTTAGAAATATTGACACGACCGGAAACCTCGCCCTCCAATACACTAGCCCAGCTGATGGCGGCCAATATGTTGGTGATGAGTCAGCCTATGATGACGCTTTGTGGCAAGTGAATAATGTCAAGAGCGGCCAATTTATTAGTTTGGTCACGATGCAAAATCACATGCCATACACTAACAATTACAAGAATAATAATTTCAAGGCTAGCGGTAGTGGAGTCGGGAAGAATGCTGATCAAGTAGCTAACTTCTCCAAAGGACTTAACTTGACGGATGCGTCTACGAAAGCCTTCCTTGATAAACTAGACAAGATCAACAAGCCAATTACTGTCGTCTGGTACGGTGATCACTTGCCGGGAATTTATGACGGTAACAGCATGCAGAAGTACAATGTCGTACAACATGAGACGGAATACTTTGTTTACAGTAATAAGTATGCGATCGAACATGATCATGCTACGAAGAAATTAAATGCTAATACTAAGATCACTGATCCCAATGGTTTTATCGCTTTGGCGTACAAGCAGATGGGACAAAAGGTCACACCGTTCTACGCTATGCTGACGAAGATCCAAGAAGATGCTCCCGCTATGGCTAAGAGTACTGTCGGTAATTCTGAAAGTCTGTATGTCAATAAGAAGACTGGTAAGCAAGTTTCTTATAAAGATTTGAGTAAGAAACAAAAGGAATTGTTGAACGACTACAAGCTCATTCAATATGACTTAACTGTCGGTAAAGGTTACAGTACAAAAGCTGGATTTACTAAGTAAGATTTAATTCTCCCTCGAAAATAACTTGCCAATAGTAGTACACTAGTAATGTTATTCACTAATTTTTTGGGGGATGAAACGAAAGTTTTGAAGTTAAAAGGTTTTCTATGCATAATAATACCGATGTTTTTATTCAGCTCGATGGAAATTGCTTTAAAGATCGCCGGTGGTCAATTCAATCCAGTTGAGTTGAACTTTATTCGATTCTTGATTGGGGGATTGGCGTTATTACCATTCGCTATTCTTCACCTCAGAAAGAATGGCGTGAAGATGTCGCTGTATGATTGGGGACGTTGTGCGCTGACCGGTTTTGTTATCGTTGTTGTCAGCATGACACTCTATCAACTCTCTATTCAAGTTACAGAAGCATCTGTCATTGCGATTATTTTGAGCGCTAATCCAATTTTTGGACTTATCATAGGATTTATCTTCCTACGTGAAAAATTGTCTCGTACGAATGTATTTGCACTAGTATTGACCCTTGTTGGACTATTGATCATTATTAATCCATTTAATTTAAAAAATCCTATGGGAATCGCTCTAGGACTCTTAGCATCGATCATCTTTGGTGTTTATGGCGTTATGTCACGTATCAATGGCCATAAGATCGGCATCAATGGCTTGTCAATGACTTGTTTCTCATTCTTATTCGGATCATTAGAATTGGGTGCCTTAATGTTGTTAAGTCACACTTCACTGGCACAAAATTTACCTGCTCATTATAGTGAGTTCGTCAATATTCCCTTCTTCAAAGGTCTGACGTTACAAACCTTGCCACTGATCTTGTATATTTCAGTTTTGGTCACGGGAGTAGCCTTTGGATTGTACTTTATTTCAATGGAAGAAGTCGGGATCGTTCAAGCTTCATTGATATTCTTGATCAAACCAGCACTGGCTCCGGTCCTATCGTTGTTCATTTT
Organism: Companilactobacillus sp. HBUAS59699; assembly: GCF_036913575.1. NCBI lineage: Bacteria > Bacillati > Bacillota > Bacilli > Lactobacillales > Lactobacillaceae > Companilactobacillus > Companilactobacillus sp. HBUAS59699. The sequence goes on along the minus strand of NZ_JAYKTV010000002.1, from coordinate 341,130 downwards.
AGGTGAAGCAATCAGTGGCAGAACCATCATTGGTATCGTTGTGATATTATTAGGATCATTGATAACACTAGTTGGCGAGGATATTGCTTATCGTGTTATTGCCCTAGTACGACATCAAACTAGGCCACATCATATAAATTAAATAATAAAATATATTTTTATTTTAATTAAAGAGCCTTTAAGCCTTGATATATAAGTAAAATATAAAAATACTGACATATTGTTGGTATTTTTTTTATTATTAAAAAACGTTTTCAGCTCTAAAGTGGTTCAAAAAGTTGTAAAATTATTAGTTGCAATTGTTTACTAAATTTTTTGAATATTTTTGGGGGATTATTATGGAAACTTTAGAGCCGAAAAAAAGCTTTATTAGTTGGCCTGTCTTGGCACTAATGAGTTTTGTTACGGTAATTGGTTTTGATGATTTGACATATAATTTTCAAAACCAAGGTATGGGTGTTATTACATCCTGGGTTATCATGTTATTTTTATACGTCATTCCATATTCACTTATGGTTGGACAACTAGGATCGGTCTTCAATCATGAGGGTGGTGGACTTACATCATGGGTTCGTGGAACTAGTGGTGAATTCCTAGGTTATTTCACAGCTTGGACATACTGGGCTGCTTCTATTCCTTACGTTGTTGATACAGCTAATTCAATCGTTGTTGGATTAGGTTGGGCATGGTATGGAAATGGTAAATTACAAGATACAATGTCGAACGGTTGGTTTGCATTCTGGACCGTTATAACGTTCGTTGTCTTCATCTTCGTTCAATCAAGATTCAAGCATTCACTTGAATTCTTGAGTACTATCGGTGGTGTGGCCATGTTTGGTATGACTGTGCTATTCGTTATTATGACATTTGCTGCATTAGGTATGGGTGGTCATATTGCTACTCAACCAATGAATGTTCATACAATTGTTCCAAAATTTGATTTACATTATCTAACTACATTGGGACTATTGATCTACGCCATGAACGGTGCTGAATTGATTGCACCGTTTATTACTAAGATGCGTAAGCCTAAGAGCGAGTTCCCTAAGGCAATGATCATGTTAGCCGTTATGACGGCCTTCCTAACTATCTTTGGTTCATTCTCACTAGGTGTTTTCTTCGATGCCTATCATTTACCAAATGATTTGAAGATGAATGGTTCTTACTATGCTTTCCAAGCATTAGGTGAACAGTTCCACATGGGCAATTCTTTGATGTATATCTTTGCCTGGACAGAAGTCTTCTATCTAGCTGCTTTGTTAGCTGTTTTACTTGATGCGATGACTAGAATGTTGATTTCTGATACAGGTGCTAAGTACATGCCTAAGGTTCTTCGTAAGAAGAATAAGTCAGGCTTACCAGTTAATGGTTACTTGTTAACTTGTGGTTTGAGTGCCTTCATTATGTTATTAGGAATTTTCTTACCAAGTATGAATGATATTTTCAACTGGCTATTGAATCTTAACGGAATTATTTCACCAGGTGTTACTTGCTGGATCTTCTTTGCTTTCATTAAGATCCGTATGGATAGTGCTAAATATCCTTCTGAATATGTTTATATCAAAAATGACAAGATAGCTTTGGCTGTCGGCTGGTGGTGCTTGATCGTTACTGCTATTGCTACGATTTTTGGTATCGGACCTCAAGACGTTGCCTTCGGTACAAGTACATGGTGGTACGAATTGATCATTAACTTCGTTGCTATCATTGTCTTGATCGGATTAGGTGCAATTATGCCTTACGTTACACGTCGTGAGGAACGCAGTAAGACTGGTTCAGCCTTTACTCGTCTACAATGGACAGGAATCCTAGCTATCTTGCTAGTTGTTATTGTTGGTGACTTGTACCTAGGTGGTGCTAAGATTGCTAATAACATCGCTATGATTGCTGGATTAAGTATTGTCGGTATCTTGTTGATCGTAATTATCGGTTGGCATGAACGCGATTTGATCGCAGAAGATTAAAAAAAACGAGTCGGAATTTTTCCGACTCGTTTTTTTTGTTAGATGACCATTTTAACTCCCATGATTACTAAGAGAACACCGATAAATGGTCTAAGATATTTGTTGAATTTTATTGGATCGACTTTGGCTAATAACTTGGGTGCTAAGAGTGCGCCTAGTATCGCACCGATCATTAGACTAATACCGATCGACCAATTGACGTTGCCACCAGAGAGATGGAATATTAGGCCGACACATGTAGTTCCGGCAAGGACGTATGAGGAAGTGGCTGCTGCTCTAACCATGTCCAGATTGAGTAACAACAATCCTGCTAGAATAGGACCGCCGCCGCTTAAGCCAGCGACACCGACCATTAGGCCACTGATGACACCAAACATCGATGCCTTTAGAGATTCGTTCCCGGATTTTTTGTTAGAATTTGATTTTGGAAAAATAAGTTGTATTAGAATTTGAAGACCTAATACAACTAAGATGATTGCAACGATCCAAGTGTATATTTTTAGCGGAATGTATGGAGAAATCAAAGCTCCCACTACGACTGCGGGGATAGCTGAGATCAACATTCTGTTACCAACCTTGAAGCGGATGTTACCGGTTCGATAATGTCCAAAGGCACCGACTACTAAAGATGGAAAGGCTGTTAACAGTGAAGTAGCCGCTGCAACGGGTGCGCTCAAATGAAAGATACTGGTCAGTACGCCTAAGTAGAAGGCTGCACCTCCACCGCCAGTTGATAGAACAAAGATGCCGATTACGAATCCGATTAAAACTAGTGCTAAATATGTCATATTCACATCTCCTGCTTACAATTGGTAATTATAATTTACAAGTTGTAAAATGTAAAGGAACGTGATAGGAGGTAGACGTATGACTCAAAAACGCGATCTTTCAGAAGATAAAATAATTCAAACAGCAATGAAAATAATTAGTCAAGATGGTGCTAATGCAGCTACTTTTAAGCGCATTGCTGAAGATTTGGATTGTAAGACACAGGCGTTGTATTTTTATTTCAAAAACCGTGACGCTTTGAATTTAGCGATAACTAATAAATATTTTGATGATTTAGATAATAAGATCAAGACTGAATGCTTAGGGTATAGCGGCAAAGAGGGACTGATCAAAATTGCAAAAGTTATGCGTGGGTTTGGCTTAGACAATTTGTCACTATCGTTAATGGCATTGAGAACCTCAGAACTATCTGAAGATAAAAGTATCGGTGAAGCCGTCTTACGTCTAAAAGGATTCATGTATAGGTTCATCGAAGAATTCGTGACCGATGACCAAGAGAAGCTGACCATTACTCGAGGAATTAGAGCGTTAGTCATTGGCGAAGTAGTTAATGAGAGCGTTGGTTGGTTTCACAATCCGCTCATAAAAAATACAGATAGTTTTGAAATCAACTTGAAAAAGATATTAAAGTGAAATTTTTTATTATTATTTTATCTAGTTTTTAAAACTAGGTTGAACAGTCTTTATGATTATGATAAATTGTATTAGTAATCATAAAGAGGTGCTTTTTAATGGATGAATTGCAAGAATGGTTAGATAATTTAGAGGAATTCAAGTTACCACGCTGGTCAGATCTACCAGAATTGGATTTGTATCGAGATCAGTTGCTAACATTGATAGATAAGTACTTAGGTCCGATTTGGTTAGATGATGGACCAATCGTTACTACTTCGATGGTCAACAACTATGTAAAAAACGGACTTCTACCACATCCGATTAAAAAGAGATATACCAGAGAACATTTGGCATATTTAATCGCCATTACTTTTTTGAAGCAAGTTGTCTCGATAAGTGAGATCGAAGAGGGCATTGATTTGATGACCAAGTTGAATGGTGGGATCGAGAATGCCTTTGATTTCTTTTGTGCTAAGCAGGAAACAGCTTTGAAATTGATCAATCATCGGACTGAGGGTCAGAAATTGTCAGAAGGCAATGATTCGCAAGCCTACTTGATGGTTGAGATGGTAACAATGTCATTTGCATCCAAGTGGGTGACGAAGAAGATCCTGTTACTAAGTAATGACGACGGCTCGAAAGAAAAGAGTAAAGAGAAATGACAGAACGTATTGCAATATTGGTTGATTCCTGCTGTGATATCCCTGAGGAGTATCTTGAAAAGCCGGGAATCTATGAATTACCAATGCAAATTATTTATAAAGACAAAACATATCTGGATAGACGCGACATTACTGCTGTTGAAGTCTATGACGGATTAGAGAAGGAAATTCCGAAGACATCTTTGCCTTCAGGTGAAGTTATCAATCAGACTTTGGATGAAATTGCTGCAGATGGTTACGATCATATCGTCTCAATCTCAGTTTCATCCGGATTGAGTGGTACTTATAATTTCTTAAAAGTATTGCTAGAAGATGATGACAGATTTACTTATACTACATTTGATACTAAGCAAGTGGCTGTGGCTGCCGGATTGATCGCCGTTGGAGCCAAGGACATGGTCGATGCTGGTAAGAGTTATTCCGAAGTTGTTGATGGTGTTGCTAAGATGGTTAAGAACACTGTGGTTTACTTCTGTATCCCAACATTGGAATACTTGCGTGCTGGTGGTCGAATCGGACTAGTTACTTCAGTTGTCGGTAATATGTTGAAGCTGGCACCGATCATCACTTGTAATAGTGAAGGTATCTATACGACTGCCGCTAAAGCACGTGGAATGAAGAAAGGTCAAAAGCTCATGTTGGGCTTAGTCAATGACTTCATCGGTGATCACAAAGATTACTTGTTAGCCGTAGGTCATGGCGCCGATGCTGCTATGGGTCAACGAATGATCAAGTTACTTGATGAAGATGGAATCCACGGTAGTAAACAATTCTTCGGTCAAGTAGGTCCCGCTCTGGGAGTTCATACTGGGCCAGGACTTGTTGGTGTTGGTGTCGTCTTACTTTAATTTAAAATTTTCAAAATATCTCAAGTCATTAATTTGATTTGAGATATTTTTATTTGACATTCACAACAAAAGAAAGTAATATGGTTCGCATACGAACTGATAGGAGGAAATCATCATGATTGATCCAGGAAAGACAATCATGTTTCAAATTAGAGACGTATCGTTGAAGATTGATCGCTATGTTAAGGCTAATTATGCAATCTTTAATGAAGATCATAAGCATATTTCTAAGTTGCAGGCGATGGCATCGGGCTATCTAGCGATGAATGACGACAAGGAAATCTTCCAGCGTGACCTGGAACATGCTATGTCGATCAGTAAGTCGACTGCCAGTGGGCTAGTTAGTCGCATGGTTAAGAATGGTATCATCGAAACCACACCGTCTAGTAAAGATGCACGTTACAAACGTCTGCTCCTGACCAAAGAAGCACGAGAAGCAATGACTAAGATCGATGCGGCCGCTCAAAAGGTGGAAGAATCTTTGAGTAAAGATATATCCGATGAGGATATGAAGACCTTTTTCAAAGTATTAAAACAGATTTCCAATAATGCTGAATAAGCATTTTATTTTTGGATATATAGTTCGCATGCGAACTCATAGGAGAGAAGGAGTTGCCAATGTTTAAGTTACTAAAAAGAATGAATAAAAAAGAATACGGCATGATGACAATAAGTACACTATTCATCGTCATTCAAGTCTGGTTAGAGCTGAGTATACCAGGCTACATGTCCACCATCACGGAACGAATTGAGACCAAGGGTACGACCATCAGTCAGATATTACAACCTGGAGCGATGATGATCCTGTGCTCCATTGCCAGTGTCTTAGCTGCTGTCGTCACCGGCTATTTCGTCGCTAAGATTGCCGGAGGATTCTCGGCTCGAATTAGAAAAGATGTCTTCAATCAAGTTATGGATTATTCAACCCAAGACATCAAGAACTTTTCGGTTTCCAGCTTGTTGACACGTTCAACGAACGATATTACCCAGATCCAACAATTCGTGGCGATGGGATTGCAAGTTATTATCAAAGCGCCGATCACAGCAATTTGGGCAATTACCAAGATTGCTGGTAAGGGATGGGAATGGACTACTGCCACAGCCGTTGCTGTCGTAATATTGTGTCTCATGCTGACTTTGATCTTGACTAAGGTACAGCCAAAATTCAAAATGGTCCAGAGTTTGACCGACCGTTTGAACTTAGTTACTCAAGAGAACTTGTCAGGTATTCGTGTCGTTCACGCTTATAATGCTGAAGATTACCAAAACAAAAAATTCAATAAAGCTAATGATGATCTAACTAATACTAACTTATTCGCCTATCGGTTCTTAGCTTTGATGAATCCAGGAATGACTTTTATCTCCAGTGCATTGACCTTAGCAGTTTATGGAATCGGTGCGGTGATCATCAACCAAGCTGTTGGTGCTCAGAGATTGACTCTGTTCAGTGATATGATCGTCTTCTCATCATATGCCATGCAAGTTATCTTAGGGTTCTTGTTGTTGTCGATGATCTTCATCTTGTTACCTCGTGTGACAGTTTCTGCTGGTAGAATCAACGAAGTACTCGCTATTGAACCTTCGATCATATTTGATAATGAAACTAAGAATGATCCCACCGACAAAGGTGAGTTGGAATTTAGAAATGTTACATTCAAGTATCCCGGAGCTGAGAAACCAGCTATTGAGAATTTGTCTTTCAAGGCAAATCAAGGACAGACAGTTGCCATCATTGGCTCAACCGGTAGTGGTAAAAGTTCTGCTCTCAATCTGATTCCAAGATTGTACGATACAACAAGTGGTGAAGTACTGATCGATAACGTGGATGTCAAAGATTATTCGCAAACCGACTTGAACAATCGAATCGGATACATTCCTCAGAAAGCAGTATTATTCAGTGGTGATATTAAGAGCAATATCGACTTCGGTACCAGCACTAACAAATCAAACAAACTGTCTGATGATGAAGCCTACGATGCACTAGATACAGCACAATCAAAAGATTTCGTTGAAGAAAAAGAGCAACAGTTAGATTCAACTGTCGCTCAACACGGTGATAACTTCTCCGGTGGTCAAAAACAACGTTTGGCAATTGCCCGTGCGATTGCACGTAAGCCGGAGATATTACTATTTGATGATTCCTTCTCAGCACTAGACTACGCGACTGATCGCAAGTTGCGTGAAACTTTGAAGCAAAAAGCTGCTAAGACTACCAAAGTCATCGTGGCGCAACGTATCAGTACGGTCATTGATGCTGATGAGATCATTGTTCTAGACAAAGGACAAGTAGTTGGACAAGGAACACATGAAGAGTTATTGAAGAATAATTCAGTTTATCAACAAATCGCTTATTCACAATTATCAAAGGAGGAACTTGCCTAATGCGTAGAGCTAATACTAGAGACGTCAGTATTAAGGACGGTGTCGTTAAATATGGACGTTCGTATATTGGACCAGTGCTTGTCGCAGTAATATTTGCCGTCTTAGGTAGTGTTGCTTCAATCGTTGGTCCTAGTCAGTTGAGTAAGATCACTGATCTAATCACAGCTGGCTTGATCAAAGGAATCGACGTTGCCCAAGTTATGAAGATCGTTATGATTTTGGGAATCATCTATGCAATCGGAGCTGCCATGTCTTACGGTCAAGGGTTCATTATGGCGACAGTGACACAGAAGTTCACTCAGAAGCTCAGAACTAAGATCACTGATAAGATCAACAAATTACCATTGAACTACTTCGATACTCACAACGAAGGTGATACCTTGAGTCGAGTTACTAATGACTTGGATACCATGGGGCAGTCGCTTAATCAGAGTTTGGGTACATTGATCTCGTCAGTTACATTGTTCGTTGGCGTCGTCATAATGATGCTGGTCACCAACGTGCCAATGAGTATTACAGCTATTGTCTCCGTTCTAGCTGGTTTCATCGGTACCATGATAATCATGGGCAAGTCACAGAGATTCTTCAATGCACAACAGACACGACTAGCTGATATTTCCAGTTATACTGAGGAAATCTATTCAGGTCACGACGTTGTGAAGACTTACAATTATACCGATGAGGCTAAGTCAGACTTCGACCAAATGAATAATAACTTGTACGATGCTGTCTGGAAGTCACAATTTATGTCAGGAATCATGCAACCCTTGATGGGATTCATTGGTAACTTCGGTTACGTGATGGTCTGTATCGTTGGTGGTGTGATGGCAATCAACGGTAGCTTGAGCATGGGGACGATCGTTGCCTTCATGATCTATGTCCGTCTCTTCTCACAGCCACTATCACAGATTGCACAGGCTTTCGCTAGTTTACAGACTGCTTCAGCAGCGATGAAACGTGTCTTCGGTTTCTTAGAAGAATCTGAAGAAGTTGACGATTCAGATAAGCCTAAGATGTTAACTAAGACGACTGGGGATGTTGAATTCGATAATGTTGAATTCGGCTACTTGCCCGGTCAGAAGATTCTGAAGAACTTTACTATGCATGCCGAACCAGGGCAGAAGATCGCCATCGTAGGCCCAACTGGATCAGGTAAGACAACGACGGTGAACCTGTTGATGAGATTCTACAATCTCAATAGTGGTACGATCAAGATCGACGGTGTCAATATTACCGATATGAAACGATCAGAAGTACGTGATCAGTTCGACATGGTCTTACAAGATGCTTGGTTATTTGAAGATACAGTTAGAAATAATCTCGTCTACAATCAACCAGATGTGACTGATGAACAGATTCGTAAAGCCTGCAAGGCAGTTGGTATCGATCATTTCATCGATACTTTGCCAGATGGCTTCGATACGGTCTTGGATGATTCAGTTAGTCTCTCAGTGGGTCAGAAACAATTGTTGACGATTGCTAGGGCATTGATCAGAAATGCGCCAATGCTGATACTTGATGAAGCTACTAGTTCCGTTGATACGAGAACTGAAGAGCAGATTCAAAAGGCGATGGACTTATTAACGAAGGGAAGAACATCGTTCGTTATTGCTCATAGATTATCAACAATCAAGAACGCTGATATGATCCTAGTTGTCAAAGACGGTGAGATCATCGAGCGTGGTGATCACGATGAGTTGATGAGTGAGAATGGTTTCTACGCTAATATGTATAATAGTCAGTTTGAGGAGTAGTCGTCTCTAATTCATTACAAAAAATGGAACAGCAATTAATTTTGCTGTTCCATTTTTTGTTTAACTATTAGATCTGATTGTTTACATCAACATCGCTAGCTTTGACAAATTCGTTAGTAGCAACACGGTAGTACTTGTCACCATTGATGTATGTAATGCTGTCAGCTTTCCAACTGCTGTTGTTGATCAGTGATCTGTTAGTTACCAGTTCACCTTTAGCAGTATAGATGTTTGTATAAGCATCAGAGCGAGTCGTGACGACCATATTTACTGGTGAGTAAACATAGACATCGTTGGCATTGACGAACTCGTTAGTAGCAACACGGTAGTACTTAGTATTGTTGATCACGTATGTTTCACGGTCAGTGATCCAGCTGCTGCTTGGAGCAAGTGTTTCATTGCCAATTAGCGTATTTTCAGCTCTGTAAAGAGGCTTCTCAGAATCATTGTAAGTTCTGATGTGTAAGTTGAGAGCTTGATATGGGTAAGCTTGACTAGTCTTAGCCCATTCGTTAGTAGCAACACGATAGTAACTTACACCGTCGATCGTAATGATCTCGTCACTGTACCAGTTAGATGCTGAAAGCAATTGACGGTTAGTGATCTGTGACATCTTGTTGTCTGAACCTAGACGATAAATATTAACCGCAGGTTTGTCAGAATATGTCGAGATTGTTTGATTCTTGTGTTCAATTGCACCTTCATCAGGAGTTGTTGGTTCTACGGTTGTTGAACCGCCGCCTGATGATTTTCTTGTGTAGGTTAGGGTGTCAGCAGTGGTAATTGGTTTAGTAGTATCTTTGGCATCGGTAATAGTTGAAGTTCCGTCAGAATTGTAAGTAACAATTACTGCAGGTGCACTGTATCCAGAAATGGATATTGCGGAGACAGTTATAGGTGCATCACCAAACTTACCTTCAGGAATAACTAGATCAGTTGTTGAACCATCTGGGTTTTTAACTGTTAGTTTTTGTTCTGGATTTGTAACACCTGTGTAAGTGATAGGATTGTCTTTATCAATAGTCTTTCCATCTTGGGTGATAGTAGGAGTGCCATCAGAGCCATAAACAACTTTTATTTCAGGAGTATCGTAACCAGAAATAGGATCAGGATAAACAGTAGTTGAATTTCCGTAATTTCCTTCAGGAATAGTCAAATCAGAAGTAGAACCATCAGGGTTAGTAACAGGAACTGTAGATTCATCGTTAGTAACACCTGTGTAAGTAACAGGATTGTCTTTATCAATAGTCTTTCCATCTTGGGTGATAGTAGGAGTGCCATCAGAGCCATAAACAACTTTTATTTCAGGAGTATCGTAACCAGAAATAGGATCAGGATAAACAGTAGTTGAATTTCCGTAATTTCCTTCAGGAATAGTCAAATCAGAAGTGGAACCATCAGGGTTAGTAACAGGAACTGTAGATTCATCGTTAGTAACACCTGTGTAAGTAACAGGATTGTCTTTATCAATAGTCTTTCCATC
>NZ_JAYKTV010000002.1:0-330536 GCF_036913575.1 Companilactobacillus sp. HBUAS59699 | reverse complement strand
AGTATCGTAACCAGAAATAGGATCAGGATAAACAGTAGTTGAATTTCCGTAATTTCCTTCAGGAATAGTCAAATCAGAAGTAGAACCATCAGGATTAGTAACAGTCACTGTAGACTCATCGTTAGTAACACCAACTAGTTCTATCTCATTCGGTGAAAAGGTATAAGGAGAAGTATCCGAGTCGCCATTGTAAGTTACACTGATAGTATTTACTGATCCGTCTTTAATTTCATAACCAGTTGGTAAGTTATCACTTGTTAAGGTGATTTGTTTAGTAACACCAACTTCTCCGTCTGGTATATCAATTGTAATATTCTGATCGGTTATGTTTGTAGGAATAGAAACTCCTTTTTTACCAGTTGCCTTTTCACGGGAATAAGTTATAGTTTCATTTGCAGTTGCCATGGTTTGTCCCAATGTGGCTGATACAAGTTGATTTGGGTCTGTTGTATATTTTTTACCATCGAATGTAATTATTGATGGTACTTTAATATTGGTTACGGTCTGACCTACAGTTCCTGTGACTGGCACCGTGATTGTCATATTCGGTTGATTAGTTTTGATTGTTACCAAATTAGTTATGGTTTCATCTGTACTGGCGCCTTGAGGAGTATATTTCAATAAAATGCTATCAGATACTACATTACCGTTATATAGTGAGCTCAATCCACCAGTTGCGTTACCGGAATCATCAAATGTTGGAACACCTAGAAATTGTTTATTGTCTTGATCACTTACCCATTTAGAGCCCAAACTTGATGTTAATGCAGTTCCGGGACTAAAGTATAGTTTTTGAGGCATGGTAATACTATCTAGGTTGGTGCCATCAAACATTCCTTCACCGATAGAAGAATCCCCAGTGTTAGGCATACCATTTGTAGGAGTATTTGTTTTTCCGAAATTTATACTCCAATTTAAAACACCGAGAGACAATTTTTTTAATGAACTAGCGTTTTTAAACATTCCTCTTAAGTCAGTGGCATTGGAAGCTTGCCATTTTGTCATGGCATCCAGATTGACTAGAGAAGAACAATTTGCAAATGTAAAACTAGCATTAACTATATCTTTAAAACCGGTTGTATTAGAAAATTCAATTGTTTTTAACTTGTAATCATTTTCGAACATATGGCTGATATTTTCGGCTTTTATTAAATTAGCAGCAGATAAGTCTATATCTTCAATAGAATAGTCATTTTTAAACATTCCCTCTAAAATCTGAGGATGTTCTGCATCGGCCGTAAAAGTTAAATTGGAAAGATTATTAATTGTTTTCAGATTAGTCATATTAGCAAACATATAAGAAGAATCGATGGGTGCAGTAATCTGCTTGTTAATGTTAACGGTAGTAATATCGCTAGTATTACCACCCCAATGTTCTGTATCTCCACCTTTGAAGTCTGTTAAATCACCGTTGATATTCAAGGTAGTTGTATCACTATCATAAGTCCAACCAGCACCGGAATTTGTTTTAGTAACGACATCTTCAGCAACTGGAGCGACTACATCTTCAGCGGCTAATTGTGCGGCGGGATCAGTGGCGTCTAAGGCGTCAGCTGACACTTCAAGTTGTTCACCTGCTTTATCAGCGTCTGCAGCATCTTCTTTAGCTGCTGCATCAGATTGGCCGTCTACTTTTCCAGTATCAACTGATCCATCGATTGAGTCTGTATCACTTGCAGAGCCTTTGTCAGTAAGTGTTTCAGGTGCAGCTTCTTCACCTTCAACCGGAGTTGCTGTTGGGTCAGTATCTGTTGTACTTGCTGGAGCTGCGGCAGACAATGCACTGAGCTTTAGATTGCCAGTAACATCGCCACCTGCAACATCAGTTTTTTCTACAGTTGAATCTGGTTCGGCAACTTTATCAGTAGTGTCTGTGTCAGCTGTTTTATCGTCTACTGTGACAGTATCAGCACCTTTGTCAGTACTGCCATTCACAGGTGTATCATCTTGCTTAGGTGCCTCGTTAACTACAGCATTATCTGCAGGAGCGGCATCTTTTGATGGGGTAGTGGTCTCTGTACTTGCAGGAGAGGAACTAGCTACAACGGTTGATGGTGTTGTTGATTCGGTAGTTGTATCGGCCTTAGCGACATAACTTGGTGCCGACATCAGTAACAATCCTCCGGCAATTGAAAGGCTACTTACAACGATCCAATTCTTTTTTGATTTAACTAATTTTTTTCTCATTACAGCGTTTGGATCGCGTTTTAATTGTTGAAACCTCATAATTTTTACCCTCTATTCTTATATAATTTAGTAATCCCTAACATGATATGGATAAATTATAATATTTAAATATTCTATAAATATTTCAGATATTGTAAGAATTATTTTGTTAAAGTGGATACTTTTTGAAACTTATTCAAAATTAATTCGTTTTTTTTTGATAAATTAACAATATAAATATATTAGCGAAAAAAATCACAACTTGATTAAACAGCTTAATATAGGTGGATTTTACCTATATACGTCATGTATAGGCTATGTTATAGACGACGTTGTCACTTTATAATTGATGAATTATAATTTAATGATAAGTACAAAAAAGAGAGAATATCGAGTGTATTTCTACATTCAATATTCTCTCTTAGCCTATCTAATAGTAATAGTTAGTCTTAATCTAATAATTGATATACTCACCGTTCAAGCTATTCTCTAGAAATTGTGCGATCAAGTTACCACCTGATTCTGAGAAATGAGCGTGGTCGCCGCAATCAAATTCTTTGGCTAATTTTTTTTGCGAATCATCACAAACAAAGGTTGCCAAGTCGACAGTATTGGTTAAACTTAAGATGAAATCATTTATTTGGGTACGTAGTGCCTCTTTCTCTGAACTCCAAGCGTCGTGACCGTCAATGATAGTCCCTTGAAATGGCGGTATGGTCAGGCAGATCAGCTCGATATTATTAGCTTCACAGTATTGAGCAATTTTGTTATAACCGTCGATCATATCTTCTACGGTCGGTAATTCAGATGTAGGCGTTCCAGTACCTGGTAGTAGCAAATCATTTGTACCTTCGAGTAAAATAACTGTGTTAGGGTGAAATTCGTCGATCATCTTTTCGAAGCGATCAATTCCTGCTGGTCCAAAGCTGTTTGACCATTTGGAAGTACTATTTCCCTTATGCAATAGTCGATTACCTGAAATGCCGTAATTTGCTGTTACGGTATTTTCACCAGCCAATATTTTTGCCAGAGGGGAGGTAAATCTGCCCTGATTGGTCAGAGAATCTCCGAAAAAGGCAACTTTATTAGCAATTTGGTCGGTATCGGCTTGAATTGCAGAAACTCCATAGAAGAAGTGATTATCTCCATCTATGTAGTTGTCGGAATCAACTAGGTCAGTGCAGATGGTTGATCCCAGGGTATGAATTGAATGGTTAAATGATTTGATTTCAATAGTAAGAAGCGATTTACTGATCAAGTTGATCGGCAGCCAGTCACTCCAGAGGCTTTGCTTAGAAGCTACACTGAAACTGGTGTTGTTATTCATCGTTATATCATACGTTTTATCGTCAGCAATTACTTTAATGCTCTTTATTTCCAAGGGAATCTTGCCGTATTGATTGTTTACCAACAATCTAATGCGACTAGTAGCCAGTGGCTGAAAAACGGTAATGTTCTGAGTGCCACCGTGGTTGATATGTTTGATATTTGGGAAGTACGAGAATTCTTTGGTCCAAGTATTAATGATTGCCATAAAATAGTCACCACTCTCTGAGTTCAGTATGTAATAATATATTTATTATTATTCTATATAAGTTATGCTATATGATAGACTCGTATGTTATAATTCTAATGTAAAACACTTGTTTAAACACTTATTATACAGCATGTTTAAACATATACCACACAATTTGTTTATTGAGGAGAAGGTCCAATGCCTAAAAAATTATATTCGGATATTTATGATACATTAAAGCAAGAGATCAATAAGCAAGTCTACCAACCACGTAATACTTTACCAGGTGAAGAAGAACTAGCGTCACGTTTTGACGTGACTAGAAACACTGTTCGACGTGCTCTAAAAGAATTACAAAGTGATGGGCTTGTTTATGCTGTAAAGGGACGTGGTGTCGTTGTTTTAGAACCAATTCGCGACGACCGTGTTGTCTTTCAAGCGGAAAATACTGAGGGATTCGAGGCACTTAGAAATTTCCCTCAAAACAAGTTTATTCAACGCCTAGGTACTGATGTATTGACGTTTAAAGAAGTCGAGATCGATGAAGACTTGGAGAAGCTAACATCTTTCAATTCGGGCGATATCGCTTATTATATCGAACGTTTACGATTGTTTGACGGTAAGGCTCTAGCGGTCGACAATAGTTACTTCCGCAAGAGTTTGTTAGGTGATATGACTCGTGCAGATGCAGAGAATTCGATCTATGAATACATCCGTGAACATGAATTATTCAAGATTGCGGCTGAACGTTCAACTACCACGGTTGAATCAGCCACTAAGCGTGATCTGCAAGTCTTAGATGTCGGTGATATGAACTGTGTTGGAGCACTCACTAAGTTCGTTTACACTGACACGGGACGTTTGTTTGAACATACGCAGACTCGCTATGTGCCTAATCACTTCTCAATGGTCGATTTCAAATCATTCTAACTCACGATAGGATTGGCGTTGTCTTCGGCTTGATAGCCCCAGATCATTACCATAACGAAGGTAATTACTAGTGTGGTAATGTGTGCGACGACGTACCCTAATAGATTAGAAGTCACGCCTAAACTAGGATTGATAAAGGCTGGGAAGCCGATCAGAGATCCCGATAAGGCATAGGCATCGACCTTGAAGATGCCGGTTAATAAACCGCCAATGGCACTACCAATATTTGATAAGAAGAAGATTCGCTTATAGCGAAGTGTGATACCGTAGATTGCTGGTTCAGTAACGCCGCAGAAGGCTGAAATTGTTGCTGCCCAAGACAGATCACGGTATTTTTTGTCTCTAGTTTTTAGTGCTACTGCCATTGCGGCAGCACCTTGAGCGACCATCGTGACAGAAATCATGGCATTTAAGTAGCTGTGACCGCTGATCGCTAGGTCATTGACCACGATAGGAATGATTGCCCAGTGCAGACCGAAGACGACGGCTACTTGATACAATCCGGAGACTAAGAAGCCGGTCAAGGCTGGATTTACGAAGTAGATAGATTCGATGCCGTGTGACAAGAATTGACTGAGTGATAGTACGATCGGACCAACACCAACGTAGATCAAGAGACTGAGGATGATCACTTCTATGATCGGTAAGAAGATTGATCTTATCAGTGAGGGAATGATTTTTTTGAGCCATTTTTCTAAGTAACTACCGACCCAGGCGGCAAGGATGATCGGGAAGACTGACGAGCTATAGCTCATGATGTGCGTGGGAATTCTAAGCACGGTCAGTTGAATTGAGTTGTCACTTGCTGCGATCAGTGATGGATAGGTAAGGACGCTCCCTACGACGGCAATCGTGATTGGATTTGAGCCTAACTTTTTAGCTGCAGTGAATCCTAGAATGATCGGTAAGAAGTAATATAGTGAATCTGCAATCGATGAGAATAGCAGGTAAGTGCCACTGGCCTTGTCGAGAATTCCGTAACCTGTCAGTGCACCTAAGATTCCTTTCATAATACCTGATCCACCGAGCAATCCGATGATAGGAATCATTGAGCCGGTCAGAACACCAATAAAAGTATTGAAACTATCTTTGATTTTTTCGAAGATAGTTTTTTTGTTTTTATCGTCTAGAGTGGCAGTCGGAGTATTGTTGAAACTTGGTCCGAGTTTTTCCAGCACGGCATTGTATATCTCGGTCACCTTTGAACCGATCACGACTTGATATTGTCCCGAGGCTCTGGCAATGTTGATGATTCCATCGAGCTTACGAATAGCATTGTCATCCGGCAAGCGGTCGTTTTTTAAGTAAAATCTTAGTCTGGTAATACAGTGGATGACGGAATCAATGTTTTCTGATCCTCCGACATTTTTTATGATGGCAGCAGCTAATTGCTGATAATTATCGGATTCAGTTGGATCGGTATTTTCAGCGTAAGCTTTGGATGTAGCTGTTGCAGCAATTTGCCCACCTACGGTTTCACCAGTTTTGACGGTAATGCTTTTTAAGTAATCATCGGTGTTAGTAATGATCACCATGACTGTTGTATCCTTATCAGCGGCTTGGATCAATTTAAGATTCATGTTGCCTATCAATTGCCCGGCGGTAACTTCATCATGGATTTTGATTTTTAAATCAAATGGCAGACCATCTAGGGAAACAGTGTCTATTCCGAGATGTACTAGTATTTCAGCACCATCATCAGTTGTTATGCCTATGGCGTGCTTAGTCTTGGCGATAAGAGTCACAGTTCCAGATACTGGCGCATGGATTTCACCATTAGTAGGTTTGATCCCGAAGCCGTCACCCATCATTTTTTGGGAAAAGACCGGGTCGCTTACGGATGATAATTCAATGACGTTCCCAGAAACAGGGGCAAGAATATCTAATGAATGTGCCATAATAACCCTCCCATAAAATTTTTTGTCTAAAAATACAAAAACGTTTTCAATATTTTACTCTATTGTATAACCTTTATAAAAAAATTAATAGCAAAGTATGGAGTTGTGTTTAAACAAAAAAATACTCCAACGACTTAGTCGTTAGAGTATGGGATTTCTATTCAACTACTGGAGCAGCATTTAAAGTCCATGTAACTACAGCGTTATATTTTTTAACTGTACCACTTGTATTGTCGTTATCTTGGTTAGGAATCTCTAAAGTTGCGGAATCCGGTGTAGTGAACAATGCTTGAATAACACCTGTACGATATGATCCTGATTGGAGATTGATCAATGTTGGATTGCTACCAGTTGCACTGTCTAAATCACCAGCTTGTGTTTTTAGATCTTTTGAAGTTGATGAGATATTTTCTTTGTTTTGGTCAACCAATGGTAATGAACCCAAGTGCAAAATAGTATTTAGTGATTTTTCACCTGAATTGTAAGGATTGAGTTGTGAAATCGAAGCACTGAGTGAGAATCCAGGGCCAGTACCATCATTGTTTGTCTCTGTACGTGAATCGATCATCTTAAGGACACCCTCAGAATTACCATCTTCACCAGATGGAGTTGTACTTGGGATATCGTCTGAGGCAACTAAGTTAGATTGCAACTTAGCGGTTGAACCGAGCATCGTTGCACCGAAGGCGAAGTCTGGTACACGTTCGAGTGTTAAAATTCCTGACAAGATCTCAACTGAAACTGTAGAAGTAGCAGTGGGGATGGTGCCATCAGAAGCGGTAGCTGTTTGTGTGTCGCCTGTTGTATCTGTTACAGGTAAGGCGCTTTGAACGTCAGCAGCTTGGACGGGGGAAGCAGTTGTGCTTAGTGCACCGAAGAATATACTAGCAATGAGTAGAGATTTAGCAATCAAGCTTTTGTATGATATCATTCGTTTTCCCCCTTTATGTGTATTTGTATTCATAACTACAGCAATATTATCTAATAAAATAATAGCAAAAAACCTCTATGAATATATTTCTAAATTCATAAATCTTTCTTTCGAGATTTGGGATACAATACATTTAGTTGAACAAAAAATCGGGAAAATATTTTTTTTCATCCGAAAAATAATAAAAAAATGACAATGGAGATAGTAAATGAGATCAAAGCATGGTTTCGGAAATGTTAGTAGATTTCTTAATATAAAACTGATCTATCATGTAATAATGATACTTTTAGTCACACATGATGATCGAGAAAAAAATATTGAATATCTTCGATCTCATCCGAAAGAATTACCGACATTATTCAGAATTAAAGTTAAAGAGGCAAATTTGAACTTCTCAGATCATTTCCCACAGACGATCGATCTGCAGATGATCCGCGAATTGTGTGATGAGATCGAAAATCACAGTGCGGATGAAGATTATCGGAACTTGATGAATTTGGTCTGTCCACAAATGTATGATATGGACAAATCCTTAGTCATGGAATTGGCTAATATTCAAGCTGACGAGACTATTTGGAATGCAGATTTTTCGTATAGCTATTTATTGATTAGTATTTTAGAAAACAATAACGAGCAAGTAGTTTTTGAAAAAGCTGAAGATATCTTTTATGATTTTATGCTGGCAACAGTGTACTTGAAGGATGCTCCTAATGTTCATTTGTATTACGAACACGGCATTAATGAAGTTAAACGGCAATTCGATAAGGCTGTGGCGGCATTTTCAATAGATACGTTGACATTAAGAATTTTTTATCCGGATGATTTTCGTAAGTATGTACCGAGCCCTCACGATAATTTTTATAAGGATTACGAGAGTATAGGAACCAGTATGAACAAGTTAAAGTCTGATGGATGTGGTTTTTTCTCCGTTTCAGCAGATTGTCTGGCATTTAATAATTCTATAAAAAATGAATTGGTCAATAAAAATTGGGTTGAAACAGTCATTCAATTGGGAAAGACAGAGTATCGTAGGCGACCAGCAATATTGATATTGAATAAAAATAAAAAAACAAAAAAAATCCGATTTATTGATGCCTCTGAATTTGATTTTTGTTATAAGAGTAGTAGTGAAATCAATCCTATAAAGAAAAGAATAATTGATGCGGTACATCGAAAGACTAACTATGCTGGCTTTGTCCGCAATGTTGATGTAGATGAAGTTGTGGATAGAAATTATAATTTATTACCGATAAACTATGTTAATACTGTCAAAGTGGTAAATCCGTATCCAATAAATGGACGGAGTGAAAGAATCGACCTAACTGAACTGAATAGCATCGAGACGGTAAGGTTGGGAGAAATAGTTAAGATAAGTGAAAACTTTGTTCCCTTTACTATCAGTAAATATGGGAAGAGTTATCGAATAAGAAATGGTACTTTTGATTGGAAACATACTGGGCGATATAGAACCCTCCACGGATTCTCACCGGATGTCAATTTAGTAAAAAAATCAGATATTCTGGTAAGAATTCATTATGATACTTGGAGAATTTCATATGTGGATAAGGATAAGGATGATACTATCTATGATGGCATAACTCTTCGTGTTACGGATGCTAGATTTGATAGTGAATGGCTTAGTCGATACTTAAAGTCACCTATTGCACATGAGCAATATCTCGTAGGGAAAAACAATTTAAACGAGGTTGATAAAAAAGCACTTTTGAATATTAAAATTCCGCGAATACCACTCAAAAGACAAATATCCGCATTGAAGAATTACCAAAAAAAAATAAACATTATAAAAGCAACTCGTCAAGAGTTGTGGAAAGAACTGAATGAATCTCAATTGGAATTATATAGTGAGATGAATCTGGATCAATTTTTTAGATAACATAGATAATATGAGGGGTATTTGATGAATTGGAAATCTGATTATAGTAGACTTTCAGAATTGATAAAGAGTTTAAAAGACAAATATCATTTAGTAATGATACTATTCGTTATTCACAATGATAGACAAAAAATGTTGTCATATCTTGAGTCTAAACCAGAAGAATTGGTGTTGTTATTTAATAAAAAAGCTCAAAAACTGAACTTTGAGTTTACTGGTAATATTCTTAAAATCATCGATGTAGATAAAGTTCAAAAGATCTGTCAAGAATTGGAGAACATCCCCGATAGTAGGGATGCCGAAGTTGCATGGGATCAATTTGATGGCCTTGATGACCTTGATGATCTTAATTATCTTAATTATAGAGATATGATTGCTAGTATAATGTTGAAAATTGCAAATATTCAACCAACTGATACGGTTCTTGATGGTAATTTTTGGTATGGCAATATTCTGAAATCTATTCTGAAACAAAATAAAAATCAAGTGATTTATGGATATGAAAGTGGCCTGTTTTATGACTTTAGTCGTATTGCCACATACTGTATTGATAGTACTAATGCCAATTTAAAACATGAGAAATTGAAATCGAGTGAAACCAAGTTTGATAAAGCACTAACGATATTTCATTCCCCAGATAGTTACTATGAAGTAACAGATGTTGATTCTCCTATTACCAGCAAGATAGAATTTTTAAAAAAATCAAAGGAATCTAAAAAAGATATCTTTGAAGACATTTCCACTACCATGTCACAATTGAAGGATGATAGTCGTGGGATTTTTGGTATGGAGGAATACTTTTTAAAGGATAGTCAATTAAAGGACAAATATATTTCTAATGGTCAGATAGATACAATAATTCAACTAGGAATTGAGACCATAGAGCCAAATCTAATTTTAATTATAAAGAAATCTCAAGTTAGAACTGATAAAAGTATTCGAATGATCAATACTGTATCTAAATCTCATTCAATATTAGACAGATATAGGATTATTAAGTTAGACAGGCAGAAGATCGATAGAGTGGTTAGGACAGTAAATAAAGATAATGAATACGCTGGCTTTGTTCGTAACGTTCCTCTAACTGAAATTTCTAAAAATAACTATTCGTTGATACCTAGAAATTATATTCAAAACAGGACTTATAAATTGAAAAAGGGATATTCGGTCAGAGTTGATGATTCTAAGATAGACGATACAAAGGCATATGTTTTTTCGGATGTGGCAAAAATAGAACAGAAATCCTATAAGGCAGATCCTAAATACTTAAATCAACGTTGGTTAGAGGAGTTCATTGGCAGTCCTGTGGGAAGGGCTCAGTCTGAAAAAATGGATACTCATAATATCAGAATCCCTATTGTACCCTTGGAGCAACAAAATGCTTCAGTGCAGAAGTTTGATGATATTAAGAAAAAATTCGACAATGTTAATAATAATCTTGATGAAATGGCTGAAGAAGCGCTGCAACAATTCTATGATGATAGTGGAGTTGGCAATGTTATAAAAATAGAAAAAAATAAAAATCTTCCTGATTAGAGGAAGATTTTTTTAGTTTGTGGAAGGTGTTGGAGTTAGTGTCCAAACAATAGAACTGGAATATTTTTTGACTGATTTACTTGATACATCAGCATTCTTAGGTACGTAGAGGCTGGCGGAATCAGGAGTGGTGAAGCTAGTTCTAATGATTCCAGATTTGTAAGAACCGGCAGCGAGATTCATCACGCTAGTTTCTTGATCACTACCAGCATTTAAAGTGGCCTTGTTAGTAGAGAGCTTATTAGAACCAGTACTGATGTTGTCACCATCACCGTCAAATAATTCCTCAGAACTAAGATTCATTGAGAAACCATCGATATTAGTTCCATTAGAGCTGAAACTATTTAGACGAGCTGACAAGTTAAAACCGGGTGTTTGTCCATCAGAATTCTTACGTGATTCCGTAACTTGGAGAATACCTTGGGAATTACCGTCTACGATAATATTTCCGTCATCGGAATTATCCTTTAAATCGACTGTGGCACCAGAAGCACCGCTACCAAAGTTGAAATTTGGTACGGCATCAAGTGTTAATAAATCACTGACGACTGTTACGCTGACATTTGAAGTTTCTGACGATGTGGTTGTTGCGGTTCTATCGTTACTGTCAGCAATATCAACATCGCTGGAGCTTAAAGTATCATTATTGACTGTATCAGCTTGAACGTTGGCAGGATACATTAGTAGTGCACTTAAACCGATTATTACACTAGTAATGACATTTGATAATTTCATAATATATCCTCCCGCAGCTGAATCATTAGTTTAATGATATCACGAATCACAAAAATCGTCCTTTTTTATGTCAACTTTTGTAAAAACTTTTTACAAAATCTGGAAAATAACAAAATCGGTTGCTATTTTTGATGTGATATTATTAGAAATAAACCTCTGAGGTGGAAAAATGAAATACGAGTGGCGTAAACAAGAGAAGAATTTGTATTTACCTAAACAGAAACCAGTTTTAGTGTCGGCGCCAGAGCAGCGATTTGTTTCTTTACACGGGATAGGTGATCCGAATGGGGATGAATTCAAAGAAAGAATCACAACACTGTATCCTATCTCTTATGGAATCAAGGGAAAATATAAAAAATATTGTCAAAAGGCTGACAATATTGAGTTTGACGACTATGTTGTTTTTCCATTAGAAGGTGTTTGGTCTCTGACGGAGAAGGGACAACAACTAGATCATCTAGATAAGAAGGAATTTGAATATGATATTATGATGCGAATTCCGAAATTTGTTCCTAATGAGGTGATAGAAACAGCCATCGCTGAAGTAAAAGAGAAGAAATATCAACCGTTGATGGAAGAATTGAAGCTAATCACTCGTCCAGCTTATGATGCTATCGAAATATTGCACGTTGGTAAGTATGATGACGAACCAGCTAGTTTTGAATTAATGGATAACTATGCAGAGGAGATCGATCGCCAACGGAAATCAAAAATCCATCGAGAAATATATTTGTCAGATGCTAGAAGGGTTGAGCCCGAGCGTTTGAAGACGGTTTTGAGATATGAAGTCAAATAAGTTGCTGTGGAAAGATTAATCTGTTAATGTATAAGCCGATTCTAAAAATACTAGTATTGACTTCCTATATAAGTATCACAAAAATAGGAAAAGGTTAGGTATTATATTTATGGCACGTAAAGCAAAGATTGAACGTGAAAAAAGATTACAACGGACTGTTGAACGCTATGCAAACTTGCGTAGAGAATTAAAAGCAGCCGGAAATTATGAAGAACTCAGTAAATTACCAAGAGATTCATCGGCAACGAGATTACATTCTCGTGATTTGATCGATGGCCGTCCTCGAGGTTATATGGGCAAATTTAAGATGTCTCGCTTGAACTTTCGTAAGTTAGCTCATGCCGGACAGATCCCTGGTGTAAAAAAAGCTAGTTGGTAGAAAAGTCGTCGTTTATTCGGCGGCTTTTTTATGTACAATGGAAGTAAGGTGAATAGGAAAATGACAGAGATAACTTATTATTCAATTTTAGAAAATAATCAATTGAAATTGCCGTGGAGTAATGATGATAGGCTAGTTCAGCGACATTTAGAAAATGACAAGGGAGCGCAATTGGCAGCACTGGTCGGTGAGGAAATGCCAGTGGATAAATTATTTAATACTGGGGTAATAACTATTTATACACAGGATCTGTTGGAAAACTTTATCAACAAGCGCAAAAATAAAAGTTATTATCTTCAGAATGCCTTCTTCCTGATCGATGATTTGGATAAGAAATTCAAATTTAGAGGCGCTAGGTATCTACGCGTCATTTATTTAGTTGCGGCTATGTCGCAAAAGAATGCTTTTACACAAAAGATGAATTGGTTATTGAACTTTGTGTCTATTTTTGATGACATGGATGATATCAGATCTTTGATCAAAGAATACAATTTGAAGGGATGGTCGGACTTTGACTACAATTTCTTGGAGAATCTTCTAAAAGGTCCGCACGAAGCCCCAGTCTGGTCCAAACAAAAGATCAATCTTCAATTTACATCGATGCGCTATCAGTATTATTTTGAGGTGGCGCAGTCTTTTCAAGATATCAATGAGTTATTGAAGGTTGATGATGGTCATATAAAGTTGGACAGACTACAAAATGAACATTCGTTAGAATTGCTACACATGAATTATGAGTTATCTAAGTTTTTCCCGGATTCTGATGGTAAATAGAATTTTTTGCATTTCTATATCCGCTTCCGGACATCAGTAATTCCATCTGTAGCAGGACCGATCTGAGCCGAAAAGCGGTCTCAGATCTCGCCTTATTGCTTTGCAAAGACCGCAAATCAATAAGGACGTCCAGTGCTGTAAATGTGGGAAAACTACCCGCATTAACAGCACTTTTGCTACTGATTCCATTACTGCTGACCAGAAGCTAAATTATCTACTATATTTAAATAGCACGTACGATAGTATATTCAAATTATCGTACGTGCTATTTTAGTTCGTCTTAGTATCAAAGAGCTAAATAATCTACAAATTATACAAACTTAGCTGATGGTGGACAACAATGGAATCAGTCGTAAAAGTGTTCTTAGTAATTTATCGCTTAGAACATTGGATGACTTGGAAGACTACAGGCTTCCAAGTGAGGTCGAAGACGTTCCTCAGGCTGAGACCGGTCCAACGGCAGATGGAATTGTTGTCCACCATCAGCGGCATCCAACACAAAAAATTTAGTACAACCAAAAGAAGAATACGTAATTTATCTTATAAGGAGATAATCAAATGGCTAATTATCGTAAAACTACAATGGGAGACTTGGAAAGATTGCTATAACGCCAAGCTTACAAAAATGTAAGTTAGTTGTAAGAAAAAACAAGCGACTTACAGAAAATGGAAAACTATTATAGAAAACGTATCAAATCTTGGACGCAGATTTGTCTACCGCTCACGTATCGAGCAAATTATTTATTTGAACTTTACGCGAATGAAAAATAAGCCGTTAATTGTATCGTTTTAAATAGTGATAATTTTTTCGGTCATTTTATATAAAATTTGTATATATAAATTTAGAATATTTCGTTTTAGTGGGGAATTGAATCATTTTTATCGGTAATAATCGAGATGATTCAGATATTTTTTTAGAATTAACAGCAAAAAATAAACTTTTTTCAAAAAAGATGTTTAAACATATGGTGGATAAACCGACTGTGACAGTATGTTTTGGTCAAAAATGACAAAATATTTTTACAAAAATGCAGTTATATGTTTAAACAGGCGTTATTATAATACTTATAAAAGTTATATAGATAAAACGTTAATTCATAATTTCTATTAATTATTTTGTTTGACACTCTATATATCTGAATGGTTATATAAGTTTTACGTGGCGGAATTAAGGGAAAGGTGTAAATTATAATGAAAAATTTACTTATATTTTTAAAAAAACCAGTTAGTATGTTTGTAATTAAAACCATCGCTTTTTTCGCAATCTTTTTAGTTCTTCTATACATCTATGGGTATAACGGTGTAGGTAGCGTCAAATTTATTTACAATGACTTTTAAATCAAGATTGAGAGAAGGGAATAGTCATGAATTCAATTATTGAAAAGATTACGGATGTTATAAACGAATCACCCGATAAAGTCTGTTACCAAAACGGGTCAGTAACAGCAACTTATCGTGATTTAGGACAAAAATCTGATCGAATTGCTAATTTTTTACAAGATAAGTTCTTGCCTAAGAAGAGCCCAATCGTGATATATGGTGGGCAGCAGTTTGAAATGCTTGTGATGTTCCTTGGAGCAATCAAGGCCGGACACCCATATATTCCAGTTGATGACGGCTCAGATCCACAGCGTATTATCCAGATCGATTCAGTTGCACATCCATCATTAGTTCTAAATTGGAGTGATGTTGAAGATTTTGGAATTGAGACACCGATCGTTTCAAAAGAAGAATTGATCGAAGCAATGAATTCTGAAAATGATATCTACGATGCTAATAAGAGTATCGGTCCAGAAGATGATTTTTACATTATTTTTACTTCTGGTACGACTGGGACTCCTAAAGGAGTTCAAATTTCTACTAACAATTTAGCTGATTTTATCAATTGGGTAAATAGTAAGTTTGATTATACAAAAGATACCAATCTCATGTTACAGGCACCATTCTCGTTTGATCTTTCTGTCTTTGATATTTATCCGGGATTGACTAATGGGTCGACTTTGACAGTTATTGATAAAGATACAACTAAGAATTTTGGTAAACTACAAAACGCTATTACAGAATCAGATTTTGACACTTGGATCTCCACACCATCGTTCTTTGAAATGTGCTTATTATTCAGAGGCTTCGATGGATTGAATATGCCAAAACTGAAAAAATTCATTTTCTGTGGCGAAGAATTGACACATGCGACAGCAACTAAATTACTAAAGAAGTTTCCTAAGGCCAAGCTCTATAACACTTATGGACCAACTGAGAATACTGTCGCTATTACTTCGATCCTGATTGATCATGAGATGTTAGCAAAATACGATCGACTACCAATTGGATACTTGAAGTCCAACATGAATCACATTATTTATAATTTCGAAAAGGGTGACGATGGTTATCTAACCGGTGAATTGCTGGTAAGTGGGCCGGATGTTTCTAAAGGTTATTTGAATAATCCAGTTCAGACTGAGAAGGCTTTTGAAGTTATCAACGGTGAGACTTTCTATCACACGGGAGATATGGTCAGTGAAGCACCGGATGGATTGCTATTTTACAAGGGAAGAACCGACTTCCAAATCAAGATGCACGGTTATCGTATCGAACTAGAAGAAGTAGATTCGATGCTAGGTAATCTTGATCAAGTAAAGCAATCTTGTACAGTTCCGCTATATAACAATAAGAAGCAAGTAAGTAAGATGATTGCTCATATTGTTTTGGAAGACAAGTTCAAGACGGTTGACGAGCTTGAATTGAATTCTGAGATCAAGAATGAGTTAAAGACAACAACGATGGATTATATGATTCCGAACGTATTGAAGTTTGTAGAACAATTGCCGATCAGTAAAAATGGAAAGATTGATAGAAAGGCACTAATAGGCGAGATTAATGCATGACATCACACCTTACAGTTCGCCACATTATTTCATCTATCTATTTGTACTTCTACTTCCTATTATCATCGGTTTACTATACGGCAAACGTTTCAGAATCTATGATTTCTTTGCAACAGTAATAATTCTAGCCATCACATTCTTCGGAGGTGATGCTAGGCAAGGTATTTCGTTAATATTCTATGTGCTATTTGAAATGATTGTTGTCTTTGCATACAAGTTTTATCGAAAGAATCACAATAACTTTTGGGTATTCAGTTCGGCGGTAGTTTTAGCGATTATTCCACTGGTTTTTGTAAAGTTAGATCCGCTATTAAAGAATGCGACGATTTCCTTGTTCGCATTCATGGGAATAAGTTATTTAACTTTTAAAGTTGTCGAGATTATTATGGAACTTCGTGATGGCACGATCAAAGAGATCAAACCAACTGAGTTCGTTAGATTCATACTATTCTTCCCAACTATTTCATCTGGACCGATCGATCGTTTCCGTCGTTTTCAAAAAGATGTACTGAAAGTACCGAGTCGTGAAAAGTACTTGGAACTACTACACACTGGTACTAACAGATTGATGTTGGGATTAGTTTATAAGTTCATTTTGGGATACTTCTTCGGAACATTGTTATTACCGAAAGTTTCGATACTAGCACTGTCATACGGAGATCAAGCACCATTAGGAATTTCCTGGGCATTAGTAGCTTACATGTACACGTATAGTATGTATCTGTTCTTTGATTTCGCTGGTTATTCACTCTTTGCGGTTGCCATCAGTAATTTCATGGGTGTAGAAACACCTATGAACTTCAAACAGCCATTCAAATCAGTTAACATCAAGGACTTCTGGAATAGATGGCATATCACACTATCATTCTGGTTCAGAGATTTCATCTACATGCGTTTGATCTTCATGATGATGAAGAAAAAATGGATCAAGAATAGGATCACAATGGCCAATCTGGGCTATGTAACATTGTTCCTGATTATGGGATTCTGGCATGGTGAAACTTGGTACTACATCGTATATGGTATTTTTCACGCCTGTGCGATGATCATCAACGATGCTTGGTTGAGATACAAGAAGAGACATCGTCAACAGATCCCTAGCAACAAATTTACAAAGGCTCTAGCAATCTTCATAACTTTCAACGTAGTTTGCTTCAGTTTCCTAATTTTCTCAGGATTTTTAAACACATTATGGTTTAGCTAATTAAAGGAGAGTATTCATTATGGAAATCACACAAAAAATTATCGACATTCTAAAAGACGTAACAGGCTTGGACAATATTGGCAACGACGCTGATCAAGATCTATTCGCAACTGGCATCCTAGATTCAATGGCAACAGTTGAAGTTCTAGTATCATTACAGGACCAATTTGGAATTGAAGTCCCTGTTTCAGAATTTGATCGTTCACAATGGTCAACAATTAACAAAATTTCAGAACGTGTAAAAGAATTGGAATAAACTATGAAAAAAAAGTTATGGATGATTTTTGGACCTGTAATAGTTGCGATTGTTGCGTTGTTTATTCTTTTATGGACTCCGATTAATTTCAAAACAGTTACTTCACATAAGATAGATCAGGCTTCGACTTCACTCGATGTCAGAGTACTCAAAGGTGAAAGTGTTAAGAATGCGGCCGAAAAAGAAAATTACATTCCTATTATCGGATCATCTGAACTTTCTAGAATGGACCCATTCCATCCGTCTTCTATGGCACAAAAGTACCATTGGAAGAATAAGCCGTTTCTACTAGGTAATCCTGGTACGGCATCGCTGACACAGACATTGAATGTCAGTGGAATGAGTAATTTGAAGAATAAAAAAGCTGTCGTTATTATTTCACCACAGTGGTTTACGAAGAAAGGTGTACCTTCAGATGCATTCAAATACTTCCTATCACCACTACAGTTGACGGGATTCATCAGTAATTCTAACCATGGTGATAAGAAGATGAATAAGTATATTGCCAATCGAATTCTTAGTCTAGACAGTAGTTTAGGAACGATTGAGACCAATGCCTTGTTGAGAATTGCTGACGGTAAGCAGATCACTAGCTTCCAAAGATTGTATATTGGCAATCTAACTAGAAATAGTTTGAAGAATCAAGATGCCTTGTTCGGCACGATCTCCTTGAATGATCATCAAGACAAAATCGACAAAGCAGCCTCTAAATTGCCTGATGATTACGATTACAAGGATTTAAACAAACTAGCTGTGAAAATGGCGAAGAGACATTCGCGTGAGAATGATCTGCAAATCGGTGATTCCTTCTACAAAAAACAATTGTATAGAAGAATTCACAGATATAAGAATGCTCACACCAAAGTTAATTACAATCAGTCACCTGAATACAATGACTTTGAAGCCATGCTCTACATGTTCAATCAAAGTCACACTGAAGTAATGTTTGTTATTCAACCAGTAAATCCTAAGTGGATCAAATATACTGGTATGCCGAAGAATTCATTGGCTAACTTTAGTAAGAAGATAACTTATCAACTTAAATCTCAAGGTTTCAACAATGTAGTCGATTTGACTCACGAGAAGAATCCTAACTACATCGCTGAAGATACGATCCATATGGGATGGCGTGGTTGGTTACTCTTAGATAAGCATCTAGAACCTTACTATAAGGATAAGAATGCGGACCCAAGTAAGACTAACTATAAGATGAATAGTTACTTCTTAACTAAGAAGTGGGCTAATAATATGAATTTTTAAAACTTCCCAAGCCTGGCAGGTAAGGGAAGTAAACCGTAATACCTTTTCCGTAGTACTGTTTCCCCCCTCAAAAACAGTGCATGCCCGTGAGAAGATATTGAGATCTCCACACTAAAAGTGGAATCTCAGTATCTTCTTTTTTTTATTTTTTTTGATAACTAAATTGAAAGCCTTGTAAATCGTATTGTAGTAGTATATACACACTTGTGAAAAAAACTCTAAAATGCCCGTGTGCGGGCATTTTGAGTACACATAGTTTGCAAAAATCAACTGTGTTTGTTACGGTAATATGTGTGTTGCTATTATTTTTGCCTTATGAATAGTAGTGTTTTTAATTGAAAAATCAAAGAATTTAAGTAGTATTTTGACATTTAGCTCCTGAGTATAGCATTGCTTTACTCGAGAGCTGATTTTATCTAATGAGGTTACGCATAAATATTTTTATATGCGGGTGAAAAGAACTTTCACTCTATTCCAAGAATGGGGGATTTGATGACAGTAAAAGTTGAGGTTAAAAATTTAACTAAGATTTTTGGTAAGCATGTTGGTCGAGCAAAAGAACTAATTAAGCAAGGCAAGACCAAATCGGAAATTCTAAAAGAAGCGGGTGCCACTGTTGGTGTTGATCAAGCAAATTTTGAGATCAATGACGGTGAGATATTCGTAATTATGGGTCTGTCCGGTAGTGGTAAATCTACTATGGTTCGTATGATCAATCGTTTGATCGAACCGACAGACGGAGAAGTATTGATCGACGGTGAGAACTTGATGAAGATGGATAAGAAGTCACTTCGTGAAGTACGTCGTAAAAAAATGAGTATGGTTTTCCAAAACTTCGGATTACTTCCTAACCGAACAGTCTTGGAAAACGCTGAATATGGATTAGAAATTCAAGGTGTCGACAAAGAGACACGTGAGAAAAAAGCTAATGAGGCTTTGGAACAAGTTGGTATTACAGGTTATAACGATGAGTATCCTGATCAATTATCTGGTGGTATGCAACAACGTGTTGGTCTAGCTCGTGCTTTGGCAAATGATCCTGAAATATTATTGATGGATGAGGCCTTCTCAGCGCTTGATCCATTGAACAGAACTGATATGCAAGATCAGCTTTTGGATATTCAAGAGCGATTGCATAAGACAATTATCTTTATCAGTCATGATTTGAACGAAGCTTTGAAGTTGGGTGATCATATTATGATCATGCGTGATGGTGAAGTCGTTCAAACCGGAACGCCTGAAGATATTTTGACACATCCAGCTAATGAATATGTTGAAGAATTCATTGAGAACGTTGATCGTAGTAAGGTTCTTACTGCTGGTAATGTTATGATCCGTCCAGTTACGATCAATATTGATAAGGCTGGTCCAAGATTGACCTTGAAACGAATGAAGAATAATGAAGTTTCAACTGCTTACGTTGTTGATAATAAACGTAATTTGGTTGGTATTGTTGATGCTAATGATGTTATTGGCTTGGTACGTAAGGACAGCAGTGATCTTAGATCGATCGTTAAGTCTGACGTACCGACTGCTCACGTTGATACACCTATCAATGACTTGATGGATGATATTTCTCAAACGGGTATTCCATTTGCGGTAGTTAATGATGATGGACAACTCAAAGGTATTATTGTTCGTGGTGCCGTACTTGGTGCCCTTGCAGGAAATGAGGTGAGCGATTTTGAATAACATTCCACAAATACCATTAGCTCACTGGATCGACGGTTTCGTTGACTGGTTAGTTTCCTTCACAGGATTCTTTAATGGTGTAACTAATTTTATCGGTGGGATCAACAATGCCTTTCAATGGGTGTTTGATCTTATTCCAATCTGGCTATTTATCGTTTTGATCTTGGCATTAACTTATTATGTCAATCGAGATGACCAACGTTGGAGTCTACTAGGTTTTGAATTCTTTGGTTTATTATTGATTTGGAACTTGGATTTCTGGCGTGATATGACGCAAACTTTAACACTAGTTTTAACTTCTAGTTTGATTGCGTTAGTTATCGGTATTCCGTTAGGAATATTGATGTCGAAGAGTCGCATTGCTGAAATAATTTTGAAACCAATCCTTGATTTCATGCAAACAATGCCCGCCTTCGTTTACTTGATTCCTGCTGTTGCCCTATTCGGTATCGGTATGGTCCCAGGTATTGTTGCTTCAGTTATCTTCGCGATGCCACCAACAGTTAGAATGACTAATATGGGTATTCGTGAAGTTCCTAGTGAATTGATCGAAGCTGCGGATTCATTCGGTTCAACTGAATGGCAAAAATTATTTAAGGTTGAATTGCCATTAGCTAAGACTAGTTTGATGGCTGGTGTCAATCAAAGTATGATGCTTTCATTATCTATGGTTGTTACTGCATCAATGATCGGTGCTATGGGTCTTGGTACTAAGGTTTACTTTGCCGTGGGTAGAAACGATGCTGGTGGCGGTTTTGCTGCTGGTATTGCTGTTGTTATCTTGGCAATCATCTTGGACAGACTTACACAGTCATTGACACGTGATCATAAGAGAGGATAGGAGGGATTGTTTGAAGAAAAAATTAAAATATTTAAGTGTTTTCTTTGTAGCATTACTGATTATTCCATTAATCACCGCATGTAGTTCACAGACGCAACCATATGACAGTAGTAAGAAGCTTGGTGGACAGATCAACTATACGATCACTGGTATTGATGCCGGTGCTGGTATTATGTCATCTACTCAGACAGCTTTGAAAGACTATGGCTTGAGTGACAAGAACTGGCAATTACAGACTAGTTCAACTGCTGCTATGACAAGTACTCTGGACAAAGCTATCAAAGAGAAACGGCCAATCGTTGTTACCGGATGGCAACCACATTGGATGTTTACTAAGTTTCCCATTAAATTCTTAAAAGATCCTAAAAATGTTTATGGTAAAGCTGAAAGTATTCATACCATTGTACGATTAGGATTGAAGAAGGATGAACCTGAAGCATATACGATTTTGGACCGTTTCCACTGGAAACCAGCTCAAATGTCAGAAGTTATGTTGAAGGTCAATAATGGAATGGATCCTAAAAAAGCTGCTAAGGAATGGATCAAAGCCAATCCGAAGTTAGTTGATGAGTGGACTAAGGGTGTTAAGAAGGTTCACGGTAAGTCACTGAAGATGACTTACGTTGCCTGGGATTCTGAAATTGCTTCAACTAATGTTGTCGCACAGGTATTACGTGATCAAGGTTATAAAGTTACGATCCAAGCTATGGAACAACAACCGGTTTGGGCATCGATCGCTACGAAAGCTGCTGATGCACAAGTTAGTGCCTGGTTGCCCAAGACTTCAGGATTGTACTACAAAGATTACAAGGGACGCTTTGAAGATTTGGGACCTAATTTGAAGGGTGCTAAGGTTGGACTTGCAGTTCCTAAATATATGAAGAATATTAATTCGATTGAGGATTTGAAGAATAAGTAGGCTGATTAGTAGTTGGATGGTGATGCCGCTGAGGATGGACAACAATTCCATCTGCCGTGGGACCGGCCTTAGTCTTCGTCTTCGGCCTCGCTTGGAAGCCTGTAGTCTTCCAAGTCGTCCAGTTTACTAAGCGATGAATTGCTAAGTAAACTATCACGGCTGATTCCATTGTTATCCATCCTCAGCTAGTTTTTTGTTTGACTGCTAGTAGGTGGTAACATGGTAGTTATCAATTATTTATACTTTTAAACTCAATAGAGTGTCTCGTAATTTATGAGATACTCTATTTTTTTGTTTAATAGGCGAATTTAGCTGGAGGGCAGTAGTAATGGAATCAGTAGCAAAAGTGGTGTTAATGGGGGTGGTTTTCCCACATTTAC
Organism: Companilactobacillus sp. HBUAS59699; assembly: GCF_036913575.1. Classification (NCBI taxonomy): domain Bacteria; kingdom Bacillati; phylum Bacillota; class Bacilli; order Lactobacillales; family Lactobacillaceae; genus Companilactobacillus; species Companilactobacillus sp. HBUAS59699. The sequence goes on along the minus strand of NZ_JAYKTV010000002.1, from coordinate 307,544 downwards.
AGCACTGGACGTCCTTATTGATTTGCGGTTTATGCAAAGCAAGAAGGCAAGATCTGAGACCGCTTTTTGGCTCAGATCGGTCCTGCTACAGATGGAATTACTGCTGACCGGAAGCGGAACACTAATTAGAATATTTTTTTATTTCACAATCTTATCAATTGAAAAACCAAAACATCTGGCATCGCTATCAAAGACACTTGTGAAAAAGCAACTATATATATTATTGGAATATTTTTTATATAAAATAGTATTTACAAAATTGATAAAGCCTATTAGTATAAGGGTATAATCAGTTTTGATACTTACCAGGGATTTTAGTTATTATGGCAAGGAGGGGTAGATGAGTATATAATTCTATTCATGAAGATATTTATATTTTATATAGAGGTGTTCTTATGAACATACAGAGTTTTGTGAATAGAAGAAAACAATTAGGTTTGTCACAGAAGGAATTGAGTAATGGTATTTGTACTCAAGCAACTTTAAGCAAATTTGAAAATAATGGAAAGATTCCGTCATTAAAGATCTTGATTCAGTTATGTAATCGTTTGGACTTGTCGTTAGACGATGTCATGGGCGTTAATGACAGTACTTCTAAGAAGCTTGTTAAGTCGATGAATAATGTCGAGTTTAATTTGATTACTAGTGAGTACAAGGAATCATGGAACATTATTAATAAGATCGATCAGAGTCTCCTTAAGGATGATAATGATGCGTTGATGCAATATTACTATCTCAAAGGTTACTTGAATGTTTTGGATAACGGTGACTTGTTTGAGGCTGTGTTCGATTTTAATCAAATTTTGACTAGTTTGGATTCAGATGGGAAGACTATCTTTACTTTTCTAGCATACACAGGTATGGGGATGGTGTACGCCAAACAAGAGGATTCCGCCAAAAGTGAATATTATTTCAGTAAGGTATTTAATGATATTTATGGGATGTCGATCGAGAATGTCACACAGATCTGGCGTTACATCAGTATTATTTTTTATTGTGCAATTTATTATTCCAATCAAAAAGATTATGAGACGGCCAACACGCTACTTAACTATGGTGTGAAGGTTTGTTCTGATAATCATGTGACATATTATATTGCTCGGTTATATGCTCAATTAGCCATTAATGATTGTGCCGTCAATGGTCCAAGTGATCAGACGTCAGAATTATTTACTAAAGCACGTGTCTTTTCAGAATTTAATAACAACCAAAATGAATTGGTAACGATCAAGGAGCTGATTAAAAACTGTAAGTAGGGGGAAATTTTATGACTTCTTACAAGAAGCTAAATAAGATTTTACTTTGGGTTTTAGTCATCGCTTTCTCGATTTTAATTGCCGGGGGACTTTTGATCTTCAAGAATGAAGCACCTCGTCCATCTAAGATTGTTAATGAATCTGGTAGTACAGTTGTCACTAAGGGTGAGCTGGTATCAGGTCAAGCTGTTTTTGAAAAATACGGTCTAACCGATTATGGTACTTATTTAGGAAATGGTACTTATTTTGGACCGGACTACACAGCTGAAGCACTACATATTTATTTAAAAGGTATGGATGAATTCTATGCCAAGAAGAACTTTGATAAAGATTTCAAAGCTCTTACGACGGAACAAAAATCTGGTATCAAAGGTGTTGTGAAGGAAGAAATTCGTAAGAATCGTTACAACGCCAAGACAAATCAGTTAGTTTTAACTGATGCACAGGTTTCTGGATTGAATTATTTAACGAAATACTATCGTCATGTTTTTAAGAACAATCCCGATGAAGCGGGCTTACCTGAAAACATGATCAAGAATATGACGAATGACTTCATGGAGAACGGGGACAAAGTCGATCAACTGACTTACTTCTTCTTCTGGGGTGCCTGGTTGTCATCAACTAATCGACCAGGACAACAATATTCTTACACTAATAATTGGCCATATGATCTTGATGCCGGCAACGTTATGACATCAGATGCGATGGTTTGGACTGCTATGTCAGTGGCACTGTTAGTCGCTGGAGTCGGTCTGGTGATCTACGTTTATAAGAAGTATCACTTTGATATGCAATATGCTGAAGATTTCACAGATATCAAGGGTATCAAGACAGATGAGCCTATTACTAGTTCACAGAGAAAGGCTGCGAAGTACTTCTTGATCGTTATGCTGATGTTCTTCGTACAAGTATTATTAGGTGAACTGCTAGCACACTATTATGTTGAGAATTCCTTCTTTGGGATTCCGCTACAAAACATCTGGCCATTTAACTTAGCTAAGACTTGGCACTTGCAACTAGTTATCTTCTGGATCGCTACGGCTTGGTTAGCTACGGGAATTTATATCACTCCCCGTATTATCGGTCGTGAACCTAAGCGTCAAGGATTATTAGTTGATATCTTGTTCTATGCATTGCTAGTTGTTGTCGGTGGTTCGATGCTTGGTGAGTGGGGTTCAACACTCGGTATCATCAACGACAAGTGGTGGTTGTTTGGTCACTACGGTTGGGAATACGCTGAAATGGGTAAGTTCTGGCAAGTTCTCTTCATCATCGGTATGGTTCTATGGGTCATTATTTTATTGCGTGGATTCTTGCCAGCAATTAAGATCAAAAAGAATCTCGACCGTTCACGATTACTACAATTATTACTTTGCGGATCGATCGCTATTCCAGCTTTCTACCTTGCATCATTATTTATTTTGCCTAATTCACACGTTACCTTTGCGGATTATTGGAGATGGTGGATCGTCCATCTATGGGTTGAAGGTATTTTCGAATCATTTGCGGTTATCTTGATCGGTTATTTGATGGTTGATATGAAGTTGACTACGATCAAATCGACAATTAGAGCTTTGTACTTCCAATTGATCCTCTTACTAGGAACTGGTGTTGTCGGAATGGGACATCATTATTTCTGGGAAGGTGATCATTCGATCTGGTTAGCACTAGGTTCATGTTTCTCAGCTCTAGAAGTTATCCCACTATGTCTCTTAGTTTGGGAAGCTTATACACATTACCGTGTGTACAAAGATTCTTCGATGGATTTCCCATACAAGGGTACATTCATGTTCCTAGTATCTACAGGATTGTGGAATGCTATCGGTGCGGGAGCATTAGGATTCTTGATCAATGCTCCAGCCATTAATTATTTCGAACACGGAACACAATGGACTTCAGCACACGCTCACGGTTCAATGGCTGGTGTCTATGGTTTCTTCTCAGTCGCTATTATGCTATTTGCCATGCGTCATTTGACGAAACCAGAGTTCTGGACGAAAAAAGTTGAGAAGTGGATCAAGTGGGCATGTATTGTTATGAATATCGGTTTAGCCGGTATGACCTTCATTACTCTAATGCCAATGGGCTTCTTGCAATTGAAAGATGCACTGGAACACGGATACTGGCATGCACGTTTGGCCAGCTTCTACCAAGATCCAGTTATCATGGGCTTGACGATCGCTCGTTCAGTTCCAGATATTATTTTTACAGCTGGAGTGGTAATCCTTCTCGTGGTCTTCTTCAGAGGAATGTTCCACTTGAAACCAGCTTCAAAAGAAATTAATCCAGTTGATTATGATATTAAATAATTATGTTGGCCCACGATTTTCGTGGGTCTTTTTTTGAAGGGGCATTAAAAAATTAAACAAATTAAATTGATATAAGTTAGTAATATTCCAATGGTGTATAGTGTAGTTAATACATAGGGGTACGGTTACATGAAAAAAATTATAAAAAGGTCATTTTTTAAAAATCATTTTTGGGACAGACTAAATGTTTTAAGAGCCGGAATTCTAGGCGCCAATGACGGAATCATCTCAGTGTCAGGAATCGTGCTGGGAGCTGCCGGTGCTAACTTTGACAACAATACTTTGTTGATAACTGGTATTTCAGGGATGCTAGCAGGAGCTTGCTCAATGGCTGGTGGCGAATGGATGTCTGTCAGTACACAACATGATGTGCAAGAGAAAAAAATCGAATCTCAATCGGAGAGGACTAAGACCAAAATCCAACGAGAAGATATGTTAGTACCGCTACACGCTGCGGCAGCTTCATTTTGTTCTTTTATTCTCGGGGCGATAATTCCGCTGATTGCAATGTGCGTGTCAACTGACAAGTGGCGTGTTGCTAATACGGCGGTAGCTATGGTCATCGCTTTGACATTGAATGCCATTGTCAGTACTGCCAATACTGATATTTCGACGAAAAAAACAGTATTACGGAATATCTGCATCGGTGTTGCCACAAGTGTCATCACATATGTTATCGGCAGTATATTTAATGTTTCAATCAGCTGAAATGACAATTTAGAGTAAGAATTTTTATTGTTGAAATATAATCTCACTGGTAGAATTAACTTTAAAGGTAGTGATAATTATGCTAGAGACGACAAATATCAACATTACAGATGCAGAATGGCGGATCATGCGTGTCATTTGGGCACTAGATACTGTTACATCACGGCAATTGATCAATGTTTTAGGCGAGTCAATGGATTGGAAGCCGGCTACGATCAAGACACTTTTGCACAGATTAACTGATAAGGGAATTATCAAGACGGAAAAAGATGGCAATAAGTTTATTTATTCAGCAGTCATGGATGAAAGTCGGACAGTTGATCTGGCATCTAAAAAGTTCTTCAATCAAGTCTGTGCTAAAAAGGTTGGTTCAGCAGTGGCTTATATCATTGATGAATCAGAATTGACTCAGGATGATATCGATAAGATCCAAGATAAGTTAGATCATAAACAGGCAGTTGCAGAAATCAATTGTAATTGTGTACCTGGAGAATGTGATTGTAATTAAGCGAATCTGTTTAGATTCGTTTTTTTTGTGTAAAATTAAATAGTGAGTAATGAGAAAGAAGGCATATTTTGAGTACGACCATTGTTATTGTGATTGCAGTAATGTTATTTGGTGCTTTTATCAGAACTGTTTTTGGATTTGGTGACGCCTTGGTAGCAATGCCAATGTTGGCGCTGATCTCGTTTGATCTGAAAACCTCAACGGCATTGATTGGCTTCATTGGATTGTTGGTGGCCATACCAGCGACATTTAAATATCGTTCTGAGATCAATTGGTCAGTTATTAAACGATTAGTCATCGGATCCTTATTCGGTGTGCCAGTGGGAATAATCTTGGTCAAATATATCGATGTCAGTACAGTGGGCCGTATTCTAGGTGTCTTCTTATTGATATATAGTAGCTACAGTTTGATTCGAACTATGCGAAGTCAGATGATTCAATTAAAACTGCACTCAAAAATTTGGGATTATCTTTTTGGATTATTCTCCGGAATTTTGGGCAGTGCTTTTGATAGTCATGGAGTTGCAGTGGCTATTTATGGAACCTTGAAAGATTGGTCTGCCAATGAATTCAGAGGAATTTTACAATCACACTTTATGTGCGTAAGTGTAATAGTTGTCTCCAGCCAGATGATCTCAGGATTTTGGAATATGGAAGTCGTTAAATTAGTCTTGATCACAATACCGTTTTTGTTTGTTCTAATACCATTTTCGAATTGGGTCAGCACTAAGATCGACAGTGCATCTATGGTCAAGTATGTTTATGGGTTGTTATTATTATTTGGAATTATGTTAACAATTAAGGGATAATTCTTAGTAACTAATATGTATAATGTAGTTGAAAAGCTGTACGGGGAGATGATCAATATCAAAAAAACGGGAAAGATTCTTGGAACTGCTGGTGCTGGATTCTTAGCACTGAAGGAATTTCAAGCAATCAAAGAAAAACGTAGTTTAAGAAGTTTGTTGATTGAAGAGTCATTAGACGCAGTGAATTTGTTTCCAACTATTCGTTCACAAGAAGAGATGGAACAATACATTGGTAAGTATTATAAGCCGTTTAAATTACCAGAAGAGGCTAAAGTACGATACAGGTTCAAGTATTTGAAGGGCTTCGATGATACTTTAGAGTATGTTCCTAAGGAACAGTCAAGTAAGGTTATCTTTTATGTGCATGGTGGCAGTTATTGGTTCCAACCAGTTAACTTCCAGTACGCAATGATGAACAAAGTTTCAAAAATGGCAGATGCCAGAGTGGTGATGCCAATTTATCCTAAAGCTCCGATTCATAATGCCCATGAGGCTACGGCAATGGTCTTATCTCGATATTTATATTTGATCAATGAAGAACTAGTTGATCCTAAGGACATTGTTATGTTAGGTGATTCAGCCGGTGGCGGGATGGTATTGTCACTATTGCAACTGATGCGCAATCGGAAATATCCGTTGCCAGAAAAAGCAATATTGATCTCACCTTGGTTGGATGTTTCTACTAGCAATCCAGAGATGGAGCAATTACAAGCAGTTGATCCAATGCTGCATATCAAGGATCTGCAATTTGAAGGTAAGGTTTATGCGGACGGGATGAGTGTTAAGGATCCACTGGTAAGTCCTATCTATGGTGATTTGACTAAGCTGCCACCGATTCATTTGTTTATTGGAACGCATGATATTTTTTATGCTGATGCTAAGAAGATAAACGAGATAGCATTCGAAGATAATGTTGATTTGACGATGTATACATATCCTAATATGGACCATGTTTTTCCAGCTTATCCGATTCCTGAAGCTAAGGAAGTTTTGAAGAAGATTGCTTCTTTGATTTAGGGGTTTGGGGGGCGTTCTATTGCCGTCTGCGGTAAAAAAAGAAAAATCCTGCTGTGGGACCGCCTGGAGCTAAGATCTCCAGGCTCGATTTCGAACTTCGCAAGGTTCGCGAATTTCGAAATACGTCCTGTGCTGTATGAACGAGAAGACCTCTCGTTCGACAGCACTTGCACAGCTGGATTTTTGCTTTTTTTACCTCCGACTCTGCTTTGAATTAATTTTTTTGTTGCACATTTGTGGTGTTCGTTCAACAATTGATCTTGCTTGTTTGCTTTGCAAACTTTGCAAATTTGTTAAAAGGCTGTATCTCAAAATTAGTTTGAGATACGGTCTTTTTTGATAAATTAAGACTAAACAAAAAAATCTCTTTGCATTTACCAAATGAAGTTACATTCGACAATCACAAAGAGAATATATTAAATACTATTTTAGTTTGCACATATGCTAATAATATTTAAGTAACTACTAACTATTAGATAAGTAAAACAATACTAGCTGGTGATGATCAATAATGGAATCCGCCGTAAAAGTGTACTTAGCGATTTATCGCTTAGTACACTGGACGACTCGGAAGACTACAGGCTTCCGAGCGAGGCTTAAGACGAAGACTTAAGCCGGTCCTTCGGCAGATGGAATTGTTGACCATCACCAGCGGCATTCGATCACTATCCCAATACCATCCAAGATCTAAGCTTTTTTATAATTAGCTTCTTTTAGATTGCTTACCGTCAACATTACTATCAAGCTGACAATGTATAGCGATGAAATAAACATCATAACTGTCATTACGTTGTAGTTATCCAAGATCCAACCGATGGCTAAACTTGAGAATCCACCGATACAGCGTCCAGTATTCATAATAACGTTGTTGGCCGTAGCACGAATCTCAGTTGGATACAATCTACTTACTACCGCACCATATCCGGCGAACATTCCGTTAGAGAAGTAGCCGACGATTGCTCCGACGATGATCAGTGAAATCATGTTAGTTGGTAAAGTCAATACGTAAACCCCGATAGCTGAACATACTAAGAAGATTCCAAAGGCCATGCGTGGTCCAAGTGTATCTAGGATCCAGCCGAAGGTTAACATTCCGGCACACATTCCGAGGATAGTAGCGATCATCCAAGTTGAACTAGCAACGGTTAGGTTTAATTGTTTTTGCATAATTGTTGGTAACCAGTTCATTAGTCCGAAGTATCCAGCAATTTGTACGATTGCCATGATCATTAAGGCAATTGTTTGGTGAGCAATTTTTGGTGTTGCGAATAATTCTTTGATACTGCCATGTTTTACTTTGGAGGATTTGATGAAGGTATCACTTTCTTTTAAGTGATGTCTGATGAAGAAGGTAATGATAACAGGCAAGATTCCGAATAAGAATAGTGCGTGCCAACCTAGAGTTGGAATGATGAAGGCGGCTAGTAGAGCGGCCATGATAGCACCGCCTTGTCCAGCCATGCCGACCCAACTTGATACACGTCCTAGTTTTTTCTTTGAGAAACTTTCGGCAAGAACCGTCATACCGATTCCGTACTCACCGCCACCACCGATTCCGGCGAAGAAGCGGCAGATGTAAACTGCAGTCAAGCTGTGGGCGAAGAACATTGCCCCAGTAGCGATAGCGAAGATGAAGATCGTGTAAGTAAATGTCTTGATACGGCCGACTCTGTCAGCTAAAATTCCAAAAAAAATACCACCTATTAACATACCGATATTAGTGATCGTGGAGATTAGTCCAGCTTGCGTTCCACTTAATCCGAATTTGGCAATGATTGAAGAGAGGGCGAATGATAAAAACATAACGTCCATATTCTCTAAACCGAATCCTGCTGCTGTGGAAGCAACCACTTTAGCTCGATAGCTATCTAGATGGTTTGAATTATTGTTTTCGACTATTTTCATAGTATATTTTCCTCCAAAATGAACGCTCTCTGTCGTTCCTTATTTTGCTTGACCGTATAATAGCACGTGAGAAAGATATAAACAAGTACATTATTTTTTTAAAAGCCTATCAAAATATTGATTTAATAGTATTTTGAGGCTTGAATATTTATTCTCTAATTAATTTTGATTTATTAATTATTATTCCTGTCAGTGTCAAAGCTGTTGCTAAAACCGCTAGAACGATCAGGATGATCGAACTCTGTTGTAAAAGTCCAAAGGCGACTGGTCCAAAAGCTGCGAGCAAGTATCCAGCTGACTGTGCCATACCTGATACTTCAGCTGTTTGATAGGGATTAGTTGTCTTGTTGGTGAAGAAGAAAATGGCTGTATTAAAGGCAATACCTTGAGCTATTCCGACAAAGATCGTCAAGATGACCAGATAAGCAGCCGAAGTCGTATTGACTAAGAATGCTAATGGTGCCACGACATAGCCTAGAAAGACGAATGTAGTGAGAGTTCCCATACCGATTTTTTTCGGAGCTAGCATTGGAACTATGAAGGACAATGGCAATCCGGCTAGCTGAAGAATCGTCAGCAAGTTACTAGAGAAGACAGTGGAAACACCATGTCCGCTGAGTACCTTTGGTAGCCAAGTTAAGATTGAATAATAAACGGTTGATTGAAGGCCGAAGTACAAGGTGATCAGCCATCCGATCGATTGTCCCCAGACGCTGCGATATTTAGGCACTTCCTTTTCTTTGGCGTCTTTATCTTTACGATTGCTGAGGATATTAGGGATCCAGAAGACTAGGGCAATAACGCCGACTAATGAGAGAATAGAAAGTGTAGAGTTGAGACTCATTTTGGTGATCAAAAAACCTGATAGAGCTGTACCAATTGCCGCAATCAGCAACATGGACATGGTATATAAAGCAGTACCCTTGGGAATGTCATTCGGCATGCGGTCCTTGATGACGGCTGGCAATAACACATTACCACTGTCGATACCGACACCTACGAGAGCAGTTCCTAGGAATAGTGCCCAGACGGCGGGAATGATTCGGAGATAACTTCCGAAGATCAGTAAAAGAAAGAATATGAAGATAGTTACTTCATTTCCACGATTCTTAGATACTTTGACGATTATCGGTGAAAAAATAGCAAAAGCAATCAGTGGAATTGAAGTTATTAAACCTGCCATGGAACCAGGAATATTAAGATTTTTTTCGATGCTATTTAATAATGGCGGCATGATCGTAATGGGAAGACGCAAGTTAGCGGCAATCAACATCATACTGAATAAAAAATAGTTCTTGGATATTTTGGGTGTTGAAGAATTCAAAATATGTTCCCCCTATAAAATAGTTACTATAACAGTGTAAAACAAAAAGAAGATTGAACCAAATCAATGGTTCGATCTTCTACAGAACTTCAACGTCTTCATAATGTGTCATAAGGGTATTGAAGTTATAATCTTTAATGAGTTTGATGTGATCTTCACCTTTGAAGAAAGCAGTGAAGCTACCGGCTAACATGAGGTTCAGCGGTTGGTCAGGTTCGAAGCGAATGCCGATAACGGGGATGTTATTTGCAAAGGCGTAGCCGCATTCCCAAACAGTTCCAGAGTCGGGTTCGAATTCACCCTTTTCATTCTTATAATCCAGCATGGCAATTACAAGGTCAGAAACATTGATGTTGTTGATATCATGTTTGAAGACAGCGGTCTGCCATTCGAATGTTCCCATTTTGGCGTCTTGATATTCATCATTTCCTGGTCGGAAAATATCACCAATAGTTGGATTGCTTTGAAGCAATTTTTCGATTTCATCCAGTCTGCTGATTTGTTCTTTACTAAAGAAAGGACCTGCTAAATATACACGATTTTTTTTATCCATTAAAATGTTGGTTTCTCCTTAATAATCTATATAATATATTATACGTTATAACGACTTGTTAATTCCATAATACCGTTATATAGATTATTATTTTCGGATGAAAATTATCTTCCAATTAAGTTCGAAAGATGATATAACAGTAGTAAGCACGGAGGACGATACCATGAAGAAACAAAAGAACTTACGTGATGATAAACGCAACGTAAGTTATCTTGCAATCGTGGGGATATTGATAGCATTTTTGCTATTGATCTTTTAGGTATATGACGTGCTATAGTTGGGTAAGATTAGGAAATTATTTTTTTAGTTCTGATTACAGGGAATGTGCGGAAACACATTCCTATTTATTTTGCATTTTTTATCAAATATTATGATATAATAAATTTCCTTTTTGGGAAAAATAAAATATATTGGGGGTTCCAAATGTCTAAAAAACAGTTCATCGAAATAGTTAATGACCGTGAGAACAATCTTAAGAACATTAGTTTGAAGATTCCTAAGAATAAGTTAACAGTCTTTACGGGTGTATCTGGATCTGGTAAATCGTCGATCGTTTTCGATACGATTGCTCAATAAGCTGGTCGTCAATTGAATAGTACTTATAACAGTTTCACAAGATTGTATCTTCCTAAGTACAAACGTCCTGATGCTGATGAGATTCACAATCTATCGACCGCAATTATTATCGATCAGAAGCCACTTGGTGGTAATGCTCGTTCTACGCTAGGTACCATTAGTGATATCAGTCCGCTATTTAGAATTTTGTTTTCCAGATTTGGAACACCTAAGTATGGCAATGCTAGTAATGCATTCTCGTTCAATGATCCAGAAGGTATGTGTCCACAATGTGAAGGGATCGGCCGTAGCTATGTCATCAAACTTGATGAAGCACTGGATTATGATAAGTCTTTGAATGACGGAGCAGTTTTATTACCAGGTTATAGTAGCAATTCCTTTTATTTACAGACCCTATTGAATTCTGGATTGTTTGATAATAATAAACCAGTTAAGGATTTCACTGATGACGAGATGGATAATTTACTCAATGGTGAAGCAGAGATCAAGGTTCAATACAAAGGTAACGAGTTGAAGACTAACTATGAGGGTATCGTTAAACGATTCTATCGGACGAACATCCAAGATAACAAGACCATGTCTGATGGTGCACGTAAGAAGATTGAAAAATTTGCGGAAATGTCTACTTGTACTATGTGTCATGGAACTAGATTCAATCAACAAGCTTTGGATTCTAAGATCAACGGATACAATATTTTTGATCTGACTGATATGCAATTAGATCAATTGGTCAATACACTAGACGAGTTCACGGATGAACGAATGGAATCAATCATTATCGACTTGAAAGCTAGAATTCAGGATCTGATCGATATTGGTTTGGACTATTTAAATTTGACACGTGAGACATCTACCTTATCTGGTGGTGAGAGCCAACGTGTTAAGACGGTTAAATACTTATCCAATAGTCTAACGGATCTTATTTATATTCTGGATGAACCTAGTACAGGATTGCACCCGAGGGATGTTCATCGCCTGAATAATTTATTACTGAAATTGCGTGATAATGGTAATACCGTTCTGGTCGTAGAGCACGATCCGGATGTTATCAAGATCGCTGATTACATAGTGGATGTTGGACCTCGTGCCGGTATTCATGGTGGCCAAATCAATTTTACTGGAACATATGCTGAATTGTTAGAATCAGATACTTTGACGGGTAAGTATTTGAATCATGATCTGCCGTTGAACCAGCAACCTAGAACTGCCAAGGATTTTGTCAGCAGTTCTAAATCATCACTTCATAATTTGAAAGATATTCAACTCAGCATTCCTAAAGGATTGTTCTCGGTCATTACCGGAGTAGCTGGATCAGGTAAGAGTACACTGGTAGAACAAGTCTTTGCACAAGAGAATCCTGATGCTGTCGTGATCGATCAAAGTCCGTTGCACGCTAATAGCCGTTCTAATTCAGCTACTTATACAGGGATCATGAATGAAATCAGAAAATTATTTGCTCAAGCAAACAACGTCGAGAGTGGTTTGTTCAGTTATAATTCCAAAGGTGCTTGTCCAGAGTGTAAAGGTAAAGGCGTGGTCGAATTAAATATGTCATTCATGGATAATTCGGAGATCGAGTGTCCAAAGTGTCATGGCGGTAGATTCGATCCAGCAGTTTTACAATACAAGTTTAAAGATAAGAACATAGTCGAAGTAATGGATATGACGATTGAAGAAGCATTCTCATTCTTTGATGATAAGAAGATCAGTTCTAAGTTAAAGAACATTCATAATGTCGGATTAGATTATTTATCGATGGGGCAGGCGCTGAATACCTTGTCAGGTGGCGAAAGTCAACGTTTGAAGATTGCTAAAGAGTTGAATAAAAAAGGTAATATTTTTATCTTAGACGAACCAACGACCGGCTTGCATATTTCAGATACAGAGAATTTGATTCGAATTATTAATGATATGGTCAATAAGGGTAATACCGTGGTAGTCATTGAGCATAATGTCGATGTCATGCGCAGTGCTGACTGGATCATTGATATTGGTCCAGACGGAGGATCTCGTGGTGGTGAGATCATGTATGAAGGTCCAGTTGCTGGAATTACTGAGATTAAGAAATCTGTTACAGGTAAATATATTTGATAACGAAAGGACAACGATGAGTTGTTCTTTTTTGCTATACTGGTAAACATATCAATAATAGGAAGTAAAAAATGAAAAGTTACATAGTAGATGCATTCACAGATGAGATTTTCAAAGGCAATCCGGCAGCAGTAGTGGTCATGGATCATTGGCCAACAGATGAAGTATTACAAAAGATAGCAATTGAAAATGGCGTGGCAGAAACTGCCTTTACGGTTAAAGAAGGTAATTCATACAAATTAAGATGGTTCACTCATAAATGTGAAATTGAACTCTGTGGCCACGCAACTTTAGCGACGGCATTTATCTTGATGAACTATTATGAAGCAAACGTTGATCTTCTAACGTTTCAAACCTTAGGTGGAAAATTAATTGTACGGAAAACTTCAGATGGTTATGAGATGGAGTTTCCTTCATTTGAATTCAAACCAGTTGAAGTCACGCGAGCGATGGAAGAGAGCATTGGCGCAAAGATTCAGGAAGCTTACTTAGGTAGAGACTTACTATGTGTTGTCGACAGTCCAGAAATCATTGCTAATCTGAAGCCAGATTTTGATAAAATTGTGGCATTGGACGGTGTGCTACTCAATGTAACTACTAAAGGTGAACAGTATGACTGTGTCTCAAGAACATTCACACCCAAGCACGGTGTTTTAGAAGATCAGGTCTGTGGCAGTGGTCATTGTCACATCATTCCTTATTGGGCTAAGAAATTAGGCAAGAAAAATATCACAGCTTTTCAAGCTTCGCAGAGAACCGGAATCTTATACGGTCGCTACGAAGGTGAGAAGACATTCTTAGCTGGCAAAGCAGTGTTGTACTCGAAGTCAGAAATCAATATCTAAAAAAATAATCGCAACCAAACGGCTGCGATTATTTTAGTATTCTGTAACATCATTGGCACTAACGAATTCATTAGTAGCAACGCGATAGTACTTGGTGTTGTTGATGTACATATAGCGATCACTGTACCAATCACTATTCTTTTGTAAAGCACGGTTAGTTACTTTTTTGCCACTCGATTTTAATAACAATGCGATATGGTCGCTGTTAACGTGGACATTATTTTTACGATTGTAGTAAATGTAAATATCGCTAGCTTTTATCCATTGATTAGTAGCAACACGATAATACTTGATACCGTTGATCGTCATTTGTTCATCTGCGTACCAGTTAGTTCCTGGTGCTAGCTTGCGATCTGCAATAGGTGAACCATAGTCATCGTAGATTTTAACAGCTGCTGCATCTTTGTAAGTTCCTAAGTGTAATTCGATACCTTCAATATTACGAGTTATACCAGAACTACCACTACTCGATCCGGAATTATTATGGTTAGTCTCTTTTTTTGGTTCATAGACCAGATGAATTGTTATAGTTTTACTTGAGTTACCACTACCTGAAATATAACTTTCATCATCGTTATTATACACTTGGTGATTGTATGTTCCTGTCAGTGCAAAACTTTTAGCTAGTAAATTGATAACTGCATTAGCATCTGTAATGGATACAGAATCTGTATCTGAATAATAATTTTTTAGAAGTTCTGCATCATTATTTAGAATGTCACTAGTAACAGTTGTAGTTTGATCATCATCTTGATAAGAAATATCTTTTAAAGACATATTGGAAGGAATGTTACCAGATAGATTATCTTTAACGATAGCATCAATATTATTCACTGTATTTCCTTGGTAAACATTATTATCGGTTTCTTCTGTACAGGAACCACCCGGATCTAATTCTAAGGTTATGGGATCCTTCAACTGTTTGCCTTCAGTATCAGTCTGATCTATTTGTATTTTAATTGGATCATAATAGTAAACTTTGAAGTATACTGAAGATCCTGGGTTTATATGATTAAGATTTTTGAGAGTATTTAATTCATCAGTTATAAAACTTATTGAATTTGTTTCATTAGTATCAGTACGTGATCCCGCAAGCTCTACGCCAAGCATAAGTGCTGTTGGAAAATATGTTTCACCGTCATAACTATAAGTTGTATAGATTGATTGAGGCATTGGTATCAACATACCATCAGTACTGGGACGAATAAGCTTATATTGATAATCTGCCAGTTCCGTTTTTAAATTAGCATCGATCGTATTGGACGTGATATTGTCATACGGTATTTGTATATCCTTTATGGCTGGAAGTTCTGTGTCACCCTCGTATTGAGTGATGTGAACGGTAACGTCACTATCAGCCGTTGAACCAGGTTGGGTGTCAGCCTTAACTGCAGTTTGAGAAAATCCGATAAAGATTAATAAAGCTGTTAAAAATAAAATTGATTTAATCAATCTATTTTTAGTACTAGATTTATTTTTGAAGAAAAAATTCTTACGATTCTTTATTTGTTCAAATCTCATAAAATCACCCCTTATTTGCCTCAAGTCTACCACGAAAAATATTAAAAAAATGATATATTTTCATTTAAAAGAGCATAAAAAATAATGTTGACTGATTGCCAATTTTGAAGCAACTTTTATAAATATAAATCAAATAAAAACAGCCTACCATGACAATACGTGATAGGCTGTTAACACTTAATAGTAATACAACTCTAGTTGGCCATCCTCAGCGGACATCCAAACCTTCAAATAAGCTATTTCTTTTCAGGCTTGATCAATGAATTATCATTAGTACCGAACCATTTCTGATTGATCTTTTGTAATTCACCATCGTTAGCCAATTGTTGTAAGGATGAATCAATCTTCTTCTTCAAAGTCTTATCACCTTTACGCATACCAACGGCGAAATCTTCACCATCGAATCCACCAACAGTAGTTTGATATGAATCTGGATCTTTTTCGTGTTGAATGTAATAACCAGAGTAGACACTATCAATCAACATTCCTTGAATTCGACCGGCATTCAGATCCATGAAGGCATTGTTGAAGGAATCGTACATGACTGGTGTCTTATCCTTGATGTAATTTTTCAACATTGCGGGATGTTCGTCCAACAGACTGGCACCGGAAGAACTAGTTTGAACTCCTAGAGTTTTGCCTTTCATGCCAGCGAAACTATTGATTCCTTCACTCTTCTTAGTTACTAAGACTTGTCTGTTAGCCATGTAAGGACGCGAGAAGGCAATTTGTTTGAGTCGCTCAGGTGTGATCGTATAACCATTCCAAATCAGATCAATGGTACGGTTACGTAATTCAGTTTCCTTCATATTCCAATCGATCGGTTGGAAGTCGGCCTCTATGCCGTATCGCTTGAAAACAGCTTTGGCTAGATCGATATCGTAACCGACTAGTTTACCGTTCTTTTCTCGGAATCCCATTGGTACGAAAGTATCGTCAAGTCCGATAATGACACGTTTACGTTTTTTGATAGCTGCCCAAGTGTCAGCGGTATTAGCTTCTTGAGCAACGGACTTCTTATCCCCACAACCGCTCAAACTAAGTACCATAATGAAACAGGCTAAGAGGGTAACGATTTTGATGATTTTTTTATTCATAATATTAATCCCCCTCTGTTTAATTATTTGCGATTGGTTTAACTTCTAGTAATTGATCAGCAATTTTTTTAGCGAATGCTGGATCGTGGGTAATGACGATTTGAGTGATACCAGTTTGTTTCAAGTTAAGAATAACTTCTGCCACAGCATCACGAAGACTAGGGTCAAGGGCTGAGGTTGGTTCATCGTAACAGAGAATCTTTGGTTGCATTGCCAAAGCGCGGGCGATAGCAACACGTTGTTTTTGACCACCTGATAATTCAAATGGATATTGTTTAGCTAGATCAGTCAATTCAAGTTGTTTGAGAATCTTTTCAGCATTTTGAATGGCTGTTTTTTTGTCTTGTTTGAGAACCATCATTGGAGCTAACGTGATGTTTTCAAGGACTGATAGATGAGGGAAGAGATTGAAGTCTTGGAAGACAACGCCGACAACACGTTCTTTGGCAGAATCGTCAGCTGGATCAAATGGTTGATCATTTAATAGGAAAGAACCCGAATCAACTGTTTCAAGACCAGCGATACAACGTAGCAAAGTTGTCTTACCAGCACCGGAAGGTCCAACGATACTTAGAATTGAATTGTCTTGAACCTCAAGATTGAGGTCATTTAGAATAGTTTTTCCATCGAAACTTTTAGTAATATTTTTGAGTTTAAGCATAATTTTTTCCCTCCATTAATCTCTATAATAACTGAAACGTTTTTCGAGTAGTCTGAGAACCCATGTACATATCAATGTTAATAGTAGGTAGATAACACCAACTAGGACTAGTGGTACTAATGTGACATCACGTGAACTGGCGATATTTCCGGCCCGAAGCAGGTCGCCTAATCCGATTACGTATACTAATGATGAATCTTTAACTAAGTTGATAACTTCGTTACCAATTGAAGGTAAAACGATTTTGACAACTTGTGGTACGACGATTTTTCTGATGGTTTGGAAGTAACTTAATCCCAATACCTTGGCACCTTCGAACTGTCCATCACTGATAGCACCAAAGCCACCACGGAAGATCTCAGCGAAGTAAGCTGTGTAGTTCAGAATAAAGGCAAATAGCGCTGCATCGTATCTTTCGAAAACGATATGTGCGAAAGGCATGTTTGGTAAACCGTAGAAGACGAAGATCAATTGCAAAAGAAGTGGAGTTCCACGCATTACCCAAATGTAAAATGAGATCAACCAACTCAGTGGTTTGAATTTAGAGTTTCTACCTAGAGAAACTAAGATTCCTAATGGAAGTGAACAGATCAACGTCCAAAAGAAAACTTTCAATGTCATAACGGTACCGCTCAATAGCGATGGTAAGATTTCAAAAATGTAGTTCATAATTATTTCCTCCCCTATACTCCAATACTTGTTTGAAACATGTTTGTTCTTGCACCTACAAAAAAATCCCCTTAGCAAAAAATTGCTAAGAGGACGACTTGTCGTGGTTCCACCTCTGATTCGTTAGTATCTTGCGACACTAACCTCAGGAAGTTATGTAATAGTGGTACAAAAAAGCCCTCTTAGTCAAAAGACTAAGAGGGCGACTTGTCGCGGTACCACCTCTGATTTCTAATACCTCACGATATTAGACTCAAAAAGTTATTACATAACTTCAGTGGTAACGGAACTACCGAAATAACTTACTTTGATTTCAGTTATTCAACTTACAGATGTGTTTCATTCACAAAGTGGATTGACTTGCACCACCGTCAACTCTCTGAACCAACTTAGCGAATTACTCTTCTGTCGTCGTTTTTTGTATGTGTTTGAATGTTGAGACCATAATATAGCCAAAATTATCGATTGTCAAGAATTAATTTGTGAAAATCTGATTGACATGGATTATAGAATGCGTTATATTATGTGTGCAATGATATTATACGTTGTATAGTATTGATGGCTCGTATAGTATTAAGAAATGAGGAAGATAATATGGCAATTCAAGTGTCAACTGAGATTCTTGAAGGATCTGTCCTATCATTATTAACTCGAGAGGATTACTACGGTTACGCAATCACTAGAGAAGTTCAGAAGGTATTTCCAATTTCTGAATCGACCATGTACCCGATCCTGAGACGGTTAAAGAAGGAAGGCTGGTTAGAAACATATGATCAGGCTTACGAAGGTAGGAACAGACGTTACTACAAAATCACAGCACAAGGAACCAATGAATTAGTACGGATACGTGAAAATTGGCGGGAATTGAAACAGGCGACAGATGCTATATTGGAGGGAAAAGATGGAAACTAAAGCTGTTGAATCATACATCGATGAGTTTGAAGTTTATTTAGGCCAACTAGATGACGATGAACGAAAAGATGTTCTAGAATTTTATCGAGAATTTATTATCGATGCTAATCTTGATACATCAGATAAGATCATCAATGAACTAGGGACACCGAAGCATTTGGCTCGAAAGGTGCTAACAGACTATTCGATCAAGATGTCTGAAGAAGACTATCAGAATATTGATAATGGTAATATTCCAACTGAACAAAAGGCCAAGAAGAATGTCCGTATGATCTGGTTGATCATTCTGGGATTATTCGCCACACCAGTAGCGATACCCGTAGCACTCGCATTGGTATTACTTTTGGTATCGGTTGTGGGAATCGGAATTATTTGTATTTTGTTGTTTGCCTTTTTAGTAGCACTATCAGTTCTCCTAGGAATCGGCGCTATCTTTATGGGAATAGCTGTTATTGCACAGTCCGTTGCCACCACTCTGTTCTATGTCGGAGTAGGTCTATTGATTTTAGGTGTCGACTTCTTCTTGATCCCAATCACGATAGCTATTTTCAAATGGCTGTTCCAACTAGTAGTTATCTTCTTCCGCTGGGTCGGCAAAAAACTCTTGTATGGAAGAAAAACACCAAGTAGAGGAGGTCAAAAATAATGCGTAAATATTTCGTAACGGGATTATATTTAATTATCATTGGCGGCCTGCTTCTAGGTGGTGGTTTGGTGATGAATGCCGAGAAGACGATCGTCTGGAATCATGGATTCCATATTTCTAAACAGATAGATAGAACCGAAGATGTCAAGAAGTTTGATAGGATCAAAGTCGATAGTGATGCCAATTCAGTAAATATTGAACGTGGCGATCGCTATAAGGTTCACATCGTTGGTGATAAGTTACGCAGCAGTGACTTCTATGTTTCTGATGGCACACTTCATATCACCGGCAATAAGCAACATAGTTACAGTGATATTGTTTCAGGCTACAAGAATCCCAATATTACCATCACTATTCCTCACGGAGTGACTCTGAAAGAGTTGAATCTAAACATGAATCAACTGAGCATGGATGTTAATGGCATCAAGGTCGGTAATTTGGTAATTGCCAATGGATCGAATGGAATGCTTAACTTTATTGATTCTGATATTAAAAATGCTAAGAATATTGAATTAGATGCGAGTGATATAGAGTTTGAACAGACAGATGTTGAGAACTTTGAATTGAAGAGTGCCACGAATTCTGATATTCAATTGGTCGAAAGCAACTTTAAGAACTCCAGTATTAAAACTACAAATATCAACTTCAATGCCTACAAAGGAATTCTGGAAAATTTAACTTTTGCAACAAGAAATGGTCACGCTGAAGTTAATGAGTCAACTTTGAGAGGTCACAATTCATTTGAGATGAAGAATGGTAGTTTTTCAGCTAGATCTACTAATGTCGATGGCTTAGATCTAACGACTGTAAATGGCAATGTAAGTTACTATGACGAGGGTCAAGGCAAGAGTTATCAACACAACGCTGACGAGGAGAACTTGCTCAAAGTCAATACCATAAATGGCTCGATCGAAATTAAGTAGTCTGGAATAGAAACTCACAATCGATATGTTATAATATTCGATACTGTGAGGGATTTTAATGAATAATAATAATCGTGTTAATTCTTTAGAAATCAGAAGAATAGCACACAAAGAATTTTTCAAAGATATCAAAGGTAATATTGCCTTAAATATTTTTCCAATCTTGATGCGTTTGGTAGCAATGTACTTCGGGACACAGATCTATAATTCATGGTTGGCACAGCTTGGTGTCAGCATGAGTAATCCCGAAGAAGCTAGTAAGCGACTGACTGAGATCACACAGCAGATGGCGACTGATCCCAGTACCGCAACTAAATACGCTCTAAGTCTTACGCCAGGAAGTAATGTGGTAGTGTATGCATTCTTATTCTTCTTTGTTTTGATCTGTGCCGGCGTTGGTTACACGATGGTCGACAAAATGCGTAATCCTGATTACGAGATCAATGCTTTTAAAGATAGTTTGCAAGTCTTTAGTAATCGATATTTCTTCCCCGTGTTGTTCATTACGGCGTTGTTAGGTATTTTCGTTGAAGCGGGATTATCATTTTATTTGATTCCAGGAATTTGGTTCTTCCTAATGTTCAGTCAGAGCTTCTATGTCTTCAAGGATGACGTGGATAAGACTGGTAAGTGGTCGTTGAGAATGGCATTTGCCAGCTTTAGCAGAAGTGCCCGTGTGATCCGTGGGCACAAGACAATGTTGTTATTCATCTGTATTGAATTCTTCCTATGGGAAATAGTTAATTTGATGACACATGAAATATTGTCGATCTGGTTACATCCATATGAACAATTGACTCTGGCAGCATTTTACACGAAAATTTCAGAGCTAGATAAGGCGCAGAGTAATAAAGCAGCGGCTTAAATTAGTAATTAAAGTAAACACATCGAAAGATGTGTTTTTTTATTTTTTTAAAATAACTATTGACTATCTCATGACAACTAATTAGAGTAGAAGGACTACGATATAAAATATATTAAATACAAAAATTATATTCTTTATACGAAATATAATTTGCGTTAAAATGATACTGAGTATAAATAAATATTTTTATAAGTATTGAATGACTTAAGATAACATGATAACTGAGGTCTCTGAGGGGAGGAATTTAATACTATGAAATTACGTAAAATGTTAGTAATTGGATTAGTGGCACTGGGTCTAGCAGGTTCGACAGCATTCATGAATCCTGCAGCAGTAAATGCGGATTCGACTAGTTCAGTAGCGATTGACGGTAAGTTTTCGGATTGGGATAATGCCAATTTAACTGAGGGTTATAACGGTTATACAGCAATCACTAGTGATGGTCAGTATGTCAATGTCTATGTCAAGATGAAGTATGCTGCAGTACCGGGACATGGTGATTATATCTTTACGATCAACGGTAAGGATTACCATGTTTGGTCTGGTGACATGCCAAATAGTGCCAGTGATGGCGATAAGCAAATTACAATGA
Source organism: Companilactobacillus sp. HBUAS59699 (assembly GCF_036913575.1). NCBI lineage: Bacteria > Bacillati > Bacillota > Bacilli > Lactobacillales > Lactobacillaceae > Companilactobacillus > Companilactobacillus sp. HBUAS59699. Next base: position 285,757 of record NZ_JAYKTV010000002.1, on the reverse strand, counting down.
CCGGTGGTTCTGATTACGATGGAACACAATATGGAACCGTTGGTAATGGTTATGCTTCAACTGACAGTGACGGTCACAGTATCGCTGAATTCCAGATTGATTTGAGTAAATTCAACTTACCTGATTCCGACTTAGGCAAGCAGATCTCGATGAGAAACCCTAACATTGGTAATGATTCCGCAACTACTACAGTTAACTCGATCGGTGGTAGCGGAACTACTGCTACTGGAGCAATTGCTGATAAGGGTGATACGTCCGCAAAAGATGACACAACGACGGATGCCAATGCTGATAATTCTAATGATAATTTGAACATCAATATTGACGGTAAGTATCAAGATTGGAAGAATATGACTTTAACTGAAGGTTATAACGGTTATACAGCTATGGTCAGTGACGGTAACTATGTCTATGTTTACGTCAAGATGAAGTACGGTAACTTCCCAGGTTATGGTGATTACAACTTTGATATTGGCGGCAAGAAGATCTATGTTTGGTCAGACAATATTCCAAGTAATTTGAGCTCAGGTGAGACAAAGTCTGTAAGCTTTACGGCTGGTGATTACAGTGAAGGTCACCAATACGGTACTGTCGGTAACGGCTATGTTACTAATGATGGTCAACACAGCGTTGGTGAATTCAAGGTCGATCTAACTAAGCTCAAGCTATCTAATATGGCTGGACAAACTATTACAATGTACAACCCTAATATTGGTAATGAAAAAGTCACAACTGCCGGTGGTTCCACAGGCCCAATTTTGATTTCAGGCGTTGGAGCTTTAGTTGCTATTTTTGGCTACATCAAACTTAAGAAAGCCGGATACTTGAAGCATGAAGATCCACGTATCTCTGGTAAATAATTTGATGACGACATTCAAAAAAATAAATAATAGGACTGATATTAAATGAATATATATATCCTACTAGGTATTGTAGTATGGCTGTATATGTTATCAGTACTAAAGCGAGCCCAGCTTTCTGCTTTCTTCTTCATCGTTGGTAGTGCTGGACTTTTCTTTATTCTCACAGCTATTAGTAAACCTTATTGGGTCTGGTTTTTTACGCATGCGGTGATTCATGGTGTTGATCTCTTCAGCCGGATCACTGATTGGAGCACGGTCATGTTGAAGACGGGGTTAGTTTACATTGCTAATGGATCGAATCCAGTCGTTATGTCGATTGATTATGAATGCTCAGGAATCATTGAGACTTGCGCATTCATCTCATTAGTCGTGTTCTTTCCCATGTACAAACGCAAAGAAAAAGTATTCTATGGATTATTTGGATTGATCTTCATTTATTTAAGTAATGTTTTACGATTGATCGTAGTTATTTCAATTGTCCATTTTGGTGGTGGACAGGCATTCTTCTTAGCGCACTCAGTCATTGGGCGTTTAGTCTTTTATATACTGGTCATTGCACTTTATTACAATGTTTTCACGTACTCTCAATTGGCACGTGGAATTTATCGAGAGTTCATAGATTGGAGGGGTCATAAGGAGTGATGTACTGGATCAATTTGGCGCTGACCCGAATGGGTTTTTGGATCACATGGGCGCTTATTCCGATTGTAGTAGAAATAATCCCTGCAATCATTTCGACAATTAAGTTGATGCACATGCATCTGCATCAAAAAAAATTAATACCTCCAGGGAAATGGCCATACGTCTCAATCATCGTACCAGTTTATAACTCTGAAGATACATTATTTGATTGTATTCGTTCGATCAATAATCAGACTTATCCCAAAGATGCAATGCAAATAGTACTTGCTAACAATCAAAGTACAGATGATAGTTTTGGCGCATATGCTAAGGCTCAGAATACTTTTCCAGAGTTGATCTTACGGTATGTTAATACCGACAATGGGAAGGCTAAAGCCTTGAATACCGCCATTTATGAAAGTATCGGTACTTATATTATCAATATCGATAGTGATGGTGTGCTTGAACCGCATGCAATAGAGAATATGGTCTTGCGTTTTGAAAATGACTTGAGTATTGCCGCTATGACTGGTGCTATTTTGCCGAGAGAAGATTTGGTAAAAAATGTCAAAGGTTTCTGGCATCGAGTCTTAGCCAAGAACGAATATTATGAGTATGCACAAGCTTTCTTATCTGGACGAACGATCGAATCTTCAAAAGATCAGCTATTTACAATGTCAGGTGCTTTTTCCGCCTTTCGTCGAGAAGTGTTGATGGAAACATTCCTCTACGATATCGATACGATCGGCGAAGATACTGATATGACCTTTCAGATCAGAACGCGATTAGGTAAAAAAGTAGTTATTTGTGCTGATGCAATTTTTTATGTTGAACCGATATCAGGGTTCTCAGAACTCTATACTCAACGACAGCGTTGGCAGCGTGGTGAGATGGAAGTTACGGAGAATTATATGAATCAGACAGCTGGTTTGAATCGTTTCTTCAAGAACTTTTTAGTACGTCGTATGATTATCGATCATACTTTTAGTTTTCCTAGAATGATCTGGTTCTTTGCCAGTTTTGTTTTGATAGCATTCGGATATTCTCCGATAATAATGGTTTTGTCGTATCTATTGATATATGCGCTTTACGTCTTTGTCGCGATAATCAACTACTTGAGTGTGGGAGTTTTGTTGCGCAAATACCCTGAAGAACGAAGTTATTATTTGAAGCTTTGGTGGGTGACTTTGACACTGCCAATTTATATGTTTATCTGTTCTTGGATTCGCTTGATTGGTATTATTAATGGGATGACGACCAAGGCTTCTTGGAAGTTGCGTGGTATTAATACTGAGATGAATCAATTAAAGAACGTTGTCCAAGATGATGTAAAAACCGTTAAAGAACAACGCCGTAAGGACAAGGAAGGAAAATAATTCATGATAAAGCAACGATCATATAAGATCAAGTCGTATGTCAATGCTAGTCATGCGGTTCGTTGGAAGTCAGGTACAGGTAAGAAACACAACCATACTTGGGAGATAACTTGTGAGTTGCATGCGTTTGAAGGAATGGTTTCTTTTTTTGATATTGAAAAATCTTTACACAGGGCGATCGATGCGTTGTCTGGTAAGTATCTAAATGACTTGCCAGAATTCAAAGTTGTTAATCCGACGGTTGAAAATGTTACTGAATATCTCTTCAACGAGATCGATGCTATTTTGCGTGCTAATGGTGCTATGTTGATGCGGATCGAAGTCAGTGATTCGCCAACCAGAGCGTACTGTATCGATGTAACTGAACGACAATTGCCGACTGAAGCAGAAGTTAAGCAAGAACAAAAGAAAAAAAATCAGGAAAAATCAGATGCGTAGATTTTATAATTTTAGTCACACAGTTATTAATATTTTTTGGGGAGTCTTGTTTTGTTTGACTCTCTTTTTTGCGTTAATATCACCTAATATTATTATTGGCGATAATGATACCTTTGGAACCAGCACGACAATGGTGACGACTAGTTTAGTAATTGGCATCATCGCAATTGCCGTCATGAATTACGCTTATCCAAGAATTCACGCATTACTGTATAAGATATTCATTACGCATCAGATATTAACGGCAAGTATAATCTTAGGCATTGTGGTGATACTACAAATAGTTTTCGTTTATTATGTTCATCCGGAAGCAGGTTTTGATGCTGGAGCGTTGCACTATGCGGCCATCAGTGCGCAAAATGCCAAAGAGCCCAATATGACAGCCTATTACAGTTTGTATCCTAATAACTTGCTGACGACGTTAGTCATGCATTGGCTGACAGTGATCAGTGGACAAACATCCTGGCAGTTCTTCGACTATGCGACCTTATTTCTAGTCGATTTATCAGCGGCCTTTAACTTAGCCAGTGTGGCGATTGTAAAGAAACGTGCTTTAGGAACTGCTCTTTACATTCATAGTGCTTGGTTAGCAGTCTTTCCAAGTATTATTATGCCTTATACCGATGCTTGGGTTTTGCCATTTGTTTCGTTATACATACTGTGCTATTTCATCATGAAGAAAGTAGCCGGCTCGAATACGATGATTTCACAAATTGTCTTGGTATTAGCCGCAATCGGGTTTGGTGTCAGCGTAGTCTTGACATATTTTGTTAAACCATCAGCCATCGTCCCAGTTATCGCAATCGTGATAATTGAATTGCTATCGTGGTTAGTTCAGAAGAAACACTTTACGATGCGCCAAGTTATTTTGTCATTAGCGATGTTGATCTTGATCGGCGGCAGTGCTGGTTTAACGTATGAAGTAGCTAATAATCAAACTAGAAATCAAACTTACATGAAGATTGACAAGTCATTAGCCATTCCACCGATCCACTTCATGGCGATGGGCGTTTATGGTGAAGGTGGATACAATACCAAACAAGCTATTCAAATGTCAGTTTTAAGGACCAAAAAAGAAAAAACTGACTATTCGATCAAAATGTTAACGAAGCGTCTGAAACAATTAGGACCATTTGGTTATGCCAAGTTTTTGATTATGAAGCAACGCAATAATACTGCTGATGGAACCTTTGGCTGGTTGAAGGAAGGACATTTCTTCCGTGAGAATCAAAAGCCTAACAATAAGGGGATCAGTAATAAGATTAAGAATTATGTCTTCCTGTATGGGCGACACATTGCTGACTTCAGATTTGCGGCACAATTATGGTGGATCAGTTTGTTAGTTATCATCGCGTTAGGGTTCGGTCCTAGAACAGATACGATTCAGTTGTTGAAACTATCGTTAGTCGGCGGGTTCATGTTTCTACTGCTATTTGAAGGTGGACGGAGCCGTTACTTGATCCAATATTTGCCATGCATATTGTTATTGAGTACATTGTCATTTGAACGAATGATTGCTAATATTAAGCGACTGTTTGGATGGTATGAATTCAAAGTTGATGAAGCTGAAAAAGCAGATAATGATAAATAAAATTATTAAAGGGTGTCCAATTTGTGGAAATTGGACACCCTTTTTTGGATGAGAATTCTAAATGCGCTCGCTTAATTTTTTGGTAAGCGGTATCATAAATTCGTATAAAAAACTGGAGGTAAGATAATGTCACTATATAGCGAGAAGTTAGATTCAATTCACAAGAATTACGGATTATTAACAGAATTGTCAGGTGAACCAGGCAAGGACTTTTTGAGCTTGCACGTTTCAGCACTAAAAGATGGAGCCTTATCACACAAGAATAAGGAATTAATGTGCTTGTGTGTCGCAATTTCAGTTCGTTGTGAAGGTTGTATTCTAGATCATCTGAACAATGCTATTGAGGCTGGAGCTACCAAAGAAGAGATTACCGAAACAGTTAATACGGCATTAGTTATGAGCGGTGGGCCAGCTTATGTATATGGCGGAACAGCTCTAGAAGCAATGAATGAATTGTTTGATAAGAAAAAGGCAGATGATAAATAATGTCTGATGATGTTTTAGCTGAAATCAAGAAGATCAGTGCAGAGTGGAAGCACAATGATGACATTCGTGATTCCGGACTGCCGACTGATCCTTCGGATGTAATTCGGTATGATAATTTAAGTTATGGACCTTTTGGGAATGAAAATCTATTAGATATTTATGTTCCTAAGTCTGCTCAAGGTAAGGTTCCGGTCATAATCAGTTGTCACGGTGGTGGATTCTTCTACGGAACTAAAGAAACCTATCAAGCTTATGGATTGTATTGGGCACAACAAGGATTTGCCTTTGTTAACTTCAATTATCGTTTAGCACCAAAGACAGTCTTTCCAGGTGCATTAGTTGATACTGATGCAGCTATTCAATGGGTCGCTGAACACGGTGCAGACTATAATCTAGATTTAGATAAGGTCATATTGATCGGCGATAGTGCTGGTGGAACCTTGGCATTCCAATATATCACAGCTTATACACAAGAGGATTACCGCAAGCTATTTGGATTTAAGAAACCTAAATTGAATATTGTTGGTGTCTTAATGAATTGTGGAGCTTACTTCTTGGATCACAATGGCAAGATGAGTGGTGGTATGACGGCTTACTTCACTGATAAAGTACAACGTGAAATGCAACCGGAGTTATCTCCGGAAAACTATGTGGATAATTCTGTACCGCCATTAGCAATTGTTACTGCAAACCGGGATTTCTTGCATGATCAAGGTGTCAGAATGGATCAATTCTTGATCGATCACGGTATTGAACACGAATTTCATATTTATGGGGATGATGAAAATATTCGGACTCATAATTTTGAATTGAATGTTCGTGATAAAGTGGCTATGGAGTGTAACGCTGACGAGAAGAAATTTTTTGAAAGGGTTACTGGGTAGTTAGGGTAGGTAGTGGTGCCGCTTTCGGTCAGCAGTAATTCCATCTGTAGCGGGACCAGCTCGAGCCAAAAAGCGGTCTCGACCTTCGCTTTATTGCTTTGCACAAACCGCAAATCAATAAAGTCGTCCAGTGCTGTAAATGCGGAAAATCACCGCATTAACACCACTTTCGCTACTGATTCCATTACTGCTGACCGGAAGCTAATTTATTATTTTGTTTTAAATTAGATAATAAGATTACTACTTAGTAATAGAGGTTATTCTGGTACTATCACAAATCTAGCTGAGGATGGACAACAATGTAATCCGCCGTGATAGTGTTCTTAGCGATTTATCGCTTAGAACACTGGACGACTTTGAAGACTACAGGCTTCAAAGCGAGGTCGAAAACGTAGTTTGAGACCGGTCCTACGGCAGATGGAATTGTTGCCCATCCTCAGCGGCAACAGAACCTCAACCCTAACGTTCCTCGACAAAAATATAATCGATAGCCTTGGCTCCGATAGTTAACTTAGATCCGTCTTGTTTTTCCACAACCAAGGAATTGTCAAACTTCTCGTGCTTGATAATCTTGATAGTGTCGTCAATTTTGACATTAAGGCTGCTGAAATATTGTAGGAAGTCATAATTATCTGAAATACGAACGATTTGAACCTTATCGCCATCAGGTATCATGCTTAGTAACTTGTCGTCAGCATCAGTTTCACCTTGACCGTTACCTGGAATAATACCGCCGTGTGGGCAACGTTGAGGATGCCCTAAGAAGTCATTTAGGTGATCCATCAAATCCTTGTCAGATGAATGTTCTAGGGCATCAGCGTGATTGTGAACATTGTCAACTGGATAGTTGAGACATTGATTCAAGAACACTTCCCATAGTCGGTGTGTTTTGACCAATTTTTCTGAGACGTGATTTCCCTTTGGTGTAAGAGTTATTTTGTTGTAAGGTGAGTGCGTCAAGTAGCCATCAGCGGCTAGAGAATTAAGCATTTCTGTTACAGATGGAGCACTGACATTCATGATTTCCGCGATACGCTTGTTAGTGATCTTGGTGAAGTCATAATTCAGTTCATAGATAGTCTTGAGATAATTTTCTTTGTTAGGAGACAATTTTTTGACCTTTCGTTTAGACTAAGAAATATTAATAGTTATATTAACATTATAACGCATTTAATTAAAACTTGAGGATCAATAATGTTAAAATAAATAGTATAGATAAGTGTGAGAGGGGGTATGTATATGAATTATTCCAAGCGACGTTTCGATTGGTTTGGTTTTATTATCGGTTTGGTTTCACTATATGCTGGATATTTAGTCTTGTGGTATCCATTGAATAGTTTGTCCACCGTAGCAACAATTTTTGGAGTGTACGTCATTTTGCGAGGGGTCTACCAGTTATGGTTTGGTTCACAAATGACTAAGTATCTCGGTGTTCGTAGTGGTTGGACCATATTTGCATCAATTTTAGATATTATTATTGGTATTATTTTTATCGCCAACTTAAATGTCGGCGTTATGACGATTATTTATATGTTTGCCATTTGGTTTTTCGTTGATGCGGTGTTCCAATTAGTAACGTCTAGATTCTATCACTTCTTTGGCAAAAAATATTACTTGTTGATCGTTATATTGGCGATTCTAAACTTAGTTTTTGCCATCGTATTGCTGTTTAATCCGGTACTTGCTGGAGGAATCATTGTTTTCCTACTGGCATTCTTCTTCTTTGCCACAGGAGTTGCCGAAATAATCGAAGCATTTTAGTTTTAGATATTTCATCTGTATTGTGCTTTTGGTAGAATAATAGATGAAATTGCCATCTTAGCTCAGATAGGTAGAGCATCACCATGGTAAGGTGGGGGTCGTCGGTTCAAATCCGATAGATGGCTTACCAAGAGTTTTATATAGTTTCAAAAATTAAAAGACTTCAAAGTGTTAATATTTTAACGTTTAGAAGTCTTTTTTTGTTGAAAGCAAAAGAATTTGAGAATCTTAATTCACAAATATCAAAGTTATAAATACTCGGAATCATGGTTTTTTTTAATTATCTTTCAATATTTCCTCAATTTCCCGATAATTATGCACTTCAAAAGTAGGCTTAAAATCAAAATTATTTGCGGCATATTTAGGATTGAACCAAATATTTTTTAATCCAGCACTACGAGAACCGAGAATATCGGACTTCATGCTATCTCCAATCATGATAGTGTTGCCTTTAGACAAATCAGGATATGCTTTAAAAATTGGTACAAAGAAACGTTTGTCAGGTTTATTGAAGCCGATATCACCAGAAATGAAATAATGATCGAAATATTTATCTAGACCGGAGCCGTTCAGTCGATCGATTTGGGTATGTTTGATTCCGTTAGTACCGACTAGTAATGTTAAATTTTGTTTTTTCAAATCTTGGAGAAGTTTTTCAGCGCCATTTAAAGTATAAAAATTATGATTTAATATATTTCGATATTGCCGTTCAATTTTTTTACCATCGACTTTGATTCCTAATTTGTTAAAGGTCGATTCAAATCTAGTATCGACGAGTTTTTGACTGGGTTTGCCAGCTTCGATTTGTTCCCAAACGTGTTTATTGATAGATAGGTAGATTTGAAAGCCATGGTCGATATCTTTAATACCATGTTCTTTCAAGATTTTTTGTACACCTTCTCTTTCACCACGACTGAAGTCTAGTAAGGTGTCATCTAAGTCAAAAATTACATATTTGAACATTTATTTCCTCGCTATTAATTATTTTTGATTTGATTATATACTTGAATCAGTGAAGCTAAAAACCTTTTTCAACATGAATTACTAATATATACGTATAATATAATTTGTATCTATTATTTGAATCTAAGGAGATAAGAGAATGAAGCACATTGTAGCCGGAATAGTCGCCCATGTTGACGCTGGTAAAACTACACTTTCAGAGGCAATGCTCTATAAATCTGGGACGTTGAGAAAAATTGGTCGAGTTGACAACGGCGATGCTTTCTTAGATTCAGACAAGTTAGAGAAACAACGCGGAATTACGATTTTTTCTCATCAAGGTAGTTTAAAATACAACGATCTTGAACTAACTATGCTTGATACTCCGGGACACGTTGATTTTGCTTCTCAAACTGAACAGGTGCTGAGTGTTTTCGATTATGCAATTTTGGTTGTTTCTGCAACGGACGGGATTCAAGGTTATACCAGAACACTTTGGCGATTACTGCAACGTTATAATGTACCCACGTTTATTTTTGTTAATAAGACGGATGCGGTTGGCGCGGATAAGGAGCATGTGCTTCAACAATTAAAGAATAATTTAGCCGCAGGATGTGTGGATTTTAACGAACGATTCTCGGATGAATCATATGAAGAAATTGCGATGCAAGACGATGATGTTTTAGAGCACTTCTTAGATTCTGGTCAAATCACTGAAGCTGAAATAAGACAGATGATTAATGAGCGTAAAATTTTTCCGTGTTATTTTGGTTCGGCGCTTAAACTTGATGGAATCGATAATTTCTTGAATGGAATTGAACAATGGTCTGTTGAGAAAAAAAGAGGCACGGATTTTGGTGCACAAGTCTTCAAGATCTCTCATGATGAAAAAGGTGAACGTCTTACTTGGGTACGAGTAACCAGTGGTGTTCTACCAACTAAGTCAGTTGTTTTGAATGAACAAAAGGCCAATCAATTACGAATATACAATGGTGACAAATTCACTCTGAGCCAGGAAGTGGAAGCTGGTGGAGTCTGTGCCATTACTGGATTGACTGATACTTATCCAGGACAAGGGATAGGTGCACAGGCGGACGCTCAATCGCCAGAGATACAACCGGTTTTGAATTATGCATTGGATCCTAAAGGAAATGATATTCACAAATGCTTAACAGCACTTAGACAACTTGAAGATGAAGATCCACAACTGCATATCTCATGGTCCAGTCATCTGCAAGAGATTCGAGTTCAAATCATGGGAGAAGTTCAATTGGAGATATTACAACAATTAATGTTGGACCGTTTTGATTTGGATATTGGCTTCGGTGAAGGTAGTATTCTGTACAAGGAAACAATCACTAAGTCCGTTGAAGGAGTAGGACACTTCGAACCTTTGCGGCACTACGCTGAGGTCCATCTATTGCTTGAACCCTTGCAGCCAGGAAGTGGATTAGTTTTTGACTCTCAATGTAGTTTGGAAGTATTAGGTAAGAATTGGCAACATCAGGTAATAACTAATCTGGGCGCTAAGGAGCAACTTGGCGTATTGACAGGTTCGCCGTTAACTGATGTGAAGATCAGCTTGGTAAGCGGCAGATCAAGTAATGTACATTCTGTCGGCGGCGACTTTCGAGAAGCAACTTGGCGTGCTGTCAGACAAGGCTTGATGGAGTTGAAGCAGCGCCAATCTTGTCAACTATTAGAACCATGGTATCGTTTCAGATTAGAATTGGGACAAGATCAAGTTGGACGTGCAATGAGTGATATTCAGCGGATGAATGGAAGCTTTGATACTCCAAACACTGATTCTAATCGAACCGTGCTGACTGGCACAGCGCCGGTTTCTGAGATGAGGGACTATGCGCAAGAAGTTAATGCCTATACTCATGGTCAAGGATTGTTTGAATGTACAGTTGACAGTTATCGACCATGTCACAATGCTGAAGAAGTGATCCAAAGCTTTGACTACGATCCGGTTTCAGACTTGGATAACACACCAGGGTCAGTCTTCTGTGCACATGGTGCTGGTTATCCTGTGCATTGGGATGAAGTACCGCAAATGGCACACGTTCCTTATACTTATACTGATTAGTATCAAGTCAAGACACTACAACTACCAGTTGTGGTGTTTTTTTAATCTGAAATTGACGTGAAAAAAAATTAGCGTGATAATGAAAATATTAATAATATTATATATCTGGCATTAATGTGCTAGAACCGTTTAACGATTCAACGCGTTAGTGTTTCGAGGGGGATCTATATGAATAATAAAAAAGGAACAAAGTGGGCATTGTCGTGTGTGGCAACTAGCGCCGCTGTACTTTCATTTCTCGTCGTTTCAAATAACGTGTTAGCCGATGATACTGACGCTACACAGAATACGGATGGTAATAACCAAGTTGTTCAGACACAAGCTGCTAGTGGCCAGACTGCAGCCAGTTCAACTGCAACTTCAACTGATCCATCAGCACAACCTGATTATTCGGCTGTTTACGCTAAGATCAATAGCCAAAACAGTGGTCAAGACGCATCGAATACTACTGGTGCTACTCAACAAACAAGTGAGGCCCCAGTATCTTTTAAGTCTGTTCAGGGGCAACCATTGAGTCAATCAACTTCATCGGCTCCAGCTGCCAATACTGCTAGCGTTCAAGCAACAAGCACTAGAGCTGATAATTCAGAAGTAAAATATGGTGGTACTTTTGCTAACGATATTCATAGTTATAGTACAAGTCCTAGTACTGGATTAAATCTACATCCAAAGGACAACGAATTGGGTTATGCTGCTTATTTCCATATTTTTGCTAATGAAGCACATTTAAGTACTCATACTAATGGTAATGTTGCAACAGGTCTATTGGATGGAAAAGTAAATTTTGGTACCAATATTCAAGAAGAATTAGTTGATTATGATGTGTCATATATCCAAGAGATTGAGAACATTGCTGGAAGTTCATTTGTATCCGCCCAAAATAGTCGAAAAAATAAAATCGTATTTGGAAATGGAATTGAAATAGATGTTTCTAATCCGGATAGACCATTACTGACATATGATGATGATAAACAAGTTAATATTGATCATTTGAAATCTTCTGAAGTTTATCAGGATAAGTCAGGACAAGAGCCATATATTGATTTTAGTGATATTTTCAACAATTCTTTGGAACCTAAGTCACAGGATTTGGCAACCTTAGAACCAAGTACGATTATTAGTTCAGGTAATAAGGCGTTAATTACTAACGATCAATTTGGTGATAAAAACAATCGTATAATTGATTTAACTGATATGGAACCTAATGAAGATAATCAAATCGTTATCTACTTATCACCAGATGTTTTGCAAGAAAGTACTCCGTTAACAATTAGAGGATTATCTGGTGTTCCTGATGGTCCAACAGTTATTATTAATGTTGATACTCAGGGAGTTGATCCATACACTTCTGGTTCACAAATAAAAGTTATTTATGATGATGGTAGTGATAGAAATAATCATGAGACTGAATATTTTGGTGATAATCATTTATTGTGGAATTTCTATGATAGTAATGCATCAGATAAGTTATTTGATGGTGCATTGGACTTTAACCAAACTTTCCAAGGTAGTGTATTAGCACCAAAGGCTAATGTGACTGTTTATCATAATTTAGATGGTAATATTGTTGCTGATAAAGTAAACATTCAGGGTGAATCTCATAGATGGGATTTGCAAGATAATACTACTAAAGAAGAAGACGAAGAGAATCCTGAACGTGAAACCATCGCTCCATTACCAATAGAAGTCCCAGGTATCGGTATAGATCCAGATTCACCAGAATATCCTGATGGCGATGGTGATGAAGACGATAATGATTGGGAAGGAGTTCCAGACCCAGATCCCGAGGAACCTGGTGAAGATGGAGATTGGACTGATCCTGATGAAGGTAATAACGGTGGAGGATCTGGCAACGAAGACGGCGAAGATCCAAATGAAAACACCGAAGAACCTGGTGACGAAGACGGCGAAGATTCAGACGAGAACACTGAAGAACCAGGTAACGAAGACGGTGAAGAACCAGGTAATGAAACTGGAACCGACAAACCTGTAACTATCCCCGGAGAAGTACCTGGTATCCCTGATTATCCAGAAGTTGATACAGACGGTGACGGAATTCCTGATACTCCCGAGGTAGATACTGATGGTGACGGAATTCCTGATACTCCTGAGATCGATACAGATGGTGATGGAATCCCTGATACACCTATTACTTTGCCAGGTGTTGAAGCACCAGCCAAGGAAGTATCTACTGGTTCAACAAGTACAAATAATTCATCAGCTAATGCAGCTGGTGAAGGAACATTCCCACAAACAAGTTCATCAAATGGCGGAATCCTTAGCATGTTAGGATTAGTTCTAATGTCATTCCTAGGCTTGTTCGGATATAAACGTAAACAAAATTAATTATTAAAATCATCCAAAATAGGGCTCGCATATTAAATGTGGGCCCTATTTTTGTGTTTAAAAGTGACAAAGTAACCAGAAATTTTATACGATATTAGTAAGTTACATAAATCACAAAAGGAAGTGAATTATTATGAGGAGGGAAATAATTGTAACAGCAACCGGATTAACCATGGGATTGACGATGTCAAAATCAATTATTCATGTACCGTTTGTGTCAAATTTAATTGAAACGGAGGATGTTAGAGCTGCATTAGGAAACGATCCTAGTGATGTATTACAATATATCGGAATTAATGAGGATAATTCTGAAGTTAAAGATGGTAAGAATGTATCAAATGATTTTGAGGAGGGCCCTCATTATTTATTAAGTTACGCGGCATTCTTTCATATTTTTGCTAGATCGGCCACTTTAACAGCACATACAAATGGAAATTTAGCGGTCGGTAACCTAGATGGGAGGGTGAACTTTGGTACTGGCATTCATGAGGGGACCATGGAAAAAGATATTTCTTATATCCAGAATTTATCTAATATTGCTTGCAGTTCCTTTGTGGTGGCCAATGACTATAGGTATAATAAAATTATTTTTGGAAAGGATTTAGAATTAGATTTTTCGAATAACGAGATTCGCGTTGACGGAATAACATTAGATAATTTATCGTGGGATGAATTGCATCAAGATAAAGGTGATAATAAATACATTGATTTTGATGAGATGTTTGCCTTTTTAGATAAACAGTCTTCACAATTAGCTAGTCGTGAAAGCCATGCTTCGATAGACAACACTCATTTCATTGATGAGAATAACCGATTTATCGATCTACTGAGCTATGAACCGAATGAAGACAATGAAATAATTATTAAATTATCTGCTGAGGTTCTTCAGAAAGACCGTCCTCTAGAAATAATTGGATTAGATAAGGATAAAAATGGGACGACAATTATTATTAATGTTGATACTGGAGGAGTAGATACATATAATATGCGTTCTCAGATCAAGATCCAATATAATGACGGTACCACTAGGGGGAATAAAGAAACGGAACACTTTGATGATAATCATTTATTATGGAATTTCTATGATGAGTCAGCTGAAGACAACTTGTACCGTGGTGTCATCAGTATCGATTCAACTTTTCAAGGAAGTATTTTGGCTCCAGAAGCAACCATTGATGTCCATCATAATTTGGACGGAAATATTATCGCTAGTGACGTGAATATTTTAAGTGGTGAAACACATAGATGGGATCTTCAAAATAAGTCTGATGAAGAAACGGAGCCAGCGGAACCAGGGGATACAGAAGAACCAACGGAGCCAGAAGAACCGGGGGATATAGAGGACCCAACAGAACCAGAAGAACCAGCGGAACCAGTAGAACCAGAATATCCGAATCCAATAGACCCGACTCCTGATCCGGAACCGGAAGAGTTACCTGATACACCAGAAGTACCTGAACCGGATCTTCCAGAACCAGAAGACGTAGACTTATTACCTGAAACTGAAGCCAGTTCAGAAGGACCAAATATTGAGGAAATCGATAAACCCGAAGTGACTGAGAACCAGATGTCACCGCAAGAAAATATTACAACTACAAAAGAAAATACAGAGGTTTCTTCTGAACAGGTACAGGCCGCAAATAATGAATCTGAAGCTACAAGTCCTAAATTAGATACGAGATCAGTATCAGATAGTGAAAAGAAATTGCCACAGCTACGTTCATCGTCAGGATGGATTGCTAGTCTTTTAGGATTGATCTTAGTGTCAATCTTTGGATTGTTCACTTATGGACGCAAAAAAGAATAATTTTCAAAAAAAATAGAGCTGCAAGTTTGCAGTTCTATTTTTTGCGACTTCCTGTTAATAAATAATTGATTCCAGGAATCAAACTGATGATCCAAATAATCAAGGTCGATAATGCGGCAACAGCGATGTAGCGAATGAATGTTGCTGCTAAACCACCGAATGGCAAGACTGACATAAACCAAGGTTCTAAGTATAGGATCAATAAGTTATGGATCAAGTAAATTCCAAACACTAATGGTGATAAGAATTCGAATATCTTGATAACTCCATTTGAACTGATTCGTTCACCCCATTTTTGAAGTAGAACAAAGGCTGCAATTGACATAATAGGGATGAAGATTGAAGTTACATAATAACCGTTGTATGGATCGAAGATTTTTGGAAATACTTCTGAAACATAATTTCCAGCGAATCCGGCTACTAGTGCAACGATCCAGAGGGCAATATTATTAAGATCATGAATATCTATCTTAGTCAACAAGTATCCCAAGATGAAGTAACCTGTGAAACCACCTACCAAGTAGAACTGAGCTACTGGATAAATTGTCAGAGCTTCGACCCAATTCTTAGGTACAACATTGGCAATCGATGGTAACAGTGAATTAGTGACTAACCAGATCAACGTTACATACCAGAGCATCTGTCTATTGGCATTCTCTACAAAAGTCCGAATGATCGGTGAGAGGATATAAATCCCAATCAGTGGATACATGAACCAAAGTGTAGGTGAAGTTGGTTGATACAGCATCATCTTAACTGACGACAATACGTTGTGTGCTGACAGCGAGTGAGCATAGATACCAACTACTATCGGTGAAATAATTGACCAGAGTATGAATGGTATTACGACTCTAGGAATTCTGTGCTTCCAAGTATAAGCAATCGACTTAGTCTTTTTGCTGTTAAGCAGCAGTGAACCAGAAATCATGAAGAAGACAGGCACACTGATGTGGGCAAAGTAATTTAGAATCTTAGTGATTTGCCATTGAGTACTACCGACATGTAGAGTCGTATCAATGGCGGAAACGTGGATGAAGATAACTAGAAAAATTGCGATAACACGAATAAAGTCTAGATAAAAGATCCGCTTATTTTTGTTCATTATAAAAATCCCTCCATATACCTAATTAATAATAGATGAATTGCCGACAAAATTGAAGTATTCGTATATGATATAATAGCAAAGTAAAATTATTGATTGGAAGATATTAATTATGCGTGTAGGTGAATCTCCAGGAACAGATTTGGTCAGATATTTAATTTGGATCATTTTTTCTATAATTACTTTAAGTTTGAAAAATATTGCTGCCACTGATAAGGGCTTGAACATAATATTAACCGTGATATTCTTCGTGGTTGGAATTGTATTGTCATTCCTTATGCTGAGACGATA
This sequence comes from Companilactobacillus sp. HBUAS59699, assembly GCF_036913575.1. Taxonomy (NCBI): domain Bacteria; kingdom Bacillati; phylum Bacillota; class Bacilli; order Lactobacillales; family Lactobacillaceae; genus Companilactobacillus; species Companilactobacillus sp. HBUAS59699. Next base: position 269,157 of record NZ_JAYKTV010000002.1, on the reverse strand, counting down.
TTTACGCGAAAGGCGTTCATTCTCTGACAATCCTAGAGGGTTCATGAGTTCATTAGTTTCAAACATTGGTTTAATAACTTTGATGGTCATTTTAGTTTGTGCTTTAAGAATTATGATCAGTTATTTACAGGTAACAGGTAAGTTACCAAGTTTCAAGAACGATGATGTGATCAGTTCGGACCAAAAGGTATTTATTTTTAACATGGTTGCTAATGTATTCATTATTACGGTTCAGCAACAGTTGGTTCAAACAGGATTTTTCTTTAACTATTTCTTTAGAAAGAGTACTTCATCTAATGCAATCATTGGAATAATTTTTAGTGGTCTTATTGCTGGTATCATTAGTTTGCCAGGTTCATTATTACAGTTCTTTATGATGATGGCATTGGGTTGGTGCTATGCATTGACTTATCTATATACTCAAGACGAAAAAATGGCAATATTAGTTGCAATTGTGAGTTCAATTGTCGGAACCGTTTTAATTTAAAGCATCCAAAAACCGCTTGGCTGGAGAAATCCAATCAAGCGGCTTTTTTTATTTATTTTTTTGTAATGAACTTCGCTTAGGACTGACCCATGTACCGGAGCCAAATCCCAAGATTGTTTTCATGGCGGGAATGAAAGTGGCCACCACGGTAATGGGATTGATCATCCAATAAAAGAGCATGTATAGTGGTGCAAAGAAGGCGTATTTCAATTTTGCACCATGATGATCCAGCAACAAGGCGGTGATCAGCTGCATACAGCCTGCGATCAATTCAAATGTTATGAAGATAAAGGAAATGACGAATCCATGAAAGACATTCTCATAGTTGCCTTGGAAAAGTGAGATCAATATGGCTCCTATAAACATTACTGACGTGATGGCGAAGAAGAATGACCAAATAATTGAAAGAGTTGAATCGATAAACATCGACATTTGGTAACGTCGTTGAATAGGATGGAAAATAAACTTCTTTAAATTAGTTAGCCAGACTTCGGTACCACCTTGAGCCCAGCGCTTGCGTTGTTTATAGAGATCACCGATCGTTTCAGGGACGTTCATGTGGAAGACAATGTTGGGAGCAAAGCGAGGGATGGCTCCAATAGTCTGGTGATCCCATGCAATGCTGATATCTTCGGTAGCACGATCTTGACGAAATCCACCAACATCGATCAAAAAGTCTTTTTTGTAGAGCGTGTTAGCACCACTGTAAGCATACATAGAATCATTGATCGATGTTTGACTTCGTTTGATCACGCCAACGATACTGGAGAATTCCACCGTCTGTGATTTACCCAACATCGTAGTTCGATTTTGGACATCCATATTGGCTGTAACAGCTGAGGTATTCATATCTTGAGCGTGAACGAAGAAGTTCATATACTTCATTAGTGCATCTGGCTCGGGAATTGTGTCAGCATCATTACTGAGAATATATTCACCCTTAGCGAAGTGCATGCCAATGTTGAAGGCGTGAGCCTTACCTTTATTCTTTATGATATTGATGGTTCGAAGTCGCGGATATTTAGTCATTAAGCGCTGGATTATTTCAGCAGTTTGATCAGTTGAACCGTCATTGGTTACTAGAACTTCGTAATTATCGTAATTTAAATTTTCAAAAAGATAAGTAATGGTTTCTTCGATAACGACTTCTTCATTGTGGGCCGGTATCATGATTGTGATCATTGGTTGTTTATTCTTAGGAATATTATGCCAGTCATCGTCATACTTGTTCTTCTTCAAGAAACGATAGCTCATCGCTCCACTGAACCAGAAGAAAGATCCAACGATTGGATAGAGGCAGAGGATCAGTAATAAGATATTGGCAACAGTACCCAATCCGGAAGATTCCAAAATGTGATCGATAAAAATATTTTTCATAGCTAACCTCTAATCGATATCGTCTAAATTATTTTTGGCATATAGTTTTTGGATTTGATGTGTTTCTAGGTTTTGTTCGGGTTGAACATCGTAGCTGCGAACATTCTCACGAAATTCTTGGTCTCCGAAGCGCTTGTCGATGAAGTTGTCGATAGTTTCCTTGCGCATTTTTTGATTGATCGGGTTGAAAGTTGGCCACTGTTCAACTACCCGGTCGCGCTTACGATTCTGAATGATCGTCATGCCAATGGAAAATATCATTGTCATGACCCAGGCAAACACTAAGATGATCCCGATAAACTTGATTTCGTAGATACCTTCTTTGAACGACCAAAGGTGAGGAATCTTAGGATCAAAGCTAGCCCAAAAGGAAGTCACGGTGATTACGATAGGGATGATGACCGCTAACCAGCCGATTATAGCAATTATTGTTTGGCGTATTTTTAAAAGCAAGTGTCCCTTTTCAAAGTATTCATCTGTGTAAAGTTGTTGACGATTTTTATCTTTCATTTTTCCTCGTTATTCTCCGGGTCTTCAGGATGACCGAAGAGGTATCCCTGGCGGGTTTTGATATTTAGCTGTTCAGCTAGGGCTTCATCATCTTGATTTTCGATGCCCATTAAGATTAAGTTGATGTTGTTTTCTTGAGATATACGATTCCAAGATTGTAAGTTCAAATCTAACCAGACGCTGGGATCTTCTTTTCGGAAGTCACGCATTGAGCATTTGATATTGTCGACAAATGGAAGCATCCATTCGATGTCTTTGAGATTCTGCATGTCAGAACCCACGTTATCAATACCGAATTGCATGCCGTAGTTTTGAGCTTCACGGATGCGTTTCTCGAACAAATATCTATTCTTAAAATGAGTGTTGTTAGCGGGGGTGTATTCAATTGATAATTTCATCGGCTCGATTTTGGAGATGGCCCAACGAACGAAGTACTGAAACTCAGGACTTATGATCTGGTTGTACTCTAGATTGATCGATAATGTGATCGGTTCTGTCGGTAGCGATTTGAAAGTATCTTCTAACAAAAAGATCACTCTCTGTAATGGCAATGAATCGAGATTCGACGGCAAACTCCAAGTTCCATCTGGATTTTGTTGTCGCAACAGGCATTCGTAGCCAATTACTTCGTCATGATAATCGACTTGCTTTTGAATGAAGTAACGAAGATTGAATTCTTTGTTCTCCAAATAATTATTGCTTGATTTTCGTGAGTGCCAGTATGTGCCAGCAATCGTGATTATAAAGAAGATGATCGTAATAATGACGATCCATAACAATACCCATTCTAATTTTAAAAGACTCATAATTTCCCCCAAAACATACGAATTATAATTATAATTATAAGTTTATACAAGTGCAAATTGAACTTTTTTCTAAATTTCAGTGCAACAAATCCCTACCAAGTAAAAAACATGCTGCCAGTCCAAGCTGGCAGCATGTTTTTTACATAAAATTTACAATAAATTTACTGAATATTTACATTGCTTAGCTATTCTTTTCGAAGAGGGTATAACAATGTTAGATTTATCAGCTATATCGATTGTTATTTTTTTATTTCAAATTTTTGAAGCGGTTCTAATTGTTAATATCTCCCGTTCACGGTCCATGATGACATTATTATTTTTATTAATGCTCGACTCACTTTTTGTAGATGACGTATTGATGCCATTGTTAGTTGTTTTTATTATGGGAGTAGTTCTGGTCTATCTTGGGTATACACGTCGTAGTAAATTACAATTGATTTTTGGACTAGCAACATGTGCGTCCTTGGCCAGCGTCTTATTGTACGAGACTTACTTGATTGCGGAAGAGGTGTCGTAATCATCGATCTTGATATTATCCAAGAGTGGTGAAGGAGTCTTTTCAATACAAATAGTTAGATTGTGCATGGCTCTGGTACAGATGGTGTACAGCGTATCACGACTTCTGGCGTCAGGATAATTCTTTGCTGAGACGTTGTGTCCAATCACAGCGTCGAATTCTAGTCCTTTAGCAAGATAGATCGGCATAACGATAATACCTTTAGGGATGGAACGAAAACCAGCATCAACGAGTGTGATAATCGATTCGTCACTAAAATGTGCATAGACTTGTTCAGCTTGAGCTTGATTTCTCGTTAGGATCGCGACTGTTTCATATTCTTTAGTCAGATCTTGGGCAGTTTTTTTCAAGCCTTGGTAATAGTCTGTTTCGTCATCAAAAACTTTGATAGTTGGCATTTCACCTTTTCTCGAGAATGATTTGACTTCATCAGCGTTTGGTAGAAGTGCCTTGGCAAAGTTAGTGATTTCAGCAGTGGAACGATAACTTTGGTTAAGAGTTATTGTAGTTACTTTCTTACCCTTATATAATTCACCAATTGCCGTGATGACGTCTTTATTACGATATGAACTGGTCAAGACATCTTGAGCACGGTCTCCTAACAAGGTCATCTTGGCATTTGGAAATGAATGTGAGATGTACTTCAACTGAGCCATCGTATAATCTTGAATTTCATCGATAAAAATATGCTGAATATTGTGATTGATGCCATTATCAGTAATGAAGTCACGAAGATACAAGATGGCGACAGCATCACTTAAGCCTAGTTTGTGAGTTTCGACAGCTTGGTCGATCGATTCGATCATAGTTTGCCAAACACTATCTGATACAAGATCTTGTTTCATATTAGATAGTAAGAAAACATATTCTTTGTATGGGTCGAAGAAGTAGTTGTTGATCAAGGCATTGTAAATTGGAGCATAGCGTTCTTTCAAGAACTCTTCAGCGATGATCGAACGTTGGTTAGTTGACTCTTCAATGTTGTGGTCAGTTATGATTTGTTGGAAGTCTTCGTCATCTAGGTTATCGATCTCGGCTTGAACCCAATCTTCGTCACGGTCGTTGTGGATACGTTTTTTGAGTTGTTTAATTAAGGTATTTTTTGTCTTCAAGAAGCGGTCAGGGATACTGAAAGCTGTATTTTGACGATCATAAATTGCAGAAATTTCTTCCTTAGTAAAGAATGGTTTACCTTCAAAGATAATATCTTCGAAATACAATGTATGGTCTTTATTTTCTTTTTCGGTTTGTTCCAGTGTATCTAAGAATTCAGCACTCTCTTTGAATAGACGGATATTGACGGTGGTTTGTGGTAAATTACGTTCGTCCTTTTCGTAGCGTTCAAACAAAGTTTCAACTTGAATACCGGTTAATCTGAGTGAAACGAATTCATTGAATGTTACCTGACGCATGTTTCTTTCACCTAAGCTCGGCAGCACTTCTGAAATGTAGTTACTGAAGAGTCTGTTTGGTGAGAACAACACGATCTTGTCGGCATCGAGCGTAGAACGACTGTGATACAGCAAGTAAGCAACTCGTTGTAAGATAGCAGAAGTCTTACCGCTACCGGCAACACCTTGTACTAACAATACATCCGAATGGGTATCACGAATAATCGTGTTCTGCTCATGTTGAATGGTTGCTACGATATTCTTCATATATTCATCACTGTATTCGCTCAGAACAGATTGAAGTATTTCGTCACCGACGGTCTCGTTGGTATCAAACATGTTCTTGATTTTGTTGTTGATAATTTGGAATTGGCGTTTTTTCTTCAAATCTACTTCAGCTTTGCCAGTTGGAGTGGGATAACTGACTTTACCGAGAACACCGTTGTAATAAATTCCAGAGATAGGTGCACGCCAGTCGTAGATCAAAAACTCACCATCGTCATCTTGTAAGGTCGATGTTCCGATGTAGAGAGTATCTTCTTCGCCATCCTCAACGATATCGATTCTGCCGAAGTAAGGTGAGCCTTGAAGGTTTTCTAATTTGAGTTTATTTGATTCAAGGATATTTTCGTTTTCAACGGCTAAGGCAACCAATTGTTTCTGCTGTTGAACAGAAGCGTTGGTTTCCATTTGGTCATCGACTTCAAAAGTATTAACTTTAGTATTTTCACCATAATTACGGTAAATATTATGAGTTTCAGTGTGAGCTTTTTGAAGATTTTCAGTCGCCCGATTGATTTTATCGTCGATTTTTTGAGCAATTTTATTAACTCTAATTTGTTCTTGTTCTTTAGTTTCGTTAACGGTCATTAAGTTACCTCTCGTTGACAATTTGGATGATTTTAATTATGCTTATAGCAATTGAGTACATTAAAGCATAAGCATTTTTGAGTACTAATTCAAGTAAGTTGAATCAGAGAATGGCTTCTAGGCTGAAAAAGTCATCGCTCTTGAATTGGGAACTGGTTATGGATTGCTACCTTACAGCTAATGAGTGGTAGAAAGACTTTCTACAAAACAGGTGGCACCACGTGTGAGCGTCCTATTATTGAAATATAATAGGACGCTTTTTATTTTGCTTTGATGACAATAATGGAGGAAAAAACATGAAAACTAATACAATTTTAACAGGTGATCGTCCAACCGGTAAGCTTCATATCGGACATTACTTAGGTTCGTTGAAGAACCGTGTGAAATTACAAAACGAAGGCAAGTATAACATGTTTATCATGATTGCGGACATGCAAGCTTTGACAGACAACGCTAGAAACCCTGAAAAGATTCGCAACAGTTTGATTCAAGTCGCCCTAGACTACTTGTCTGTAGGAATTGATCCGGCTAAGACAAACATTCTAGTACAATCACAAATTCCCGCATTGAACGAATTGACAATGTACTATTTGGATTTGGTCAACGTGTCTCGTTTGGAGAGAAACCCAACTGTTAAGTCAGAGATCAAGCAAAAGGGATTCGGTCAAAGTATCCCTGCTGGCTTCTTAACTTATCCAGTTAGTCAAGCAGCTGATATTACAGCCTTTAAAGCTGACACAGTGCCTGTTGGTGATGATCAAGAACCAATGCTTGAACAAACACGTGAGATCGTTCGTACATTTAATAATACTTACAACGCTGAAGTTTTGGTTGAGCCAGAAGGTGTCTTCCCACCTAAGGGTCAGGGACGTTTACCTGGTACAGACGGCAATGCCAAAATGAGCAAGTCATTAGGAAATGGTATTTATTTGTCAGATCCTGCCGATGTAGTAACAAAGAAAATCATGTCAATGTATACTGATCCTGATCATGTTCACGTTGAAGATCCTGGTAAGATCGAAGGCAATACCGTGTTCACATACCTTGATGCTTTCGCTGAAGATAAGGCAAAAGTCGCCGAATTGAAAGAACAATATCAAGCCGGTGGTTTAGGGGATGTCAAAGTAAAACGTTACTTAAACGATGTCATGCAAGGATTACTAGAACCTATCCGTGCACGTCGTGCAGAATACGAAAAGGATATTCCTGGAGTTTACCAAATTCTAAAAGATGGCAGTGACAAGGCTAATGAAATTGCTAACCAAACATTGGCTGAGGTAAGAGCAGCTATCGGAGTGGATTATTTTAAAGATTTAAAATAGTGTTGATTGGTGGTTGATTTGCCGCCTACAGGAACAAGAAATTTAGGTCGCTATGGGGAACGATTCGAGCCGGAGTGCGGTCTCGAATCTCGATTTTGAACCTCGCAAGGTACGCGAGTTTCAAAACTCGTCCCGTGGAGTAAGTGCTAAAGCACTAACTCCACCTTCATAGCGACCTAAATTTTTGTTCCTTCCGGCTAGTTTTTCTTCTTGTTTTTGTGATGGAGGATAAATTTGTTGTATTAATTACCACTTTTGTATTACGGATTGTTAGACAAATAATAAAAATACCTGTAGGAAACTAACATTAAAGTTTCTGCAGGTATTTTTTTTTACGTTTTTAGATGATTAAATTAATCTATCAAAATCCCACAGCTAGGGTAGTCGGAGGTCAAAAGTAAAAATTCCGCAGTGTCAGTAATATCTAAACGAGAGTTTCTCTCGTTTAGATATTACAGGACGCATTTTGAAATTCGCAAACCTTGCGAAGTTCAAAATCGAGTCTGGAGACCTTGGCTCCAGACGGTCCTAACAGCGGGATTTTTAACTTTTGACTGGAGACGGCAATAGAACCTCCCCCTCCAAAAACATGGAAACAGTTTCATAAAATATGACGAACTTAACTCTTGATTTTATCAACAGTTGGTTATATCATACTTTTTGTTGCTATTTAGAAATAAATTTTTAATTTTATGAGGAGAATAATGGACGACTACGATTTGATAGGCTTTGCAGTGAGATTCATGATGCAACGTAAGCGGATCTTATCAGCCTTTTTGAAGAATACTGATTTGAATTTAGCTGATTGCGTAATATTAATGATAGTAACCAAGCATTCTGGTTATAACCAGGAAAAAATCGGTGAAAAGACTCTGTTTGACGGAGCAATCATTGCCAGATCACTCAAGAAGTTAGAGAAACAAGGTTACGTAACTCGTGAGGTTGATGAAACCAATCGCCGTAGAAAAATTGTCCAGATTACTGAAGCGGGACGAAAGTTTGGCGATAAATTACGAGACTCATTTAAGGGTTCGAACGAAACGATTTACTCTGGCATCACGGAGGATGAACAAGAGCAATTGCACGTTATTTTGGCAAAAGTTTATGCCAATCTTGATAAGGTAAAAATCCCCGATAGTAATAAATAGAAATAAACGAAAGAAGGAAATTACTATTATGCAAAATAGTAGTGCACATTTGGATGTTAACGGCAAACCGTTTAATCGTAATTTGCTAGTTATGGTTTTGCTTGTTGGAACATTCTGTACTGTTTTGAACGGTACTATTTTAACTACCGCATTTCCAACTTTAATGAAGGAATTTAACGTTACCACATCAGCTGTTCAATGGTTGACAACTGGATTCTTGATGGTCAACGGTATTATGATTCCTGTTACTGCTTGGTTAAGTAACAACTTTAGTAATAAGATCTTGTATATCATTGCTATGTCCACATTTTTGATCGGAACGATCATGTGTTTTATAGCTCCTAACTTTGGAACTATCTTAGCTGGACGTTTGATCCAAGCTGTTGGTGTTGGTATTACAATGCCACTTATGCAAGTTATTATGTTATCGATTTTCCCAGCCAATCAACGTGGTACTGCCATGGGACTTGGTGGATTAGTTATCGGTCTTGCTCCAGCCATTGGACCTACTTTGTCAGGTTGGATCATCGATAACTTTACATGGCGTGATCTTTTTGGAATGATCATCCCAATCGTTGTGATCGTCTTGATTTTGGCTTTTATTTATATGAGACCAGTTATTCAAACTAAGAGATCAAAACTTGATGTCTTGTCATTGATCTTATCAACTGTTGGTTTCGGTGCAGTTCTATATGGATTTTCATCAGTTGGTGACGACGGATGGGGTTCACCGATCGTACTATCATCAATTATCGGTGGTGCCATTGTCGTAGTTCTCTTCGGTTATCGTCAATTGAAGATGGACACACCATTCTTGGAATTGCGTGTTTTCAAAGAAAAGAAATTCGCTATTGCAGCAGCTCTATCATCTGTAACTAACATGGCGATGGTCGGGGTCGAAATGATCTTGCCATTGTATCTCCAAATTGTTAAGGGTATGAGTGCTTTCCATTCTGGATTGACTTTACTACCTGGTGCTATTTTGATTGGTATCATGAGTCCTATCACTGGACGTGCTTTTGATAGATTCGGACCTAAGGACTTGGCTCGTATGGGTATGTTCTTGTTAACTGCTGGTACGGTTCCATTCTTATTCTTAACAAAGACAACACCAGTATTAGATATTGTAGTCTTGTACATGGTTCGTATGTTCGGTATTTCGATGGTCTTGATGCCAGTTACAACTGATGGTATGAATGCCTTACCATTGAACTTAATGAGTCACGGAACTGCTGTTAATAATACAGTCCGTCAGATCTTCAGTTCAATGGGTACAGCTATCTTGGTCAGTGTGCTAACTAATGTTACAAATAACTTAAAACCAGGTAAGAGTTTACTTGCTCAATCACCACTTAAGTATCAAGAAAATTACTTCAATGCAACATTGAGCGGATACCACGCCGCCTTTGCAGTTGCTATCTTATTCTGTGTGATCGCCTTGGCAATTACCTTTATGGTTAGAAATACTGCAAAATCAAAAGATGTTGATCTTGAAAAAATGAATGTTGAAATGGCAGGTGACAAATAATGGTTATTGTATCAATTCTTATTTGTGCCGTTCTCGCATATTACTTCGCAGTTTTTATCAAAAACAAAAAAGTCGGTTATAGCTTAACGGGAATCTTCATCGTTCTGTTCATCGGAAGTATCGTCTTGCTGGTTTCAAATGAATATAGTCATTTTGGAATGAAAGAAGTCACTAGTGAAAAGACAATGCAGATCCAAACGGTTCAAAAGGGTGCTAATGTCTTGCTGTACAAGGAGTTAGGGACTAATAGTAAGGAAGACGTATATGTTTACCGTACGCCTGAGACTGCAAAAGCTAAGAATCCTGATCATACTAAGGCCAATTTACACGTTTCTAACAAAGTCAAAAAAGGTGCAGATTCTAATACCTTGACTCAAAAGACAACACGTTGGGAATATAAGAATGGTTTCTATTCATTCTTGTTCGGTATCTCTGGTAATGATAAGGAATTCGTTAAACAAACTAATACTTTCCACATTGGTGATGATTGGTTAGTATTATCAACTACACAAGCCGCTAAATTGAGTAAAGAACTTAAGAGTAAAAAAGTTCAAGCTCAAATGAAGACGGAAGGTGAAGCCTTTGTCAAAGCTGCTCTAACAAAAGCAATGACGGTTAATCCTTCAATGAGTGCTTCTCAACAAAAACAAGTTATGCAACAAGCCCAAAAAGAGTTCAAAGCTCAAGCTATGGCAAAAGTTGTTGAAGAAATCACAAAATAGTCAGTAGACAAGTCGGAATTATCCGGCTTTTTTTGTCGACTAAATTAGCTGTGACGAGTATAACTTGGTTTGAAAATGGAAATCTGACAGGAATTGTTGAGGGAAATATTGATTAATAGATAACTCTAAGGAGATAACTATTATGAAAAAGAATATGAAAATGTTTTTGTACGGTGGAATTTTGTTGTCAGCTTTATCAACAGAATTAGTAACCACAGTTTCAGCTTCAACCATCACTCCGGCAGGTGAGACAGATACTAGTATTCCTACAGTACCAGTTAAACCCGGTAAGATAACAGTGGATACAGATGTTAACGTTGCTAACAACGCTATTCAAGCACTTAAAGATTGCAAGTAAATTATAATTGGGAGAGCCGAGTTATCGGCTCTTTTTTCAATTCATATTGTGATCAATTATAAATGCAAAAATACGCTTCGACATTTTGATGTCGAAACGTATTTTTTATTTTATCAATTGTTTGGAATTGAATCAGCCATTGACCACGTTAATGTACCAGTGTACTTTCCGGGCTGAGTGTCAGAAGCAATATTTAGCTTCCAATCACCGACACCAATATAGTTAGTTAAGTCTTGATTTCCGTTGAAAGTACCCGTTTGAATCGGTGTACCACTAGGAGATATCGGCGTCCAAGTACCTTTGTCATCAGGAGAACTGTTACGAGTTCTGATGAACATTAATCCGTCAGCAGATGGTGATAACGTGTCGCCATTGCCGTTCTTCATTTGCGTTGCACTGTCGTCATTATTGTAGGCTACTGAAACACTGTAATTGTTGTCAGTTGGGTGGTTGGCTATTAGTTGACCAGTTGTGGCAACGTTAGTAAGAGTTCTTGCTTGACCAGTGAAGTTGATGGATCCGAAATCGATAAGGGTAGGGGTCTGGGTGAATCCCACTACATTGCTGATGTTGATATCAGCTTGGTTGGAAACTATGTCTCCAGTTGAGGCTCCGGTGCTGGTTGTTCCTGTCATAACGGCATTACTACTTATTGTACCGACATTAGTTTTTGTGACTTTCGCTTGTATTTCAAGTAAAACAGAAGTACCTTTTGATATTCCACCAATATTGATACCTCCATCTAGAGTAGTGCTACCAGACCATCCATCTGATCCGTGAATGGTTGCTTTTACAAACTCTAAGCCATCGGGTAGAGGATTCTTCATAGTTCCACCAACAAATGATTCATCTGAAGTAACAGTAAATCTGATTTCATAATCGATGATATCTCCAGCTTTTGCTTTGGTTTGAGAGGAATAAGTAGTTTCACCCTCAGATTCATTCCGCAAATAATTTGTAAATGTATATGAAAAAGGTGATTTCTCCACCGGAATGTCAACTGAAGCAGTATATGATTTGTCATTACTGTTAGTGTTATTTAAATCTTTACCTGTAAAGGTACCAACATTAGTTAATGTTTGTCCAGAAGCATCAGGAGTAATTACCGCTTCGTAAGTTATAGTTGCACTTTGACCATCGGTTAATGTTGTGTTTGTCGGAACAGATAGTACGGAGTCACTGTAACCAGGCGTAACGGAAACAGTACCACCAGTTGGGGTCGTTAATTTAACGGAATTCAAATCAACTTTCAGACCTGCTGGAATTTTGTCTGTTAATTCTTTATAGTTCCATTTACTGTCGGAGCCATTATTTGTGATTTTTAAATTGAATTTTAATTTATCACCGACGTTGTTTTTACCGTTAGAACTGGTTTCATTTGTAAAAGTTTTTTCGGCGTCAGGCACAGCGTAAGTGGCCTCGGTTACTCCCATAGCAGTTGAGTAATGTTTAGTTTCACCAGGCTTTATTGTGGTATATGGCCACTTGACGGTATATGCGGAATCCGGAGAATTATAGATATTACTACCATAAACGTTAGATGGATCCTCAGCTCCAGTACCTGAAAAGTTTTCTGGAGAAAATCGTGTTAACCAATTGCTGTTGGTATTAGTAAAATATTGTGCTTGATAAGCTGTTGGTCCATCTTTGATATTGTTACTTACAACTAATTGATAGCCACCGTCTACCATGTATAATCCCTTGCCACCGCCTAAGTTCTTAAGCACTACGCTATCGTTTTTACTTAACTTAGTATCCTCTCCGTAAAGAACCCCATATGATTGTGATGTTGATTGGTTGTTCTTGAGATAAAGTTCTCGCTGAACGATTGGAGCACCACTGGGTGAACGTCTTAAGACAATTTCAGCTCTTAAGTTAAAATTACCAGTTGTTGAATCATTTCTTACAAAATCTCCTACGATTCTATAAGCTGGATTGCCATTAGAATCTTTACCGATATAGTATTGTTTGTTTTTCAAAGAGTTGACTAGAATAGAGTAGTCAGCGCCTTTTATAGCACCTGAATTTGCATTTGGAACAATCATGAAATCAGGCGATGTGGATGAAACACCTTGTGATGCAAACATAGGTTGTGTAGAAGTAGCATATGATTGATAGACCGAAGATTTATAGTTTCCATTGTCATTAAGAAATATATTGATCTTAGAATAGTATGTATTTACACCTGATCCGGTTGATGGTGCATCGACGTAAGAATCACCACCCGTTGTGACTTTCCCGTTTGAATCTTGAGCAAGTCCGAAAGCGTAACCTAACGACAACGTATTACTTATTGGAATTTCGCCAACCTTATTTACGGTAGAGGGAGATTCATCCCAAGTTATACCATCGTTAAATTCGTTTGTTGCCGCATGGGCGGTCTTAACCAATCCAAAAGATAAAATCAAACTCAAAAAACAGAATAACACTAAAAAGATCTTTCTAAAATTTTCTTTTCTCCTCATCATAATGTTGCCCCTTGTTCGCATTGTGGTAATGCGCTAATTAGTCTATTGATTGAAGGTAGTCTGTGGTATCCTTCAACAATCTAAATATCATTATATATATGTTAAGTGACTCATACGTTTCATTTTTCGTAAAAATATTTGTTGTATTTTATTAACCATTCATATATTTAGTGATAAATGCCTAATATAGCAATGATTTGATAAATTGAAATTTTTGGCAAATATAGATGAAGTTATTGGCAATTTGGCATCAAATGAAAGATAATTCTATAGAGTAACGTAAACAACGTTAAGGCTTTCAAAAATAATTATGGGGTGAGGGACTTGAATAACATTTTTGAATTAACGGATCTTTCTTATCAAGTCGGTGATAAGAAAATTTTGAAAAATATTAGTTTGAATATCGAGCAAGGGAAGTACATTACTTTTGTGGGACCTTCTGGTAGTGGGAAGAGCACGCTAATGAGGATATTAGCCTCGATGATCACTGCTACATCAGGTGAAGCTTTGTTTATGGGCAAAAAAATAAGCTCATACGAGCCCACTGATTATCGTCGCCGAGTTTCTTATGCTTTTCAGCAACCAACGTTATTCGGTAAGACAGTTAAGGATAACTTGGAGTTTCCATATATTGTGCGTGATAAGGAATTTGATCGAAGTCAGGTGATCAAATATCTGAATTACGTTAACTTGGATGAAAGTTATATCGACAAAAGTGTCAATGATGTTTCTGGCGGTGAGAAACAACGGATCGCCTTGTTGAGAAACTTGATTTTTCCACCAGAAGTGTTGATAACCGATGAAGTTACTACCGGGTTAGATGCTGACAACAAAGAAATCGTGCACAATATTCTGGATAAGTTCAATCAAGATGGATTGACGATTCTGCGTGTTACACACGATGATTCAGAAATCAAACACGCTACTGACAAAGTAACAATCAAGAACGGTGAGGTGATCTAGATGTCTAACTTAACAGTTTCAAACTCAACTTTGGCACTAGGCTTTGTTTTGGTAATCATTGCTTTAGTGATTGGCTATTGGCAAAAGCTACAGATCGATAAGGATATTATTATCGGTGTTGTTCGTGCAATCGTTCAACTGACGATTGTGGGATATATTTTGAAATTTGTTATTAAAGCTAATGATGTTTGGCTGACGATGGCTTTTTTTGTCGTTATTGTGATCAATGCTTCTTGGAATGCAGGTAAGCGTGGTAATGGTATCCCTAAGGCGTTTGAATTTTCTTTATTAGCAATCTCGGTCGGAACGGTTATTACTTTGGGTACGTTGGTTTGGACAGGTTCGATTCAATTTATTCCAGAACAGATAGTTCCATTCACAGGGATGATAGCTAGTAACATCATGGTGGCAATCGGCCTTTGTTACCGCAATATGAAGCAATCATTCACTGATCGGCACCAACAGATCCTAGAAAAACTGGCCTTGGGTGCTGATATTAAATTAGCTTCTGAAGATATTATTCGTGAGAGTATTAAAAGTGGGATGCAGCCAACGATTGATTCTATCAAGACTTTGGGCTTGGTCGCATTACCGGGTATGATGTCAGGTTTGATCATTGCCGGAGTTGATCCTGTGAAGGCCATCAAATACCAAATCATGGTTACGTTTATGTTATTGGCATCTACTAGTATTGGCTCATTTATCTCCTGCTATTTGGCCTATAAGCAATTTTATAATGAACAAAAACAGCTCAACTCTGATTTACTTTCTTAATAAATACTATAATTGATTTTATAAATATGTCAGTTAAGGAGAATAATCAGAATGGTTAAATTGGATAATGAATTAAGTATTCCACCGATTGCCCTAGGAACTTGGTCATGGGGTTCAGGTAATAATGGCGGTGATCAGATTTTTGGCAATCACTTGAATAAGGATAATTTAAAATCAGTGTTTGAAGCTGGTATGAAGAATGGCTTGAATTTGTGGGATACAGCTGCAGTTTATGCAATGGGGGACTCTGAAACAATTCTTGGTAGTTATTTACAAAATGTCGATCGTCAAGATGTGATCTTGTCGACTAAGTTCACACCGCGTATTGCTCAAGATGTGGAACATCCTATGGAAACAATGTTAGATGGTAGTTTGAAGAGATTACATACTGACTACACTGATATTTATTGGATCCATAATTCAGCTGATGTTAAAAAGTGGACGCCGCAACTAATTCCATTGGTTAAATCAGGCAAGATCAAGCATATCGGATTATCCAATCATAACTTGGATGATTTGAAATTGGCCGCAAATATTTTGGCAGATGCCGGATTGAAAATTTCAGCAGTTCAAAATCATTACAGCTTGTTGTATCGAGCTTCGGAGCAAGCTGGTATTATCGACTATTGTAAGAAGAATAATATTGTGTTTTTCTCATACATGGTTTTAGAGCAGGGAGCATTGTCAGGTAAGTATGATGTCGATCATCCCTTGCCAGAAGGCAGCCGCCGTGCTAAGGAATACAATCCGGTGCTTCCCAAGTTGGAGAAGTTGTTAACAACGATGAAAGAGATCGGTAAGAGTAATAACCTGTCAGTTGCACAAGTTGCAACCGCTTGGGCTATTGCTAAAGGAACCGTGCCAATTCTTGGTGTAACCAAGGCCAAGCACGTTGAAGATGCGGCTGGATCTACCAAGGCAACTTTATCTGAAGAAGAGATGTTGCTGATGGAAAAATTGGCTTATGAAACAAATATCGATACTCGTGGTGTTTGGGAGAAGCCAATGTTATAAAAATCGTTTTAAATAATTTCAGCTATATTTTAGTTGGAATTATTTTTTTATTTTCATAATCGAATTTGATATAAATAGAAAAATATATTGCAGCCATGCCTCATTGAGCATAGTATAAAATTAAAGATTTTTTGATTATGGGGGAATAATTATGAAAAATTTGAAGATAAATATTGCCACTGGAATTGTTGGTATTTTGAATTGTGTTCTCTTTGCAATTTCATGGCCAATGATTTTTGGTGCAGCCGTTAGTGATGGATTTACGGGAACGCATGTAACAGGTGGTACGGGCGCCTTTTTCTACGTTATGGCTGGAATTGGAGTTGTTCTGAATATAGTTGCATTGTTACAAAGTAAAAAAGTGGGAATCTCACTAGTAGGACCAATTTTAGGGATTATTGGTAATGGCTTGTTCTTAGCTTCAGCAATTATGGCATTCCCTGCAATCGTAGTATTGATTGTTGGAATAGTATTTATATTCTTACACCATCCTTCAAAAAATGGTTATGTTATGAATGATTCTTCGTATATGAGAAATAATTATAATCAACAAAATCAATATCAACCTGGAAATCAATACCGGGGACAAAATAATCAGCAATATGGTAATAATGTTCAACAAAATCAATACAATCAAAATTTTAGTAATCAACAAAACAATCAAAATTATGGAAACGTTGGAACTAGAATGAGTCGAAGAAATAAGTAGAAACGATCAATTTTTTTAACTTTGTGAAGATAGACCTACTATGTAGGTCTATTTTTTTATATAATTGACACAATGGGATGTGATGCAATGTGAAGTTAGCAGTGATAGAAATAGGATCTAACTCCATCAGAACATCAGTGTATAGATCTTCAAAGCGGAATCGTTTTAAGACTTTGGACCGATGGCGAGAGCCTGTCCGGTTAGGAAAATCGATTGCACAAAGTCGATTATTAACGAATGAACAAATTGAAGAAACAATTGATGTTCTTAAGAAGTTTCAAAATAGGATCCAAAGATACGAAGTAGATAGAATTAGTTTAATTGCCACGGCCGCTGTCCGGATGGCAAAAAATCAAGAACAATTAATTTTTGCGGTGTTAAAAGAAACCGGCTTACAACTGCATATTATCGATGAACAAGAAGAAGCCTTTTACGATTACGTAGCAGTTCGTAACACGATGAGAGTTAAAGACGCTTTGATCGTAGATGTTGGTGGTGGAAGCAGTGAAATCAGTTTGGCTAAGAAAGGTCGATTGAAGCATGGATTGAGTATTCCAATTGGTGCTATTTCGATTTCTGATTTATATTTAAAAAGTGACCCGATCACAGCAAGAGAATTGTCTGCCGCCAAACGTGAGATCAGTGAGCATTTAGATAGTTTACAGTGGATGAATGCCAAAGCATCATTTGTTGGCTTAGGTGGAACCTTACGTGCTGTCACTAGCATTTTGAATCGTGAAGGTAAGCGAAAGAAAACACTTCATAATTCAATCGTGACGATCGATCAAATCGACCAATTATTTAATCGCTTAGTCCATGCGTCAAATGAAGAACGCAGCCAAATCAAAGAATTGAGCGATGGCAGATATGAAGTAATACTCGGCGGTATTTTAATCATTTCAGAGATCATCAAAAAAACCCCCTCTAAAGAAATTCGCTTTTCGAATTTCGGCGTTAGAGAAGGTTATGTTTTTAACTATTTTCATAAGATGAATCTACAAGAAAAGGATTAATTTGCACGACTAGGTAGGGTTATTTGAGCTGAATCCAGAACTTTTCCTTCTATCTTGTGGAGAAGTTCATTCATCCAGAAGCCCTCTTTAATATCAAGAGTATCACTTAAGGCGTATACTTTTAGTACATAATCGTGTGTTTGATCAGGTGGGTTAGGTCCATTATATCCGACCTTTAAGTCCTCATCATTGTCACCAAGCAATGGACTAGCGGAGCTATTCTTACCTTGAACTACTGAAGATCCAGCTGAACGGCTGAAATCTTCAGGGATATCCAATTGTTCAGGTGAGATATTAGCAGCCGTCCAGTGGATCCATTCAAATCCACAAACTGGGATTGAATCTGGATCAGTGAATGTGAAGGCGAGTGATTTTGTGCTTGCGGGAATATTTGATAATTTAATCGGGAAACTAATGACGGGTTTCCCATTTTTAATATCGTTTGCGGGAGCGAACTTACCGTATTTGTCCGGCAACAATCCGTCAACCAAATGTACATTTATTTCCATAAACCCATCTCCTTAAAAATTTATTTATAACGAGGTAATAAAAATGGAACAAATAGATATAAAAGATCTATCTGATGTTATTGTAAATCAGATTCGAAAGATTGAACAATTAGTTGGAAGACCAGTGACGGTTTTTAGCGATTACTCTGATCATGAGTATTTGACCTTGGATCAAGCTAGTCATTCAACCAAAGATGGAAAGATCCAAGTTATCATAACTAATGAAAAGTACAAAGATTTTGTTTTATTGCATGAACTTTATCACATTGAATTAGAGAACTCTGGGGAACCACTTATTTCCTGTGCTGTGACAACTGGCAAGGAAGATGAAGACGGCCGAGTTTTATCAACGGCTAATTCATTATTTGAAACTTTGGAACACGCTGAGATCGTTAAGAAGCAAGTTGAAGATGGCAGCTATACTGATGAAGTCAAGGATGCTTACCTAAAGGGAATCGACCACGCTTTGAACCCTAACGTCCAATTGGATCTAGCTAATATGAGATTTTATCGTACTTTGATCATCTTTGACGGGATCGTCTTTGGTGAACACGCTAAGGATTCAGAATGGAAGATGGAATTCCCTGTTTCTTACAAAGTGGCATCTGACTTTGTTAAGCAAGTGGAGAATAATGATATGACCGTTCCTTTCCAATTTAGACGTGCTTTGATCCACGTTCTAGAAGGTTACAACAACTTGATCATTTCTAATGGATACGAAGGGATGCACTATCACGAATTCTTAAATGTGACACCAGTTGTCTCCGATCGTCAGTTAAGATTGACCTTGAATCAGTTGTTCCAGATCAAGCATTCACCATACACTAATCGTGCTACTAAGAAGGATGCCTTTATTCTGTTAGGTGTTAACGATGGTCAAAGTGTTGCTACTTTGAATATCGATCCCAAAAAAGTAACACCTGAATTTTACAAGGCATACTATCAACAAACAGTAGAAAAAGCATTTTCTCAAAGTGGGGTTCAATACATTATTAGATAGATTTTGAAAAATATAAGGAGGATTTTTATGTCAGACAAGATTTCAGAATTCAAAGATCTGCTTCAACAAGCCAAATTTGTAACTTTTTTGACTGGTGCCGGGGTTTCGACACCATCGGGGATACCTGATTATCGTTCCAAAAACGGTTTATATAAGCGTGAAAAGTATGATTTTCCACCTGAATATATGTTAAGTCATGATAATCTGATCGAACATCCTGATATTTTTCATGATTTTACAGTGCACAATATGTATTTTCCAGATGCTAAACCAAATATTATTCACAAGAAAATGGCTGAAATCAGTAATGAAAAGGGAGCAATCGTCACACAAAATGTCGACAAATTGCATACCAAAGCTGGTGCCAAAAATGTCGTGGAATTCCACGGTAACTTATACGATAATATTCATTGCTTAACTTGCGGTAAGGAATTTGATTACAAGTACTATCTCAAGGATTACCGTCACCACGAAGATAATGGAATAATTCGTCCTGGAACTACGGTCTTATACGGCGAGAGTATCAATCCTGACAATGTTGAACATGCGGTTGAAGATGTTGAACATGCTGATCTATTGGTCGTTGTAGGGACTAGCTTCAAGGTTTATCCATTTGCGGGTCTATTGAGATATGCACAACCGAATGCCAAGCTGGTTGTCATTAATAAGGAGAACTTGGAGTTAGACTCTGAAGTTTTAGCTATTTCTGATGACGCAGTTAATGTTTTTTCTCAAATTTAAAATGATATACTTATAACAATATTGCTTAACTATTTATTTGCGGAGGCTTAAAGATATAAATGACTAAAGATAATAAGACTTTTTACATAACTACTCCTATCTATTACCCATCAGGTAAATTAACGATCGGTAATTCATATACAACCATTGCGGCGGATACACTAGCTCGTTACAAGCGCAACGAAGGTTACGATGTATTCTTCCTAACTGGTACAGACGAACACGGTTTGAAGATCGAACAAAAAGCCGAAGCTAAGAACATGGAACCACAAGAATATGTTGATATGATGGCAGCTGATATCAAGAAGTTATGGAAGACACTTGAAATTTCTAATGACAAGTTCATTCGTACAACTGATGATTATCACGTTAAGGCTGTTCAAAAAATCGTTGAAAAATTAATTGCGCAAGGTGATATTTACTTGGGTGAATACACTGGCTGGTATTCAGTTGATGATGAAGAATACTTCACAGAATCACAATTGGCTGAAGTATTCCGTGACAAAGATGGCAAGGTCATCGGTGGTAAAGCTCCATCAGGACATGAAGTTACCCTAGTTAAGGAACCTTCATACTTCTTCAAGATGGGCAAGTACGCTGATCGTCTCTTGAAGTATTACGAAGATAATCCTACATTCATCGAACCAGAAATTCGTAAGAACGAAATGATCAATAACTTCATCAAGCCCGGTCTAGAAGACCTAGCTGTCTCAAGAACTAGTTTCAAGTGGGGTGTGCCGATCCCTAGTGATCCTAAGCACGTTGTTTATGTTTGGGTCGATGCTTTGTTGAACTATATCACGGCACTAGGTTATATGAGTGATGATGATTCACTATTCAAGAAGTTCTGGCCAGCTAATGTTCAATTCGTTGGTAAGGAAATCGTTCGTTTCCACACTATTTATTGGCCAATTATTCTTATGGCTCTAGGTATTGAATTGCCTAAGCAAGTCTTCGGACACGGCTGGTTGTTGATGAAGGACGGCAAGATGTCGAAGTCTAAGGGTAATGTTGTTTATCCTGAAATGTTAGTTAACCGTTATGGACTAGATTCACTACGTTACTACTTAATGCGTGCAATGCCATTCGGTAACGATGGTGTCTTCACTCCAGAAGATTACATTGATAAGATCAACTATGATCTCGCTAACGACCTTGGAAACTTATTGAATAGAACTATTTCTATGATCAATAAGTATGACGATGGCAAAATCGTATCTGTTGCAGCACTGACAGATCTAGACAAGGATCTTGAAAAATCATATGCGGATACTTTGACTGACTATCGTGATCACATGGACAAGTTTGAATTCCCAGAAGCACTTGCTAGTGTTTGGGCATTTATCAGCCATGCTAATAAGTATATCGATGAAACAAAACCTTGGGTTCTTGCTAAAGACGATGCTAAGAAAGCTGATTTACAATCAGTTCTTGGTCACTTAGCAGAATCATTGAGATTGATCGCACTATTGATCAGTCCTGTTATGACACAAGCACCAATTAAGATCTTTGCTCAATTGGGCTTAGATTATGATAACGACAAGAGCTTAGACTTCGGTGACACAGTTGTTGGTAAGACTGTAACTAGTGATCCTGAACCAATCTTCCCAAGACTTGATGCCAAAGAAGAAGTTGAATACATCAAGAGCAAGATGGCCGAAGAACAAGCTAAGAATGGTGGCGGCAAGTTGAGTAAGTCAGCTCAAGCCAAAGCTAAGGCTCAAAAGGAAGAGGAAGATGACTATCCAAAGGAAATCAGTTTTGATGACTTCTCAAAGGTTAAGATGGTCGTAACTGAGATCCTTGACGTTAAACGTGCCGCTAACGCTGATAAATTACTTCAATTTACTTTGGATGATGGTACAGGCGTTGATCGTCAAATTCTTTCAAGCATGTACGAATTCTATCCTAACTTCAAAGAATTAATCGGTAAGAAAGTAGTTGCCTGCATCAACTTGAAGCCAAGAAAGATCCGTGGTGAATGGAGTAACGGTATGTTGCTATCAACTGAAATGGGTGACGATGTTAAGTTAGTTATCGTTGATAATTCACACAAAAATGGAGCAATCCTCGGATAATGAAAATTTTTGATACACACACACATTTGAATGACCCAGCTTTTGCTGGCAAAACTCAAGAGTATATCGATCGTGCAGCTGAATTCGACGTTGATGAGATGGCAATTATTGGTCAAAACGAAGAGTACAACATTGAAGCTATTCGCTTGGCTCAAAATTATAAACCACTGCATGCAGTTATTGGTTGGCATCCTGAATTTGCCAAAGAATATAACGAAGAGCAACTGGTCAATCAGATCAAGTTACCAGAAGTTGTTGCTATTGGTGAAATCGGCTTGGACTATCACTGGGACGAGAATCCCGCCCCTGAAGTTCAAAAGGCCACTTTGTTGAAGCAATTAGATGTTGCTCAACAATATGATATGCCGGTGTCGATCCACTGTCGTGATGCCTTCTCCGACATGTATGAGATCTTGAAGCAACATGATATGTCTAAATCAGGTATTATCATGCACAGTTTCAATGGCGACATTAATTGGTTGAATAAGTTCTTGGACTTAGGTTTGATGATCTCATACAGTGGAGTTGTTTCATTTAAGAATGCTCCGGAAGTTCATGAATCAGCTAAGAATACGCCACTTGATCGACTACTAGTCGAAACAGACGCACCTTATCTAGCACCAGAACCATATCGTGGTCATCAAAATGAACCAGGATATACACGTTTTGTGCTTGATGCGATCGCAAAATATAAGGATATGGACCCAGATATTGTTGCCAAGCATACCTTTGACAATGCTCATCGGGTTTATAACATTAAGTAAAAAATGAAAATAAAAGAAATAATTGTAGTTGAAGGAAAATCTGATACTAATCGCTTGAAGGATTGTTTAGGTGATGTCGATACGATCGAGACAACTGGTTCGGCTCTGAATGACGAAACGATTCAAAGAATCAAAATTGCTCAACAAAAACGTGGTGTCATCATCTTTACGGATCCTGATTTCAATGGCAATCGATTACGTACTTTGATTTCCCAAGCGGTACCAGATGCTAAACAAGCATTTTTACCAAGGAACAAGGCAGTTCCTAAGAAGAGTGACGGCAGTTTGGGAATCGAACATGCTAAAGATGAAGATATAAAAAAGGCGTTGGCAGCTGTTTATACCACTTCAAATTTAGTTGATGATTATAGCACTGATGATATGATCGACCTCGGCTTGATCGGGGATGTTCGTTCTCAGAAGCGCCGTGAATTCGTGGGAGCTGAATTGAAACTTGGTTATACGAATGCTAAACAGTTTTTGAATCGTTTGAATATGTTACAAGTTGCACCACAAGATTTACTCGCTGCAGTCGAAAAATTTGATAAAGGAAGTTCCCATGACAATTAATAGATTAAGTATCGCTGATCCAATTCGCACCAATGATATTCTTCGCAAGTATAAGTTGCGTGCTAAAAAGAGTTTGGGACAAAATTTTTTAACAAGTGAAAAGGTCTTGGATGACATCGTTGATGCAAGTGATCTGCATTCTGATGAAATAGCAATTGAGATCGGACCTGGTATCGGTGCTTTAACTGAAAAGTTGGCACAGGTAGCTGAGAAGGTTTATGCGTTCGAGATCGATTCCAGTTTGATTCCAGTTTTGGAAGATACGTTGAGTTATTACGATAACATCGAAGTTTTTAACGAAGATATTTTAAAAGTTGACTTAGATAAGTTTGTTAAAGATCATCATTTGGAAGGTAAGACCATTAAGGTCGTCGCTAATTTACCTTATTACATTACGACACCGATCATGCTTAATTTGATCAATAGTGATTACCCATTCCAAGCACTAGTATTGATGATGCAAAAAGAAGTTGCTGAGCGAATCACCGCTAATCCGGGGCACCGTGAATATGGCTCACTAACAATTGCCGTCCAAACACAGATGGACGCCAAAATTGCTCGTATCGTTGGCAAGAATTCCTTCATTCCTAGACCTAAGGTTGATTCAGCCGTGGCTGTTTTGGAACGATTACCAAAAGACGAAGTAAATATTGAAGACCCAGTCTTTTTTAACAAAGTTATTCGTTCAGCTTTCGCTCAAAAGAGAAAGAGTTTGATGAACAATTTCTTAAATTGGTTAGGTCGAACAGATGAAAATCGTGCAATGATCAAAGAAGTTTTCAGTGACTGTGGAATCGCCGAGAATGCACGTGGCGAACAGGTTTCAATTGAACAATATAAAAAAATGGCGCGAGAATTGAAACAAAGAACTAAAAAATAATTAGTTTACAAAA
The DNA here is from genome assembly GCF_036913575.1 of Companilactobacillus sp. HBUAS59699. Taxonomy (NCBI): domain Bacteria; kingdom Bacillati; phylum Bacillota; class Bacilli; order Lactobacillales; family Lactobacillaceae; genus Companilactobacillus; species Companilactobacillus sp. HBUAS59699. The sequence continues at coordinate 244,625 of NZ_JAYKTV010000002.1, read as the reverse complement.
TGATAATCTGCTTGTAATTTTCATGAAACCGTGGTAAAATTGCACTCCTAAGGAGTGATTTATAATATGCCAACGTCATTGAAAACAATTAAGAGTCGTCTAGACGCTCACTTAGGCGAGAACTTAACGGTTGTAGCACAAGCAGGTCGTAAAAAAGTTATCCGCCGTCGCGGAACTTTAGCAGAAACATTCCATTCAGTTTTTGTAGTTGATTTGGATCAAAACGAAAATTCTTTTGAAAGAGTTTCATATAGTTATGCTGATCTACTAACAAAATCTATTGACATTACATTCGATAGTGAAGCAACAGAAGCAGATTCAAGCGCCGATGCAGAAGTAGCAGACGCTGAATAATAGATACGAAAAACAGGATTGCGAGTGACGCAATCCTGTTTTTTTGTGCTCTTTTGTGTTATTTCGTGACAAGAATACAGGTGATTTTATAACATGATATTACGTTAAAAAAATCACAATAAAGGAAGTGAGAATTATGAAGAGCAAGAATAAAATAATTTTGATAGCGAGTAGTTTGTCGGTGGGGGTTCTGCTTACTTCGACGGTAAGCAATATTCCGGAAGTTGCTAAGGTAGTTGCACATGAGAATGTGGTTAGGGCAGAAGGTGAAACAGAAAGTATTGACAGTTGGATGCCTGATCCGGAGTTACAAAAAATCATTGCTGGGAAATTAGGATTAGATAATGTTGGTGATATTACTAAAACTAAATTAAGTGAATTTAATAATTGGGCTGATACTGATTTAGAAATTTCTGGAGAAAAAATTCAGAGTTTAGAAGGTATTCAATATGCGTCCAATTTGGAAGGACTAGCTTTATTGGGCACCTCTGTGTCAGATATTTCACCAGTTAAAGGTTTGAAAAATCTTAAATCATTGTTTATCACGAATAATGCAATTACTAATTTTCAACCGTTACAAAATCTAAATCTTGATAAAGATGAAGTTTATATTGGTAATGGAGAATTGGTGACTATAAAAAATAAAATTGAAAATTTATCTGAAGAACAACTTGTAATTGACCTATCAGATTACATCGGTAATTACGAAGGACTAAGCGTTAATAATCTAACAATTTACAATGGCGAAAATGAAATATCTACAGATATGTATGCCTTTAATGACAAAACAAAACAATTGATAATTAATGATTGGATTAGTGAAGGTAAAGTATCGAATAATGGAGTTTATCAGGGAAGTTTAACTATTAGTTTTAAACAACAATTTACGATCCCTTGGTACTTGGGTAATCTTTTTAACCAATCAATTGTAATTGAACAACCATACAAAATTGGAAATAACAATATTGGAATTATCGATTCCAAAACAGTCATGACGGACAAAGATCAATTAACTATTTATGACAAGAACGGAAATGTTACAGGAAGTAAGAATCTATCTGGCATCACAATTTACAATGTTACTAAAGTTAATAAGATAAATAATGAAGAATACTACCAAATCGGTGATGATGAATGGATCAGTACTAAGGATGTCAGTGAATTTCATCGTAACGAAACGGTTATTCAGACTCATCATGATACTTACACAACTTTAAGCACTTTAAGTGGAAATACGATCGGCAACAGAGCTTTAGCAGCAAATAGTAATTGGTATTCAAATGGGTATGCATTTATCAATGGTGAAAAGTACCATAGAATCTCAACGAATGAGTGGATTCATGACGATCACGGTGTAGTGTATGAAAAAATCAGTGGGATTGTAGTAGCTAAGGAAAATGTTCAGTTGTATAACAGCAAGGGGAAAAAATCGAATCGAGCTTTGATGAACGGGGCAGAATTTTATACAGATAAAGTTGGAAAAATCAATGGTCAAGACATGTATCGAGTGGCTAGTGACGAATGGGTCCCAGCAGAGTTGGTAACATTAAAATAAATAATTCAAAACGAAGTTCTGACTAGTAATCAGAACTTTTTTACATCCAATTAAGCAAAAAGCCTTGAAAATCTTAACAAGTTAGTGGAAAATGAATTGATTGTTATGCTATTTACTTTATAATTTTAAATGAGACAGGTTTTTTAGGAGAGAGATATATGAAAACACGAAGAAGCGAACGATTGATTGATATGACTCGTTACTTGTTGGAGAGACCACACACGCTGATTTCTTTGGCTTTTTTCGCTGATAGATTTGAATCAGCCAAGTCATCAATTTCTGAGGATTTAAGTATTTTAAGACGGACCTTTATGATTCGTGGCATTGGTGCCTTAGAAACTTTGCCCGGAGCCGGTGGTGGAGTTATCTTTACACCTGGTATTTCGAAGAAAGAAGCTACTGATTTTGTCAACAACACGGTCAAGAGATTAGAAGAACCTGACAGAATCTTGCCTGGTGGTTATTTGTATCTGACTGATCTATTGGCAGATCCCGAGGTTTTGAGAACTATCGGAAGAATGATTGCAACGCAATATTCACAAAGTGCCATCGATGTGGTTATGACGGTCGCTACTAAGGGAATTCCTATCGCTCAGAGTGTAGCGAGTTTCTTAAACATCCCCTTTGTGATCGTACGTCGTGATTCGAAGATCACAGAAGGATCGACGATCAGTGTTAATTATGCTTCCGGTTCATCCGATCGAATCGAAAAGATGGAATTGTCTAAGCGCAGTTTACCAGAAGGTTCACGTGTCTTAGTAGTCGATGACTTCATGAAGGGTGGCGGTACTATCAACGGTATGCGCAGCCTTATTTCAGAATTCAATGCAATTTTTGCAGGAGCAACTGTCTTTGCTGAAAATATCAATGTAAAATCTGAGTTCAGAGATACCAAAGTTACTTCTATTTTTAAAGTCCAAGAAATCGACACAGTCAACCGTATTCTAAAGATGGAACCCGGTGATTATTTAGCAAAAACAGATTTCAGTTATTTTGAGTAAAAACATAATTGAGTAGAGTATGTGAATAATGCTATTATATATAAGGATATTTGAGTGACTGAAAGGGAGTTTCCAATGTCGAATCGTTATGTAATAATTCTTGCTGCCGGCAAGGGCACAAGAATGAAATCAAAATTGTACAAAGTATTGCATCCAGTAGCTGGTAGAGCTATGGTCGATCATGTTTTGACTCAAGTTGAAAAACTTGATCCAACCATCGTTGAAACAGTTATTGGTAGTGGTGCGGAAAAGGTCCGTGAATTACTCGGGGATCGTACTAAGTATGCCTTGCAAAAAGAACAATTGGGTACTGCCCATGCGGTATTACAAACTGAAGATGTTTTAGCTGGTAAAGAAGGAACAACTTTGATCATCAATGGTGATTGTCCATTGTTTACTGCTGAAACTTTCGAAAAACTATTTGCCTATCATGAAGAACAAAATGCGGCTGTTACTATTTTGACAGCTCATGCAGATAATCCATTCGGTTACGGTCGTATGGTTCGTGATTCTGATGGTAATGTTGTGAAGATCGTCGAACAAAAAGATGCTTCTGAAACTGAGAAGAAGATCCAAGAAATAAATACTGGTGTATTTTGTTTCGACAATGAACTATTGTTCAGCAATTTGCACAATGTAAACAATGATAATGCTCAAGGCGAGTATTATCTACCAGATTTGATTTCTATGCTCAAAGACCAAGGTAAGAAAGTTGCTGCTTATCAAATGGCAGACTTATCTGAATCAATGGGTGTAAATGATCGTGTGGCATTATCACACGCTGAAAAATTGATGCAAACACGTATCAACGAAGCACACATGCGTGATGGTGTAACGATTATCGATCCTGATAACACTTATATCGATGTCGATGTAAAAATTGGCAATGATACAATTATTGAACCAAATACTAAGATTTTTGGTAAGACGACTATTGGCTCAGATTGCTTAATTGGTTCAGGTTCAAGACTTGAAGATGCTACAATTGAAGACAACGTTAAGATTATCAGCTCTACTGTTGAGAGTGCTGTTATGCATACAGGCAGTGATCTAGGACCAAATTCTCATTTGCGTCCTAAGGCTGAGATCGGCAAAGACGTCCATGTTGGTAACTTCTGTGAGATCAAGAATGCCAAGATCGGCGATCGTACTAAGGTCGGTCACTTAACGTATGTTGGTGATGCTACACTTGGTAGTGATATCAATGTTGGTTGTGGTGTGGTATTCGTTAACTACGATGGTGTAAAGAAGTGGCACAGTAATATTGGTGATCACTCATTCATCGGCAGCAATTCAAATATCATTGCTCCAGTTGAGATGGAAGATCACTCATTCATTGCTGCTGGTTCAACCATTACTAGTGATATTCCTAAGCACGCCATGGCAATTGCTAGACAAAGACAGACTAACAAAGAAGATTTTTGGAATAGATTACCATTATCAAAAAGTGAAGATTGGAAATAAAGGTGGAAATTAATGTCATATCAAAATAACGAACGACCAATGAAAATTTTTGCGTTGAACTCTAACAAACCTTTGGCAGAAAAAATTGCTAAAGAAGTTGGGATTCCGCTAGGAAAGTCATCAGTTACACGTTTTAGTGACGGTGAAATCCAAATCAATATTGAAGAGAGTATTCGTGGTGCCGAAGTATTCTTAATTCAATCAACTTCAGCTCCTGTTAACGATAACTTGATGGAATTATTGATCATGGTCGATGCTTTGAAGCGTGCTTCAGCACACTTGATCAACGTAGTTATTCCTTATTATGGCTATGCTAGACAAGATAGAAAGTCACGTTCACGTGAACCTATCACTGCTAAATTAGTTGCTAATATGTTGCAACGTGCCGGTGTTGATCGTGTACTTGCACTTGATTTACATGCTGCTCAAATTCAAGGTTTCTTCGATATTCCTGTTGATCACTTGATGGGTGCACCACTTCTAGCTGATTACTTCTTAACAAATCATCTAGAAGAAGATGCCGTAGTTGTTTCACCTGACCACGGTGGTGTGACTCGTGCTAGAAAATTAGCAGAATTCTTGAAGACACCAATTGCCATTATTGATAAACGTAGACCTCGTGCTAATGTTGCCGAAGTTATGAATATCATTGGTAATGTGAAGGGCAAACGTGCAATCATCATTGATGATATGATCGATACTGCCGGTACAATTACTTTGGCATCACAAGCATTGATCGATGCTGGTGCAACTGAAGTATACGCATGTTGTACACACCCAATTCTTTCAGGTCCTGCTATCGAAAGAATTGAAGCTTCACCAATCAAGAAGTTGATCGTTACAGATTCAATTAATCTACCTAAAGAAAAAGTTATCGATCGTATGGTTCAGGTTTCAGTTGGACCACTTATCGGTGATGCAATTCGTCGTATTCATGATAATGAACCAGTTAGCCCATTATTTGATACACGTTTCAAACGTAATAAAAAATAATTTATATTAAAAAACAGAGCGTGACAAAACACGGTTAATTTCTGAGTATAACCGAAAAAGATTTAGTATTTACGTAGTAAATGCTAAATCTTTTTTTGTTAAACGGAAGAAATTGTGTTTTGACGCGCGTTTACGCTGTAAATTCATACGGTGACCGAGTTATGTCACGGCCTCTTTTTTGTCCATTAAGTACATTGTGAGTTAATCTTTTGACTAACCAATCTAAAAATTGTATTTTGTTAAAAAATAAAAAACTTTTATTGGTGGTGTAAACGATGATTCCAATGTTCTGGACTTTCATAATGATCGTGGTCATCCTGATTTTCTGTTTAAAGAATGATCGCTATGCGCGCAATATAAAAACTTATAAATCTGATTTGGTAACGATTGGTGTCGCTATCGGAGTAACAGCTGTTATCTGTTTGAGCTTCGTTATCGTCAGCGGACATGCATATATGTTCTTTTAAATATATAAATAAGTTATAATTTTGTATATCGAATTTTATAAATTTTCTATCCCTTTTTTTGATATAATAAAAGAAATTAATTAAGGGGAGAAACAATGAAAGAACGTAATAAAAAAATAATTTATTCGATTCTTATCGTCGCCGTGGTACTAGCCATTTGGTTTTTACCAGTGCCGACTGGAGTAAAAGTTACTGGATGGCGAACATTTGCTATTTTTGTTGGCTTTATTTTGGGGTGTCTATTGAATGTTGCACCTTTAGCAATTTTATCGATCGTAATGATGGCGGTTTTGACTATCTCACAAGTAATGCCAGCTGAGTTGGTTTATGCTGGTTTTGGTAATAGTGCTGTTTGGCTGATCATGTTTGCTTTTTTTGTGGCGATCGGCTTTCGTACAACCAAGCTGGGATTTAGAATTGCTTACTATTTGATTTATCGGTTCGGCCACAGTTCACTAGCATTATCATATGTCCTAACGATTTGTGATGTAATTATGGCACCATTTGTTCCTAATACGAATGCACGTGGTGCCGGAGTTTTATATCCGATTACCATGTCATTATCCAAATCACTAGGTTCAGAACCGGATGACGGAACGCAGGACAAGATTGGATCCTTTTTATTGTTGACTAGTTTTCATCAGAACTTGATTGCCGGATCCTTATTCTTCACAGCCATGGCAACTAATCCATTGGCTATCAGTATGGGAAAGAGTGTTTTCCACGTGTCGATTTCTTGGCTCGATTGGTTCAAGTACACCTCGGTTCCCAGCATCTTAGCACTGATCATCGTGCCATTAGTGATTTATGTCATTCACAAACCAGAATTAAAAAAAATCCCTAATGCGCAGAGCTTTGCAAAAAGAGAATTAGATAAGATGGGTCAAATGTCGATCAAAGAGGACATTATGATCGGAGTATTCGTATTGATGATCGTTCTTTGGGCAACGACTCAATTCACTAAGTTGGACAATACAAGTATCGCTCTATTAGGCTTAGCTATTTTAATTATTACAGGAATTATTGGATTAGAAGACATTTTAGCAGAGAAAAAAGTTTGGAATATCTTCTTATGGTTGCCACCATTGATGGCAATTACACCTTATTTGGCACAAACAGGTGTGATCAAATGGTTCAAAGATATTATGCAAGATAGTGTCAAAGGAATGAGTTTGACACTAGCATTTATTGTTTTGGCATTAGTATATCTGTATATTCATTATTTCTTTACCAGTGTTTTGGTTCATATGCAGGCATTGTACATCCCATTTGCCACTGTCTTAGTGAGTTTGGGTGCAAATCCAACTATGGTTATTATGATGTTTGCCATTTTGACATGTATTTCACCAAGTACTACACATTACGGTACAGGTACAGCGTCGATTTATTTTGCGACTGGTTACGTTACTCAAAGAGAGTGGTGGAAAGTTGGATTCATTGTTTCATTAGTAGAATTCTTGATCTTCATGATCATCGGATTAGGCTGGTGGAAGTTATTAGGTATGTTTTAGAGCATGAAAAAAGCCGATGAATTTCATCGGCTTTTTGTTATCTTCTTCTATCTTTTTCTTGATCTCGCAATTGTTGATATCTCAATAAATCACGGATCTGTTGTAGATATTCTAGTTGAGGATCGAGTTCTTCAACACTCTCATCGAACTTACTCTTAGAACCGTCACGACGCATCTTATTCATTAGCTTGACGATTGTAAAGACCACGAACATGATGATCAAGAAGTTGATCAAGGCATTGACGAAATCACCAATCAAAAAACTTGCTCCGAATAGTTCAAACTTCATTTCGGACAAGTTGATTTGACCAATTAAAATACCAAGTAATGGGTTGATGATGTAAGTAGTCAACGCTGATACCAAACTATTAAAGGCAGCACCAACGATAACACCTACGGCCAAGTCGACGACACTACCACGAGAGATAAACTCTTGAAATTCTTTAAACATTTATGTGGCTCTCCTTTACAGCTTTCGATATACAGACTACTTTACTATATTTTGATGAATTTGTAAGTCTGTGACATTAATTTAATTATTTATTAGCCAAAGCGTAACTTTTATCGATCAGATCAAATAATTCATTATTAGGAATTGTTTCGTTCAAATATACCGTGTACCAAGACTTTTTACTCATGTGATATCCAGGGAAGAACTTCTGATTGTCGATGATGTTCTCGAGTTGGTCACCTTCGATTCTTAAATCAAGAATCTCGATTTTTTTATAATTGTTGTATTCAAAATATTACTTTCCCCCAAAAATAAAAAGCCTGTCCAAAAAGACAGACTTTGAAAAAATTAAACTTCTTTAGCAATGTGATTATGATAAGCATTCTTGATGTCGCTTAAGTCGGTTAACTTAAGTTTCTCGTTGACCTCATCAGTCATTGCTTGCTTAGTATCTTCATCCCAGCCGTAGTATTCACTTATGTAGTCGATCACAGCATCTTCGATATCCTTCATATGATTGATGTCGAAGAGCATTTGACTGCTACGACGTAATAAATAGTCGATTGGATGTTCAACCATCTCTGCTTTTAAACCATATTGTAACATTGCCCAGTCAACACGTGGCAAGCCATCTTTAGTTTCCTCTTCAGGTAAGAGGTCATAAATATCAGCAACGTTTGAACCGTATCTTTGGACTAACTTTTCAGCGTCTTCGCGGTCCAGGTCATAGTTGACGATTCCTTGTTCGGACATCTCGTCGAAGAAATTCTTCCAACCTTCATCTCCGCCAACTTCACCACCTGAAAGAGTTAAGTTCTCAGTTTGTTGTGGTTGATATTCATAGTCAGTTTCATTGGAGAGTTCAAAGGCAACTTCGTTGACGATCTTTTCCGCCATCTTACGGTAACCAGTTAATTTACCACCGGCGATCGATAATAATCCTGAATCGGATTTGAAGATCTCATCTTTACGTGAGATTTCAGAAGGTGATTTACCTTCTTCTTGAATCAATGGACGAACACCTGACCAGCCTGCTTCTACATCATCTGGTGTTAGTTTGGCCGGCAGATCGAACATTTGATTAGCAGCTGCTAAGATGTAAGTTACGTCCTTGACAGTGATATTTGGTTCCTTAGGATCTTCAGTCCAAGTCGTGTCAGTTGTTCCAATGTAAGTTTTACCTTCACGTGGAATGGCGAACATCATACGGCCATCATGGAATGGCGTGTCAAAATAAATTGAGTTGGTGATGGGGAATTTTTCATGATCGATCACTAAGTGAACACCCTTTGTTAAGTGAAGATGTTTACCTTCGTTAGATCCATCCATATCTCTGATTTCATCAACCCATGGTCCACATGAATTAACGACTTTTTTAGCGTAGATTTCACCAGTTTTACCAGTGATCATATCTTCGAAACTTACACCGCAAACTTTGTTTTCCGCATTGTATAGCAATCCGGTAACTTTGGTGTAATTAGCAATCAGAGCGCCTAATTCGTTAGCTTTTTTAACCACTTCAAGTGTTAAACGGGCGTCGTCCGTTCGATATTCAACATAGACTCCAGAGCCCTTGAGGTTTTCACTCTTGATGAAAGGCTCACGGTCGATCGTTTTTTGTGGATCAAGCATGTATTTACGTTCGGATGATTTGACTTGTGCTAAGCGGTCATAAACATCTAGTCCGATGGCAGTTGTAAATGGTCCGAAGGTTCCACCGTTGTAGAAGGGGAGCATCATTTTTAAGGGAGTGGTGATCTGAGGAGCATTGTTATAGACAATAGCACGTTCACTACCGACTTCATGGACTTCGTTAATAGCAGCTTGTTTCAAATAACGCAAACCACCGTGGACTAACTTAGTTGAGCGACTGGATGTACCAGAGGCAAAATCACGCATCTCAACTAAACCAGTCTTAAGACCACGACTTTGGGCATCGAGTGTGATTCCTGAACCTGTGATACCACCACCGATAACTAAAAGATCCAATTCATTATCTTGCATAGCTTGTAGGTTATCTAATCTGGTTTTTTCTGAGAATTCTTTCATTGAGTGTTCCTCCTAAAAAAGTTCATTATGTTTACATTTTAGTAAATTACCGAAAAAACTGAAAGCGTTTCACCTTGAAACCAGATAAATGTTTTTATTCATCAAAAAAGATAATTTAAATAATGGAATCGTTATGAATATGGCTTTGAAATTCAATATAAGCATCACTGAAAATATCACTAGGATGTTCGATCAACATTGACTTAGGGAAGTAAAAACGTTCATCTCCAGAGATCTTACCAGTCAGTGCATTGACTAGATTGCTGACAGTGGATAATTCAATCAATGATCCGTCGTCATTCATGATTTCGATCTGAGTGCGGCTCTTGTTGCTATGGGGACTATAAATATCGTAAGGCAAGTCGTAACTCGTATTAGTAGCTGTGTAGTAATTCTTATCGAATCCAGCACTCTCAACGATATTAGCTAGATCAGGCAGGATCTTTTCGGTGTCTTGATTGTATTCGGCTGACTTGAAAGGTTTACGATTCAAGAATCTATAGGCCAGATCTTTAAGAATCTCATCAGGATAATCTTGCCAGAGAGTGAAGTAGGTATTTAGTACGCCATCGTCTAGTAATAGATAGTCGCTGATAGTCACGTTGTTTTCAAAAAATGGTATCAATAAACTAGGCATTTCGAAGTCGTTCATGTGATTGTGTTCGTACAGATCTTTGGCACGTTGTAATAATTTAGTCAGAACTACTTCCATACCACGAGATACTGGGTGGAAATAGACTTGTTGATACATTTGAAATCTTGATAGTACGTAGTCTTCAACTGCATGCATACCATCGTTATCGAAGGCGATGCCGCCTTTGTATGGACGCATAACACGTAGGATTCTTGTTAGGTCAAACATTCCATACTTAGTGCCAGTGAAGTAAGCATCACGTAATAAGTAATCCATTCGGTCGGCATCGATCTGACTGGAGATCATTTGTACAACTTGAGGATTTTGGTAAGTATGAGCAATTACACTAGCGACTTTTTCGGGGAAGTCAGCAGATACTTTGCGGAGAACTTGGTTGATCTCTGTCTCAGGAGAAGTGATGATCTCACGTGTCCAAGCTTCATGGTCAGTATTGAAGATATGTTCAAAAGTGTGCGAGTAAGGACCATGTCCCACGTCGTGAAGTAAAGCAGCACATAAGGCTACGATACGTTCGTTGTCATCCCACAATCCGTCCCCAGGTTCTTTGGTAGGATAGTTTCGTTGGAAGTTGTCGCAGATCTGGCGAGTTATTTCATAGACACCCATACAGTGAGTGAAGCGAGAGTGTTCAGCTCCTTGGAAGGTAAAGGAGGCCGTGCCTAGTTGTTTAACTCGACGCAGACGCTGGAATTCCTTAGTATTGATCAAATCGAGGATCACTCGATGCTGTACGTGAATGTAGTTGTGAATTGGATCGCGAAAAACTTTTTCCCGAGGTAACATTTCTAGATTGTAAGTCATTATTTTTCTCCCAAGAGTAATTTTTTATTCTTATAGATAAGATCATCCATTGTTTGAGCATAGGCGTCTTTATATGGTAATGATTCTTTAACGATATTGAAGTTGCTTTTGTCGACTACATAATTATCTGATGATAATGTATCCAAGATTTTTTGTTTGGCGTCGTCGATCGTCAAAGCTTGATCGAGCATTTTATCCAAATCGGTCATGCAATGTACATCGATGTCGGGGTATTCAATATTTTCATGTTTTGGATAATTACTAATTTCATAAAAATCTTTCATTAATTGCGAGCGTTTCTTTTGATCACCTGTTACACTGATATAGGCCATAATTGCGACGGCATTTCCGGCACGTCGTTGAGATATGCCAGCAATTTTTTTGCCATCGATGCTCAGGTCATAAGTACCCGGACAATATGAACGAGTTATTTCACCAGTTTCGATTTTTTCGGAAAAAGTTTTTTGCATAATTTGGTGCATCTGTTCATATGCTTCGTCAATTGTGATATTGTTTTTATTTGGTAAAAATAAAGTAAAATTGAGAATTCCTGAATCGGTGACGACTCCCAGACCACCAGAATTTCTGACGTAGTAGATATATCTTTTCTCTTCGAGTCGTTTCATACCACCCTCAATATTCTTGAGTCGTTGATCTTGTAACCCTAGAATAACGGTAGGCGGGGTAGTCCAGAAGTGGGCTACGGGGATGGAATTTTCAGAGACGAATTTTAAGATCGCTCCGGTATCCGCAAAAGGTACGAGCATATCTTCGTCTTTGGTGATTTTTTGATTGTATAATAGAATTGTGTTGTCTAATGAATTGTTCATTTAATTAATCACTTCTTTAAAATTAATTGTTATTCTAATTTTATCATGTAGAGGCATCGGATTTATGGAAAATAACAGTATAGATATAAATGTAGAACTAAATATGGAAACTCTTCAATCGGGAGAGTTAACTCATACTAAGATTGCTGAGCCTGGTAAATTTACCATGATCGGTAAGTCGATGTATTTAAGATTTAATGAGAGTCTAGAAAATAATGATAAAGCATCGATCTTAGTCAAAGTTACTGACAGTGGTGAGATCCACGTCAGACGAGTAGCTAAGTCAACTAATTTAGCTTCATTACTATATTTTACTCATAAAAATCATAATAGTGGACAGTTGGAAACTGAATACGGAATTATGCCGTTGAAGACTTTTACCAAAGATTCAGCAGTAGAAATTGTCAATCAACCTCTGTCTGGCAAAATAAATATTGATTATGATTTGATTTATGACAATAATATAGTAGGTAATTACAAGTTTCGATTGATTTTTAATGCTTGACAATCTATCATTATAAATAAGACGCTGCGAAAGGACGTGTACCCGTTTGGAATTTGAAAAATTCAAGAACCAAAACAAAGATGAGCTTTCTCTAATCGAGGTTGCTTACGAAATTCTTGATACAAACAAGAAAGAGGCAATGAACTTTTCTGACATTGTCAATAAGATTCAGGACTACTTAGGTAGATCCGATGATGATGTTAAGGAATCACTTCCTCAATTTTACACAGATTTAAATAATGACGGAAGTTTTCTTTCACTTGGTGAGAACGTTTGGGGATTACGTAAATGGTATCCATTCGATTCCGTTGATGAAGAAGTAAACCATCCAGAAGATAATGGTACTGAGAATACTCACAAGGCAGCTCAAAAGGTTAATGCCTTCATGAGTGATGACGCTGAGGACGATGATGTTGTCGACTACGATGATGACACTGACTTAGACGTTTCAGATATGGACGACGATGATGACAGCGATGGCTCATCAAGTAATGGCCCAGATCTTTCTAAGTTTACAAATGCTGATCTTTCAGTAGATGATGACAGTGATGATGAACAAGACACTGGCTTAGATGATGGTATTGAAGGCCAATTGTCAGAGTTTGACGCTGATGATGACGAAGATGCTGATATCGATCTTGATGACGAAGATGACGATGATTCAGATGATGATGAAGACGACGATATTTAAATTTATGAATTTAAAGTTTGACGATTTGGATAGATAACAGTATTATATTGTTTGGGCTCTATTAGATTGTCTAATTACAAGTTCCCTGTTCAATATGAATAGGGAACTTTTTTATTTTTGGTTGAGTAGGAAATCCCTAGAAAGAATATGTGGAGGAAAGCTATGACTAAGTACATTTTTATTACAGGTGGAGTTGTTTCATCTCTTGGTAAGGGTATTGTTGCTGCATCCCTTGGTAGATTATTAAAGAATCGTGGATTAAAAGTAACAATGCAAAAATTTGACCCTTATATTAATGTGGATCCAGGAACTATGAGTCCATATCAACACGGTGAGGTTTACGTTACTAATGATGGTACAGAAACTGACCTTGACTTAGGACACTATGAAAGATTTATTGATAACGATTTGAACAAGTATTCAAACGTTACAACAGGTAAGATTTACTCTGAAGTTATTCGCCGCGAGCGTCGTGGTGATTATAACGGAGCTACAGTACAAGTTATTCCACATATTACAGATATGATTAAGCAAAAAATAATGCGCGCTGCTACAACAACTGATTCTGACGTTATCATTACAGAAGTCGGTGGTACAGTTGGTGATATCGAATCACTTCCATATCTAGAAGCACTTCGTCAAATGAAGTCAGAAGTTGGTTCTGAGAATGTTGTCTACATTCATACTTCACTAGTACCTTACTTGAAGGCTGCTGGCGAAATGAAGACAAAACCAACACAACACAGTGTTAAGGAATTACGTGGAATTGGTATTCAACCAAATATCTTGGTTGTTCGTACAGAAAAACCTATGCCACAAAACATGAAAGACAAAATTGCATCGTTCTGTGATGTTGATTCAGAAGCTGTTATCGAATCACGTGATGCCAAATCATTGTATGATATTCCATTGAACTTACAAGCTCAAAGCTTTGATGATATCGTATGCCGTTACTTACATCTTGATACTCCAGAAGCTGATATGACAGACTGGAACAAGCTAGTTGATCGTGTTAATAACTTGAAGCACACAACAAAGATCACACTTGTTGGTAAGTATACTAAGTTACAAGATGCTTATATTTCTGTTACAGAAGCACTTCATGCTGCAGGTTATGCTTATAATACTGATATTGAATTGAAGAAGATCTCTGCCGACCTTATTACTGAAGACAACGTTGAAGAAATGTTGGGCGATGCTGATGGTATCCTTGTTCCTGGTGGTTTTGGTAGCCGTGGACTTGAAGGTATGATCACAACTATCAAGTATGCTCGTGAACATGACGTGCCATACTTCGGTATTTGTTTAGGTATGCAAATGGCAAGTATTGAATTTGCTAGAAATGTTGCTGGTATCAAAGATGCAACAACTGGTGAAGTTGATCCAGATGCAGAAAACAAGATCATCGATATTATGGCAGATAAGAAGGATGTTGAGGACCGTGGTGGTACACTACGTTTGGGTGCATATCCATGCAAGTTGAAACCAGGTTCAAAGACTGCTGCTGCTTATGGCAATCAATCAGTAATTCAAGAAAGACACAGACACAGATACGAATTCAACAATGAATATCGTAAACAATTCGAAGATTTAGGATTAGTATTCTCTGGTGTTTCTCCAGATAATCATTTGGTTGAGATTATTGAAGTACCAAGCAATAAGTTCCACATTGCTGTTCAATATCACCCAGAGTTCTTATCAAGACCAACAAAACCAGAAGGTCTATTCAAAGCATTTATTGGTGCAGCTTCAGGGTTAGACGAAGACAATATGTAATTTCCTGAAGTAGTCAAAAATAGTTAGGGAAAAGCTTATGCAAAAACTTGTAATCAATGGTGGAAAAAAGTTATCAGGTGAAGTGACGATTGGCGGCGCTAAGAATAGCACTGTGGCGCTAATTCCAGCCGCTATATTATCTGATACACCTGTAGTGTTAGATTCAGTTCCACAAATTAGAGATGTAAAAAATTTACGTTCTATTTTGAAAGATATGAACGTTTCTTCAGAAATGAAGGATGATGTATTAAAGATTGATCCGACAAAGATTCAATTTGCCGAACTACCTAGTGGTAAGGTAAGTAGCTTACGTGCTTCATATTACTTTATGGGAGCCATGCTGGGCCGTTTTGGTAAAGCTGTTGTTGGGTTCCCAGGTGGCGATGACATTGGACCACGTCCAATTGACCAACATATCAAGGGATTCGAAGCGCTAGGTGCACAAGTTGAAAACAAGCACGGTCAGATCATTATCACAACCCCAAATGGCGGTCTAAAGGGAGCAAAAATCTTTTTAGACATGGTTTCAGTTGGGGCTACTATTAATGTTATCTTGGCTGCTGTTAAAGCCAAAGGTACGACCATCATTGAAAATGCGGCTAAGGAACCAGAGATTATTGACTTAGCTACATTCCTTAACAATATGGGAGCTGTTATTCGTGGCGTGGGTACGGAGACGATCCGTATCGAAGGTGTTGATAGTCTGCGTTCTAATAATGCGCACACTATTATCCCTGATCGTATCGAAGCAGGAACATATTTGAGCTTGGCCGCTGCTAATGGTGGCGGAATCTTAGTTAAGAATATTATCAGTGAACATTTGGATGCATTCTTAGCTAAGTTGGATGAAATGGGTGTTAATCTAGAAATCGGTGAAGACAGTATCTATGTCAAGAATTCTCCGAAATTAAAAGCCGTAAATATCAAGACTATGCCATATCCAGGTTTTGCAACTGATCTGCAACAACCGATCACACCGTTGCTGATGAAGGCAGACGGTGAAGCAATGGTGATTGATACGATTTATCCAAAGCGTATTAAGCATATTGCGGAATTGAACAAGATGGGTGCCAACATAACGAGTGAGAATGATTTGATTTTTGTTCGTGGCGGCGCAACTCTTAAAGGTGCGACTGTTTCAGCTGAAGAGATTCGAGCAGGCGCTTGTCTGATGATCGCCGGATTATTGGCAGATGGACAGACAACCATCAACAATGCTGAAAATATCCTTCGTGGATACGATCAAGTTGTTTGGAAGTTGCATTGTCTTGGTGCTGATGTTAAGTTGATCGGTGAAGATGATTTAGTTGAATAATGTGTTGACAGATTGAATATTTGTTGGTAGATTATAAAATAGTTTATAACAAGAAAGGGAGTGCAGCCGTTGAGAAACTAAGTTGAAATTTAAAATTATACAAAATAAGTGTGTAATTTGACTTCGACTTAGTGTGTCTTAATGGTTGTCCCTTAAAAGATAAAAGTGTATAAAACCGTGGTTTTATAACTTATTTAAAGGACGCTATTACAATAGTGTCCTTTTTTTGTTGGGGTCAAAGCACCGAAAATGAGGTGTTTGTTTATGGGAACAATACAAATAGAAAATTTAAGTTTTAAATATGATCAAATGGTGGATAACTTATTCAATTCATTGAATCTGCGAATTGATGAGAGTTGGAAATTAGGATTGATCGGCCGTAATGGGCGTGGCAAAACAACATTGATGAATATTTTGTTAGGAAAATTGCCGTACAGTGGTCAAATCATTACAAATTTGAATTTTTATTATTATCCACAGAGGATAACTAGTAAAAATCGTCCAACTGTGGAAATCGTCAAAGAACTGACCGACTTAGAGGACTATGATCTGTGGAAAATCGAAGTTGAGCTGGATAAATTACAAGTTAAGACAGATATTTTGGATCAGAACTTCTCGACTTTGAGTCCTGGAGAGCAGACTAAGGTATTGCTAGCAATCTTATTCAGCGACGATTATGGTTTTCAGTTGATCGATGAACCTACGAATCATTTGGATATCGGCGGACGTAAAGTAGTCGCCGACTATCTGAAGAGTAAGAAGGGCTTCATTGTTATCAGTCATGATAAGAGCTTCTTGAATCAAGTGATCGATCATGTGATCTCGATCAATCGTCAAGATGTCGATGTTTATAAAGGCAACTTCGATACGTGGGAACGCGAAAAGAATCGTCAGGATCAATCTGAATTAGAAGAGAAGAATCAACTAAAAAAAGATATCAACAGATTACACGAAACAGCTGTGAAAAGAGAAAATTGGTCGCATCAAACTGAGAAGGGAAAGAATAAGACTGGCTTGCAACAAGTTAACCTAGATAAAGGATTTATTGGTCATAAATCAGCTAAAATGATGAAAAAGGCCAAAACTATCGCTAGTCGGGTGGATAGTGAGATAGAAAAGAAACAGAGCCTGTTGAAAAATATTGAGATCGAAGACCCTATCAAACTAAATTACGTAGAATTAAAGCATCCGAAACATTTAATTACTGTGTATAACTTACAGTTGAAGCATGATCAGATCATAACTCCTGAAATCAGCTTCAAATTGCCTGTTAATAAAGTTATTTCTTTGGTTGGTCAGAATGGTATTGGTAAGACGACTGTCTTTAAGCAAATTTTGGGCGTTAAACAGCCGTTTGAGCAAATTGGTGAGTTACACATCGGTAGCAACGTGAAAATCTCTTATTTGGCTCAAGAAGACGAATTAACAGGTAATATTCGGCAAATAGCCGCACAAAAGCAAATAGACCCAGAAATGATCTTCTCTAACTTACGTAAGCTAGGATTTGAACGTGAGTTATTCAATCAACTTGTGGAAAACATGAGTCAAGGACAACAACGAAAAGTTGCCTTGGCGATCAGTCTTTCTGAAGAAGCCAATCTGTATCTGTGGGACGAGCCATTGAATTTCTTGGATGTAATTACACGCCAACAAATTATCGATGCAATCAAAAAGCAGCATCCGACGATGCTGCTGATAGATCACGATCAAGATCTAATAGATGAAGTTTCTGATCAAAAAGTAATCCTTCAAAAATAAAATTGTATTGAATAAAGTAGTAGTTCATGTTAATATTTAATACCGTTAGTAAATTAATCTCTATTTCTGCAAAAGATTTAGGGCAAAGGAGCGACATAGAATGAAAACAGGAATTCATCCAAAATACCAACAAGTTGTATTCATGGACTCATCAACAGGTAAGAAGTTCTTAGCTGGTTCAACAGTTCAATCAAACGAAACAACTGATTATGAAGGTAAAGAATACCCATTAATTCGTGTTGAAATCTCATCTGACTCACATCCTTTCTACACTGGTAAACAAAAGTTTGCTCAAGCAGATGGACGTATCGACCGTTTCAACAAGAAATATGGTTTATCACAAAAATAAAAAGCCATCCTTTATTAGGAGGCTTTTATTTTTTTACCTTTTTTTGATCTTAAATGTGTTGATACCCAAGCTAGGTTAATCGCCGCCAAGCAACTGGTACTTATGAAGACAGCCGAATAACTTAAACTGCTGGAGATGAATGATCCAAGTAAAGGACCACACACATTACCAACTGACTGGAATGACTGGTTGTATCCGAAGACCCTGCCGGTATATTTGGCATCGGTATACTTTGCCAGTAAGGTTTGGACTTGTGGTACTAGGCAGGCGTCAGAGATACCAACAAAGAACCGCAAGATCCCTAGTTGCCAAACGTTATTAACAAATGCTTGGGGAATATAAACTAGAACGGCAAAAATCAGTCCACCAATCAAAATCTTCCCCGTACCGATTCGATCACCAAGTGCGCCAAAACGTGGTGCGGCAATAATATTGGCAATACCAGGCATAGCGGCGATAACCCCGGCAATCAAGGTAACTTTATCGGAACCATGCATTAGTTGCTTAACGTACAAACTAATAATAGGGTTGATAGAGTTGTTTGATGTCTGAATGATCATAGTTGTGACAAACATTGCTAGGATCAAGTTGGGATTCTTTAATTTTTGGAAAATTTCCTTAGTAGAGTCTTCTTCTCCCTTAGCTACTGGCGTGAAGTCTTCTTTGATGAAGATCGTAACTAATATAAATGCCAAAAATAATAGTGATCCAGTAACCATAAATGGAATTCTGTATCCGAGATACTGAGCTATTACACCACCGACTAAAGGTCCTAGTAGAGTACCGGAAATAACTCCGGTATTCAACGTTCCTAGTGCTTTACCACTTTCTGAACGCGGAGCAGTGGAAGCAATCAATGTATTAGCGTTACTTACAAAGCCTGAAAAAACACCTTGCAATAGTCTTAAGACGACGATTTGCCAAGCGGCTGTTACGAAGGCTTGAAGTGTAATGACAATAGACATACCCAGAGCAGCTCGGATAAGCATGAGCTTACGGCCTCTGCGGTCAGCGATTTTACCCCAGATAGGAGAAACGATTGCCATAACTAAAAAGGTCGAAGAAAATGCAATACCATTCCAAACGACAAGTTGGTTTTTTGTGAAATTCCCCAATTGATTAATGTATAATGGCAAAAAGGGTGTTATCATACTAAAGCCAATACCTGTCATAAAAGTACTGAACCAAAGGACAGTTAAGTTACGTTTCCAGTAACTATTTCCTTCAGGTACTTTTGTTGATTTAGATGTCATAGTGCATCAATTCCTTTCTAAGTATAATACTATACTCTTTTTATTTAGGATGGATTAAAATAATTTTTCAGAATTGGGGAAAAATATTCATGAAAATGAAGTTAAAAGAAGTTTATTCTGCTTTAAAAATAAACGTTGACGATGTTCCGGATGTAGATATTACTGGAGTTTGTTTTGATAGTCGCAAAGCAAAAGAAGGAGATTTGTTCTTTCCATTAAAAGGGGAACGCGACGGACATGAATTTATCGACAGTGCAATTTCTAATGGGGTAAGTGCAAGCGTTTGGCAGAGTGATCATGAAATCCCAAATCAAGAGATTCCATATGTTGTCGTTAAGGATGTTTCGAAGGCCTTTGAAACACTGGCTAAGTATTATTTAGCAAAAGTAAATCCTAAAGTGGTCGCAGTTACTGGAAGTAACGGAAAAACAACTACTAAGGATATGATTGCTGCAATTTTGTCTACTGATAATAATGTCGCAAAGACACCAATGAATTTCAACAATGAGATCGGTGTTCCTTTTACTATCTTGAATATGCCGATCAATACGGAAGTCTTAGTAGTAGAAATGGGCATGGATCGTCCTGGTCAAATTGATCATTTGAGCAGTCTGGCTAATCCCGATATCTCTGTCATTACGATGATCGGTGAAGCACACATTGAGTTCTTTGGTACGCGTGATAAAATTGCGGATGCAAAGATGGAGATCGTTGATCATTTGCAAGAAGATGGCAAGTTTATTTATGACGGTGATGAACCATTATTGACCGACCGTGCTCAAAAAGTTGAACAAAAAAAATTGACTTTTGGAAAAAAAGATATGAATACGCTTTACGCTACGTCAATAAAGGCTGGAAAGTCGTCAACTTCCTTCGAAACCAACCTTTGGCCTGACTTAAAGTTTGATATTCCGATGATGGGCGAATATAATGTTAAGAATGCCTTGGCTGCAATTTTAGTTGGTCAAGCCCTTCATGTTAAGCCAGAGGCTATGGCAAAAGCTTTGGCTGACCTATATGTTACCGAGAATAGAACAGAATGGTTAAAAGCAAAAAATGGCGCAGACATTTTAAGTGATGTATACAACTCAAACCCGACTGCTGCAATTGAAGTTCTAGAAAGTCTCAAAAAGATTTCAACCCCTGGACGTAAGATCGTCGTTCTAGGAGACATGCTGGAACTCGGTAGTGCATCAAAACATTTGCACGAATCACTTGCGGACCACATCAATACAAGGGACTTTGCAAAAGTTTATCTTGTAGGGGATGAAATGAAGGCTCTGAAAGCTAAGTTGGATCAAAAATATGCTGATGAAGATTTAACTTGGTATAGCAAGGATCAATTAACGGAATTAACGAATGATTTAGAAAAAGAAGTAAACTCAAGTGACACTGTCTTATTAAAGGCAAGTCATGGCATTCATTTAGAGAACGTATTAAGTAAATTAGTATAAGAGTGTGTTATTTGAGAATGATTGAAGAACGTGTTATAGTTGCCCATTGTGGTTTTAACGCGTAACAACTGGAGGATTTTTGTGAAATTTAGTGAATTAAATTTAGATTCAAAGTTACTACAAGCTGTAGATGAGGCTGGTTTTGAAGAAACAACCCCCATCCAAGCTCAAACTATTCCACTGGTATTAGCCGGTGATGACGTAATTGGACAAGCTCAAACAGGTACTGGTAAAACTGCTGCCTTTGGTCTTCCAATTCTAGATGCCATTGATATGTCATCTACAGATATTCAAGCGCTAATTATCTCACCTACTAGAGAATTAGCTATCCAAACTCAAGAAGAGTTATACAGATTAGGCCGCGACAAAAAAGTCAGAGTTCAATCAGTTTATGGTGGTTCTGACATTAGAAGACAAATTCGTGCCTTAAAGAACCATCCTAATATTGTTGTTGGTACTCCAGGTCGTATGCTCGATCATATCAACAGACACACTCTTAAACTAGGTAACGTCAAAACTGTTGTTTTGGATGAAGCCGATGAAATGCTAGATATGGGATTTGTTGAAGATATCGAAAGTATTCTTTCAAATGTTCCTAACAAACACCAAACTCTATTGTTCTCTGCAACAATGCCTAAGCCTATCATGCGTATTGCTGATAAGTTCATGACAGAACCAAAGATTGTTAAAATCAAGTCAAAGGAATTGACTGCTGATAAGATCGATCAATATTTTGTTAAAGCTCGTGATTTCGAGAAGTTTGACTTAATGACAAGAATTTTTGATGTTCAAGGACCAGAATTAGCCCTGATCTTCGGTAGAACTAAGCGTCGTGTTGATGAATTAACACGTGGTTTGCAAGCGCGTGGATACAATGCTGAAGGACTACATGGTGATTTGTCACAAGACAAACGTACTAGTGTTCTTCGCAAGTTCAAAGCTGGTAAACTAGAATTCCTTGTGGCAACTGATGTTGCTGCTCGTGGATTGGATATTTCAGGTGTATCACACGTTTATAATTATGATATTCCTCAAGACCCTGATAGTTATGTTCACCGTATTGGCCGTACAGGTCGTGCCGGACATTCAGGTGTTTCTGTAACATTTGTTACACCTAACGAAATGGGTTACTTACGTACAATTGAGAACCTAACTAAGAAGCGCATGAAGCCACTTGCTCCACCTACTGATACTGAAGTTCTTAAAGGACAATTGGAAGCAGTTAAGGAAGAAGTTAAGAATACACTTGGTGCTGACAAAAACTTGGATCGTTTCAACGATGCTGTTAAGCAATTGTTAGAAGAATATTCAGCTGAAGACTTAGTTAAGGTATACTTGAGCACAACTATCAAGGATGCTGAAAGTGTTCCGGTTAAGATTGCTCCTGAAAGACCACTTCCTTCACGTAAGGTAAGTCGTAGCCGCTCAGGTCATGGTAGACGTGGACGTTATGGTCATGATCGTAATCGTAATGGTGGTAACCATCATTCAAGAAGACATGATGATCGTCGTGGCAACAACCATGGTGGCAAGTCTGGTGAAAAGCGTCATGACAACCGAAATAATTCTTCCAAATCAAAAGGTCAATCAAAGAAGAGTTTTAAGATCAGAACAAATCTTTAATTTGATGTAGATAATTTGGAAAATCAAACAATTGATTTATAATAATAAGTATTAAAAGACAAGGTGATTAATTTTGCTTTGTCTTTTTTTTCAAAAAAATTTGGAGAGAGATAATATGATTAAAGGACTAGGAGTAGACATCGCGGAAATCGATCGAGTTCGTAAGATCTATGGTCGACATCCTAGATTTGCGGATAAGATTTTGACAAGTGAGGAAATGGCGGTATTCTTAACTAAGAAGACTGAAAAAGCTCAAATGACTTATTTGACAGGACGGTTTTCAGCTAAAGAATCTTTTACCAAAGCAATGGGAACAGGATTAGGTAAGATTGGGTTCCATGATTTGAGTGTCTTGAATTATGAGTCTGGTCAGCCGTATATCAAAACGGATATATTTGAGGGAAACATTCAAATTTCTATTTCAGATACTGATGAGTTAGTAATAACTGAAGTTATTATTGAGGATGTTGATAAGTCTGAATAGTTATTTGTAACTTTTTAGGAGGTATCATATGTCACCATCAATCCATCGCCCCGCATACGTCGAGGTCAACTTAAATAATTTAAAGGAAAATCTGCAAAATGAATTAAAATCTGTGCCAAAGGGTACGGATGTCTTTGCAGTAGTCAAGGCTAACGCTTATGGCCACGGTCTGGTCGCTGTGGCCACGGCTGAATTGGAATATGGAGCTAGCGGATTATGTGTTGCAACTTTGGATGAAGGCCTAGAAATCCGTGAAAGCGGCGTTAAGGCACCAATATTGGTTTTGGGTATAACTGGTGTAAATAATGCTAAGATCGCTGCAGACGCTGATATTTCACTAACTGTGGGCAGTATTGAGTGGTTACAACAAGCTGTCGAAACAAAAGTTCAAGGCTTGAAAGTTCATCTCGGGATCGACAGCGGTATGGGTCGGATCGGGTTCAGAGAAAAAGCTGATTTGATCGCAGCATGTAATTATTTGAAAGACCATGCCGACAATTTCGTTGCTGAAGGATTGTTTACTCATTTTGCGACAGCTGATAATCCGGATGAAAAATATTTCCACAAACAAGTTAGTCGTTTTAAGGAAATGACAACTGACTTACCGGTTGATTTCAAATACGTTCACTGTGCTAATTCTGCTACGGCACTCTGGCATCAGGATTTGGCAGTCAACTTAGTTCGTGATGGTATTGCTCTGTATGGATTGAATCCATCACAAACTGATATTACTAAGCTGCCATACGAATTGAAGCCAGCTTTGAGTTTGTACTCTGAATTGGTCTTTGTTAAACAAATCAACCAGGGTGATAGTGTAGGTTACGGTGCAACTTATACTAGTGATGATACTGAATGGATCGGTACTGTACCAATGGGATATGCTGACGGTTGGTTAAGACGGATGCAAGGCTTCGAAGTCTTGGTTAACGGTCAACGTTGTCCAATTGTCGGACGTGTATGTATGGATCAATTCATGGTAAAACTACCAGAAAAAATGCCAGTTGGAAGTAAGGTTACTTTGATTGGTAAAGATGGCGATGATGAGATCACTGCTACTGATGTTGCTCAATATGCAGGAACGATTAATTATGAAATTCTTTGCTGTTTGAGTGAGAGATTACCTCGTAAGTATGTTAAGTAGTTAGTCCTCCAATCACAAAAAAATCGGCTTAACCTGCTGTTGGACCGGATTGAGCCACTGTCTCAATCCTCGGTTTGAAACTTCATGAAAAATCACATGAATTTTCAAACACGTCTGCTGAGTAAGGACTAAAGTCCTAACTCAGCTTTTACAGCTAGTTAGCCGATTTTTCTGTGCTCCCCGGAGATTATATGTTGAAAAGGTATGTTATTGTTGCAAACCAAAAACTCGCTATAATAATTGTCACGGCGGGATTTTCGATTTTCGACTAATGCAGTCAATATTTAAATATTTTATTAATATAGATAATTATGGCAACCTGTTTCTCTTTAGAGACAGGTTGTTTTTCTTGTCCTTAAATAATAATAAACAAAAATATTGCCCTAGAGTCCACTTGAAGGTGTAAAGTAACTAGTATTGAATTTTTTAATTAATGATAGGTGAAGTAATATGGGGATTTTTTCTAGATTAGGTTGGTTTTTTAAGCATCGCTGGAAGCAGTATTCTTTGGGAGTTATCGCACTGCTTTTGGTTGCTGCTTGTAATGTTATCCCACCACGGATCGTTGGTGTGGTGGTTGATGCGGTTAGTAAGAGGACGATGACGGTCAGATTCTTAATGACTAATTTGTTCTTATTAGTCTTGGTCGCAATTTTGGGATATCTTTTGCGTTTTGTGTGGCAGAAGATGATTTTTGGAAGTTCATACGTCTTGGAACGTGATTTGCGTAATCGATTATTCCGACATTTTATGAAGATGGATACGACTTTTTATCAGAAGTGGCGTACGGGGGACTTGATGGCACACGCTACGAATGATATTGATGCGGTCCGTGAGGTTGCTGGCCCCGGTGTTTTGACATTGGCAGATTCATTGATAACTGGATTGTCGATGATCTTTGCGATGGGGATGTTTGTGGACTGGAAGCTGACATTCTACGCTATCTTGCCATTGATTTTGTTGGCAATTATGGCTAATGTCTTGGGCAATAAAATTCACGATGCTTTTATGAAATCACAGGCGGCTTTTTCAAGTATCAACAATAAGACACAAGAGAGTGTTATTGGTATCAAGGTCATCAAGGCCTTGGGACAAGAAAAACAGGATGAACAAGATTTTGATCGTTACGTTGATAAGAATATTCACGCTAATAAGAAGTCGTATCGATTGGATGCAATGTTTGATCCGCTGACTTCGATAATTATGGGTATTTCATATGTCATAACTATTATTCTAGGTGGATTAGCAGTTATTCATTCTCACATTACGATCGGTGAATTGGTTTCGTTTATAACCTATATGGCTGAACTAACCTGGCCAATGTTTGCCATCGGTAGTTTATTTAATATTTTGGAACGTGGTTCAGCTAGTTATGATCGAATCACTGAACTGTTGGACGAGAAGTCTTCACTGGTTGCACCCAAACATGAGGTGAAGTCTGCGCCAGAAGGCACTTTGGATTTTGAAATCAAGAAGTTTCATTATCCGGATGATCAGGCAATTGCCTTGAATGATGTTAATTTCAAGCTTGAGCCAGGACAGACTTTAGGAATAGTTGGGCCAACTGGTGGTGGCAAGTCGACGATCATCGGTCTATTGATGCGGGACTTTGATCACTATAATGGTCAAATAACAGTTGGTAATCATGATATTCGTGATTTCAAGTTGGATAATTATTTGGATAATATCGGTTATGTGCCACAGACTAACTTCTTATTCTCAACGGATATTCGTGACAATATTAGATTTGCGAATATCGATGCTACACAAGAGCAGGTTGAATCGGCGGCTTATGTAGCTGACTTAGATACGGACATTACTGATATGCCGCTTGGTTATGATACGCAAGTTGGTGAATTGGGAGTCTCGTTATCTGGTGGTCAAAAACAGCGCTTGGCGATTGCTCGAGCTGTTCTGAGTGATCCTGAATTAATGATTCTAGATGATTCGTTATCGGCTGTGGATTCGAAGACGGAACGAAACATTGAGGAACGTATTGCTAAGAATAGAATGAACGGGACAACTATCATAGCTGCTAGTCGTTTGAGCTCGGTTGAATATGCCGATCAAATCTTAGTGATAGATCACGGTACGATTATTGAACATGGTACACATCAAGAGTTGTTAGCCAATAAGGGTTGGTATTACGATACTTTCAACTTACAAGCTAAGAATGCCAAAATCGAAGGGAGGTTGAATCATCGTGGATAAAAAGGAAACCGAAACAATTAACGATATTCAAGCACTCTCCCGGAAGCAACAACGTAGGATTTTAAAGAAGCTATTCAGTTTTGCCTGGGCTTTCAAACGTCAATTTTTGACGGCAATAATCTTTGCAATTGGTTTGAGTGTCATTAATATCATTTTGCCGAGACTGTTGCAATTTTACATGGATCATTATTTGGTTCATCAAGACACTGGCATTCAGATCATCGTGAGCTTTGCGATTGTTTATTTTATTGGAACTATTATCAAAGCAATAGTTCAATTCATTCAGAATTTTGCTTTTTCAATGGGAGCTGAGCGGACACTGGAGAGTATCCGTAGCCAGTTGTTCCATAAATTGCATACGCTGGGGATGGATTATTTTGATAAAACTCCGGCGGGTTCGATCGTTTCTAGAGTTACTAATGATACGAAGACTCTGTATGATTTTTGGACGTTGTTTTTAATGATCTTAGTTGCAGCATTTTCAATTATATCGGCGTTTGTTGCAATGATGTCGGTTAACGTTACATTAGCTGTGGCAACAGGGTTATTTATTATCGCATTGTACTTCTTGGTGTGGTTGTATCAACGTTTGAGTTCCAAAATCTATCAACGCTTACGTGAGTATTTGAGTCAGATCAATACTAAGCTGAATGAGTCGTTGATGGGTATCAGTATTATTCAACAATTTGGACAACAGAAGCGAATGATCCACGAATTTGAGCAACGGAATAATTTGTATTTCACGCAACGAAACAAAATGATCAATGTTAATTCATTCTTGCTCTATCCAACTATCACACTGATGTTCACTTTGGCGGAAGTTATCGCTTTAGGTGGTTTTGGATTGGAAAGTACACATACGATCGTAGCTGCTGGTGTGATATATGCTTTTATTTCTTACCAACAAAACTTCTTTAATCCGCTGTCTAACGTTATGAACTACATGTCGTATTTCCAAGATGGGATGGTTGCTGGTTATCGGATCATGAAGTTATTCGCTAATGAGACGACTAGTCCAGTTCAAAATGAAACTAGTGCAGCGAAGATAGAAGTTGGCAAAATTGAATTTCGACACGTTACTTTTGCCTATGTACCAGGAGAACCGATTTTGAAGGATATTTCCTTCACGGTGGAACCTGGTCAGACGATTGCTTTGGTAGGACATACTGGGAGTGGTAAGAGTTCGATTATTAATATATTGCTGAGATTTTATGAATTTGGTGAAGGTCAAATATTGATCGATGATCATGATATTAGGGATTATTCGACAGCTGAACTACGTAAGAAGCTAGGCTTAGTAATTCAGGAACCATACTTGTTCTATGGCAATATTGCTAATAATATTCGGATGTATGATGATAGTATTTCAGATGAACAAGTTGAGCAAGCGGCTAGGTTTGTAGATGCTGATAGTTTCATTGAGAAGTTACCTGACAAGTATCATGCCAAGGTGATCGAACGTGGAAGTAGTTTTTCCACTGGTCAACGACAATTGATCTCATTTGCCAGAACGATCGTCCGCAATCCGAAGATTTTGATACTAGATGAAGCGACCGCTAATATCGATCCGCAGACAGAGCAGAGTATCACTCGTGGATTGACTAAGATGAGAAATGATCGGACGACGATCGCTATTGCACACAGATTATCGACGGTTCAGGACGCTGATCAGATTCTAGTTCTAAGTCATGGCCGCATCGCTGAAAGAGGCACACATGAGGAATTATTGAGATCTGGCGGATTATATTCCGAGCTTTATGAATTGCAATCGATGGATTAATTTTGAGTATAAAAAAACTTGTTACCAATTATTGGCAACAAGTTTTTATTTTGCAATTAAAGTGTATCACGATTTAAGATCTTACCAGATTTCAAATCATCGATTTCAGCAACGACGAAACTCTTCTTTTCTAGACGCTTGATAATTTCCTTCAAAGTCTCGACGCTAGTACCTGAAGGCAATGTGAATAAGGTTCTGCGAACTACTTCGTTAGACTTGGCATCTAATGTCACACAGGCAGCGATTGAAACATACTTGGAAATAATCTTAGACATTTTTTCAAGATCACCACGATCACCAGATGAACTAACTGTAAGTACGTAACTACTGATCTCAAGATTCCAGGAATCTGATAACATGCTCAATAATCTGGAGTGAGTTAGGATTCCATAGAATAAGTTTGATTCATCAAGGACGGCAATATATGGAAGATCCTTAATGTTGAAGAATACTTTGAAGAAAGGCGAATCGACACTGATCGTCTTAGTAGCATTCTTCATCAATGTTGTAACAGGTAGATTCATATCTCCACCACGTGACTTGTGACGATAAATATGCATTTTGTAAATATTTCCCCTAAATATTTGACCACTTTCATCAAGAATAGGAACACAACGATAACCTGAATCTTCAAGAATCTTCAAAGCTTCCTCAAGAGTGACAGTTTCTTTGACGGTTGTGAGTTTTTCCTTCTTTAGAACTAATGATTTAACTAACATATATCACACATCCAATCTTCTCTAATTGAATCAATGATACAGTAAAAAAGTGAAAAAAAAAAGAGCCGAAACTGTTGTTTCAACTCTTTAAGGTAGGAATTAAGGATTATTGACGACCCTTGATACCTGTAGCTTCAAAACCATCTTTAAGGATTTTTTCAAGTTCTGCAGCTGATTTCTTCATTTGTGCTGATTCTTCATCATTCAATGGAACTTCGATGATTTGTTTTAGACCTTTACGGTTAACGATTGCAGGTGAACCGATATAGATGTCTGAAACGCCATATTGACCAGTCATCATGTTTGATAATGGAAGAACAGTGTTTTCGTCGTTTAGCAAAGCCTTGCAGATTCTTGCAAGAGCAGTACCGATACCGTAGAATGTAGCACCCTTAGTATTGATAATGTCGTAAGCAGCGTTAACAACTTTCTTGTAGATCTTGTCTAGAGTATCTTTAGTGATTTCTGGGTGTTGTTCCATCCATTCTGCCATTGTTACTCCACCGATAGTCAAGTGTGACCATGCAGCAAATTCTGAATCACCGTGTTCACCCATGATGTAACCATGAACTGAACGAGGGTCAAGATCTAATTCTTCACCAACGAATTTTTGTAATCTAGCTGTATCTAGTGATGTACCTGAACCAATTACACGTTCCTTAGGGAAGCCTGAAAGTTTCCAAGTAGCGTATGTCAAGATATCAACAGGGTTAGCAGCAACTACGAAGATACCATTGAATCCTGATTCAACGATTGGGTCAACGATTGTCTTCAAGATGTTCAAGTTCTTGTTAACAAGGTCAAGTCTTGTTTCACCTGGTTTTTGTGGAGCACCGGCTGTGATAACAACGATATCAGCATCCTTAGCATCTGAATATTCACCAGCGTGAATGTTCTTAGGGAATGAGAATGGAATTGCATCAGCAAGGTCCATTGCATCACCCTTAATCTTGTCTTTTGCGATATCACAAATAACTAATTCTTGTGCAATACCTTGAAGTGTCATTGCGTAGGCAAATGTTGAACCTACAGCACCGTCACCAACTAGAAGTACCTTTTGGTGGTTCTTTTCATTTGTTGGAGTTGTCATTTTTTATAATCATCCCTTCGAAAATAATTATGTTTCGTATCCAATTATACAAATAATAACTGAAAATAAACAGGGTGATTGTGAAAAAATTGAAAAAATCGCACTTTTTACATGATATAATTACATGTTGAAATGAGGTATTAATATGAAACTTATCGTTGGATTAGGAAATCCTGGGAAAAAATATGATCGTACAAAGCACAATATGGGCTTCATGACGATCGATAAATTAATGGAAGAATATAATCAAACACAAATGAAAAAGGACTTTGAAGCAGAATATTGCAAGTTCAAAGTCGATGGCGAGACGATTTTTTTAGTTAAACCTTTAACATTTATGAATGAATCCGGACGAGCAGTTAAGTTTTTGACAGGATACTATCAAATCCAACCGGATGAAATAATGGTCATTCAAGATGATCTCGATATGCCGATCGGTAAGATTAGACTACGTGCCAAGGGTTCTGCCGGCGGTCATAATGGAATTAAGAGTATAATTTCATCTATGGGTACAAAAGATTTCAAACGTATAAAGATCGGCATTCAACATCCAGACAAACAAACCGTAGTGAACTGGGTGTTGACACCATTTACCAAAGATCAAGAACCAGTAGCTTTAACAGGAATTGACAATGCCGTTAGTGCCGTTAAAGATTGGATCGATGGAGATACGTTTGACCAGTTGATGAATAAGTATAATTAGAGAGAGTGGAAAAAGCCGGGAGATTCTGAGCACTGCCTAGGATAACGGGAGTGACACGAAGTGGCGCTTTCGTTATTCGTAGCAGGCGCAGGAATCTGGCTTTTGGAACTCGTTTACGCCATACTTATCCAGTTTCCAAAACGAGTTCCGGAGGGACAAACCTCTGCGCTTACTACGGTTAAGGATTGCACCAACTACGTTGGCACTATCCTTAACCTAGGTAATGCTCAAGGTCTGACCGTCCCTCCTCCACTCTCTGACAGAAAGGGGTCAAAACGTGAACTTAATAGACTTCATATCTAATAAACTAAATCTTGGGGAATTTATTGAACAAGTTAAACCTAAAACTAAGAACATGTTGACGGGGTTGATTGGTTCAACGATTTCCCTATTTGCATTACAGACACTTAAACAAAAAAACAAAAAAATATTAATAGTCGAAAATACTAATTTTCACGCTAATCGCCTCTATGATGATTTGAATTTATTAAATAGTGAACAAACACACATCTTTCCAGTGGAAGAAACTATTTCGACT
Source organism: Companilactobacillus sp. HBUAS59699 (assembly GCF_036913575.1). Classification (NCBI taxonomy): domain Bacteria; kingdom Bacillati; phylum Bacillota; class Bacilli; order Lactobacillales; family Lactobacillaceae; genus Companilactobacillus; species Companilactobacillus sp. HBUAS59699. The sequence continues at coordinate 213,104 of NZ_JAYKTV010000002.1, read as the reverse complement.
GAGATCGCTACTAGTTCACCAGATGAATTGAGTCAACGATTGGATGCGTTGAGTTTTCTTGTCAGTGACCAACCAGGAATCGTTGTGACTTCAGTTGCAGGTTTGGAATATGCGTTGTCAGCAAAAGAATTATTTGAGTCAGCACAACTTAAGATTGCTATGGACGAAGAGTATGATCTTGAAAATTTGAACTCAACTTTTGTTCAGATGGGCTATAAAAAAGACAAGTTGGTAGCTAAACCAGGTGACTTTGCCATTCGTGGTGATATTGTCGATATTTATCCTTTGAATGTCGATAATCCAGTACGAATCGAGTTCTTTGGTAATCAAGTTGATAAGATCAAGTTCTTTGATACAGAGACACAACGTAGCATGGAGACACTTGATGAAATCGAGATCTTACCAGCTAACGACCGGGTGATCACGTCTGATCAAGTTGCGAATGGTTTAAAGAAACTGCAAAAGAGTTATGAAAAACAACTAGATTCAGCTGATAAGGAAAAAGAAGTTAAGAATAATCTAGAGATGACTTTTGCCCAAATGATCGAAGAATTGTCAGAAGGAATGCGTCCGGATAATCTGGGAAGTATTATTGATTTTCTATTAGATCAACCTAGCAGTTTGTTAGATTATTTGAATTCAGATGATATCGTCATGTTCAATGAGTATTCACGTCTGGTTGAGCAGTCAAATGATAATAAGGCTGATAATCAATCGTGGCTGGCTAGTCAATTAGAGTATGGGAAGGCCTTACCTGAACAAGTAATTCGACAAAGTTTCATTGAAATGATGAAAAAGAATGAAAATCCCCAAGTTTACATGTCAGCTTTTCAACAAGGTATGGGGCACATTCGACTCGATCAATTACACAATGTTCCGGTTAGAAGTATGCAGCAGTTCTTCAGTCAGATGCCGTTATTAAAGTCTGAAGTTGAACGGTGGCAGAAGCAGGGCTATACGATCTTGTTACTGATTAGTAATGAAAAACGGATCTCGGCTATTAACAATACTCTGATTGACTTTGGAATCAAGGCTACGTTGACTACTTCCGATAAGGTGATCGAAGATCAGACCCAAATAATGAATGCCAGTTTGGGACTAGGATTTGAAATGCCTGAGGAAAAAGTCGCCATCATCACTGAAAAAGAATTATTCAATAAGCAACCAAAACGCCGTCGTCATCAGACTTTGGCAAACGCTGAACGATTGAAGAGCTATAACGAACTCAAACCAGGGGACTACGTTGTTCACGTCAATCATGGTATTGGTAAGTTCATCGGCATGCAGACGATGGAAGTCGACGGTAAACATCAAGATTACATTACGATCGAGTATCGTGACGACGGTCGCCTGTTTATTCCTGTTTCACAGTTGGATATGGTTCAAAAATACGTTTCAGCTGAAGGTAAGTCACCAAGGATCAACAAACTTGGTGGTAACGAGTGGCAAAAGACTAAGCGAAAAGTTCAATCTAGTATTGAAGATATCGCCGATGACTTGATTGATCTCTATGCTAAACGAGAAGCGGAGAAGGGCTATCCCTTCCCTAAGGATGACGAGATGCAGCATGACTTCGACAATGCCTTCCCGTATCCAGAAACACCAGACCAGTTGCGCTCGATCGATGAAATCAAACGTGACATGGAGAAACCACATCCAATGGATCGTTTGTTAGTTGGGGATGTTGGTTTTGGTAAGACAGAAGTAGCGTTGCGAGCAGCTTTCAAAGCCGTTGAAGCGGGAAAGCAAGTTGTCTTCTTAGCACCGACAACTTTGCTGGCACAGCAGCACTATGAAACAATGAAGGATCGTTTTGAAGGATTTCCAGTCAATATTGCGGTATTATCAAGATTCCAAACTCGTAAACGCAGCAAGGAGATCATTCAAGAATTAGCTGATGGTCAAGTAGATATTGTCGTCGGAACACATCGTTTATTATCAAAGGATGTTAAGTTTTCAGATATCGGTTTATTGATAATCGATGAGGAACAACGATTCGGAGTTAAGCATAAGGAAAAAATCAAGCAACTCAAAGCTAATGTTGATGTATTAACTCTAACAGCAACACCGATCCCTAGAACATTGAACATGTCCATGCTAGGAGTTCGTGATCTGTCATTGATCGAAACAGCGCCAAGCAATCGTTATCCAGTGCAGACTTACGTGATGGAACAAAATTACGATGTGATCGCTCAAGCTATCAAGCGTGAGATGGAACGTGGCGGCCAGGTCTTCTACTTGCACAACCGTGTTGATGACATGGAGCAGGTAGCGGGTCAATTGCAAGCGCTGGTTCCAGATGCAAGAATTGCAACGGCTCACGGACGAATGACTGAAACCCAGATGGAAGGTGTCATTGCCGATTATTTGGCAGGCGAATATGACGTGTTGGTCACAACTACTATCATTGAAACCGGTGTGGATATGCCTAACACCAACACATTGATTGTTGAGAATGCTGATCGATACGGATTGTCACAGCTTTATCAGATCCGTGGACGTGTGGGTCGTTCTAATCGTGTCGCCTATGCTTATTTGATGTATAAGCCCAACAAGGTTCTAACTGAAGTGGGTGAGCAGCGGCTCGAAGCAATCAAGAACTTTACCGAGCTAGGTTCAGGATTCAAGATTGCGATGCGAGATCTGTCCATTCGTGGTGCTGGTAATTTACTTGGTAAACAACAACACGGCTTCATTGATTCAGTTGGATTCGATCTATACACACAGATGCTGAATGACGCAGTTGCCAAGAAGCGTGGTCATACTAAGGCTGAGAAGACTAATTCAGAGTTGAATTTGGAATTAGATGCTTATATTCCATCTACTTATATTAGTGATGAACGTCAAAAAGTAGAGTTGTACAAACGGATCCGCCAAATCGATTCAGACGAGAATTATCAAGAAGTCAGATCAGAATTGTTGGATCGATTTGGAGAATATCCACAAGAAGTTTCTAACTTGTTGGATGTTAGTTTGCTGAAGACGTCACTAGATGAATCATTAGTTAAGAATGTCATTATGAAGAGCGGCATGATAGTGATCAAGTTCTCTAACAAGGCCAATGATTACTTAACCGGTGATTTGGTTTTCAAATTCTTAGGTAATACAACAATGAAGGCGACAGTACATAATAATAATGATGAATTCAGCATTTCACTGGATTCAGGCAGTGTTAAAAAAGATGAGTGGTTCCCACAATTGCAAAAATTTGCTGTGGAAATGGCAAAAGTGTTCGACAAACTAAAGAAAGAAAAAATTAAAAACTAATAATGAAAAGAGAAGTATCAAGAGCCATCAAAGGTACGTGGATTTTGACGATTGCTTCACTTTTTTCAGAATTGATGAGTGCAATCTATCGAATTCCACTACAAAACATCGTTGGTGATCGGGGATATTTTATTTATCAACAAGTTTATCCAATCTATGGTATTTTTTCAGTTTTATCATTATCGGGATTACCAGTAGTTATTTCTAAGACTTTCGCTCAGCAAGACGGACCAGTTGCTAAAAATAAATTATTAAAGTTAACTTTCTTCGTCTTATTAGCCGGTTGTTTAGCATTGACTATTTTTCTTTGGGGTTCGGCTAGATACTTAGCCATTTTTATGGGAGATCCAAGACTGTATCAGGAAATACGTGCGGTCTCGTTGACCTTTTTACTAGTGCCATTTGAAGCAACTTTCAGAGGCTATTTTCAAAGTGATTTGGAAATGACACCGAGTGCGATTTCACAAATTTTGGAGCAGTTTATTAGAATTATCGTTATTATCGGCTCAGCAATTTTGTTTGGTAAAGGATTCTTTGATCTTTATCAAATGGGCACAATTGCAAATAGCGGTGCCTTTATTGGTGGATTATTCGCCGTCTTGTTGCTGATGGTAACTTTTATCAAGCAACGAGAAGTATTTATAGCAGATGACAAGAACATTAAAGTTAAGATCGAGCGTGGATTGTTACTTGAGATCCTCTTGATCGTCGTCTTTACCGGGATTACGATCTTCTACCAATTCATTGACTCATTTACGATTTTGAGATTGTTATTACACGGTGGGATGCCAGTTGATCGTGCTGAGATATTAAAAGGTGTGTTCGACCGGGCACAGCCACTGATCCAGTTAGGTATCGTTATTTCATTATCGTTTGTTTCAACGATCATGCCGCAGTTGCGCGAAACCAATCAAACCAACGTCAATAAGACGATCATTCAAAAGATGATGCGTGTCTGTCTGTGGTTAGCAGTAGCGGAGACTGCTGGGTTAGTGGCTTTGATGCCAGAAATCAACACGATGTTATTCACTAATGCAGATGGATCACTAGCCTTGGCCATTTACATGATGTCGATCGTGATCGTTTCGTTTATTAATTTGATGGTGGCGATCACTAGTGGTGATGATGAGAAGAATCTCGCCAAATTAGTTTTGTTCGTGGCATCATTGATCGGTAAAATTGCGTTGAATATTATTTTGATTCCACGCTTTAATATTGTTGGTGCAGCTTTAGCCACGATTTTGAGTGAATGTATTATTTTGGTAGGGATGTATTTGATCTACGATAACGGGGTCTTCTTGTTGAGCAGAGATTTCTTGATCAAGGTGATCTCAGTCGGCTTGTTCATGGGTGTCGTAATCAAGATATTAGCCAGTATCAGCACAGATTACTTGTCACTCAGCCGTGGTCACAGTATATTGATCAGTGTTGTGTTGATTCCAATTGGAATAATTATTTATTTGGGATTATCAAAGAAATTAAAGATTTTAAGTAAAAGTGAATGGGAAATTTTGCCTATGGGCGAGTTCATTACAAAATTCATGAAGATTGAGGACTAATTATGAGATTAGATAAGTTTTTAAAGGTAAGCAGAATTATTAAGAGAAGAACTGTTGCTAAGGAGTTCGCTGACAACGGCCGTGCATTGATCAATGATCGTGTGGCTAAGTCATCAACCGAAGTTTCAGTTGGCGACCAACTTGAATTACATTTCGGTGAGAAAACTATGAAAATTAAAGTATTAAATATTAAAGAAACTACTAAAAAGACTGATTCTGCCGATATGTACGAAGAAATTGATTAAAAGATTGCAATTAGATTAAAAAAGGTCAAAATCGGTTCAAAACATTCTCTAAAATTGTTATACTCAAAGTAATAATTTCTAGGGGAGTAGTAGCATGGAAGTACGTAAATTGGCAAATTCCAATGTTTCAGTTCTTGAACCGAAACAACATAAAACTTCTACACAACCTGGTCGCAGTAACTTTGAAAGAAAAGTTCACAAAAGGCGGCTAGTTGCTATTGGCGTTCTTTTCGCTATTGTCTTGTTTATTTTGGGTTCCCAAATCGTCAGTGCTCATATGACGTATACATCTACGGCACAAAAGATCGAAGTTAACCAGAAGAAGCTTGATAAGCAAAAGGCAACACAGAGTGACTTGAAAGTAGAAATAAATCAGCTTAAGGATAAGAATTACTTAGAAAAATATATTCGGGAAAAATATATGTATTCTAAACCTGGTGAATTAGTTTATAATTTGCCAGATAGTGTAAATGCGATTCAAAAATAGGGGAAGGAACTATTATATTTAGATGACAGTTGAAGTAGGATCTAAAACAGAAGGTAAAGTTACTGGAATTACAAATTTTGGGGCATTCGTTGATCTCGGTGAAGGAAAAAGTGGAATGGTACACATCAGTGAAATTGCTGATGGCTATGTAAAAGACATCCATGATGTACTTAAAGTTGGCGATACCGTAAAAGTTTTAGTTCTTAACGAGAAAGATCACAAGATAGCACTTTCGATCAAGCAAGCGACAGACAAACCAAGAAAACCTAAGTATCAAAATCATGAAAGAAAACCACAACATAAGCCAGTTGAGAGTTTTGACGATATGATGTCAGGATTCATGAAGGAAAGTGAAGAACGCATGAGCGTTATTCGCAAGAATACTGAAGGTAAGCGCGGTGGCCGTGGCGGTCGTAGAAGCTAATTTTTTATATAGTAGAATAAATATGAGCTGTGACGGTTGTCTCAGCTTTTTTTATTTTTTGAAGAAGGATGCTAAAAATATGGAATTAGATAAAAAAATCCTGGGCACTGTCAAAAAAACTTTGAAAAAATTCCATGCTAAAAGGGTATTGATAGCCGTTTCTGGTGGAATTGATTCAATGGTATTACTAGATGTTGTTTCTAAAGTACTAGATCATAATTCATTTGCAGTAGTTAACGTTGATCATGATCTACGACCTGAGAGTGCTCAAGAAGTGGAATTCTTGAGAAACTATTGCCAAAACAATAATTATCAATTTTATACAACTAAGTGGACCTCGCAACCTAGTGATGACATTGGGATGGAAGCTGCTGGTAGAAATTTCAGATATAAATATTTTGCCAAGATCATGTATGAAGACAAGTTTGATACTTTATTGACAGCTCATCACGCTAATGACTTGGCAGAGAACATTCTGATGAAGATGATTCGCTCGGGAAATGTCTATGAAGTGACAAGTTTAAAGCAACAGCGTACTTTTGAGAGTGGCCAACTAGTTCGACCACTTTTGGATTTTTCTAAGTTACAATTACGTGAATATGCCAAAAAACATGATATAGATCATGTACAGGATGAGACTAACTTTGAGAACATTACAATGCGCAATCGATTGAGGAATAATATTTTTCCTGAATTACAAAAGGAAAATGGTCAGATGTTATCTCACTTTAGATTGTTTGATCAGCAGTTGACAGCCTTAATAAATATCGCAGTTTCTCAATTTCAGCAGATTCAAAGTGCTATGAAGATAAAAATCACTTCTGACAGAATTGAGGGTAAAATATCACCTTTACAGACATTAGACTCGGATCAGCAGACTTTGTTCTGGGGCGGATTTTTTACACGAAATTTGGATATTCCAGTCAGCAATAAGCAAGTATTACAAATTATTAATGTTGTAGTTAGTGATAACCCCAATGCATCAGTTGATCTAGAAGATGGCTGGAAGTTTGTCAGATCGTATAATGATTTCTTGGTTTCAAGCGACTTGGGCGAGGTTGATTACTGTTACGAGTTAAAAATAAATGAATCACTATTGGTGAATGATCAAAAAATAACTCTGCGTGAATGTGCTAAAGAAGAAGCCAATATCATTGTGGATAAATTACCGACACAAATAATATTGCGGAATCGTCGTAATGGAGATAAGTTGTTGATAAATTCAGGCAGACATCAAAAATTGAGTAAGAGATTCATCAATGAAAAGGTCCCTGAATATCAAAGAAGCAAAATTCCTATATTATTATTCGATAATCAGGTAGTTTGGGTTGAAAAAATTTATAAATTAAGCGATTATTTAAAAAAAGGTAATTATTTTTTGAAAATCGACTTTGAGGATGAGGTAGAAAAATGAATTCGGATATTGAAAAAATATTAGTTTCGGAAGAAGAGATTGCAAAGACAAATGAGCGTCTTGGAAAGGAACTAACTAAGGAATATGCAGGCAAGAATCCTTTATTTGTCTGTATCCTACGTGGAGCAGCGATGTTTATGATGGACTTGATCAAGCATGTTGATATTCCAATGGAATATGATTTCATGGATGTTTCCAGCTATGGTGGTGAGAATACTACTACTACTGGTGATGTCAGAATCATTAAGGATTTGGATACTTCATTAGCAGGCCGTGATGTGGTTATCGTTGAGGATATCATCGATACTGGTTACACATTAGACCGTTTGGTCAAGTTATTTAAGACACGTGAAGCTAACTCTATCAAGCTGGTTTCATTCTTGGATAAACCATCACGTAGAATCAAGCACGTAAAAGTTGATTATATCGGCGTACAGATACCTGATGCCTTTGTCGTGGGGTATGGTATGGACTACAACGAACATTACCGTAACCTGCCATACGTCGGCGTCTTGAAGCCAGATGTTTATAGTACAAAATAATTAAGTTAGCGGTACAATTATTATTGTGTTAATGCTTGTCAATGTTACAATATGTAACGTCTAAGTAATTAGGAGGAAATATATGAAAAATAATCGAAATAGGTTAATCAATAATAGCCTGTTTTATATCTTGCTCTTCGTAGTTTTAGTGCTCGCAGCAAGTTGGTTTGCTGGTGGTCAATCCTCAGACCAATCTAAAACACTTAGCCAAGATCAATTTATTACACAGTTGAAACAAGGAAAAGTTAAGAGCTTTAAGATTGAACCTGTTAGTGGTGCTTACCAAGTTACTGGTCAGTACAAAAAGGCTCAAACAACAGAGACAACACGTTCTGTTTCTATTTTCAATAGAAGCCAAACTACTAGTCAATCTAAAGTAACTCAATTTACTTCGACCGTACTACCCAATAATGATACGCTGAAGAGAATTAATAATGCCGCTTCGGCTGAGAAAGTTAAGACGACTGCAACTGCTAAGTCACAATCATCTCAATGGATCTCAATAATTCTTACTTTAGTATTACCATTTATTCTTTTCTTCTTTATCATCTTTGCGATGATGGGGCGTGGAGGACAAGGTGGCGGTGCAAACCGTGTTATGAACTTTGGTAAGTCCAAAGTCAAACCTGAAGACCCTAAGAAGAATAAAGTTAGATTTTCAGATGTTGCTGGTGCAGAAGAGGAGAAACAAGAACTTGTTGAAGTTGTTGAGTTTTTGAAAGATCCCCGTAAGTATGTTTCTCTAGGTGCAAGAATCCCATCAGGTGTTCTTCTCGAAGGACCTCCTGGTACTGGTAAGACTTTGCTTGCCAAAGCCGTTGCTGGTGAAGCTAAAGTTCCATTCTATTCAATTTCTGGTTCAGATTTCGTTGAAATGTTCGTTGGTGTCGGTGCTTCTCGTGTTCGTGATTTATTCGAGAACGCTAAGAAAGACGCCCCATCAATTATCTTTATCGATGAAATCGATGCCGTTGGTCGCCAACGTGGTTCTGGTACCGGTGGTGGAAATGATGAACGTGAACAAACACTTAACCAATTACTTATTGAAATGGACGGATTTACTGGTAATGAAGGTGTCATCGTTATGGCAGCTACTAACCGTTCAGATGTTTTGGATCCTGCTTTACTTCGTCCAGGACGTTTCGATCGTAAGATCTTAGTCGGTAGACCAGATGTTAAAGGCCGTGAAGCTATCCTTAAAGTTCACGCCAAGAACAAACCATTTACTGATGATGTTGATTTGAAACAATTAGCCCAAACAACTCCAGGATTCGTTGGTGCTGATCTTGAAAACTTACTTAACGAAGCTGCTTTAGTTGCTGCTAGACGTGGTAAGCAAAGAATTGATCCAACTGATATCGATGAAGCTGAAGACCGTGTCATTGCCGGACCAGCTAAGAAGAATCGTGTCATCTCTGATAGAGAACGTCACATGGTTGCATATCATGAGGCTGGACATGCTCTTATCGGATTAGTTCTTAATGACTCTCGTGTTGTTAGAAAAGTTACGATCGTTCCTCGTGGTAAGGCTGGTGGTTATGCCATCATGCTTCCTAAGGATGACCAAAACCTTATAACTAAGAAAGAATTTACAGAACAAATCGCAGGATTACTTGGTGGACGTACTGCTGAAGAGATTATCTTCGGTACACAATCATCAGGTGCCTCAAATGACTTTGAACAAGCAACTCAAATTGCTCGTACAATGGTAACTGAATATGGTATGACTGATCGTCTAGGTACAGTTCAACTTGAAAAAGATGGACAACCATTTAGTAGTGGTGGATACCGTCAAATACCTGCTTATTCAGAAGATACTGCTAAGGCTATTGACCAAGAAGTTAAACGTCTTCTTGATGAAGGTCACGAACAAGCTCGAGAGATCATCGAAAGCCACCGTGAACAACATAAGTTGATTGCTGAAGCTCTATTGAAGTATGAAACACTTAACGAAAAGGAAATTTTGAGTTTGTTCAATGACGGCAAGATGCCTGACAATGATATCAACACAGAATTCCCAAGTGAAAGTGCTGCTACTTTCGAACAAGCTAAACGTGCTGTTGAAGCTAAAGATGCTGCTAAACAAGATGCTAAATCAACTTCAGAAAAGGCTGATGATTCTGATTCAAACGATAATGAAACTGAATTTCCATCAGAAAAATCAACTGATTCTGAACACCAAGATGATGCAGATAATAAGTCAGATTCATCAAATGACGATAATTCTGATAATAATGAAGATAAGTAGTAAAATATGTATCAATCAAAGAAGCGACTCATTCGAGTCGCTTTTTTAACGGAAAGGAATTATAAATATGTCTGATATTTTAACAAAAGCCGTTTCAAAAGACGGAAAATTCAGAGTGTATGTAGTGAATGCTACAGAAACTGTTGCTGAAGCTCAAAAACGACATGACACTTGGAGTAATTCTACTGCTGCTCTCGGCAGAACTATGATCGGTTCGATCTTAGTCGCTACTTCAACTTTAAAGGAAGACGAGGTCTTGACGACACGTCTAGTTGGCGATGGTCCTGCCGGTGCGATTGTGATCGATGCCAATGCTAATGGTGATGTAAAAGGTTATATTCAAAACAATCACGTTAGTTTACCTTTGAATGATAACCATCATATCGATGTCAAAGGTGCCGTTGGTACCCAAGGTACTTTAAGCATTACAAAAGATCTACACTTAAAGGAACCATTTACTGGACAAGTTCCGTTGGTATCTGGTGAGATCGGTGCTGACTTTACGTATTACATGGCTAAGTCAGAACAGATTCCTTCAGCTGTAGGTGTATCGGTTTTTGTTCAACCTAACGAAACTGTTGGTGCTGCTGGGGGCTTCTTGATTCAAACTTTGCCTGGCTCCGGTGATGAAGATATTGACAAGATCGAAAACAACTTGAAGATCATCCCTAATTTATCAACATTACTTAATGAAGGCTTGTCTAATGAAGAAGTTATGAGCAAACTGATGAACGGCATTGAGATGAAGATTCTGGACACGATGACGGTTCAATTCAAATGTGATTGCTCCAAAGATAAATTCAGTAAATCATTGGCAACTTTGTCAACCGATGAATTGCAAGCAATGATCGATGAAAATCACGGTGCCGAAGCTGTCTGCAAATTCTGTAACAATAAATATCAATTTAGCGAAGCAGAATTGCAAGAGATAATTTCAGAAAACAAGTAATGATATTTGCCATTCAATTACAATATTTGTTATCATGACAAGTTGTAAATAAAAACATCTCTATTAGAGGTAAGCATTATGGAATGGAAAATAGGCGACGTTGTTATTCCCAATCAGATCGTTGTAGCACCAATGGCGGGGATCACTAATGCGTCATTCAGATTGACAGCTCGTGAATTCGGAGCTGGATTGGTGGTCTGTGAAATGATCAGCGATAAGGGCATCAAATATCACAATGAAAAAACTTTAGGTATGCTATTCATCGATCCTAAAGAACACCCTGTCAGTATTCAGATCTTCGGTGGTGACAAAGAGTCGTTAGTTAACGCAGCTAGATTCGTGGCTGAGAATACTGCAGCGGATATCATTGATATTAATATGGGATGCCCAGTTAAAAAGGTCGTCAAATACGATGCTGGTTCTCACTGGTTATTAGATCCTGATAAGGTATATGAGGTCGTTCATGCTGTTAGTTCAGCCATTGATAAGCCAGTTACAGTTAAGATGCGAACAGGCTGGGATGATGATCATCTCTATGCCGTTGAAAATGCACTAGCTGCTCAAGAAGCCGGTGCGGCTGCTATTGCTATGCATGGTCGTACTAGAGCACAGTTTTATTCTGGACATTCTAACTGGGAGATTCTCCATGATGTTGCAGAGAAACTGACGATTCCATTCATGGGTAATGGTGATATCAAGACACCGCAAGATGCTAAGTTCATGATCGAAGAAGTTGGTGCTGATGCAGCAATGGTTGGGCGAGCAGTTCTGGGCAATTTGTGGCGACTCAATGCTATGGAACACTATATTGAGTCAGGAGAGATATTACCTGAACCAACTGTTAGAGAAAAAGTGAATATAGCTAAACTTCAACTCGAACGTCTGGTAGACTTAAAGGGTGAGCACGTCGGCGTTCCAGAATTCCGTCAGCAGGCTGCCTATTATTTGAAGGGTATTCCGCATGCCGTTCGAGCACGCGCACAAGTTATGCAAGTCGATACAATGAAAGAAGTATTCGACATATTAGATAATTTCGTTGAAAGTTACGAAAAAAGAGAAGCTAGATCTTCTAGAATTTCATAGAACGGGGGACAAAGTTTTGGGAAACCAAAAGAACAAGCAAGGAAAAGAAATGAACGATCAGTTAAGAGTTCGTCGCGAAAAATTAGCTGAATTATATGATGAAGGTGTAGATCCATACGGTTCACGTTTTGTAAGAACTGATTTGGCACAAACACTACAAGACAAATACAGCGAAGAAGCTAAGGAAGTTCTTGAAGAACAAAATACACCAGTAATTATTGCTGGTCGTATGATGACTAAACGTGGTAAGGGTAAAGTTGGTTTTGCTGATATCAAGGATAGAAGCGGCAAGATCCAAATTTACGTACGTAAAGATGAAGTCGGTGAAGAAAATTACCACATCTTCAAACGTTCAGATATTGGTGATCATCTAGGTATTGAAGGTCATGTTATGAAGACTGACATGGGTGAGTTAACTGTTAAAGCCACTCACGTTACAATGTTGGCTAAGGCATTGCGTCCACTACCTGATAAGTTCCATGGTTTGACAAATGTTGAACAAAAATATCGTCAAAGATATCTTGATTTAATTGCTAACCAAGATAGTTTTGATCGTTTCAAGAAACGTTCAAAGATTATTTCAGCTGTTCGTGAATACTTAGACGGTGAAGGCTTCATGGAAGTTGAAACACCTACATTAAATGCCCAAGCCGGTGGTGCTAATGCTAAGCCATTCATCGCTCACTACAATGCACTTAATGAAGATATGTATTTGAGAATTGCTTTGGAATTACCATTGAAGAGATTGATCGTTGGTGGTTATGAACGTGTCTATGAAATTGGACGTGTCTTCCGTAACGAAGGATTAGATACACAACACAGTCCTGAATTCACATCACTAGAAACATATGCAGCTTACTTTGATTTTAATGATGTTATGGACGAAACAGAAGGTATCATTAGACATGCCGCTAAGAAGGCTCTTGGAACAACTGAGATCACTTATCAAGGTGAAGACGTTGATCTAGGCAAGCCATTCAAGCGTGTATCAATGGTCGATGCTATCAAAGAGAAGACAGGCATTGACTTTACACAAGAAATGACCGTTGATGAAGCTCGTAAATTAGCTGACGACAACAACGTTCACTATGAGAAGTATTGGCAAGTTGGACACATCATCAGTGAATTCTTTGAAACATTTGTTGAAGATGAGATCAAAGAACCTACATTTATCTATGGTTATCCACTAGAAGTATCACCACTTGCTAAGAAGAACAAGAAGGATCCGCGTTTCACTGATAGATTCGAATTGTATATCTTAGGTAATGAATACGGTAATGCCTTTACAGAATTGAATGATCCAATCGATCAACGTAAGAGATTCGAAGCTCAAGTTGCTGAAAGAAACGAAGGTAACGATGAAGCTGAAGGTATCGATGATGATTATGTAGAAGCATTGGAATATGGTATGCCACCAACAGGTGGACTAGGAATCGGTATCGATCGTCTAGTTATGCTATTAACTGATGCTCCAACAATTCGTGATGTTGTTCTCTTCCCAACAATGAAACCAGAAGATAATAGTAATAACGAAGAATAAGCTTTAAGATTTTATTTATGCTTATGCTTCCGGCCAGCAGTAATTCCATCTGTATCAGGACCGATCTGAGCCAAAAAGCGGTCTCAGATCTCGCTTTATTGCTTTGCAAAAAACGCAAATCAATAAAGACGTCCAGTGCTGTAAATGTGGGAAAACCACCCACATTAACACCACTTTTGATACTGATTCCATTACTGCTGACCTCCAGCTAAATTGAATTGATTAATAAGAATAGTAGCTCCTCATGGCAATTTGTCATGAGGAGCTATTTATTTTGCAATAGAAATAGATTATTAAATTTTTACCAAGTGGATACCAAATTTAGAAACTATACAAACTTAGCTGGTGGTGGTCAACAATGTAATCCGCCGTAAAAGTGTTCTTAGCGATTCATCGCTTAGAACACTGGACGACTGGGAAGCCTACAGGCTTCCCAGCGAGGTCGAAGACGATTCTCAGGATGAGACCGGTCCAACGGCAGATGGAATTGTTGACCACCACCAGCGGCACCCACCCCCAATCAACAAATTTTAAAAAAGTTAACAATTTAACGTTGACTTTTTTTATTTGTTTTGGGTATAATAATATAGTTGTTTGTTAAGAGAACACATGGAGGATTAGCTCAGCTGGGAGAGCATCTGCCTTACAAGCAGGAGGTCACAGGTTCGATCCCTGTATCCTCCATTAGACTTTTAAATAAGTTTAATGGTTTTATAGCATCATTGACACTTTGCGGGTGTGGCGGAATTGGCAGACGCGCTAGATTTAGGTTCTAGTGTCCTATGGACATGAAGGTTCAAGTCCTTTCACCCGTATTTCGATATTTGAGATATTGAATTAGTTATATAAAAAGTGTTATACTGATGCCGACTTAGCTCAGTTGGCAGAGCATCTGTCTTGTAAACAGGGGGTCGGAGGTTCGAATCCTCTAGTCGGCATTATGCGGAAGTAGTTCAGTGGTAGAACATCACCTTGCCATGGTGGGGGTCGCGGGTTCGAATCCCGTCTTCCGCTTCATTATTATTACAGAGCTAATCGGGAAGTAGCTCAGCTTGGCAGAGCATCGCGTTCGGGACGCGGGGGTCGCAAGTTCGAATCTTGTTTTCCCGATTCAAAACATTTAAAAGAGATCATCGGCTTCTATACGAAGTGGATGATCTCTTTTCTTTGCGCTCTTTTTGTAATGTTAAAGTGTAGATTGTGGGATAATGGTTGCAAGAGGTTATTTATTTTGAAAATAAGTAACTTTGATACAAAAAAATTTATAATAATGTTAAGATAGAAATCAAACTTTTTTGTGGGATTGGTGGTTTACATTAGTAGATAAGGTTAATCACTTGCATTTTTACACAACAGAATTATACTTTCTACACTAAAGAATTTATAAGTCGAGGTAGTTATCATGGACAAAGTATTTACCGAAAGCGCAAAGAACGCACTTGTTTTGGCCCAAGATCAGGCAAAAACATTTCATCATAATGCTGTTGGTACCGAACACATTCTATTAGGTCTAACAATGGAGAATGATGGTATCGCCGGTATTACTTTAAGAGACTTGGCTGTTAGCGAGAACGATGTTAAGGAAGAAATCGAACATCTGACTGGCTATGGTGATGTCTCATCTAATACCGCCAAAGGAATTTATCTTCCTTATTCTCCTAAGGGACAAACAATTCTTGCTAGTTCCGAAGAAATTTCAAATCAGTACAATACAAGTCGTATTGGAACTGAACATATTTTACTAGCTATCTTAGACGACGCTGACAATTTAGCAAATCGTATTTTATCTAATTTGGGATTAAGTTTAACTAAGACAAAGAGCCTATTACTTAATAAGATGGGAATGTCTAATAAGACAACTCGTCGAGGTATCGGACAATCTCAAAAGAAAAAAGAAGTTGCTGGAACACCAACTCTTGATTCATTAGCACGAGATCTAACAAAGATTGCGGCTGAAAACAAAATCGACCCTGTTATTGGCCGTGAGAAGGAAGTTGAACGTACGATTCAAATCCTTAGCCGTAGAACTAAGAACAATCCAGTGCTAGTTGGTGAACCGGGTGTTGGTAAAACAGCCATTGCAGAAGGTTTAGCTAATGCTATCGTTGCCAAAGATGTGCCACTAGATATGCAAAACAAACGTATCATGATGCTTGATATGGGTTCATTAGTTGCTGGTACTAAGTATCGTGGTGAGTTTGAAGACAGATTAAAGAAGATCATTGAAGAAATCTACAAAGATAAACACGTTATCTTATTTATCGATGAATTGCACACTTTGATCGGTGCCGGTGGTGCCGAAGGTGCTATTGATGCTTCAAATATTCTAAAACCTGCATTAGCTCGTGGAGAATTGCAATTGATCGGTGCAACTACTCTAAATGAATATCAAAAGTACATTGAAAAAGACACAGCTCTAGAACGTCGTTTTGCTCAAGTACACATTGAAGAACCTACCGAAGAAGAGTCAGTTAAGATCCTTGAAGGATTACGTCCGAGATATGAACAACATCACGGTTTGACAATTTCAGACGAAGCAATTGAAGCTGCTGTTAAATTGTCATCACGTTACTTAACTAATCGTTTCTTGCCAGATAAGGCAATTGATTTGATGGACGAAGCTTCAGCTAAAGTTCGTATCCACAATGTTTCTAAGAATAATGACTTAGAGAAATTGACTAATGAATCGATGCAATTGATCAACGATAAGAACGACGCTATCTTGGATCAAGATTTCGAGAAGGCCGCTCAGATCCGTGAGCATGAACAAGATGTTCAAGAGAAGATTGCTAAGATCAAGGATGATCAGACTAATGGTCGTTCTAAGAAGCCAGTTGTTAAGGTAGATGATATTGCTGAAATCATCGCTGAATGGACTGGAGTTCCAGTTAAACAGATCACTCGTAAAGAGAGTGAACGTCTACTCAATCTCGAACGTGAGCTACACAAACGTGTTGTTGGTCAAAATGACGCTATCAGTGCTGTATCGCGTGCCATCCGTCGTGCTAGAAGTGGTATGAAGGATCCAGATCGTCCAATCGGTTCATTTATGTTCTTAGGACCTACTGGTGTTGGTAAGACTGAACTTGCTAAGTCTATCGCTGAAGTAATGTTTGGATCTGAAGATAATTTGATCCGTGTCGACATGTCAGAATACATGGAACAATACAGTACTTCTAAGTTGATCGGTTCAGCTCCTGGTTATGTAGGATTCGATGAAGGTGGTCAATTAACTGAAAAAGTTAGAAATGAACCTTATTCAGTAATCCTACTTGATGAAGTTGAAAAGGCGCATCCTGATGTCTTCAACTTGTTACTACAAGTGTTAGATGATGGTATCTTGACAGATGCTAAGGGTCGCAAGGTCGATTTCAGAAATACGATTATCATCATGACTTCTAACTTGGGTGCTCGTGCACTTCAAGATGACAAGTCAGTTGGATTCGGTGCTAAAGACGTTCACGATGACTTCAAGGAAATGAAAGAACGTATCGATACTGAATTGAAGAAGTTCTTCAGACCTGAATTCTTGAACCGTGTTGATGAAACAATCGTCTTCAAGGCTCTAGATAAAGATCAACTCAAAGCCATTGCTAAGATCATGAGTAATAACTTGAGCAAACGTCTAGCTGAAAGAAATATTAAATTAGTAATTTCTCCATCTGCATACAGTGATCTTGTTAAGGACGGTTACAATCCAGAATATGGAGCTCGTCCAATGAGAAGAACCATTCAACGTGAGATCGAAGATCCTGTGAGTGAACTATTATTGATGAATAAGGTCAATGAAGGTGACACGATCAAAGTTGGTTCTAAACAAGGAAAACTAGCTATCAGTGTTGCTGAGAAGAAGACTAAAAAAGCTGGAAAATCATTAACTCATTAAAAAGGACTTGACTATTGACAATTATAATGATTGCGAGTAATATTCTTTTATGAGATTTAAAGTTCAAAACGTAAGCCGCGATCTATTGTCCGTGGTTATGCCGTATAAGAAAAAAGCAAAAATAGATTCAGTTCTATTTTTGGTTTTTTTTTGCCTAAAAACCGTTTTGTAAACCGTTTTCTTACAATTTGTAACACAATTGTAATATTAGACAAGGCTTTATATTTTGAACAAATTATATGTTGAGGTGAAAAATTTGACTTATCATAACGTTAATTATGGTGCACACCGTGTTCGTCGTAGTTATGCAAAGATCAAGGAAGTACTTCCACTGCCAAATTTAATAGACATCCAAACAAATTCTTATAACTGGTTCTTAGATGAAGGACTAAAAGATATGTTTGATGACATTATGCCTATTGATGATTTTGCCGGAAATCTTTCATTGGAATATGTTGACTACAAATTACTAGAACCTAAATATACAGTTGAAGAAGCAAGACAACATGATGCTAACTATTCAGCACCATTGCATGTCACTTTGAAGTTAACTAACCACGAAACTGGTGAGATCAAGACACAAGATGTCTTCTTCGGTGACTTCCCAATCATGACTGAACAAGGTACTTTCATTATCAATGGTGCCGAGCGTGTTATTGTTTCTCAATTAGTACGTTCACCTGGTATTTATTACAATGCTGATACTGATAAGAACGGTCGTGTCAACTATGGTACAACTGTTATTCCTAACCGTGGCGCATGGCTAGAATTTGAAACAGATGCTAAAGGTCTTGGATACGTAAGAATCGATAGAACTAGAAAGTTACCTATTTCTGAATTGATCAGAGCTTTAGGTTTCGGTGCTGATTCTGAGATCCTTGATATTTTTGGTGAAAATGACACATTGAACCTTACTCTTGAAAAAGATGTTCATAAGGACACAAGTGATTCACGTGTTGAAGAAGCCTTGAAGGATATCTATGAAAGACTCCGTCCTGGTGAACCAAAGACAGCAGATAGTTCTCGTTCATTACTATACGCTAGATTCTTTGACCCACGTAGATATGACATGGCTCCTGTTGGTCGTTACAAAGTCAACAAGAAACTTAACATTAAGACAAGATTATTGAATAAAACATTGGCTGAAACACTTGCTGATCCTGATACAGGTGAAGTTATTTTGGCTAAGGATACAGTTCTAGATCGCGACGCTATGAGCAAGCTTAGCCCATACCTTGATCGTGATGATTTCAAGACTGTTACTCTACAACCATCTGATGAAGGTGTCTTGACAGACCCAATCACTATTCAATCAATTAAGATCTATTCAGAAAATGATAACGAAAAAGTCGTTAACCTTATTGGTAATGGTCACATTGACGAACACGTTCGTACAATTCAACCTGCTGATATTTTAGCTGGAATCAACTACTTCTTGAACCTTAGAGAAGACATTGGTACAACTGATGATATCGATCACTTGGGTAATCGTCGTATTCGTTCAGTCGGTGAATTACTTCAAAACCAATTCCGTATTGGTTTGTCACGTATGGAACGTGTTGTACGTGAAAGAATGTCAATTCAAGACTCATCAACAGTTACACCTCAACAATTGATCAATATTAGACCTGTTGTAGCTTCAATCAAGGAATTCTTTGGTTCATCACAATTGTCACAATTCATGGATCAGACTAACCCACTTGGTGAGCTAGAACACAAGCGTCGTCTATCAGCTCTTGGACCTGGTGGTTTGACTCGTGATCGTGCCGGATATGAAGTTCGTGACGTTCACTATACTCACTACGGTCGTATGTGCCCAATCGAAACTCCCGAAGGTCCTAATATCGGACTTATCAATAACTTGGCTAGTTATGCCATTATTAATAAGTATGGTTTCATCGAAACACCATATCGTCGTGTTTCATGGGATACACATAAGGTTACAGATAAGATCGATTACTTAACAGCTGATGAAGAAGATAACTACATCGTTGCTCAGGCTAATACTCTATTGAATGACGATGGTTCATTCGTTGATAATACAATTTTGGCTCGTCACAAAGATGACAATATTGAAACAACACCTGAAAAAGTCGATTACATGGACGTTTCACCTAAGCAAGTAGTTTCTGTTGCTACTGCATGTATTCCTTTCTTGGAAAACGATGATTCTAACCGTGCCTTGATGGGTGCTAACATGCAACGTCAAGCTGTTCCTTTGATCAATCCACATGCTCCACTTGTTGGTACAAGTATGGAATATATCGCAGCTCATGATTCTGGTGCTGCTTTACTTGCAAAACATGATGGTACGATCGAATATGTTGATGCTAAGAAGATCACTATCAAACGTGATGATGACGGCACAACTGATGAATATAAAGTTACAAAATTCCGTCGTTCAAATAATGGTAAGAGTTACAACCAAAGACCTATTGTACGTAAGGGTGAAGAAGTTAAGACTGGTGATATTATTGCCGATGGTCCAGCAATGGAAAATGGTGAATTAGCACTTGGTCAAAACCCACTTATTGCCTTTATGACATGGAACATGTACAACTATGAAGATGCCATTGTGCTTTCAGAGAAGCTTGTACGTGAAGATGCATATACTTCAATCCATATTGAGGAATACGAATCAGAAGCACGTGATACAAAGCTTGGACCTGAAGAGATCACACGTGAGATTCCTAACGTTGGTGAAGAATCACTTAAGGATCTTGATGAATTTGGTATTATCCGTGTTGGTGCTGAAGTACGTGATGGCGATATCTTAGTTGGTAAGGTTACACCTAAGGGTGTTACAGAATTATCAGCTGAGGAACGTCTATTGCACGCTATCTTCGGTGAAAAAGCCCGTGAAGTACGTGATACTTCACTTCGTGTACCACATGGTGGTGGCGGTATTATCCAAGACGTTAAGGTATTTACTCGTGAAGCCGGCGATGAATTAGACCCAGGTGTTAACATGTTAGTTCGTGTTTACATCGCTCAAAAGCGTAAGATTCAAGTTGGTGACAAGATGGCCGGACGTCATGGTAACAAAGGTACTGTCTCAATCGTTGTTCCACAAGAAGATATGCCATACATGCCTGATGGTACTCCAGTAGATATTCTATTGAACCCAATGGGTGTTCCATCACGTATGAATATCGGACAAGTTCTAGACCTTCACTTAGGAATGGCTGCTAGAAAACTTGGTATCCATGTTGCTACACCTGTTTTCGATGGTGTTCAAGATGATGAATTATGGGATATTGTTAAAGAAGCTGATATGGATTCAGATGGTAAGTCGATCCTTTATGATGGACGTACTGGTGAACCATTCAAGAACCGTGTTGCCGTTGGTGTCATGTACTACATGAAGTTAGCCCACATGGTTGATGATAAGTTGCATGCTCGTTCAATCGGACCATACTCACTAGTTACTCAACAACCACTTGGTGGTAAAGCACAATTTGGTGGACAGAGATTTGGTGAAATGGAAGTTTGGGCACTTGAAGCTTATGGTGCTGCTTATACACTTCAAGAAATCTTGACATACAAGTCAGATGATATCGTTGGTCGTGTGAAGACTTACGAAGCTATCGTCAAAGGTGAAAGTATTCCTAAGCCAGGTGTTCCGGAATCATTCCGTGTTCTGGTCAAAGAATTGCAAGCCTTAGGACTTGATATGAAGGTTCTTGATTCTCATAAGAAAGAAATCGAACTTAGAGATATGGATGAAGATGAAGATACAGTAAGTATTGACGCTCTATCTAAGTTTGCTAAACAACAAGAACAAAAACGTGCTGAAGAAGAAGCTAAGAAGCTTGAAGAACAACAATCAGCCGAATCAACAAGTACTAAATCAGAAAAATAGTAATAATTTAGATTTAGGGAGGTAACCTTTTGATAGACGTTAATAAATTTGAAAGTATGCAAATTGGTTTAGCATCTCCTGACAAGATTCGTAGCTGGTCTTATGGAGAAGTTAAGAAACCTGAAACAATCAACTACCGTACTTTGAAACCAGAAAAAGATGGTCTATTCGATGAAAGAATCTTTGGACCAACTAAAGACTGGGAATGTGCCTGTGGTAAGTACAAACGTATCCGTTATAAGGGTATTGTCTGTGACCGCTGTGGTGTTGAAGTTACACGTTCAAAGGTTCGTCGTGAACGTATGGCTCACATCGAATTAGCTGCACCAGTTACACATATCTGGTATTTCAAGGGTATCCCATCACGTATGGGACTTGTATTGGACATGAGCCCAAGAAACCTTGAAGAAGTAATTTACTTTGCTTCATATGTTGTTATTGATCCAGGTGAAACAGACCTAGAACAAAGACAACTACTTACAGAATCAGAATATCGTAAGAAGCGTGAAGAATTCGGTGATAAATTCGTTGCCAAGATGGGTGCCGAAGGTATCAGAGAACTTCTCAGCAAAGTCGATATGGATGCTGAAGTTAAAGAATTACGTGAAACATTAAAGACTGCACAAGGTCAAAAACGTACACGTGCTATCAGACGTTTGGATATTATCAGTGCTTTCCAAAAATCTGGTAACAAACCTGAATGGATGGTAATGGAAGCTATTCCCGTTATCCCACCAGATCTACGTCCAATGGTTCAACTTGAAGGTGGCCGTTTCGCTACTTCCGACTTGAACGATTTGTATCGTCGTGTAATTAACCGTAATAACCGTTTGAAGAGATTGTTAGATCTACATGCACCTAACATCATCGTTCAAAACGAAAAGAGAATGTTGCAAGAGGCTGTTGATGCCTTGATCGATAATGGTCGTCGTGGCCGTCCTGTTACAGGACCTGGTAACCGTCCATTGAAGTCACTATCACATATGCTTAAAGGTAAGCAAGGACGTTTCCGTCAAAACTTACTTGGTAAACGTGTTGACTATTCTGGTCGTTCAGTTATCGATGTTGGTCCTACATTGAAGTTCTATCAATGTGGACTTCCTCGTGAAATGGCTCTTGAATTGTTCA
Source organism: Companilactobacillus sp. HBUAS59699 (assembly GCF_036913575.1). Classification (NCBI taxonomy): domain Bacteria; kingdom Bacillati; phylum Bacillota; class Bacilli; order Lactobacillales; family Lactobacillaceae; genus Companilactobacillus; species Companilactobacillus sp. HBUAS59699. The sequence continues at coordinate 190,470 of NZ_JAYKTV010000002.1, read as the reverse complement.
AGCCATTCGTTATGCACGAATTAGTTAAACGTGAAATTGCTTCTAACGTTAAAAACGCTAGAAGAAAGATCGATCGTCAAGATGATGACATCTGGGATGTACTAGAAGACGTTATTAAAGAACGTCCAGTATTACTTAACCGTGCCCCTACACTTCACAGACTTGGTATTCAAGCCTTTGAACCTGTATTGGTTGATGGTAAGTCAATCCGTCTTCACCCATTGGCTTGTGAAGCTTACAATGCCGATTTCGATGGTGATCAGATGGCCATCCACGTTCCTCTATCAGACGAAGCTCAAGCTGAAGCACGTATGCTTATGCTTGCTGCTCACCATATCCTTGCTCCTAAAGATGGTAAGCCTATCGTTACACCATCACAGGACGTTGTTTTGGGTAACTACTACTTGACAATTGAAACAAGACATATGACTGGTGAAGGTAAGATCTTCAAGGATTCAAACGAAGTTCAAACTGCATTACTCAATGGTGATGTTCACTATCATTCAAGAATTGGTTTGGCTGTATCATCAATGCCAAACAAGCCATTCAAAGATGATCAACGTGATAAGATCATGATGACTAGTGTTGGTAAGGTTATCTTCAACGAAATTCTTCCAGAAGATTTCCCATACTTGAACGAACCAACTGATGATAATTTGGAAAATGGTGTTCCTGACAAGTACTTCTTAGGTAAAGGTGAAGACATTAACAAACGTCTTGATGAAATGGATCTTGTAGACCCAATCAAGAGTGGTTACATGTCAGATATCATTGCCAAAGTATTCAAGGTTTACCGTGTTCAAAGAACATCATCACTTCTTGATGACATGAAGGAATTAGGTTACACAATCTGTACTATCTCTGGATTGACAGTTGGTGTTACTGATGTTCCTAACTTAACTGAAAAACCTGAAATCATTGAAAAAGCCCACAAACAAGTTGCTTCTATTTCTAAGCAATTCCGTCGTGGTCTTATCACTGATGATGAACGACATGATCGTGTTATTAGTGTTTGGAATGACACTAAGGATGAGATCCAACAATTACTAATTGATTCATTCGATCCAACAAACCCTATTTCAATGATGTCGGACTCTGGTGCCCGTGGTAACATCTCAAACTTTACACAGCTAGCCGGTATGCGTGGACTTATGGCTGCCCCTAACGGTGGTATGATGGAAATCCCTGTTATTTCTAACTTCCGTGAAGGACTATCTGTCTTGGAAATGTTCATGTCAACCCACGGTGCTCGTAAAGGTATGACTGATACGGCCTTGAAGACAGCTAACTCAGGTTACTTGACTCGTCGTCTTGTTGATGTTGCTCAAGATGTTATCGTTCGTGAAGAAGATTGTGGTACTGACCGTGGACTTCTAGTAAGTTCAATTATGGAAGGTACAGATATGATCGAACCATTGTATGACCGTCTTGTTGGACGTTATACACAAAAGACTGTTAAAGATCCTGAAACTGGTGAAGTTCTTGCTGCTCGTGGAGTTCTTATGGACGAAAACTTGGCACAAAAGATCGTTGATGCTGGTGTTAAGGAAGTAACAATCCGTTCTGCATTTACTTGTGATACAAAACACGGTGTATGTAAGAAATGTTATGGTCGTAACTTGGCTACTGGCGAAGAAGTTGAAATTGGTGAAGCAGTTGGTACTGTTGCTGCTCAATCGATCGGTGAACCAGGTACACAATTGACTATGCGTAACTTCCATACCGGTGGTGTTGCTGGTGGCGACGATATTACACAAGGACTTCCTCGTGTTCAAGAAATCGTTGAAGCTAGAAACCCTAAAGGTCTTGCAGTTATTTCAGAGGTTGACGGTACTGTTACTGCCATCGATGAAAACCCTGCAGAACATACTAAGGAAATCACTGTTGAAGGTGACATTGATACTAGATCATACAGTGTTCCTTATACATCAAGTGTTGCTGTTGCTGAAGGCGATCACGTTGATCGTGGTGGCAAGTTGACACAAGGTTCAATTGATCCTAAGGAATTGATCAAGGTTACAAACGTTCAAACAACAGAAAACTATCTACTTGCAGAAGTTCAAAAAGTTTACCGTATGCAAGGTGTTGATATTTCTGATAAGCATTTCGAGGTTATGATCAGACAAATGCTTCGTAAGATCAGAATCCTTGATCCAGGTGATACTGATGTATTACCAGGTCAATTAATGGATATTTCTCAATTTACAGATCACAACCGTGAGACATTGTTCAACGGTGGTATCCCTGCTACAGGACGTCCAGTATTGCTTGGTATTACTAAGGCATCTCTTGAAACTAACAGTTTCTTGTCAGCTGCTTCCTTCCAGGAAACAACAAGAGTTCTTACTGATGCATCTATCAGAGGTAAGAATGATCCACTTCTTGGACTTAAGGAAAATGTTATTATTGGTAAGCTTATCCCTGCTGGTACAGGTATGGCTAAGTACAACCACATGGAACCTAAGAAAACAGGTCCTATGGCTGATAACTCACTTAATGGTGCTTACACAATTTCAGACATCGAAGCTCAAATGAAAGCTGAAGATGCTGCAAAAGAAGAAAAACACTAATTAGTTAAAACTATCCCGTCACAATTGAGTGACGGGATTTTTTTTATTCTAAAAATGATTACAAATTGTATATGATTTAATTATTATTAATTATTGAATACAATGTACAAATAAATAATTAAGTTTAAAATAGATGTATAAACAGGTTGTTAAGAGGGAGCACATGGAGAAACAGAAATTATCGTATAAAGACCATATTTTTGAATTAGATACTTATTGGTTAGACCCTATCAAGGATTTTAAAGTCGCAGTTAACCATCCAATAGCGATTATTTATCCTGGTGGGAGATTTACTTTCCAAACCGATCGTGAAGCACAACCAATTGCTTTGAAATTTGCAGCAGAAGGTTTTCATGCCATTGTCTTACACTATCAACTAATTGCAGACAATACGCCGGTATATCCACTAGCATTACAAGAGACTGCCGTTACCTTGAACTGGCTAGAGACTCAAACCGAGATCCATCAAATCGATTTAAACCGAGTCGTTTTGGTTGGTTTTTCTGCCGGTGGACACGTAGTTGCTAATTTCAATTCCATTATGACTGATCCTAATTTGAGAAAAAAAATTATTCCTGAATCATTAGATGTATTACCAGCAGCTAATTTCTTGTGTTATCCAGTAATTGATTTAACTGCTGGATATCCCAAAACACCAGAACATAGATCAGCCGTCACTGAAGATAAATTTTATTGGCAATCACAGGAACACTTAACTAGTAAGGCCAAACCAACGTTTATCTGGCAGACAGTCGATGACATGACAGTACCAGTGAAAAATTCTTTGTTGTACGCTCAAAAGATGGAACAGTTAGGATTACCATTTGAACTTCATTTATTTACTTCTGGCAAACATGGTTTGTCATTAGGAACACGTGTGACTCAACAACCTGGGAATGATTTACATTTAAATGAAGCTGTTTCCGTATGGTGGAAGTTAGGAATGAATTGGCTGAGGTTGATCGGTATTTTGTAGTTGAATCGATTTCCGAGGAGATGTTTTTTATGAATACACAAAAATTGTCATATAAAAATATTGAATTTATTATTGATACTTATTGGCTAGACCCAATCAGTGATTTTACTTCGGAAGTAAAACATCCTTTAGTAATAATTTTTCCGGGTGGAGGTTTCACTTTTCATTCCGATCGTGAATCACAACCGATTGCTCTCAAGTTTGCAGCAGAAGGAGTTCATGCAATTGTTTTGCATTATAAGTTGATCAATGATGGCAAACCGGTCTATCCGTTATCTCTACAAGAGACAGCAGTTACTTTGAATTGGATCAAAACCCAAGCCCAAATACATCAGATTGACTTGAATAAGATTTTTTTGATTGGCTTTTCCGCTGGTGGACATGTTGTAGCGAATTACAATTCTTTGATGACGGATCCAGAGACTAGTAAAGATATCTTTGATGAACCAATTGAAGTACAACCTTGTGTTACGATTTTGAGTTATTCTGTCATTGATCTGACAATGGGATTTCCAGACAACAATGATTTTGCAATGAAGATCAGTCCAGATATTTTTTATTGGCAAACGCAAGAACACTTAACCAAGCATTCTAAGCCAACTTTTATTTGGCAAACTGTTAGTGATGAGACGGTCCCAGTTATGAATTCTATCGTCTATGCTCAAAAAATGGATCTTCTAGGCTTGTCGTATGAATTGCATTTGTTTGCGACTGGACGCCATGGCTTGTCCTTAGCGACGCATATTACCGAAGATCCGGGTGAAGGATCATACGTGAATTATTCAGATGCAAAGTGGTGGAGCATGTGTATGAATTGGCTGAAGTTACAACGAGTTTTACCAGTTTGATAAATTAAGAGATCAGATAGACTATTCCGGTAGCAATCGTAAGATAAGGAATAAATCTAAATGATCTCTTTTTGTCTGTCATGAATTTGAGAATACATAATAGACAGGCAAGCAAAATTATTTTCAGAATATTTTCCAGACCGAAGATAACGGCCAATAACCCCAGTAGTTCAACATCTCCTAAGCCAATGTTCTGATAGACTCGGTTAAGTACTAGTAGAGAGGTGTATACGAGTAATCCGGCTATAAAATGAAGCGGATAGTGGTTAAGAAGGGCGTATATAAAAGCAGGTAGGCTTAATAAGTACAAAATGGAATAGATGTATCCGTAATAGTGATCCATAAAACCCAACAAGATCATCATTAGCGTTATCGGTACGGCAATATACAGGTCTTTATCTTGAATTAGTAGGATCAAAAAGAATAATCCGCCAAGTGATTCGGTAAGTGGATAGACGATTGGTATTTTAGTCAGGCAGCTTTTGCAAGTTCCGCTGGTTAAAATAAATCCCAAGATAGGTACTAATTCGTACCATTTCAAGATTTTATGACAGTGATCGCAAGAAGATCTGCGATTTATTGAAATTTTTGGGAAATCATGTGCCATAACGGTTAGAAATGAGACTATACTAGAACCTAGGGTAAATACTATTAAATAAAATAAATATGTCATTTTATCACCTCAAACTAAATTACGTGTTTTATTTGTATCTTTTCTCTGATACTTCATTGACATGTACTTTTTAAGATGATATTCTAATAGACGTGCTTTTATTAGCAGAGTAGTAGTTTGTTTAAGTATAAGCTCAGATCGTATGCCACTCAGGTGGTTTATTATTTTGCAAAATTATGAACCACCTGGATGTGTGTACTTAAATTTTTAGGAGGAACCTTGAATGCCTACAATTAATCAATTAGTACGTAAAGGCCGCAAGTCACAAGGGTCAAAATCAAATGCCCCTGCATTGAACTACGGTTACAACAGTATGAAGAAAGTTGCTACAAAGAACCCAGCACCACAAAAACGTGGTGTAGCAACTCGTGTCGGAACAATGACACCAAAGAAGCCTAACTCAGCCCTACGTAAGTATGCCCGTGTTAGACTATCAAACCTTATCGAAGTTACAGCATATATCCCAGGTGTTGGCCACAACTTGCAAGAGCATAGTGTTGTCCTTGTCCGTGGTGGACGTGTAAAGGATCTACCTGGTGTTCGTTATCACGTTGTTCGTGGTGCTTTAGATACTGCCGGTGTTGATGGACGTATGCAAAGTCGTTCAAAATATGGTGCTAAGAAGCCTAAGAAATAATTAAATCACAAACAAAGAAATAAGTAATAACGGAGGAATTTAATATGCGTAAAGGTAGCGCTCCAAAACGTGATGTTTTACCAGATCCAATGTACAACTCAAAATTAGTTACACGTTTGATCAATCATTTAATGTACGATGGTAAGAGAGGAACTGCTTCAACAATTCTCTACCGTGCATTTGATATTATTAAAGACAAGACTGGCAACGAACCATTGGATGTCTTCGAAGAAGCCATGAACAATGTTATGCCTGTTCTTGAAGTTAAGGCTCGCCGTATCGGTGGTTCTAACTACCAAATCCCTATCGAAGTACGTCCAGATCGTCGTACAACATTAGGTCTTCGCTGGATCGTTAGCTATGCTCGTCTACGTGGTGAACATACTATGGACCAACGTCTTGCAAATGAAATTATGGATGCAGCTAACAACACAGGTGCAGCTGTTAAGAAACGTGAAGATACACATAAGATGGCTGATGCTAACCGTGCATTCGCTCATTATCGTTGGTAATTAAATAGTAAATTGAGAGGAGAAACAAAGTCTAATGGCTAATAAACGTGAATTTCCACTAGAAGAAACTCGTAATATTGGTATCATGGCCCATATCGATGCTGGTAAGACTACAACTACAGAACGTATCTTGTACTATACTGGTAAGATCCACAAGATTGGTGAAACACATGATGGTGCTTCACAAATGGACTGGATGGCCCAAGAACAAGAACGTGGTATTACTATTACATCTGCTGCTACAACAGCTGAATGGAAAGGTAACCGTATCAACATCATCGATACCCCAGGACACGTTGACTTCACAATCGAAGTTGAACGTTCACTACGTGTTCTAGATGGTGCTATTACAGTTCTTGATGCTCAATCTGGTGTTGAACCACAAACTGAAAATGTTTGGCGTCAAGCTTCAACATACGGTGTTCCACGTATCGTCTTTGTTAACAAGATGGATAAAATCGGTGCTAACTTTGACTACTCAGTAGAAACACTTCATGAAAGACTAGATGCTAATGCCCATGCTATCCAAATGCCAATCGGTGCTGAGGATCAATTCGAGGGTGTTATCGACTTGATCGAAATGAAAGCTGATCTTTATGATGAAGATGAACTAGGTACAAAGTGGGATACAGTTGATGTTCCTGACGAATACTTAGAAACAGCTAAAGAAAAACGTGCTGAATTAGTTGAATCAGTTGCTGATGTTGATGACGACATCATGGATAAATATCTAAATGGTGACGAAATCAGCAATGATGAATTGCGTAAGGCAATCAGAAAAGCTACTATCGACTTGAAATTCTTCCCTGTACTTGCAGGTTCTGCCTTCAAGAACAAGGGTGTTCAAATGTTGATGGATGCTGTTGTTGATTACTTACCATCACCACTTGATGTTCGTCCTTACAATGCTACAAATCCTAAGGATGACAGCCAAGTTGAATTGATTGCTGATGATAGCAAGCCATTTGCTGGTCTTGCATTTAAGATCGCTACTGATCCATTCGTTGGACGTCTAACATACATCCGTGTATATAGAGGTTCACTAGAATCAGGTTCATACGTTCTTAATGCTACAAAAGACAAGCGTGAACGTGTTGGTCGTTTGCTACAAATGCATTCTAACCACCGTAAGGAAATCCCAGAAGTATTCTCAGGTGATATCGCTGCTGTTATCGGTTTGAAGAATACTACAACTGGTGACTCACTTACGGATCCTGACGAACCATTGATTCTTGAATCATTGGATATTCCAGATCCAGTTATCCAAGTTTCTATCGAACCTGATTCAAAGGAAGATAGAGATAAGATGGATCTAGCTATCCAAAAACTATCTGAAGAAGATCCTACTTTCCAAGCTGAAACAAATCCTGAAACTGGTGAAACATTGATTGCCGGAATGGGTGAATTACACTTGGATATCATGGTTGACCGTATGAAACGTGAATTCAAGGTCGCATGTAAAGTTGGTGAACCACAAGTTGCTTACCGTGAAACATTCACTAAGCAAACAAGTGCTCAAGGTAAGTTCGTTCGTCAATCTGGTGGTAAAGGTCAATATGGTGATGTTTGGGTTGAATTTACACCAAACGAAGAAGGAAAAGGTTTCGAATTCGAAGATGCCATCGTCGGTGGTGTTGTTCCTCGTGAATACATTCCTTCAGTTGAACAAGGCTTGAAAGAATCAATGGAAAATGGTGTTCTTGCTGGATACCCATTGATCGATGTTAAGGCTAAGTTGTATGATGGTTCATACCACGAAGTCGATTCATCAGAAGCTGCCTTCAAGATCGCCGCTTCACTTGCATTGCGTAATGCTGCTAAGAATGCTGGTGCCGTAATTCTTGAACCTATTATGAAGGTTGAAATTGTTACTCCAGAAGATTACTTAGGTGATGTTATGGGACAAGTAACAGCTCGTCGTGGACGTGTTGAAGGAATGGAAGCTCGTGGTAATGCACAACTTATCAATTCATTCGTTCCACTTTCAGAAATGTTCGGTTACGCTACAACACTTCGTTCAGCAACACAAGGCCGTGGTACTTTCACAATGACATTTGATCATTACGAGAAGGTTCCTAAGTCAATCCAAGCTGACATTATTAAAAAGAACGGCGGAGACGCTGAATAATTTTTAAAATTGCAAACCCAGTCGGGTTTGCTTTTTTTTTACAATTTTTTGAGTGTTTCTTCTATAATAAGAAAACGTATTTCAAATTCAAAAAAAACATGAAAACTCTTGAAATATGGTGAGACCGCGTGTATTATTATAAGAGTGCTTATTTCCAGGAGAAGTATGTGCTTAGAGGTATTTAAAATAAATATCGACGGTTTAGAAGTGAGAGGTTGCGACACACCCGGCCGCTTTGCCACGGCAGGGCTGGCGGATATTTTCACGGAGCCGGTCATCTTGAAAGAGACAAAAAGGAGGTAACCCCATGGCAAGTCAAAAAATTCGCATTCGTTTGAAGGCTTATGAACATCGTATTCTAGATCAATCAGCTGACAAAATTGTGGAAACAGCAAAAAGAACTGGTGCTAAGATTTCAGGTCCAATTCCTTTGCCAACAGAACGTTCATTATATACAGTGTTGAGTTCACCACATAAGCATAAGGATTCTAGAGAACAATTCGAAATGCGTACACATAAGAGACTTATTGACATCGTTAATCCATCACCAAAGACGGTTGATTCATTAATGAAGCTAGATCTACCATCAGGCGTAGATATTGAAATTAAATTATAATTATTAAAAATAAATTATTGGAGGTGCAAACATGGCCAGAAAAGGAATTCTTGGTAAAAAAGTCGGAATGACTCAAGTTTTTACTGACAACGGTGAATTAATTCCCGTAACAGTTGTAGAAGCAACACCAAATGTTGTTATGCAAGTTAAAACAGTAGAAACTGACGGTTATGAGGCCGTTCAACTAGGTTTTGAAGATAGACGTGAAGTTCTATCAAACAAACCTGCCAAAGGTCATGCAGATAAGGCAAACACAGCTCCTAAACATTACATTCGCGAATTCCGCGATGTTGAAATGGGAGATTATGAATTAGGTGGAGAAGTTACAGTAGATACATTTAATTCAGGTGATGTTGTCGACGTTACAGGTATTACAAAGGGACATGGAATGCAAGGTAACATTAAGAGATTTGGACAAGCTCGTGGTCCTGAAACTCACGGTTCTAGATATCACCGTGTTGCAGGTTCAATGGGTGCCATCATTAACCGTGTATTCAAAGGTAAGATGCTTCCCGGACGTATGGGTAACAATCGCGTAACTACACAAAACTTAACTATTGTTAAGGTTGATGCAGATCGTAATGTAATTATGATCAAGGGTAATGTACCTGGCGCAACAAAATCATTAGTTAAAATTCAAACAGCTATTAAAGCTAATCAAAAATAGGAAGGAGGAAATGAGTTATGACAAAAATCACAGCTTACAAAGATAGCGGTGCTGAGAACGGTACTGTTGAAGTAAATGATGCAATTTTTGGTATCGAACCAAACAACAACGTGATCACAGATGCAGTTATCATGCAACGTGCCTCATTAAGACAAGGTACACATGATGTTAAGAACCGCTCTGAAGTACGTGGTGGTGGAAAGAAGCCATGGCGTCAAAAGGGTACAGGTCGTGCTCGTCAAGGTTCAATCAGATCACCTCAATGGGTAGGTGGTGGTGTCGTATTTGGCCCAACACCTAGATCTTATTCATACCACCTTCCTAAGAAGGTTGGCCGTTTGGCATTGAAGTCTGTACTTTCACAAAAAGCTGCTGACGGTAACCTAATCGTTATTGACTCAATTTCATACGACAAACCAAGTACAAAGAGTTTTGCACAATTGCTTAACAAGTTAGGCGCAGACAAGGCTCTTGTAGTTGTTGAAGATGGTAATGACAACGTTGCTTTATCAGCTAGAAACATTGATAAAGTTACAGTTGTTGCACCAGAAGGTGTTAACGTTCTTGACGTTATTAACGCTAAGAAGTTAGTTGTTACACAAGCAGCACTTTCTAAGATTGAGGAGGTGCTTGGATAATGAGCGCAAGAGACGTAATTATTCGCCCAGTTATCACTGAAAGCTCAATGGATGCTATGAGCGACAAGAAATATACTTTTGATGTTGCACTTGATGCAAACAAAGTACTTGTTCGTCAATCAATTGAAGAAGTTTTCGGTGTTAAAGTTAAAAAAGTAAACATCATGAATGTTGCTGGTAAGAAGAAGCGCCAAGGCCGTTATGTTGGTACAACAGCAAAACGTCGTAAGGCAATTGTTACACTTACAGCAGATTCAGATGAAATCAAAATTTTTGATGAAGAATAAATAAGGAGGTCAAATAATGGCGATTATCAAGTATAAGCCAACCACAAATGGTCGTCGTAATATGACAGGTTCTGACTTTTCAGAGATCACAAAGACAACTCCTGAAAAGACACTTCTAGAATCACAAAGCCATACAGCCGGTCGTAACTCTTACGGTCATATTACAGTTCGTCACCGTGGCGGTGGTCACAAACAAAAATACCGTGTTATTGATTTCAAACGATTAAAAGACGGTGTCAAAGCTACAGTTAAATCTATTGAATACGATCCTAACCGTACAGCTAACATTGCATTACTACACTACTCAGATGGTGTTAAGTCATACATTTTAGCTCCTAAGGGTCTTGAAGTTGGACAAGTTGTTGAATCAGGTGTTGATGCAGATATCAAACCCGGTAACGCACTTCCACTAGAAAACATTCCAGTTGGTACAATTCTACACAACGTAGAAATGAAACCTGGTAAAGGTGGTCAACTAGGACGTTCTGCTGGTACTTCAATTCAATTGCTTGGTAGAGATGGTAAGTACTCATTGTTACGTTTACCTTCAGGTGAAGTACGTATGGTACTTTCAAAATGCCGTGCAACAGTTGGTGCTATTGGTAATGAACAACATGAATTAATTAAGATTGGTAAAGCTGGACGTAAACGTTGGCAAGGATTTAGACCAACAGTTCGTGGATCAGTTATGAACCCTAACGATCACCCACATGGTGGTGGTGAAGGTAAAGCTCCTATCGGTCATCCATCACCAATGTCACCATGGGGTAAGAAGACCTTGGGTAAGAAGACTCGTTCATCACATGCCAAATCTGAAAAACTTATCGTTCGTCATAGAAAAGGTAAGTAGTTATTTCGTTAGAATAATATAAGGAGGACATAAGATGAGTCGTAGTTTAAAAAAAGGACCATTCGCTGACGCACATCTTTTAAAGAAGGTTGAAGCTCAAGCAGATTCTGATAAAAAATCAGTTATCAAAACATGGTCAAGACGTTCAACAATTTTTCCTAGTTTCGTAGGATACACAATCGCAGTTCATGATGGTCGTAAGCATGTTCCAGTTTATATTCAAGAAGATATGGTTGGACATAAGTTAGGTGAATTCGTACCTACACGTACTTTCCATGGTCATGGTACTGACGACAAGAAGACAGCTAAGTAATAAGAAGGGAGACTTAAAAGATGGCAGAACAAGAAATTACATCTGCAACAGCCAGAGTAAAGAATGTTCGTATTGCACCTCGCAAAGCTCGCCTTGTTATTGATTTAATAAGAGGCAAGAACGCTGCTGAGGCACTTGCAATGTTGCAATTCACACCAAGAGCAGGCTCTCCAATTATTGCCAAAGCTCTTAAGTCAGCAATTGCAAACGCAGAACATAACTTTGATTTAGATGCACAAAACTTAATCGTTAGCGAAGCATTCGTTGACGAAGGACCAACTCTAAAACGTTTCCGTCCTAGAGCTAAAGGTTCAGCATCACCAATTAACAAGAGAACAAGTCACATTACAGTTGTTGTAAGTGAAAAAGAATAGTATTGGAGGTAACTTGAGTGGGTCAAAAGATTAATCCAGTAGGATTTCGTGTCGGCGTTATTCGTGACTGGGATGCCAAATGGTATGCAGAAAAAGACTTTTCAACATTTTTACACGAAGACCTTAAAATTCGTAAGTATATTGAAGACAAGCTTTCAAATGCTTCCGTATCAAGAATTGAAATCGAACGTACTGCAAAGAACGTAACAGTTTCAATTCATACCGCTAAACCAGGTATGGTCATCGGTAAAGGTGGATCAGAAGTTGAAAAATTACGTAATGAACTAAATAAATTAGTTAACAGAAACATTCATATTAATATTATCGAAATTAAGAAACCTGATTTGGATGCTAAACTTGTTGGTGAGAACATTGCTCGTCAACTAGAAGCTCGTATCGCATTCAGACGTGCACAACGTCAAGCTGTTCAACGCTCAAGACGTGCAGGTGCTAAGGGTATCAAAGTTCAAATTTCTGGTCGTTTAAACGGTGCCGATATGGCTCGTAGAGAATGGCATACAGAAGGAACTGTTCCTCTACACACATTGCGTGCAGATATCGATTATGCTTGGGTTGAAGCAGCCACAACATATGGTAATTTAGGTGTTAAGACTTGGATTTACCGTGGTGAAATTCTTCCTGACAAGCCAAATCATAACCAAGAAAAAAATGAAGGGAAAGGAGAATAATCTATGCTAGTACCAAAACGTGTAAAACACCGTCGTGAATTCCGTGGTAAGATGCGCGGAGAAGCTAAGGGTGGTAAGAATGTTGATTTTGGTGATTACGGTTTGAAGTCACTTGACTCAAGTTGGATCTCAAATAGACAAATTGAAGCAGCCCGTGTCGCAATGACTCGTTACATGAAGCGTGGTGGTAAGGTTTGGATTAAAATCTTCCCTCATAAATCATACACTGCAAAAGGTGTCGGAGTTCGTATGGGTAATGGTAAAGGTGCACCTGCTGGTTGGGTAGCTCCTGTAAAGCGTGAAAAAGTCTTATTCGAAATCGGTGGCGTTCCTGAAGAAGTAGCCCGCGAAGCATTGAGACTTGCATCTCACAAATTACCAGTTAGAACTAAGTTCGTAAAACGTGAGGAAGTAGGTGGCGCTGATGAAGGCTAGTGAAATCAAAGAGCTAACTGCTGCTCAATTGCAAGACAAAGTTAACGAATATAAAGAAGAATTATTCAACTTGCGTTTCCAACAAGCCACAGGCCAATTGGAAAACACAGCTCGTCTTAAAGCTGTAAGAAAGAACATTGCAAGATTAAGAACAGTTCAAAATCAAAAGAATAACGAAAACTAATAAACAGGAAGGGAGATCTCAAGTTGAGCGAAACACAAGAAAGCCGTAATAGCCGTAAGGTATACCAAGGCCGCGTTGTATCAGACAAGATGGACAAAACTATCGTAGTTGTTGTTGAAACATACAAGAACCACCCTGTATACAAGAAGCGTGTTAAGTATTCAAAGAAGTTCTACGTTCAAGATGAAAAGAACGAAGCAAAGATTGGCGATGTTGTACGTATCATGGAAACTCGACCTTTGTCAAAGACAAAGCGCTTCCGTTTATTAGAAATCGTCGAAAAAGCAGTCATTATCTAGAAACAATTACTGATGAGAGGAGGACCAAGAAGTGATTCAACAAGAAAGTCGTCTAAAAGTTGCAGATAACTCTGGAGCTCGTGAAATTCTAACTATTAAAGTTCTTGGTGGTTCAAGCCGTAAGACAGCTAATATCGGAGACGTTATTGTTGCTACAGTTAAACAAGCAACACCAGGTGGCGTTGTTAAAAAGGGTGACGTTGTTAAGGCCGTTATCGTAAGAACAGTGTCCGGTGCTCACCGTACAGATGGTTCTTACATCAGATTTGACGAAAACGCTGCGGTTATTATTAACGCTGACAAGACACCTAGAGGAACTCGTATCTTCGGACCCGTTGCTCGTGAACTACGTGATAACGATTTTATGAAGATCGTCTCATTAGCACCAGAAGTGCTATAAAAAGATCAATTAACTCAGGAGGTGCTGAATAGTGTTTGTAAAAACTGGAGACAACGTTAAAATTATTTCTGGTGATAGCAAGGGCAAGGAAGGCGTAGTTAAAAAAGCTATTCCTTCAGCTAACAAAGTTATCGTCGAAGGCGTAAATGTTGTTAAGAAACACTCGAAGCCAACTAATACACAACCTCAAGGTGGAATCATCGACGTTGAGAGACCTATTAGTGCAACTAACGTAAAAGTAGTAAGTAAATCATCTGATAAAAAAGAAGACAAATAAGAAAGGAGAAAACTAAATGGCTAATGCATTAAAAGAAATGTATGTAAAAGAAATTACACCATCAATGATGGAAAAATTCAATTACACATCAGTTATGCAAACACCAAAGATCGAAAAGATCGTTTTGAACATGGGTGTTGGTGACGCAATTGCTAACTCAAAGAATCTTGACGAAGCAGTTGAAGAATTAGGCCAAATTGCTGGTCAAAAACCTTTAATTACAAAGGCTAAGAAATCAATCGCTGGTTTTAGACTTCGTGAAGGTATGTCAATCGGTGCTAAAGTTACTCTTCGTGGTGACCGCATGTATGACTTCCTTGACAAGTTGATCAACATTGCATTACCTCGTGTTCGTGATTTCCGTGGTGTAAGTACACGCTCATTTGATGGCCGTGGTAACTATACACTAGGTATCAAGGAACAATTGGTTTTCCCAGAAATTGATTACGATAAGGTTAACAAGATTCGCGGATTGGACGTTGTTATTGTAACAACAGCCAACACTGATGAAGAATCACGTGAACTATTAACACAAATCGGAATGCCATTCACAAAATAATTAAGGAGGTCAAATTCATTGGCTAAGACATCTCAAATTGTACGGAATCATAGACCTGCTAAGTTCTCATCACAAGCATACACACGTTGCGAACGTTGTGGACGTCCACATTCTGTATATCGTAAATTCAAGCTTTGCCGTATTTGCCTTCGCGATTTGGCTCATAAAGGTCAAATTCCTGGCATGAGAAAAGCTAGTTGGTAGAAAACAACCTATAAGGAGGTAAATTTAATGGTCATGACAGATCCTATTGCGGATTACCTAACACGTATTCGTAACGCTAATATGGTTAAACATGAATCTCTAGAAGTTCCTGCTTCAAACATCAAGAAGAGTATTTCAGAGATTTTGAAGAATGAAGGATTTATCAAGGATTACGAAGTTATCGAAGATAACAAACAAGGTGTACTTCGTATTTTCCTTAAGTATGGTAAAGATCAACAACGCGTCATCACTGGTTTGAAACGTATTTCAAGACCAGGTCTACGTAGTTACGTTGATTCAGATAACGTACCAAAGGTTCTTAATGGATTAGGTATCGCTATTCTTTCAACATCAAAAGGTGTTATTACTGATAAAGAAGCCCGCGCACAACACGTTGGTGGCGAAGTAATTGCTTATATTTGGTAAAATTTTTAAAAGACAAGGAGGTGCACTAATTTGAGTCGTATCGGTTATAAGGTAATTGAAGTACCAGAAGGTGTAACAATTACTCAAAAAGACGAAAATATCACTGTTAAAGGCCCTAAGGGTGAATTAACAAGACATTTCAATTCAAAAATCAAGTTAACTCTTGAAGGAAACGAAGCTAAGTTTGATCGTGAAAGCGAAAATGACAAAGCTCTTCATGGTACAATGCGTGCCAACCTTAACAACATGGTCGAAGGTGTAACAAAAGGTTTCGAAAAGAAGCTTGAACTACGAGGTGTTGGTTACCGTGCACAAGTTAAAGGTGACACACTAACACTTTCAGTTGGTTACTCACATCCTGTTGTTATGGATGCACCAAAAGGTATTAAGATCGAATCTCCTTCAAATACTGAAAT
This sequence comes from Companilactobacillus sp. HBUAS59699, assembly GCF_036913575.1. Taxonomy (NCBI): domain Bacteria; kingdom Bacillati; phylum Bacillota; class Bacilli; order Lactobacillales; family Lactobacillaceae; genus Companilactobacillus; species Companilactobacillus sp. HBUAS59699. Next base: position 174,492 of record NZ_JAYKTV010000002.1, on the reverse strand, counting down.
CAACATTTCAGGTATTAGTAAGCAAAAGGTTGGACAATTTGCTGCTGAGATTCGCGACGTACGTCCCCCAGAACCATATAAGGGTAAAGGTATTCGTTATGTTGACGAATATGTACGTCGTAAAGAAGGTAAGACTGGTAAATAGTTCTAAATAATTCTATGAGGTGAATATTGTGATTTCAAAACCAGATAAAAACAAAGCACGTCAAAAGCGTCAAAAACGTGTTCGTGGTAAAATCTCTGGTACTGCTGAGCGCCCACGCTTAAATGTATTCCGTTCGAACAAAAACATTTACGCTCAAGTAATTGATGACGTAAAGGGTGTAACGCTAGCAAGTGCCTCAACTCTTGATAAAGAAGTCAAAGACGGTTCAAAAGTTGAACAAGCTAAAGCTGTTGGTGCATTAGTTGCACAAAGAGCAAATGAAGCTAAAATTAGTAATGTTGTATTTGATCGTGGAGGATACCTATACCATGGTCGTGTACAAAGTCTTGCTGAAGCAGCTCGTGAAAATGGGCTAAAATTCTAGAAGGAGGAAACCAAATTTATGACATATATCGATCCATCTCAATTCGAACTAGAAGATCGCGTTGTCTCAATCAACCGTGTTACTAAGGTTGTTAAAGGTGGACGCCGTCTACGTTTTGCTGCTATCGTAATCGTTGGTGACAAGAATGGTCACGTCGGTTTTGGTACAGGTAAAGCTCAAGAAGTTCCTGAAGCCATTCGTAAAGCTGTTGAAGATGCTAAAAAGAACTTAATTAATGTTCCTATGGTAGGTTCAACAATTCCTCACGAAGTTATCGGTAGATATGGTGCAGGTAAGATCATGTTGAAGCCAGCCGTTGAAGGTTCTGGTATCGCTGCTGGTGGTGCCGTTCGTGCCGTTCTCGAATTAGCCGGTGTTGGTGATATTACAAGTAAGTCACTTGGTAGAAATACACCAATCAACGTAATTCGTGCTACAATCGAAGGTCTAAAAGAAATCAAGACTGCTGAAAGTGTTGCAGAAATGCGCGGAATCTCAGCTCAAAACTTGCTTAACTAGAAGAAAGGTGTGTAATAATGGCTAAACTTAAGATTACTCTTATTAGAAGTGCAGCTCACCGCCTTCCTGCTCAACGTACAATTGTTAAAGAACTAGGACTCGGAAGAGTTAATAGTTCTGTTGTTAAGCCGGATGATCCTGCTATTCGTGGTGCTGTATTAAAAATCGCTCACTTAGTAAGTGTCGAAGAAGTTAAAGATTAATAATTTTTAAAGATTAGGAGGTGCAATAATGGAACTAAACGAACTTAAACCAAGTACAGGCTCAAGACATTCAAGAAAACGTCTAGGTCGTGGTACTTCAAGTGGCCAAGGTAAAACTGCTGGTCGTGGACAAAAAGGTCAATTAGCTAGATCAGGTGGTAAAACACGTATTGGTTTTGAAGGTGGACAAATGCCATTGTTCCGTCGTATGCCAAAACGTGGTTTCTACAATATCAACCGCAAGGAATACGCTATTGTAAACCTTAAAGACCTAAGCAAGTTTAATGACGGTGCTGAAGTTAATATCGATACATTAAAAGAAGCTGGAATCGTTAAGAAAGAATATAACGGTGTCAAATTACTTGCAAACGGCGAAGTTAGTGCTAAGTTAACTGTAAAAGTTGCTAAAAGCTCTGACGCTGCTACTAAAGCAATCGAAGCTGCTGGTGGAACTGTAGAGGTGATCTAATGCTTAGAACTATCAGAGATGCTCTAAAGGTGAAGGAAATCCGTAAAAAGATCCTATTTACCTTGATGTTACTTGTGATATATCGTTTAGGATCACAAATTACGGTCCCTGGTGTTAACGCTGCTGCGATGGACAAGGTTAGTTCCTCAGGGTTAGTTCCCCTACTGGATACCGTAACTGGTGGTGGTCTTTCAAACTACTCTATTTTCTCAATGGGTGTTTCACCATTCATTACCGCTCAAATTGTTGTTCAACTGTTACAAATGGATATTGTTCCTAAGTTCGTTGAATGGAGTAAACAAGGTGAAGTTGGTCGTAGAAAACTAAATCAAGTAACGAGATATTTGACGATTGTTTTAGGTTTTGTTCAATCAATCGGTATCACTGCTGGATTTAACCAATTGAGTGGTTTGGGACTAGTTAAGTCACCAAATATGAGAGCATTCATAACAATTGGTGTCATCTTAACCGGTGGTACTATGTTGCTTACTTGGATTGGTGAACAGATTACTGATAAAGGTTTAGGAAATGGTGTTTCAGTAATTATCTTCGCTGGTATCATTGCTAGATTCCCTAATGGGGTTTATCAAATTTATCGCGATAATATTATTAACGCTGATTCCGCAGACCTTGCAAAGAATATTGGATTTATGGTCGGATTGGCCGTTGCTATTCTAATAGTTGTCTTGTTCGTTACTTACGTACAACAAGCAAATAGAAGAATTCCAATTCAATATACAAGACGTGCAGCCGGAAGTGGTAGCGAAAGTTTCCTACCATTGAAAGTTAACGTTGCTGGTGTTATTCCAGTTATCTTCGCTAGTTCATTTATTGTTACGCCTCAAACAATCTTGATGGCGTTCCAAAGTCACAGTGAAGATACTTGGTATCAAGTATTAACTAATATATTCAGTATGCAAACGACGACAGGATCTCTACTATATACATTGTTGATTGTGTTATTCACATTCTTCTATGCATTTGTTCAAGTAAATCCTGAGAAGCTTGCTGAAAACTTGCAAAAGCAGGGAGCTTATATCCCTGGTGTATGGCCTGGTAATGAAACTATCAAGTTCATGTCAGGTGTCCTAATGAGACTTTCAACCGTTGGTTCAGTGTTCCTAGGACTTGTTTCATTGCTTCCATTACTAGCTGCTAACTTATTCAACTTACCTCAATCCATCGGATTAGGTGGTACGAGTTTGTTGATCATCGTTGGTGTTGCTTTGGAAATGGATCGACAATTAAGAGGTCTATTGATGAAACGTGAATACGTTGGATTTATTAGATAATTGGAGATGTGACGATGAATATTGTATTGATGGGATTACCTGGTGCTGGTAAGGGTACTCAAGCAGAAAAGATTGTTGAAGATTTTAAGGTTGTTCATATTTCTACTGGAGATATGTTCAGACAAGCCATGTCTGATAAAACTGAAGTTGGCTTAAAAGCCAAGAGCTTTATCGACAAAGGTGCGTTGGTTCCTGATGACGTTACCGAAGCTATCGTTGAAGAACGCTTAGCTAAAGAAGACGTTCAAAAGAGTGGATATATGCTTGATGGATTTCCGAGAACTCTTGAACAGGCAAATGCTTTACAGACAATTGCAAAGAATGTAAACAAACCTATAGATGCCGTCATCTACATAGATGTAAAGCCTGAGGCATTAGTTGATCGTTTATCTGGAAGATATATTTGTTCAAAATGTGGAGCTACTTATCATAAGATCTACAATCCTACTAAGGTTGAAGGAACATGTGACGTCTGTGGCGGACATGATTTCTTCCAACGTGAGGATGACAAGCCAGAAACAGTTAAGAACAGATTAAAAGTTAATATTGAAATGAATACACCATTAATTGATTTTTATGATAAGTTAAACTTGTTACATAAAATCAATGGTGAACAAGAAATAGATGAAGTTTATAACGAAGTAAAGAAAGTTTTACAAAGTCTGTAAGACTTTTTACTTTTATTTGTTTACATGTTCGTGAGATTATTGTATAATCTTGCGGTATATGCAGATGAATTTCATCCCGATGGAGGTTAATATCTTTGGCAAAAGAAGATGTCATTGAAGTAGAAGGTACAATTTCAGAAACATTGCCTAATGCAATGTTCAAGGTAAAGCTTGAAAATGGAGCAACTGTGTTGGCCCATGTCTCAGGTAAAATCCGTATGCACTACATTAGAATTTTACCCGGTGATAAAGTTACCGTGGAATTATCCCCTTATGATTTAACCAAGGGAAGAATTACATATAGATACAGATAATTTGATTTTAATGGAATGGAGGTTCCAACATGAAAGTAAGACCATCCGTTAAACCTATGTGCGAACACTGTAAAGTAATTAAGAGACGCGGTCGCGTTATGGTTATTTGCTCTGCAGATCCAAAGCACAAACAAAGACAAGGATAATAAAATATAGGAGGTGCAATTAATGGCTCGTATAGCAGGTGTAGATTTACCTCGTGATAAGAGAATCGTTATTGCCTTAACATACATTTTTGGTATTGGTAACACAACAGCCCAAAAAGTGCTAAAAGATGCCGGCGTTTCTGAAGACGTACGTACAAGAGACTTAACTCCTGATCAAGAAGATAAGATTCGTGCAGAAGTTGATAAGGTACGTGTTGAAGGTGACTTACGTCGTTCAGTAAGCATGGACATTAAGAGACTACAAGAAATTGGTTCATACCGTGGTATGAGACATCGTCGTGGTTTGCCAGTTAGAGGTCAAAACACAAAGAATAATGCAAGAACTCGTAAAGGTAAGAAAGTATCTATCGCGGGTAAGAAGAAGTAATTAACAGTTAGGAGGTTAATTCATGGCACAAAGTAAAGGTCGTAAGCGCCGTACTAAGAAGCATATTGAATCTGGTGTTGCACATATCCACTCCACATTCAACAACACACTAGTTATGATCACTGATGTTAACGGTAATGCCGTTTCATGGTCATCAGCTGGTGCACTAGGATTCAAAGGAAGCCGTAAGTCAACACCATTTGCCGCACAAATGGCTGGTGAAGCTGCTGCTAAAGAATCAATGGAACATGGTATGAAAACAGTCGAAGTAGCTGTTAAGGGTCCTGGTTCAGGTCGTGAAGCTGCAATTCGTTCATTACAAGCTACTGGATTGGAAATCACAGCTATTCGTGACGTTACACCAGTTCCTCACAATGGCTCACGTCCTCCAAAGCGTCGTCGTGTATAGAATGGTTTTATACCCATATGAACTAAGCTACACACATTTCGTTTTGAAAGGGGAACTAACCGAATGATCGAATTTGAAAAGCCAACTATCACTGCAGTTGAAGAAAGCAATGATTACGGTAAATATATTATCGAACCGTTGGAAAGAGGTTATGGTACAACTTTAGGTAACTCTCTACGTAGAGTACTATTGGCATCATTACCAGGAACAGCGGTTTCAGATATTCAAATAGATGGTGTATTGCATGAATTCTCAGCTATTGATGGTGTGATCGAAGACGTTACACAAATCGTGTTAAACGTTAAAGGTCTTAATCTTAAATCTTATGCTGAAGACAGTTTAAAAGCTGAAGTCGACGTTGTTGGTCCTGCTACTGTAACAGCCAAAGACATCAAAGCTGACGATGATTTGGAAATCCTCGATCCAGAACAATTTATTTGTACTGTTGCTGAGGGTGGACACTTCCACATGCAAATGACAATTAAAAATGGTCGTGGATATACTCCTGCAGAACAAAATAAAACAGATGAGACACCTATCGGTGTTTTACCAGTTGACTCTATTTTTACACCAGTAGATAAAGTTAACTATCAAGTTGAAAACACTCGTGTGGGTAAGAGAAACGACTTCGACAAATTAACAATTGATATCTGGACAAATGGTTCAATTGGACCACGAGAAGCTATTAGTTTGTCTGCTAAGATCCTTACAGAACACTTAACTAGTTTTGTAAACCTTACAGAAGAAGCTAAGAGCGCTGATATGATGATCGAAAAAGAAGAAACACAAAAAGAGAAGAAGCTTGAAATGACAATTGAAGAATTGGACTTATCAGTTCGTTCATACAATTGTTTGAAGCGTGCCGGTATTAATACTGTGCAAGAGCTTACTGAAAAATCTGAAGCTGATATGATGAGAGTTCGTAATCTTGGACGCAAGTCATTAGTTGAAGTTAAAGAAAAGCTCGCTGATCTTGGATTGTCATTAAGGCAAGAAGACTAATAGTCTGAAATTCAAACAGGAGGTATAGACATGGGCTACCGTAAATTAGGACGTACAAGTTCTCAAAGAAAAGCAATGTTACGCGATTTAACTACTGATTTAATCATTAATGAACGTATTGTTACAACTGAAACTCGTGCTAAGGAAATCAGCCGTACAACTGAAAAGATGATTACTCTTGGTAAGCGCGGAGATCTTCATGCTCGCCGTCAAGCAGCTTCATATGTTAGAAACGAAGTTGCTAACATTTCTGAAGAAGACGACGCAGTTGTTGTTCAATCAGCACTTCAAAAGTTGTTCAGTGATATTGCACCTCGTTACAAAGAACGTAATGGTGGATACACACGTATTTTGAAGACTGCCCCTCGCCGTGGCGACGCAGCTCCAATGGTTATTATTGAATTAGTTTAATAATAAGTTTATTAAAAATCAGTCATTCTGATGAATTAGTGAGTGTTAAGATGATGGTTATGAAAATAGCTAAGTCTATCTCTGAGATTTCGGTAAAACGAAACACTAATTTGTCGAATGATTTTTTTTTACCCAAAAAGACATTTTTTCGCTATGATATAACTAGCAGATATTGAGGAGAGACAATTGGACAATATAATTTCGATCAAAGATGTAACCTATACATATCCAGATTCAGAAGCTCCTGCAATTAATAACCTTTCACTAGAGATACATAAAAATGAATGGCTATCGATAGTTGGTAAGAATGGTAGTGGCAAATCCACGCTTACTAAATTGATCGATGGTCTTATTGAAAGTGACTCAGGTTCTATTGAAGTTGCTGGTCAAATCATTAACGAAGAAAATATTTGGGAAGCAAGAGAAAAAATTGGAATCGTCTTTCAAAATCCAGATCATCAATTTGTTGGTGCTACTGTTGAAGATGACGTTGCTTTTGGCTTAGAGAATCAAGGTGTACCTCGTGATGAGATGATCAAAAAAGTCGATGAGGCTTTGGTAATGGTAGGCATGCAAGCATATAAGACTCGTGATCCGCAGTCTTTGTCAGGTGGACAAAAACAACGTGTGGCGATTGCAGGCGTCTTGGCTACGAAACCGCAGATAATCATTATGGACGAATCAACCAGTATGCTTGATCCCAATGGTCGTAAGACAGTGCTTGATTTGATCAAACGATTGCGACGTGAACAAGATATTACGATTATTTCGATCACTCATGATATTGAAGAAACACAATTATCTGAAAGAATTGTTGTACTCAACAATGGAAAAGTTGTTGAAGACAGTGATCCGAAGTCTATCTATGATTTAGGCCCTGAGCTGACCAATTTTGGACTTGAGGAGCCTTTTTCTAGTCAAGTGGCATCATCGTTAAGAAGTATCATAAAATTGCCTGAGGGCTACTTAAATGAAGAGGAGCTAATTGATAACATATGGAAATCATCTTCAAACATGTAACACACTCATATGAAGCCAATAATCCTATGGCAGCTCTAGGCTTAGATGATGTGTCAGTTGACATCAAAGATAAGAAGTTTACAGCGATAATCGGTCAAACCGGTAGTGGTAAATCGACATTAGTCCGTCATATCAACGCACTGTTAAAACCCACCAGTGGCACGATCACGGTTGGTGAGCGTGAAATCAATTCAGAAACGAACAACAAGAATCTTAAACCACTTCGCAAAAACGTCGGAATGGTCTTTCAATTTCCGGAGAGTCAATTATTTGAAGACACTGTGGAAAAAGATATTATGTTCGGTCCAATGAATTTTGGTATGTCAGAAGATGACGCAAAGTCGGCTGCACATGATATGATTAAACTTGTTGGTTTAAATGAAAAGTATTTGAGCAAATCGCCTTTTGACTTGTCTGGTGGACAAATGCGCCGAGTTGCGATTGCTGGAGTGTTAGCAACACAACCGGAAACGATCATATTAGATGAGCCAACGGCTGGGTTAGATCCAGTTGGTCGCAAGGAGATCATGGATTTATTTAAGCATCTTCAACAAGAGGGTAAAACTATCATCTTAATCACACATAATATGGACGACGTGGCTAATTACGCTGACGAAGTAATAGTTATGCATGATGGTAAGAAAGTTGCTGAGGGGACTCCTATGGAGGTTTTCAACAATCAAAAGTTATTAACAGATGGTATGCTGACTCTTCCACAGAGTGCGATTTTTGCACAGAAACTATCACAAAAATATTTTCATTTTGCACAATTACCGATAACTATCAGTGACTTAGCAGCTGAAATAAAACGACAAATTAATGGTGATTAAATGAACAAATTAATTCTTGGGAGATACTTACCAGGGGATTCGTTGATTTATCGACTGGACCCGCGTGGTAAATTTTTGATTACATTTTATTTTATTGGAATCGTATTTTTAGCAAACAATGTTGCATCTTATGGATTTTTACTATTGTTTGTTTTATTTGCAGTTTATTTATCAAAGATCAGTTTAGGTTTCTTTCTTAAGGGACTCAGGCCGATGTTCTGGTTGATCTTGTTCACAGTTATCCTGCAGATGTTTTTTACACCAAGTAAGACACCTTTATGGAGCTTTGGAATTTTGACCCTCTCCAAAGAGGGGTTGATCATATCGGCCTATATTTTTATTCGATTCGTTTTGATTATTTTTGTATCCACTTTATTAACATTAACAACGACGCCAATCGAGATTTCTGATTCAATCGAGAGCATTTTAAAGCCTCTAAAAGCAATCAAATTTCCTGTAACTCAGGTTGCTTTGATGTTGTCGATTGCATTACGGTTCGTGCCCTTGTTGATCGATGAAACTACTAAGATCATGGATGCTCAAAGAGCACGTGGTGTCGATTTTGGTGAGGGTGGTTTGATCAAGCGTATTAAATCCTTTGTACCAATATTGATTCCATTATTCGTTAGTAGTTTTTCGATTGCTTATGACCTAGCAATCGCCATGGAATCACGAGGATACAAAGATGGAGAGGGTCGAAGTAAGTATCGAGTTCTCAGTTGGTCCACACGTGATACAGTAGCAGCACTGGTAATGTTAGTAATTACAGTGATTTTATTATTTATTCGGAGTTATTAATTTATGACAAGATACAAGTTGACCATCGCTTATGATGGGACTAAGTTTCACGGGTTTCAACGCCAACCTGATATGAGAACAGTTCAAGGCGTGATCGAGAAGGCTCTGTCTAAAATGACTAAGGGAACTCACGTCGAGGTATATGGTTCAGGCAGAACTGATGCTGGAGTCCACGCGTTTGGTCAGGTGATCCATTTTGATTATCCTGGACAGATGCCAGCAATCAGTATGTTAAAAGCCATCAATTCGCTGATGCCATTGGATGTGATCGTGAAAGATTCAGAGATTGTCGACGAAAATTTTCACGCTCGCTTTGGTGTCAAACGTAAGACTTATCAATATCGGGTCGATTGTGGATATTATACAGATCCATTCAAGCGGTTTTACACAGGCCATTATCAATATCCGGTCGATGTGGATAAAATAAAATTGGCATTGCAAGATCTTGAAGGTGAACATGATTTTACTAGTTTCGCGGCTTCAGGCGGAGTAATTGAAAATAAAGTTCGCACAATTTACTCAGCTACGGTAAAATATGTAGCATCAGAAAATGAATTGATTTTTGAATTTACTGGAAATGGTTTCTTATATAATATGGTAAGAATTCTCGTTGCTACGTTATTGGAGATCGGTAACGGCAGACGAGATGTTCATGATTTTTTGAGATTATTTGAAGTAAAAGACCGTCAAGAGGCACGAGGTACAGCACCGGCTAGCGGGTTATATTTAAAAGAAGTATTTTATGAATAAAACCTGTGGATAATTATTGACTTATGGCAGAATACCAAGTATTATTGTTGTTGGTATTGTTTGCCCCACGATGAGCCCCGGAAACTTATTGAGTGTCAAACAGACGTAGAAACTGGAGGAATTTAAAGTGCGTACAACACCATTAGCAAAAGCAAGTGAAGTTGAACGTAAATGGTATGTGATCGATGGTGAAGATGTCGTTTTAGGTAGACTTTCATCAGTTGTAGCTTCAATTCTTAGAGGTAAGAACAAGCCAACTTACACACCTAACGTTGATACAGGTGATAATGTTATTATCATCAATGCAGATAAAGTAAAATTAACAGGTAAAAAAGCAAAGGGAAAGATTTATTATTCTCACTCAGATCATCCAGGTGGTTTGAAGAGCATTAGTGCCGGCGAAAAGAGAGCAACAAAACCTGAATTGTTTGTTGAAGACTCAATCCGTGGTATGTTACCTAAGAACAGTCTTGGTCGTCAAGAAATCATGAAGTTGCATGTTTATGCAGGTCCTGATCACAAACACCAAGCACAAAATCCAGAAGAGTTGGATATCAACAAACTAATTTAAGGAGGAAAACATTTTGGCACAAGTATCATATGCTGGAACAGGCCGTCGTAAAGACTCAACAGCCCGTGTTCTATTAGTTCCCGGAAACGGAAAAATTACTATCAACAAGCGTGATGTCAAAGACTACATTCCTTTTGACAATTTGATTGCTGATATGAAACAACCATTAGATATTACTGAAACAGGCGCTAACTATGACGTTATTGCTAACGTTAATGGTGGTGGCTTCTCAGGACAAGCTGGAGCAATCAGACATGGTATTGCTAGAGCACTTCTTGAAGTTGATCCAGACTTCAGACCTACTCTTAAAGCAGCCGGATTCTTAACACGTGACCCTCGTATGAAGGAACGTAAGAAACCAGGTCTTAAGAAAGCTCGTAAGGCTTCACAATTCTCAAAACGTTAATATATTCCAGATATTACACTTTGGACACTCACCTTTTGGTGGGTGTTTTTTTGTGTTATATGATATTCTTTTGAAGCCTAAAGTATTAGGAGAAATATTTGTTGTGGAAAAACTGTGTTAATTCTAATTATTTGTTTTTAATAAAATCTAGGTGGGTAAGAAGATGTTGGAAACTAAAATCTATAATTGTCTGTATGATCAAAATCTCATGGGAAGTAAGTCGTCTGTTCATAAAGGAAATTCTTTTAGGTCGGACAGAGCTAAAGAGCAACTTGCTTTTTACGAGCAAAAGTATCAAAATGATTTGGATAAAAAAACTTATTTAGACTTAATAATAAATTATACAAATGATTTCTTAGATAAAATAGATATACCACGAATTAATAATCCAGTTAAATATGTTGATAAGTTACAATTCAATGATGAATTTTATGCTGCAATACAAGAAGAATCAGGTATAGCTTCGGATAAAGATATAGTTTGGATGAAATTTACTACTACCGGTCTTTTGGGTCTTGTAGCTGTGAGCAATGATATTAATTTTGAAATACCAAATGATGATAATTATGATGCTGTGAATGCTAAAGGTCAGTGGCGGTACAACTCTTCGGGCATCTTGGCACATATGTTAGATCAAAGATGGGACGAAAGTTTTGTCTTAATATTTCCTCTTAAAAATATACCAATTGCACTGTCTAGGAGTGATGTTGAGTGTGGAATAGGGAATTATTTAATTGAAATGGGCATTCCAATTATGGATTATTATTCTCACAAGTTTTAATTTAATTTTTGTACTAGGTTATGAGAATCTCTAATGAGATAATGTTGATAGAGTTATTAAACTTATCAGTTAGAGGAGGAAGACAATGTTTGATTATGAAGAATTAACATTTGAATCACTAGTGCTTACTTTTGATGAATCTAAAAGGGCGCATCAGTTAATGCATGCATCATTGATCGTTGCAGATGATAATGCGAAGGAACTATATAGTGATTTTGTAGATGCGTGTGTTTCTTATGCTAATATTAGAGCTATTTGGGCTACTTCCTCTAGTAAAGTTCGTTATGAAATTGACGAAAAAAGAACAGCTAATCATAATTTAGTGCTTAGCAGTTTGGATGCTCTGGATAGATATTTAACTAAAAGAAATATTGATACTAATTGGCGAAGTATAATCGGTAAGCAGCATTCTGGTCAGGAACGTAAACGACAAGGTGATTTTGCCTGCTATATAGCTTATATTCAAGGACTTGCTGCAAGGTAAATTTTTTTGTTGTGTATAACTTATTCAATAGCATCAAGGGAGTTGTTAATATGTGTGGAAGATTTACTTTTCAACCGTCAGATAACGAAGAAATCAACCGAATCTATCAATTGGCTGTGGATAATGGTTATGAACCCAAAACAGGAGAAGTCTTTCCCACAGATCAAACAGCAATTGTTCGGTCGGGTAAGGGACAAGTTCAAGTTGTTACGATGAAGTGGGGCTTTCCAGGCTTTAAGTCAGGACAAAATATTATCAATGCACGATCGGAGACAATCATGCAAAAGCCAATGTTTTCGGAATCATTTCTGAATAGACGTTGTGTATACCCGACGACTGGCTTTTTTGAATGGTCAGCTGACAAAGTGAAACACCGATTTAATTATGGATCTGACCCAGATACACTCTACATTGCGGGATGTTACAAAGTTTTTGACGGTGAAGCACACAGTGTCTTGTTAACAACTGCACCGAATGAATCGATGATCAAGATTCACGATCGTATGCCGTTGATCTTGCAAAAAAATCAAATCAAAGCCTGGATCTATGATCAGAAATTTGCCATTGATTTTTTGCAATCAGCAATGCCAAAATTAAAATCTGAACCATTATCTAATTAATAAAGCTCTATGCGTTAATATAATAATCGGATGAATATTTTCCGAAGAACTCAAATGTATCAAGACTTCAAGACCTGTTAATCACTAATAGTCATACTATTAGTAAATTGACAGGCTTTTTTTCATCCTGTAATCTGTGGGAGTCCTAAAGCAGCAGATGATATATCACAAGTAAATCAATTTAGGAGCAATACAATAATTTAGCAGGGGAACGCGAATGCGTTGAGAAGGTTTAACCTGACCCTTTGAACCTGTTGGCCAATACCAGCGTAGGGAGCATGTCATTAAATGACTATTTCGGCATTTCTCTATTCTGGAGAAGTGTCTTTTTTTATAAATTAAATAAAGTGGGGGATCAATATGGAAGCCAGTGTTGCAATTCAAGTTTTACCGATCGTAAATGATGAGGACAAACTGATCAGTATTGTGGATGAAGTTATTGCTTATATTTCTAGTACCGGACTTAATTATCAGGTGGGAGCATTTGAAACATCGATCGAAGGTGATTATGACGAGCTGATGGAAATAGTAAAGCAATGTCAATTGATTGCTGTAAAGGCTGGAGCACCAAGTGTTTCAGCATATATCAAAGTTGTCTATAAGCCAGAAGGAGAAGTATTGAGCATTGAAAAGAAAACGAAAAAGCACCAACATTAATGCTTATTCGATCCTTTCTTTGGTCTTGATACTAGTAATTTGGCAAGTGGTTAGTGTTCTCAAGTTAGTTCCTGACTTCATGTTGCCATCGCCATTACAAGTGGGACAGGCCTTTATCAGTGATTTTCATTTATTGATATTTCACGCCAAGATAACATTACTGGAAGCGGTGGTGGGATTGATATCAGGTGTTACTTTGGGAATAATCTCCGCTATATTTATGGATTATTTTCACGGAGTAAGAGATGCACTGTATCCGGTATTAGTCTTAACACAGACGATACCTACGGTTGCGATAGCGCCTCTATTGACGATTTGGTTTGGATTCGGGATCATGCCGAAGGTAGTTTTAATCATTATTACGATATTTTTTCCAGTATCAGTAGCGATGCTGAATGGATTTTCATCAGTAGATCAAGATGAGATACGTCTATTGCGTTCAATGGGGGCTAATCAATTTCAAATTTTTAAACACATCAAATTACCAGCTAGTCTAGGAGATTTCTTTTCAGCCATGAGAATTGCGGTCACTTATGCTGTGATCGGTGCCGTTATCTCGGAGTGGTTGGGAGGATTCGAAGGACTTGGTGTATACATGACTAGAGTTCGTAAGTCATATGATTTTGACAAGATGTTTGCGGTCATATTTTTGATCTCAATAATAAGTTTATTGTTAGTAGCGTTAGTTAATTTAATTGAAAAATACAGTATGCCTTGGAAAAGGGATTAATAATGGGGGATCAAATGAAATTTAGATGGAAAATTTTATTAGTTTTAAGTATTTTTGCAGTCTTTGCTGGATGCAGCAATAAAAATAGTTCTAAGTCAGAAGCAAAAGATTTAAAGAAAGTTACGATCGTATTGGATTGGACACCGAATACCAACCACACTGGTTTGTATGTCGCAAAGGAAAAAGGCTATTTTAAGAAGCAAGGTTTGGATGTAAAAATCGTTCAACCATCAGATGGGGATGCTAGCTCAATCGTTGCAAGTGGCAAAGCTGACTTTGGTATCTCAGCTCAAGATACATTAGCTGCTAATTATGCATCGAAGAAACCATTGCCAATTACAGCCGTAGCAGCCATTTTGCAACACAATACTTCGGGTATCATGTCTCGTAAGGGTGACGGAATCGAAACTCCTAAGGGCTTAGAGGGGAAGACATATGCCACTTGGGATTCACCAATCGAAAAAGCAATGATCAAGAACGTTATGGAACAAGATGGTGGGGATTATAGTAAATTAAAGATGATTCCTAATAATATCGTTGATGAACCAAAAGCATTGAAAGAAAAACAAGCAGATGCTATTTGGGTGTTCTATGGTTGGGGTGGTATTTCAGCTAAAGAACAAAAAGTTCCGGTGGATTATTTTTATTTCAAAGATTTGAATTCAACTTTTGATTACTACACGCCGGTAATTATTGCTAACAATAGTCTGTTGAAAAAAGACCCTGACACTGCTAAGAAGTTCTTAAAAGCAACCTCACAAGGATATGACTATGCGGTCGATCATCCCAAAGCTTCAGCTGATATTTTGAGTAAGCAAGTGCCAGAATTGAATAAGAAATTGGTCACGGCTAGTCAAGTTTGGATTTCTAAACAATACAAAGCTGAACAATCACGTTGGGGCTATATCGATCCACAACGCTGGAATAGCTTCTATAAGTGGTTGGGCGACAATAAGCTAGTTAAGAATGAGATTCCAAACAATACAGGATTTACCGATAAGTACTTGCCGGAGTAATTGCATGCCAAAGTTAGTAGTCGAACATATTTCAAAGAGTTTTGAGTATAAAAAAATACTAAATGATTTAAGTTTTTACGTGGAAAAGAACGAAATCGTCAGTATTGTTGGTCCCAGTGGTGTTGGTAAGTCAACTTTGTTCAATATTATTGCTGGTCTCTTAGTTCCTAGTCAGGGAGAAGTTTATTTGGATGGTAAGAGTATTCTCAATAAACCGGGCAATGTCTCTTATATGCTTCAAAAGGATCTGCTGTTGCCGTATAAAACGATTGAACAAAATGTCGCTTTGCCGTTACTTCTAAAGGGATGTCATCAGAAACAAGCTTTAATTCGTGCCAACGAATTGTTGAAGGAATTTGGTTTTGAAGCAGTTAATAAATCATATCCGGATGAATTGTCAGGTGGAATGCGTCAACGCATTGCATTACTTAGAACGTACTTATTCTCTGACAATTTGATCCTGTTAGATGAGCCATTCAGTGCTTTAGATACCTTTACAAAAGCAGAGATTCAATCTTGGTACTTAAAGGTTCACAGAAGCTTAGGTTTGACGACACTTTTTATCACACATGATATTGATGAAGCTATTAAATTATCCAATAGAGTTTATGTGCTAAAGGGTAGCCAGGTGAATAGCTTAGCTAGTGTAGAAATAAAGAGTGATTTTAAAAGAATAGACAAGTTTTTGTTGTCGAGAGAATTTTTAAATTACAAGAAAGAAATTATAGCTAGTTTAAATAAATAAAGAACCTGCCAAAATTGGCAGGTTCTTTTAATTGACCATTTGTTCATTTACGTACTGTGCGTATAACTTGTGATTCTTGATCAGTTCTTCGTGTGTTCCATGACCGGTAACTTGTCCATGTTCGATGAAGTAGATTTGATCTGCACCAACGATAGTTGATAAACGATGGGCAATGACCAAAGTAGTTCGACCAATCATTAATTGTTCTAAGGCACGTTGAACTTTTTCTTCTGATTCTGAATCCAAACTAGCAGTAGCCTCATCTAGCATTAGAATTTTAGGATCGCGTAAGAAGGCCCGAGCGATTGCGATTCTTTGCTTTTGACCACCAGACAATTTAACGCCGCGTTCCCCGATTTGAGTATCTAATTGTTCAGGGAACTCTTGAACGAATTTATCAGCATATGCTAGTTCCAAGCCATGCCACAAGTCTGCATCTGACAAAGTTTTATCCAATCCGTATTGAAGATTATCACGAATACTACCAGCAAAAACAGCACTATCTTGTGAGACATATCCAATTTGGGAACGCCAATTAGATACATTGATGTCATCGATATTGTGATCACCGATCGTTATTTGGCCAGCATCAGGCTGATAGAATCTCTCTAGTAAGGAGAATAAAGTCGATTTACCACCCCCACTAGGACCAGCAAAGGCAATGACTGTATTGGGTTTTGCTTCAAATGATACATTAGTCAGTATTGGATGATCAGGTTCATAACTGAAGGAAAGGTTGTGGGCGGAAATGGTTTTTCCCTCGACATTGATTGTATTGCCACTTTCAACCGGTTCAAGTTCAGTATTCAAAATTTCTTGAACACGTTCAGTCGATCCCATGGCCTTTTGAACTTGTGAGAAGAAGGTAGCAAAACTAGTGACCGGTGCAATGATATTGAATAAGTAGAGTAGGAAGGCGACTAGAGCGCCACTGGTCATAGTTCCTGCTTGAACACGAACGGCTCCGTAACCGAGGATCCCAACGAAGATTCCCAACATGGCTGTCATCATAATTGGTTGCAAGACGGCTTCAACCTTGGCATCTTTAACACCTAATTTAAAGATATTATTGATAAAGTTGCCGCCAGTAGTCTTCTCGAATGATTCACCATTGCTGGATTTGATCAGGCGTACTTCAGATAGTTTTTCACTAGCATCAGCATTGAAGTCAGCGGTAGCTGCTTGTAATTGTCGGCCTAATTTTGAAAGAATCCTACCCACTGGTAATAGGATCAATATAAAGATCGGCACTGCACTGAACATAATGGCAGCCATTTTCCAATCCATTAAGAATAAGATTATCATCGAACCGACTAATTGAATTCCACCGGTAATAAAGTTGGGGAACTGCGAGGTTACTAGATCCTTGATAACTGAGGTATCATTGACCAATCGAGAACTACTCTCACCTGATTTATGATCATCGAAGTAACTGACGGGAAGTTTCAGCAGGTGATTCCACAATCTCTCGCGCAGTGTCTTAACGGCACTTTCGCCAACGTAACGGAGCAGAAATCCGCCAATGGTTCCGAATCCTAGTTGGATCGCAAATGCTAAGAGTAAAACTGCCAGCATTTTGCCGTCTATTTTTGTCAGTTGGCTAGTATCTACTAATCCTTTAGTCAGTTGCGGCACAACCAAACTGGCACCGCTGGTGACCAAACTTAATAATAAACCTAATATAAAAATACCTTTTTTGGGGTTAACACTATTGATCAAGTGTAAAAACTCTTTGAGTTTAAGATTGCCTTTATTACGTGGCAAATCTGATCTCATAACTGCTTCACTGCGCATTATTAATATCCTCTAAGTTGTTAAAAATTAAAATCTAAAATTACGTGTTCGATGATCGCCATGTCCCATATGATTTCGGCAACCATGGTCCATCATCATACCGGGCATGAATCCCATACCATCAGGCATTTCGCCGTTCTTCATAGCTTTACGCATCTCTTTTCTCATTTGATGACGCATATCTTCAGGAGACATATCTTGCCAGTCATCACCAAATTTGGCCATCATTGTTTCATGGACTTTTTGCATCTGTTGCATGCGATCCATTGGATCAACGAATTTGTTAGCCTGTTGTTTGAAGTCATCGTCCCAGCCATTGGCTATTTTAGAGAGATTATCGCTGAAGGTTTGCTTTTCGTTGTCATCTAGTCCGGCAAAGAAGGTCTCACTGTAATCTTCATCCTTGAGGGATGCATTTTTATCGGCTTTTTCACGGCCAGCATCAGTCAAATAGACTAGTTTAGTTCGTTTATCATTGTCATCTTCTTTACGGATGATATCGCCACTAGTTTCAAGTTTCTTCAATAATTCGGCAACGGAACTAGGGCGTAGGTCTAATACCTCAGTCAAATAACGCTGACTTAGACCATCCTCTAATCTAAGAATGGCCAGAACACGTTGTTGTCCTGATAACCGTTGTTTATTTTGATGCATATAGTTATTGCTTGCTTCACTGATGAAGTGAAGCTGTTTCATTAAATCATCTGTTAATTTACTCATATTAAGTCCTCATTTCTAATTAATATCATTCGGTACCGAACCTTTTATTCCAAAAATGATTATAGTTCGGTACCGAATAATTGTCAACCAAAAGATTTTATATTAGTACCACACTAAAAAAATCGTTACTATATTTTACAGCAACGATTTTTTTGAGTAGTTAGTAAAATTTCAAACATTATTAATAAACAATGGCACTGATCTTTGGCAAATCAGAACTTTCAGCAGTATCGATCACCTGACAATGTACCTTATTTTGTGCAGCCTTCAGCATTAACTTGTTTTGATCTACGGAATACGAATCACCATTGTTGAATGAGATCAACGATTTAACGCGCTCATCATTCAACGCATGTTTGATACTGTCAACATCATTGATAACCTTGTCTTTTCGATCAGCTTGATTGTATTCTTTCATTAGTTCCTGTGACTTGAGTAATTTTTGATCTTCAAAGATTTGATTGATTCTTTCGGATAACTCGTTTTGTGATAGGTTAATGATCGACCCGTGGATCACATCATAAATATAGCTAGCGTTGCCGTAATTACTGAGATAATTATCAAGCACTTCAGGCAATCCTGAAATAATGAAACGGAATCCTTTTTCTTTATTCATTTTAGCTAATTCGCGATCTAAGTAACGATAGTAGATCAATTGGTCTTTTTGTTGTTCTTCGGATTTCGTCCGATGCCCGTGATAGGCTCCTGCTAATCCAGCGTATGATCCGGTATTTAAGTTAGAATTAGCATCGAAGTCTGAATAATAAT
The DNA here is from genome assembly GCF_036913575.1 of Companilactobacillus sp. HBUAS59699. Taxonomy (NCBI): domain Bacteria; kingdom Bacillati; phylum Bacillota; class Bacilli; order Lactobacillales; family Lactobacillaceae; genus Companilactobacillus; species Companilactobacillus sp. HBUAS59699. The sequence goes on along the minus strand of NZ_JAYKTV010000002.1, from coordinate 155,451 downwards.
CTGAAAAATTACTGTGTATTTCGGCAAATTCAATGGCCTTTAAACTAGCTATATCGATCACGTTGATGCGATCACGGCTAAGATTGATGATGTATTGAGGTCGGTCGGCAATTTCAGGGACGAATAAGTCTTGGATCAAAAAGGTGCTGCCAACGTGTGCCTTAGGTTGAACATCATGATCAACTTCGCTAATTTGGAGATTTTCATTGTTGGCAAAGATCAATAGCGATTTACTTGAAGAACTCCATAGATCACGGTCAAGCGTTAAGTTCTCTAATTTATCAACAACGTCGTTCCAATCACGGCGTGGGTAATTGTATTCAAGATCCTTTTTGACATCTTTGAGCAAGTTTTTATAAGTTAAGATGTTGTTTTCAATTTGAGGAGTTTCAGGGTGGATAGGTAGGATGATACTGATTTTGGGTTCAACGTTAGATGATAAAAGTTGTAGCAAATCTTTTTGAATAGTTATTTTCATAGATATTCTCCTAATCATTACTATAATTTTTTTGTAATATAATAGTATCATCATGCATAAGATGTTGGCTAGTAATAACCATTTTACCAATAATATTTTAGCTATTTTTGATAAAAAGTTATTGCGGTCGTTAAATTTTTGTGCCAGTAAGAAGTCTAGATTTATTCGAAACTTTGTTGTTTTAAAAGATAAATAATTCACAATATCTCTGTAAAGGCTTGCATGACCTATGATATACTCTTAAATGGGACTAAATTGGTTTAGTCAAATTTTAAAAAAGGGGTATTAAATCATGGCTACTACGAAAAAGAAAAAACACGCCTTTCCGTCGGCCTATACGGTCATAGTCATTGTTTTAATCATGGTTCAAGCTCTAACATTCTTTATACCTTCAGGTAAGTATTCAACTTTAGAATACAGTTCTGAGAGCGATGCTTTTGTTATTACCAATCCTAAAGGTAAAACTAAAGAAGAACCTGCGACTAAGAAAACACTTGATAAGTACAAAATAAATATCAAGTTGTCTAAGTTCAAGGATGGTACTATTTACCGTCCGGCAGCAATTCCTAATTCTTATGAAGGGATCAAGAAGCCAAAGCGTGGCGTATTTGGTACGATCAATCAGTTCTTGACCTCCCAAGTTCAAGGTATTGTTGACAGTGTTGATATTATTGTCTTTATTCTTATATTAGGTGGGGTTATCGGAATTGTTAATGCCACCGGAGCGATGGACGCAGGAATGAAGCGTCTGTCGGAAATCTTAAATGGTAAGCAAAAATGGCTGATCATCATTGTTATGTCATTGATTGCTTTGGGTGGTACAACTTTTGGATTAGCGGAAGAAACAATCGCCTTCTATCCAATTCTGATACCGATCTTCTTATTAGCGGGATACGATACTCTGACCGCGATTGCGACAGTTTATCTGGGAACCGCTATTGGTACGATGAGTTCCACAATTAATCCGTTCTCTACCGTAATTGCTTCGAATGCGGCTGGGATCACTTTTACCGATGGGATGCCGCTGAGAGTCTTGATGTGGGTAGCTGCTGTCGGAATTTCAATTATCTATACGATTCGCTATGGTGAAAAAGTTCGGAAGGATCCGTCTAACTCATTAGTTGCAGATCAAATGGAATCTGATCGTGAACAATTCTTAGATGAAGATATGGCTGAAGAAAAAGTCTTTACTCTTCGTCAAAAGCTCTCGCTGATCGTCTTTGCCTTAGGATTCGTCGTAATGATCTGGGGAGTGCAACAATTAGGCTGGTACTTCACAGAGATTGCGGTAGTCTTCTTAGCAGTAACTTATGTCTTAGTATTTGTCGCTGGTTTAGGTGAGAAAAAGTTCGTTGAGAGCTTTGTTTCTGGTGCTGGTGATTTGTTAGGAGTTGCTCTGACTGTTGGTTTGGCACGTTCAGTTGGTATCGTAATGGAAAATAGTTACGTTAGTGATACGATCATGAACTACTTCAGTAATCAGATCAGTGGCATGAACAATATTCTCTTTATTTGTGTACTATTCTTCGTTTATATTATCTTAGGTTTCTTTATTCAATCATCATCAGGACTTGCCGTCCTATCGATGCCTATTATGGCACCGCTAGCCGATGTAGTGGGAATCGATCGTGCTTTGATCATCGATGCTTACAACTGGGGACAAGGCTTGATAGGATTGATTGCGCCAACCGGTTTGATCCTAGTGTCACTATCAATGGTAAATATTGGCTTTGATAAGTGGATCAAGTTTGTTATGAAGCTTTTAGTTACAATTGTTGTCTTAATATTGATCTTCCTAAGTGTCGGAGTTTTGATTTCTTAAGTAAAAAAATAAATCTTTTTCGTAATTTAGTTTTGTAGGGAAAATTCTTATAAACTTTTGATTACGAGGAAGATTTTTTATTATGTTTGATAATATTATGGAAATACAATTAGAAAAAATTAGCGTTCAAATTGAACGAATCTTATTTGAAAATAATTTATTACTGTCCGAATTAGCCGATAAAACTGGATTGATAGCTGAAGATATTCAGAATTATATTGATTGCCGGCGCATACCACCGCTTTCGTCTGTCAAAGCCATTGCTGAATTTATTAGTAAACCAGTCGGTTGGATCTATTTTGGAGAAGTGAATGAATATATTTATGATTACTTGGTTTTACGGGGTTATGAAGCTATGCTGAATGACTATCCAGATATACCGAGACGGATAGAATATGATTTTATTAATGGTGAATTCAAGAACCCAGGTTGGGAAAATCAATACGGATATCCGGAAGAAGTGTTTATTGATGACTGTTTCTTCGATATTGAGCGTGAATGCATGAATGACCACGTTCGCCTTTCAGCATTGAGATATTTAGCACATCACAATATTCCTTTTAGAAGTTTTAAGGAAAAAGAACTGAGTATTAATCGAGTTGTCAATTTAGTTTCAGAAGTTAGAGAATATACAGGTGATTTTGGTTACGAAGATCAGGATGATATTGATTTTATCATTGAAGATTATTTTAAGAGAATATAGAAATGGCCACTCCACAAAAATGTAGAGTGGCCATTTTGATTTAGAATAATCCGCCAGCTAGATTATTTAGATCTGGCTTATCAACGGCGACGATTAATTTTTCATTAACGAATGCTTCAAGTCCTAGATTACTCATCTCACGACCGAAGCCTGATTTTTTAACACCACCAAATGGTAGTTCTGGAAGAGTGAACATGAATGTATTTACAAAGACCATTCCAGTTTCAATTTCCTTAGCAATATCTGAACCGTGCTTCTTACTACCGGAGAAGACGATACCGCCTAGACCATAATTGGAATCATTGGCAATTGCGACAGCTTCGTCATCACTTGAAGCTTTATAAACTTGTGCAACTGGTCCAAACATTTCTTTAGAGTAAGCAGGATTCTTACTATCGATGTCAGTTAATATCGTTGGCATGAAGAATTGTCCAGGTAGGTCAATTGGTTTGTTACCATATTGAACCTTGGCTCCGGCTTTGATAGCTTCATTCACTTGTTCAGTCAATTTATCCTTAGCTCTAGCTGATGACATTGGTGCCAAAGTTGTCTTAGGATCCATTGGATCTCCTGGTTTGAATTCTGAGAATTGCTTAGTTAAGCGTTCCACGAATTCATCGTATAAGTTATCAGCAACGATGAATCGTTTGGACGAAGTACATACTTGACCGGCATTGTAGATTCTAGCCTTAGCAGCTACGCTCATTACTTGATCGATGTCAGCGTCGCTTAGGACGATGAAGGCATCTGTACCACCGAGTTCCATTGTGGATTTCTTTAAATTCTCACCGGCAACTCGATTAACAGATTGTCCGCCACGTTCAGAACCAGTCAAAGCCACTCCTTGAATACGATCGTCGGCAATGATCTCTGACACTTGATCGTATGATAGGAATAAGTTAGTCAAACTACCTTGAGGAGCTCCAGCATCATTGACAACTTTTTCAAATGCTACGGCGGAGCCAGGTGTGTTTGAAGCGTGCTTTAAAATCATAGGATTACCAACCATAAAATTAGGTGCAAAGACACGCATAATTTGATAGTAAGGGAAGTTCCAAGGTTCAACCATCATGATCGTACCAGTTGATTGTTTCTCTACCCAGGCATCACCAGCACCTGATTTGATAGGTGTTGGTTTAAGTAGATCTTCAGCGTTATCAGCAAAGTAATCAGCAATCAAAGCACATAATTCTACTTCACCTTTAGCTTCACCAATCAATTTTCCCATATCAAGGACCATTGTTTTAGCAAGGTCAGCTTCATTCTTTCTCATTAAATCGGCTATTTTGTGTAGAATTGCAGAACGTTCTGAAATAGGTTGTTTTTTAAATTGGTGATAGAGCTTGTCATCAATTGTAAGTGTTTTTTGGATATCTTCCTCAGTTGCATTGTCGTATTCTTTTACGACTTCGTTATTAAACGGATTAATTGTTTTATAGGCCATAATTAAATTCCTCCAATTTTTGAGTACGGTTTAAGAATACACGTTAGAGTAGGGTTTAAGTCAACTAATTGCATTGAAACAAGCTTCACTAACTCTGAAAATATAAATTTATTCTTATTGATAGTACATACGAAATATCTAATAGATATATTGGAACTATAAGCTTTCAGTGATGCAACATTTACATTGTAAACTTTCAGTAAAGTTTTTTCTTACATATCATTGCAATCTTTACATTAAATATATAGAACGTATACATTCCTTTGTTAAGCTAGGTTTGTTCAAAAAAAGAAAGAGAAAGTTGGTTATTATTTAATGAAAAAAGGGCGATTTATAACAGTTTGTTTAGGGTTAATGTTATTACTTGTCGGTGTATTAACTGGTTGCTCCAGTCAAAACTCAGCAAGTGCAAAGAAAGACTCAGGTAAGATCTCAGTAGTATTTTATCCAAATGAATCTGCTAAGAACTTCACTGCTTCACGTGATGAAATGAAGAAACAGATCCATGAAGCAACTGGTAAGGAAGTAGATATCCAAACAACAACAGATTATAACGTTGCCATTGAGGCAATTGCATCAGGAAAGGCTCAATTAGCATTCATGGGGGCTGATGGTTATATTCAAGCACATGCACAAAACAAAAAGGTTCTTCCATTCTTACTACAATCTGGTGAAGATGGAACAACTAAAGGTGCAAGCTATAGATCATACTTAATGGTTCCAAAAGAAAAGGCCGCTTCATATATGAAAGACGGTAAATACAATATTGATAAGATCAAAGGCGAAAAGATCTCATTCGTTTCAGCAAGTTCAACTTCAGGTTTTGCAGTTCCAACAGATGAAATTCAAAAACACTTTAAGTTAGCTGATAAAGACAAGCTTTCTGAAGGTGGCAAGTTCTTCGATAAAGTTCTTTATGGTAGTTCACATCCTGGTTCAGCTGTTAACTTACTAAAGGGTGACGCTGATGTTGCCGCATTTGATGATATTGATTTAGCACCATTCCTAAAAGTATCAGAAGGTAGTTATGACAAGGTTGGTTCAACATTTAAGGTTAAAGATGATGCTGATGCACCATTTACAGATTTCAAGGGTAAAGAAATGATCAGTATTTCTGTACTTCCAGTTCAAAATGGACCATTCGTAGTTAATACAGAATCACTAAGTGAAAAAGATCAAAAAGCTATTCAAAAACGTTTCACATCAAAAGATGTAACAGACAATCCAAAGTTGTTCGCTAAAGAAGGAGCAAAGAATCCTACTCTATGGCAAAAGAAGAGTGCTAAAACAACACTTCTTCCAGTTAACGACGATTGGTACAAACCTACTCACGAATTAGTTGGTAAATAAGGGGACAAACAATGCTAGAGGTAAAACATTTAGAGAAAAGCTATCAAAAAGATAAACCGGCGTTGACAGATATTTCATTTTCCGTCGAGCCAGGAACATTTGTTGCAATTATTGGACCTTCAGGTGCAGGTAAGACAACTATTTTGCGAAGCTTGAATCAATTGATCAAGGATGACGGCGGACAAATTCTGCTTGACGGTGGTGATCTTAGGACAGCAAACAAATCACAATTACGAAATTATCGTCGACAAATTGGAATGGTATTTCAAAACTACAATCTTGTTGAACGTTTAACTGTAATTGAAAATGTTTTACACGGACGCCTAGGATACAAGTCTACTTTTGCAGGGATGTTTGGTCGTTACACAAACGAAGAGAAACAAGAAGCCATGACTTTGTTAGAAAAAGTTGGGTTAGAAGAATTCGCATTACAACGCTGCTCGGATTTGAGTGGTGGTCAAAAGCAACGTGTTGGTATTGCCAGATCATTGATTCAACATCCAAAAGTTATTCTTTGTGATGAACCGATTGCTTCACTTGATCCAGCATCATCTCAAACTGTTATGCAATTATTGAAGGATTTAACTACAGAATTTAACATTATCTGTATCGCTAATCTTCATCAAATTGGTTTAGCGAAAGATTATGCTGATCGTATCATTGGGATTCGTCACGGTAATATGGTTTTTAATGAAGAATCAGATGCCTTGTCTGAGGAAATATTGGAGACATTGTATGATCAAAACGTTACTGAGGAGCTTAATTAATGCAAACACCTGTAAATTATTTAGCTCGAAAACATTGGAAACAGACAGGAACTATCGTACTTATTGGAAGTATTTATCTATTAAGTAGTTGGATCTTGAAATTTGATAATCTATCAGGAGTTGTTGCAATTCCCAAGGCCTTTTCGTGGCTAGGAATCAATTTCAAACCGACTGCTAATTCAATACACTTCCTACCAACTATTTGGCAAAAACTGATAGGGACAGTGTTATTAGCAATTGCCTCTACTGTTGTTGCATCGATCATTGCGATTTTTGTCGCAATTTTAGGTTCAAAGGTAACTGGCGGTAATGCATTGATACAGACAATTGTTCGTGGTATAGCATCTTTCTTCCGAAATATACCATTGGTTGCTTGGGCAATGATATTGTTATTTTCATTTAAGCAAAGTGATTTCACGGGATTCTTAGCATTGCTTTTAATGTCAGTGGGATATCTGATCCGTGCTTTTATGGAAATTATTGAAGATGAGGCTAGCGAAACGATGCTGGCTTTGAAGGCAACTGGTGCCAGCTATTTTCAAGTGATTTTCCAAGCTGTGTTACCACAAATTATGCCAAGTTTAATTAGTTGGGTTTTATATATGATTGAAAACAATGTTCGAGATGCAACGTTGGTTGGTATCTTGACCGGAACAGGTATCGGATTTGTTTTTGATATATACTACAAAAGTTTTCGATTTGATGCGGCGGGTATGACAGTATTGTCGATCATTGTCGTAGTAATTGCGCTAGAAGTATTGTCGAATCAGATCAGAAAGGTTATCTTATGATTTCGAATAGCGATGAAAGGCTGATTACAAAGCCAAAGTCACCACAACCTAAAAAAATAAAACTGCGTAATCCTAGTTTATCAAGATATATGATTATTGGAGTTATTACCTTTTTAGTGTTGACTACTGCATATACATTGACACATTTGGATTCAGCTAATGTTAAGATCGGTTCAGCTTTTCGCGGGCTGATGATGACATTGAATCAAATGTTTTTACAACCAAGCGCTGGAACTGATGGGATAGTCATGCTTTTACAAGCATTAGGTATCAGTTTGTTACTGGCAATTATGACAACAATTATTGGTGCAGTTGTAGGTTTCTTTTTAGCTGTGATGGCTTCTAAAAACTTAACCAATGCATGGTTGAGTAGCAGTATTAGAGTTTTTATGGCTGTAGTACGTGCAATTCCAACTATTATCTGGGTTTTGATTTTTTCAATTGTCTGCGGATTGGGGACAAACGCTGCTATTTTGGGACTTAGTTTCCATAGTGTGGCTTATCTGACTAAAGCATACTCAGAAAGTATTGAAGAAATCGATCAATCTACTATCGAAGCATTGAAGGTTACTGGTAGTAAATTTTGGGTAATTGTATTTCAAGCAATTTGGCCAACGATAATTGCATCTTTAGTATCATGGACATTTATTCGTTTAGAGATCAACTTTGCCAATGCGGTTGCTGTGGGTGCAGCTGCTGGTGCTGGTGGAATAGGGTATCAACTATTTGTTGCCAGTGGAATGAGTTTTGATTTTCACGAAGTAGGGATGATCGTTTATCTGATTATTGCCGTTGCCATCTTATTAGAATTTATTGCGGTTAAATTAAGAAAGACTTACATCGCTAAGTAGGTCGAGAGGATAATTTTATGATTAAAACAGTAATTTTTGATTGGGCAGGAACTACTGTCGACTATGGTAGTTTGGCACCAGTCATTGCATTCAAAAAAGCATTTGATAAAGCAGGAATTAACATTTTAGATTCAGAAATCAGACAAGATATGGGAATTGCTAAATGGGATCATATTGGTAAGATCCTTGCAATGCCAAGGATTGCTGACCAATGGAAAGAAATTTATCATCGAAATCCTAGTGAAGAAGATAGAGAAAATGTTTATGGACTTTTCCAAGAATCATTGATCAATCATTTGAAAGTTTCTACAGAATTAAAACCAGGTGTATTGGAAGCATTTCAATATCTAACTGCACACCATATTCGAGTAGCTACTACAACTGGTTATACTTTGGAAATGATGAACATTGTAAGAGAAAGTGCTGCTAAGTTAGGATATCTTCCTGAATTAGTTGTAACTTCTGAAGATGTAGCTGGTCAAGGCCGTCCTTCACCAGCTATGATCAAAACAATTTTATCCCAATTCAGTATTGATGAATTGCAAAGTGTCATTAAGATTGGTGATACGGTGGTTGATATTCAAGAAGGTAAGAATGCTGGAGTTATAACTGTTGGAATCATTGAAGGTAGCAGTTTGATGGGACTATCAGAAAATGAATACAATAGTTTAACTGAAGATGAAAAAGTTCTAAAACGCGGAGCTGTTCGTAAGATTTTCGAACGTGAAGGTGCAGATTTAATTATTAACAATATGTCAGAATTACCAGATGTAATTGAAACTTTGAATGCATCTGAGGAGGTAACTAATGGATAACAATTATTTATTATTAACACCAGGACCATTAACAACTAGTGCTACTGTAAAGAAGGCAATGGAATTCGATTATTGTACTTGGGATAATGATTACAAAGAAATCACACAATCAATTCGTCAATCATTATTAGCTTTAGCTGATGTTAATCCGTCAAAATACACTGCTGTTCCCATTCAAGGAAGTGGTACTTATGGTGTTGAATCAGTTATTAGTTCAGTTATTCCGGATGATGGTACGTTATTCATTGCAATGAATGGTGCATATGGTAAACGAATAGGTCAAATGGCTGATGTGTACGGCATCAATCACGTTGACTTAGTTGTAGATGAACAGAAGCCGGTCCTTTTGGCTGATGTTAAGTCAACAATTGAAGAACATCCAGAAATCACTCATTTTGCGATGATTCATTGTGAAACAACAACTGGTATTTTAAATCCTATTGAGGATATTATTCCTTGGGTTCATGAGAAAGGTATTATTACTATTGTGGATGCTATGAGTAGTTTTGGTGGTATTCCAATTGATGTCAATGGTATAAATATCGATTACTTGATCAGTAGTACTAACAAATGTATTCAAGGTGTACCTGGATTTGCATTTGTAATTGCTAATAAAGCACTACTTGAAAGTACCGCAGGTATGGCTAGAACTTTATCCTTGGATTTATATGATCAATATAATGAAATGGAAAAGAACAATGGTAAGTGGCGCTTTACATCACCTACACACGTAGTTCATGCCTTTGCACAAGCACTTGAAGAATTAAAACTTGAAGGTGGTCTCCAAAGACGTTATAAGAGATACCAATCTAACCAAAAACAATTGGCATCAGGTATGGAACACCTTGGTTTCAAAGTTTTGATTGATGAAAAGTGGCAATCACCAATCATCACTTCATTTATTTATCCAACAGAAGATTTCGATTTCCAAGAATTCTATAATGAATTAAAAGAAGCTGGATTTGTAATTTATCCAGGAAAAATCTCACAAATTCCAACTTTCCGTATTGGTAACATCGGTGAAGTTTATCGAGATGATATTGCTAGATTGCTAAAAGCAATCGAACAAATTCAAGATAGAGAAAAAGCTTTATAATTTCTATTTAAATTTAAAAAGGTCTTGCAGATTTTTAAAATCTGCAAGACCTTTTTTAGAGTGTGGCAATAATTTTTCCGATAGTTTTATGGTTACTTAATTCTGTTAATCCTTCGGGAATCTCTGAAAAATCGATAATTTTTGTAATTACTGGATCTAATTTGTTGTCGGCAATAAGATCCGCCAATGATTCTGCCATTACGGATAAGTCGTTCAGTTGGTTGACATAACCAGATTGATGTACACCACCAAGATTTAGTGCTGCAACACCTTGTCCGTGCTCAGACAAATTATAATGTGTAATATCCGGTGTATTCAAGATACATATCAAATTACCATTATAGGCTAGTCTCGGTAAGTCCGCCTCAGGATTACCGATGTCGTTGATAATAACATCAACACCTGCGCCATCAGTGATTTTACTTATCTGTTCGTCTACGTTCTCATTTTTATAATCAATTATAAAATCGGCACCGAGTGATTTTACAATATCTTTTTTATGTTCCGAAACAGTGGTGATAACAGATAATCCAGCTAATTTGGCAAGTTGAATAGCAATTGTTCCGACGCCACCGGCACCAGCGTGAATGAGAATATTCTTTTTGCCAGTCAAACTAAATTTTCTATAAATTGCTTGATATGCTGTAAGTCCACTACATAGAATTGCGGCTGCTTCCTCATAAGTGACTTTGTCAGGTATTCTAGCAACATTATTATATTTTGACTTAGCATATTCAGCAAAAACTCCATCTTTTGATAAATCACTGTGGAAGAATACTCGTTCACCAATTTTGAAATTCTTAGGATTGTTTGATCCAACATCAACGATTTCACCTGCAGCATCTAGTCCCAGAATATGAGGGTAGTTCCACGCTGAGTTGTGATGTTCAACTAGTTTGAAATCAACTGGATTTAGTCCTAATGCGTGTACCTTTATAACTATTTCGTCAGCTGCCATCTGAGGCTTATTCATATTCATCGGTTGTATATCGTTAATACTGTTATCAGTAACTGCTGGTATTACTAGTGCTTTCATGATAAATTCCTCCATGTTCATTAAATTAATTGTTTTAATATTACCTTGCATTATTAAGTACATTATTATATTATTTATTCTTCAAGTACTCAATATTGTTAAGTAGAGGTAATAAGATGGATATTTATTTATTCAGATCAGTTAACAACTTAGCTAATAAATCTGATTTATTAAATCTAGTAGGGATTTTTACAGCCAAGTACACTGTCTATATTTTAGCATTGATCATGATATGTCTCTGGTTTGTTAAGAGAAATGATTCAAAATTTCGGCAGATGTTAATGATTAGTGTCATATCATGTTTGTTGTCTGAATTAGTTGGCAAATTTATTGCGGGAAATATTTATTTTCATCGCCAACCGTTTGCGGTTCTAAGCTCAGTAAATCAATTGATTCCTAAAAGTGTAGGAAATAGTTTTCCTAGCGATCATACAATTGTTTTCTTTAGTATCATGATTATTTTTTTCATTTACACTAAAAGTAAAATTAGATACATTTTTCCTGTAATAGCGATCATTGTAGGACTTTCCAGAATATTTGTAGGGGTTCATTATCCAATTGATGTATTTGTCGGTGCCTCAATTGGGACGATAATTAGTATTATCTCGTTTATTTATCTAAATGATTCAATAGTGGTCTCAAAAGTCTTAAAGAAGATCTATAAGATAGAAAATAAATTTTTAAATTGGAGCATCATTAGTAATTAGCAGTTAGATTCTGTAAAATATAAGTAATAATAATCACGTAAGAGGATTTAACCTAATGAATAAGGAAATGTTAAAAGGGACAATAGATTTACTGATTTTGTCTGTTCTCAAGGAAGCAGATAACTATGGTTATCAAATTTCCAAAACCATAACTGACAAGTCAAATTCTACGTTTGAAATTCAAGAAGCAACTTTGTATTTAGCTTTAAAACGGCTAGAAAAACAAGAATGTATTGAAGCCTATTGGGGAGAAAAGACCCACGGTGGTAAGCGTAAGTATTATCATATTACAGATCAAGGAATTAGCCAGTTAGATGATATGAAACACGACTTTAAATTACTATCTGAAGTTGTTCAAAGGTTTATGTGAGGTGGATATAATGAATTATTTTTCTATTAAGCAAATTAGCTACAAAGCGATTCTTATGTTCTCGATGATTTTGTTCTATGTCTGTTACTACTTAGATATTGTTATTGATCCATCGAAGACGGAATTTGTCTTTGTTGTTGGATATATGTTTGCCATCATGCTGGCCGCGTTTTGGGCAATTATCAACTACATCGATCATTTGAGAATCAATCCGTTGTATAAATCATATGGTTCAATCGATCAATTTGTTCATGATTTAGATATTTCTCAGGATGAAAAGATGGAAGTCAAGACGATGATGGTTGATTATGTGGCTGATCAGAAGTCACTCGGTAAGGACGAAGATACTGCCATTGCCGAAATAATTAATCAGTTTAAGAACGAAGAACTACATAAGTCGACTAACAGCGAGGTATTCTTTATCCATGTTCATAAATATCTACTTGGCTTAGGCGGCATCTTGTTAGTTGCCAGTATTTTAGTATATTTGATCGATCAAATGACTTTGAAAAATGAGGCACTGCGTGTCCTAGGTATAACGTTGATTTGTTACGCAGCAGGGTTCTACTTGTCATTTATTATGTACAATATTTTGAATAAAGTTCTAATAAAAAAATAATAGCTTATTCACACTTCTTTCATGTACTAATGCTATAATCTAGCATCATAAGGAGGAATGAAATGCTTACATTAATGGCAACAAGCACGTCAAGTTCAGCACCGCTTTTGATTGCAATTGGAGTAGCCATCTTAGTAATAATCTGGTTATTACTGAAGACGGGGGCGGCACTTTTACGCCATCCATTTATTGGAATCCTGCTGATAGTTTTCGGTGTTTTAGGCCTTTGGAACTTTTTCATCGTTGGAATTGGAATTATTGTCGGTGGGATAGTGTTCTTGATATTAACTCAGTTTTTTAATAATTAGCAAAATAAATAGGGCTTCTGGCTTTGACAAAACGTCAATCCAGAAACCCTATTTTTATAAACTTTATTGCTAAAAACGTTTTCAAAAATTAAATCGTGGGTTATTCTAAAATTGTATTGTAACTATTCTTTAATCAAGGGGGATTAAAAATGAATAATACAAAACTATTAGAGAATTTAAAGATCCTACAAGATTTAAAATTTGAAATCTATAAGCGCTGTTCTAATTCGATCGATTACCATAATTTCAATGTTTTAACACTAAATCTTCCCAATCGTACGATAGATTTAGCAGATTTTTATAAACGACATAACCAAGAATACTCAGTTGAAGAAATCGCTGGTTTGATCGTTAACGAATATGAACTATAGATTGATTACTTTCAACAGTACTTCTGAAACTCTTTTTCTTTCGTCTTCAGGTAAGTTCGATAGATATTTGATTAAATCTAATGTATAAATATCTGAAAGACTTGAATCGGTAAAAAAGTCTGATAGTTGCATATTCAAAGCAATCGCAATATCATTCAACTTTTTTATTCTAACGTTATCAACCTCACCTCTCTCGATACGTGAGATAAAACTTTCAGAAACACCAGACTTTTCAGCTAATTGTTCAATTGTTAAGTTCAAAGACCTACGACGTTCTCGAATAAGCTTACTTATTTTACCAAGCATTTATGTACCTCCAGTCAAAAATGATTCTCTTTAACGATAGATTAATTAGATTGCTCATTGAAGAGCAAGGTATAATTAATTAGTTTATCAAAAAGGGCATATTAGCACAATCAAAAGCGTTTACAGAACTATTGATTCCATCGTTAGTTTGTGAAATTTGAATTTGTTTACACTTTTAATCATTCCTGCTTCTTTTTTTGTGTATACAAGTATTACTTGATTTATTACACGATAAAATCAAGTTTTACCCTACAAAATAAGATAACAGTTAAAAATATATAATGAAATAATTTTTATGCTATTTATCCCATTAGTTCGTTGTAATTATACTATTCATTCCTTAAAGAAAACTAAAAATATGAGAATTAAATTCTTTTAAAGTTTATAATGCACTCAAAATACAAAAATCCGATAAATTAGTCAATAATTTTACATTTAAAAAAATTATTTCTGACAAAAAACGAGCTGTAGAATTTTTGCAGCTCGTTTTTATTTTCTTAACTTTGAATGCTTGTAAGAGTAGTTAAAGTAGATCACTAGTCCAATAGTAAACCAGATAATGAATCTCAACCAAGTTTCCCAATTTAGACCGGCTATCAGTAATAAGCAGAATGCAATGGCAATTAGCGGTGTAACAGGAACACCGGGAGCACGAAATCCACGATGAATTTCCGGATGCTTATGTCTCATCCAAAGAACTCCGGCTGAAACAAGAATGAAGGCCGTTAAAGTACCAATGTTTACTAGTTCTGAAAGAATATTTAAGTTGATAAGGCCAGCGGTTATGGCGGTAATAATACCGAAGAACCAAGTTCCTTTATATGGAGTTTGACGTTTTAGATCAACATCGCCGAAGAATTTGGGAAACAGACCGTCACGTGACATAGAGTAAGTGATACGTGATTGTCCATACAATTGAACTAGGATAACAGTTGTCATACCAAGGATAGCACCAATACTGACGATAATACTCAACCAAGTTTGACCAGTTGCTTTCAAAACTGCCAAGATAGGAGCATCGAGAAATTTAGCGAAAATAGTATATTTAACAACACCAGTCATGATCAATGTCATAGCAATGTACAAAATCGTAGAAATTCCCAGTGACAACATAATACCTCTAGGTAAAGTTTTGCTTGGATTAATTGTTTCTTCAGCGCTAGAGGAGACAGAGTCAAAGCCAATAAAAGAGAAGAAAACAATCGATGCAGCAGGAATAACACCAGAAGCCGTGCCGTTGTGGAATGAATAAATACCATAAGGTGTAAATGGCTTCCAGTTTTGAGGTTTGACGAACCAAATAGTACAAGCAATAAACAAAATAATTACAGCTAGTTTAATAATAACCATCGTGTCATTGACACGTTTAGTAGTATTGATCCCTTGAGCCAAAATATAAGTGATCAACAAGATAATTAAAAATGCGGGAAGATTAAAGTAAGTTGTTACGCCGGGAGTTGTTCCCGCTGCAGCCGTCAAAATTTTAGGAATATGGATCCCTAAATTACCCATTAAATTTACAAAGTAGCCGGACCAACCAGCAGAGACAGTTGCTGCACCTAGTGCATATTCAAGGATCAAATCCCAGCCAATGATGAAGGCAATTATTTCGCCAAAGGAAATGTAGGAATAAGTATAAGCTGAACCAGCTACAGGAGCCATTGAAGCAAATTCTGCGTAGCATAATCCAGCGAAACCACAGCAGATCGCAGCGATTAAAAATGACACCGCTAATGAAGGTCCAGTTGTCAAAGCCCCCTTGCCGGTTAAAACAAAGATACCTGTTCCGATAATTGCCCCAATGCCAAGAAAGGTCAAATCCCAAGTATGCAATGTTCGTTTCAAGGGGGATGTGTGGCTTAGTAGTTCGTTAATGTCTTTCTTCTGAAATACTTGCATGAGTAAGCACCACCATTCATTATTTTTGTCAATCTTAGTACATGTTTAAACATATATCCAGAAAAATGATTTTCAAATTAAAGAGAAATATTCATTAAATTTAATAATTAATGCTATTAAATAAATTATTCACGAGAAAGATTCTTTGACAATTTTTTCTATTATTGCAAGAATGAACGTGAATTCGTTTTCAGAATAAAAATGTTTAAAATAGAAGGAAGTTTTTATTATGACAAAAATGATAGCTGGACAAGCACTAGTAAAAGTTCTTGAAGAGTGGGGTGTCGATCATGTATACGGCATTCCTGGTGGTTCAATCAATCATACGGTTGAGGGACTGTACCTTGAAAAAGATAAGATCAAGTATATCCAAGTGCGTCATGAGGAGGTTGGTGCGATTGCTGCCTCAGCCGATGCCAAGTTTACAGGTAAGATCGGTGTAGCCTTCGGTTCAGCCGGTCCTGGTGCAACTCATTTATTCAATGGTTTATATGATGCCAAGATGGATCATGTTCCGGTACTAGCCCTAGTTGGTCAAGTACCACAAACTACCATGAATACTAATTACTTCCAAGAAATGGACGAGACTCCAATGTTCGCTGATGTTGCAGTTTACAATCGTACAGTCACAACAGCTGAACAAATTCCTTACGTTATCAATCAAGCCATTCGTGAAGCATATCGTCAAAAGGGTGTTGCTGTAGTTACATTGCCGGAAGATTTAACGGCTGCAGAAATTGACTATGAATCACCAAAGACACCAAAAGTAGTCGAAAATGATTTCTCGCAGACAATTAATCCTGAAGATGTCTCTAATACATTGAAGATGTTAAAGGAAGCTAAACATCCCTTAGTATATGCTGGTCGTGGTTTGTTGGGTGCTCGTGAGACATTAACTAAGTTCTCAGAACAATTTAATTTACCAATTATGAATACCGTTCCAGCAACTGGTGTTATTAGCACTGATCATCCTAATTTCATTGGTACTTTTGGACGTTTAGGAAGTAAGTCTGGTTTTGAAGCTTTGCAACACGCTGATCTGATCCTCTTCTTAGGTTCGGAGTTCCCATTTGCCGGTTTCTGGCCAAAGAACTTGAAGATCATTGAAGTCAACAATAATCCTTATGACATTGGTAAGACAGTAGATGTTGATTATGCAGTTATTTCTGATGCTGAAAGTTATCTGAAAGCCTTGATCGATACTGGTGAGAGTTTGCCCGCAGGTGACTGGCTAAAGGCCAACCAAACTAACAAAGCTAATTGGGACAGATGGCTAGAAGCACGTGCTAATGATGATAGTGATGGTCTGAATCCAGAAACAATTACTGCTAAGATTGCTGAAATGGCTGGTCCAAATGATACTTACGGTGTTGATACAGGTAATGTCTCAGAATTTGGTGTTCGTGGCTTACCAATGAACAAGAATCAACGCTTTGCACTATCTGGCTTGTTTGCCACAATGGGCTTTGGACTTCCAGCCGGAATTGCTGGGGCCTTGAGTGTTCCTGAAGGTCAAGCTTGGACTATCTCAGGAGATGGTGGTTTCTCAATGGTTGCCCCAGACATCATTACCGAAGCACGCTATGGATTACCAGTTGTTAACGTGGTGCTATCTAACGAAAGACTTGGATTCATTTATTATGAACAAGTTGCTACTAAACAACATTTGTACGGTGTTGATCTAACCGGTGCCGACTGGGCCAAAGTTGCTGAAGGACTCGGTGGTATTGGATTTACTGTTACTAATATTAAAGAAGCTAACGATGTCTTTGCGCAAATCAAGAAACTACAAGATTCAGGTAATAAGAAGCCAATCGTCGTTAACGCAGTGATCAAACAAGAAGATCCAATTGCTACAGCCTTCATGCCGCTTGATGCAAAATTGTATGGTCAAGATGCAGTTGATCAATATTCTGCTCAATATCACATCGATCCAAAAGATCAACCATCACTTGGTGAGTTGTTGCGTGCTAAGGGCGATAACCTTTAAAATATAGTACCTGATGAGACGACAATATGTCATAATGAAATCACTAGGAGTGGTTAGATTATGAAAGTCTCAGATCAAACAGAATTATTTCAAATGGTATATTCTCGTCAAAATAATATTTATGTCATTGGCGAAGCTTATGAAATCTGTCGTTCAGTATTGTATTCAACTAAAGATGTTGAAGCTAAGCCGAATGTCCTGACTAAAATTGCTAAGCTGTTTAGAAGCTCTGACACTAAACAATTAGATAATTTACGTCGCATAATTGCAAATAAGTATCATATTAAAGAAACAAAAAATGATGATGAATACCGTTTAGTTTTGCGGCGCTAAAAAAGCGTGTGATGAAAGATCACACGCTTTTGTTTTACCCAAAATCACCAGAAATGTAATCATCGGTGGCTTTGATTTTTGGCTTAGTAAATATTTTACGAGTTTCGTTGTATTCGATAATATGTCCCATGTGGAAGAAAGCTGTGTAATCGCTGATTCGGGATGCTTGTTGCATATTGTGAGTCACGATTATAACAGTTAGATTTTTACTCAACAATTGGACAGTATCTTCAATCTTTGAAGTAGAGATGGGATCAAGCGCGCTGGCAGGCTCATCCAGAAGAAGGATATCTGGTTTCATAGCGATCGATCTTGCAATACAGAGTCGTTGTTGCTGACCACCTGATAGAGCCAAGGCACTTGTATCTAACTCGTCCTTTACTTCTTCCCACAGTGCTGCATCTTGCAGACTCATTTCAAGTCTCTCTTCTAGTTCGTTCTTATCGTGAATACCATTTTCCTTGAGAGCAAATTGAATATCCTCACGAATAGATTTTGCGAATGGATTCGGACGTTGGAAGACCATACCGATGTGCTTTCTAACTTCATACACATTAGTTTTGGGATCGTTGATATCAACGTTTCGATACATGATTTTTCCGTTGACCGTGGCAATTTTATCGTTCATTCGATTTAGGCATCTGAGATAGGTTGATTTACCCGAACCAGATGCACCAATTAGTGAAATTATTTTGAATCTAGGAAATTTTAAACTAGTATCAAAAATAGCTTGGTTCTTACCATAAGAAACTTGGATATTGTCAGTTTCAATTGCCATTTCTGATTTTAAATCAATAATATATTTATCGTTAAAGTCATATGTTTTCAAAATAATACCTCACTTTGCTGCAGTCATTTTTTTGTAAATGTGGTTACCGATATATCTGGCACCCAAGTTGAATATTAAGATGACGATGATCAATACAGCAGAAGAACCGCTCGAGATTGCATGGGCATCAGGTGTTACAGCTTCGGTATTAACTTTCCAGATGTGAACGGCTAAGGTTTCAGCTGGTCGCATTGGATTTAAGAAACTGCTAGGGTCAAAGATATTCCAGTTTGAATAAGAAACAGAAGGAGCACTTTGACCAGCAGTATAGATCAAAGCAGCAGCTTCACCGAAGACACGTCCAGAACTGAGGATCACCCCAGTTAAGATGCCAGGCAATGCTTCCGGAACGATGATCTTAGTGATGGTTTTCCAGTCAGATAACCCGAGTGAAATACCGGCTTCCTTTTGTAAACTAGGAACACTATTTAATGATTCTTCAATATTACGTGTAAGTAATGGTAAGTTGAAAAATGTTAGAGCAATGGCACCGGATAGGATGGAGAAGCCCATATTTAATTGATTTACTAGTAATAAGTAACCGAACAATCCGACAACAACTGAAGGAAGAGAACTCAAAACTTCGATTGAAGTACGGATAATATCAGTGATCCAATTATCTTTGGCGTATTCAGCTAGATAGATACCAGCTCCCATCGCAATTGGAAATGAGATGATAAGCGTTAGTACTAATAGATAAATGGAATTGAATAATTGATCTCGAATACCACCGCCAGCACTGAAGGACTGGGCTTGTGATGTCAAAAAGTGCCAGCTGATGTCAGGAACACCATTGATCAAAATGTAACCAATCAAAAATACTAAGATTGAGACCACAGCAACAACAACGGTATAAATAATTCCTGTGGCAATTTTATCTGTACGTTTAGGATGCATTGTTGATATTACCTCTCTTTCCGATGAATCTTACTAACATGTTAAAGAACAGTGACATTAGTAAGAGAATCAAAGCTAACGACCAAAGTGCATCGTTTGGAAGAGTTCCCATGACAGTATTACCAATATCGGTAGTTAATTTACTAGTCAAAGTAGAAGCTGGTGAGACTAGATTTTTTGGCATTAGGATGGCATTACCGATAACCATTTGTACCGCCAAAGCTTCACCGAAAGCACGTGCCATACCGAAGATGATGGCAGTTAAGATACCAGGTGTTGCTGAACGTAAGATAACTTTGTAAATAGTTTGCCAGCGAGTAGCGCCTAAGGCTAGAGATGCTTGGCGATAATGCATTGGCACAGCCTTTAAACTGTCGACAGTTAGTGAAGTGATCGTCGGTAAAACCATGACGAATAGAACTAAGGTACCTGACAGGATACCGAAGCCTGTACCGCCAAAAATGTGTCTGATGAAGGGAACAATCAGTGATAATCCGATGAATCCATAGACGACTGATGGAATTCCGACTAGTAATTCAATAACTGGTTGTAATATTTTAGCACCACGTTTAGCTGATATCTCTGTCATGAAGATAGCCACACCGAGAGCAAAGGGGGTTGCTACTAATGCGGACAGTAATGTCACGCTAAAGGAAGTTACGATCATTGGTAGTGCACCGACTAAAGGTCGGCCTTTGCTGTCGGTACTGCCCGGTTCCCAATTTGAAGTGGTGAGAAATTGCCAGACATTAACATGATCTTTAGTAAAGGTTGCGATACCCTTTGAAGCGATGAAATAAAGAATGCAGGTAACCAGCAGAATGATCAAACCAATACAGGTATAGCAGATAGCTCTACCTAAATGATCTTCTCTGGTGGCCTTGGAATTTTGCTGTAATTTACGTTGGATTTCGTCCATAACATTTTAGCCTCCTATAAATTGAGACATGAAAAAAGGAACTTCGACTGTCAACAATGCTAATAGTCAAAGTCCCTCAGAATTATTTGTTTGAAACAGTACCTTTGGCATCTTTTTGAACTTTCATGTCATGAATACTGATGTATCCCATCTTGCCAACAAGGTCTTTTTGAACTGCACTTGAGTCCATGTACTTCAAGAATTTAGCTGTTGCATCTTTAGCTTCACCCTTTGTATACATATGTTCATATGACCAGATAGGCCAGTCGTTTGTTTCAACATTTGCATCTGTAGGTTTAACATCGTTGATTGATACAGCTTGTACTTTGTCGTTGATGTATGAGAATGCTAGGTAACTAATAGCACCTGGTGTACTTTCAACGATCTTTTGAACAGTACCGTTTGAATCTTGTTCTTGTGACTTAACGGCTTTTTCACCACCGAGAACGGCGTCTTCGAATGTAGCACGAGTACCACTACCTTCGGCACGGTTCACAACTGTGATTTCTTGATCCTTGCCGCCAACATCTTTCCAGTTAGTAATTTTGCCTGTAAAGATTTTTTTCAATTGATCCATTGTTAGGTTCTTAACGCCGGTTTCTTTGTTAACAACTGGAGCCATACCAACTACGGCAACTTTGTGATCAACAAGCTTCTTAGCATCGATACCGTCTTTTGATTCGGCGAAGATATCAGAGTTACCAATGGCAACTGATCCGTCTTGAACTTGGCTAAGGCCTGTACCAGAACCTCCGCCTTGAACGGTAATACTGATGTTGCTGTTATCCTTTTGGAAGTTACTTGCAGCTTTTTCTACTAAAGGTTGTAGAGCTGTTGATCCAACAGCGGTAATTTTGCCTGATGCGCTGGAATCTGATGAACTAGAACTACTTTTGCTGTTACTGCATCCAGTTAATACGGCGATGAAAGCACCGAATAATAGGATCACAGAAATGATATTTTTCTTTTTCATAACTAACCCCTTACTAACAATATTTAGTACATGATGCAAATATAACTCGCCAATGTATAAAACTTGTTTGTTGTTTGTAAAGATTGTGTAAAGTTTGCATTTATATTTTAATATCATATGTATAAACAAATTTGTTTGAAAATGCCTGAACGGACAATTATTCTATATGTATTGGTGTATATCAAATAACAATATTAAATTGATGCAAAAAAGATTACGCCGGACAATTAATAAGCTATAATCGTGGTACACAAAAGGGAAAAGAATATATTTATTGAGTGGAAAGAGGTTGGATAGATGCGACCGTTGGTATTACTGAGTAAAAACCTACCACTATTCATTGAGATGAATAGTTACTGTAATAGTCAGGGGTGGTTCATTCATAATATGACTACGCCTGAAAAGACTGTCGAAATGGTCAATGACGATGATGTATCTGGCCTTATATGGGACTTGTCTACAACTGATTTAAAAACGTCACTAAATACACTTAAAGAGATACGAGACAAGATCGATGGACCGATCATTGTATTATCTCCAACAAAGAAAAAGGACGAGTGCAAGCTATTTTACGATATTAATGTTGATGCTTATTTAGTCGAACCACTATCTTATCCGGAACTTATTTCCAAATTCAAACAACTGTTTTGGGTCTATGATAAATTTGCCGTTAATCAAGCTAAAAAAAAGATTGAAAAAAATGTCAAACATACTGTGCAGTGTCATGACCTTTCAATTGACTTGAAACATTTCAGGGTATCTCATGAGGGAGTGGATCTAGGATTGACCCCGAAGGAATTCAGTTTATTGTGGTATTTGATGCAGCATCGTGGTCAAGTATTAAGTAGAGAGCAATTACTATCTGGGGTCTGGGGATACGATGCCGCTGGATCAAGTCGAACAATAGATATTCATATCAGCCACTTACGAGATAAGTTAGAAGAGAATCCGTCTTCGCCAACTTGGATCAAGACAGTGAGAGGCTTTGGATATATACTGGACAATGATTATCCTTTGGTGGCCACACAATAAAAATTTCAATAGTAATTAAGAAAAAAGGAGCGTTACGACGATCGTCGTAACGCTCCTTTTTGTTATGTAATCATACATTCAGTGGTATTAAGAACCGCATTATGCAAGTTTCTTATTCATCAATAGTCGGATGATCTTATCGAATTCAGCAACCGCCAAGACGATTATACCGCCAATTACAGCAAGTCCCCATTCAGGTAATCCGATTGATCCAGTATGGAAGATTTCTTGCATAAATGGAACATAAGTCAAAATCAGTTGCAAGATGATCATCAATCCAACGAAAACAAAGGCATACATATTGGAGAATAATTCTTTGGATAACGCCAGTTTTGGTGTACGGATGTTAAATAAGTAGAAGATCTTACCAACTACTAGGACGTTGACCATAGTAGTACTTGCAATTGTTTGACTGACACCATTTCCAACCAACCAAGCGTCAACTACTAAACTGACCCCAGCAATCAGAATTGCCACATATGTCATTTGGAAAATATCATGGCGACTCATGAATTTTGCACCAGTTTTTCTAGGAGCACGATCCATAATTCCTTCTTCAGCCGGTTCAAAGATTAATGCAAATTGGATTGTGATGGCTGAAACCATGTTGATCCAGAGTAGCTGTGTCGGGTGTAGTGGGATTTCATTTTTAGTTAAAATTGCGTAGGCTACGATCAAACCTTCAGAGAATGAAATTGGTAATAAGTAGAGAATACTCTTCTTGATATTATCGAAGATCCTACGTCCTTCTTTAATGGCAGTTGAGATGGTTGCAAAGTTGTCATCAGTTAGAACCATGTCAGCTGAATCTTTAGCAACGTCAGTACCCTTGATACCCATTGCTACACCAATATCAGCACGTTTTAAGGCGGGAGCGTCGTTGACACCATCACCAGTCATGGCGGTAACCTTATTATTTTTTTGTAATGCTTCAATGATCTCTATCTTATTACTTGGTGTAGTTCGTGCGAAAACTTGATTCTTGTCAGCGGCTTGAATGCGCTCGTCATCGTTCAAACGATCCCATTCAGGGCCAGTGATGGCATGAATTTCATCGGCTAAGCCTAATTTTTCACCAATTGTTTTAGCAGTTATAGCATTATCACCGGTAATCATTTTAACGGCCACGCCAGCTTTACGCATGACTTTTAATGCTTCGATAACCTCTTCACGTGGTGGGTCGATGATGGCAACGAGTCCTAAGAAGTTTAATCCGTCAGTGATTATTTCATGGGTAATTTCGTTTAAGTCATCAGGCTGTTTCTCATAACCGACAGCAATAACACGTTTACCTTCTTCAGAGAATCTCTTCACCAATTTGAACCATTTATCATAGTCGAATTGAGGATCGTTTTTTTGAGCCATTTCCAACAACTTATCAGGAGAACCCTTAACGAACAACAGGCGCTTATTGTCTTTATCCTTAACTAACTTTGCCATATAGCGGAAGTCTGAGTCGAAAGGTAAAATATCGAGTTCTTCATATTTATTTTCAGTACCATAAGGAACGACTTTGTGATAAAGCGTTAAGAAGGCTCCGTCAGTAGGTTCACCGTTAATTATCCAGTGACCATCTTCTTCAGATAAGTCGGTGTCATTAGCTTCATATCCAGCTTCTAATAATAGATTGAGCCTTTCATCTATTTTAACGGCTTGTCCATCTTTGGTAATTTGTCCTTCTGGACGATAACCGATTCCGCTAACTTGATACTCTTGATCATCAATCAAAATATCAGTAACGGTCATTTCGTTTTTGGTTAGTGTACCAGTTTTGTCAGTTGCAACAACGTCAACGGAACCTAAAGTTTCAACTGCTGGTAGAGTTTTTACAATTGTATTCTGATTCTTCGCCATGTCACTAACACCCTTAGCTAGAATAACCGAGGTCGTGGCAGGCAGTCCTTCAGGAATAGCACCAACCATCATGGCTACGACTGCTAGTGCTAAGACTGACAATGAATATGTATCAAAGAAAAATCCGATTAAGAAAATAACGATTGATGCAGCCACGATGAAGTAGGAAGTGTTTGTACCTAATTTATCGATAACAGTCATCAGTGGTGTTTTTCTTTGTTTAACTGAGCTAACAGAAGTAGAAATTTTACCGATTTCAGTTTCTGCGGCTGTTGCTACGACTAGTCCAGTACCACTACCATTGGTAACAGCTGTGGAAGCAAAGGCCATATTTACTTGATCAGCCAAGGCAACATCATCATCTTCAAGTGCTTCAGCTATCTTTTCAACCGAGTTAGCTTCACCAGTTAGGGCGGATTCTTGAATTCTTAAGTTATCAGAATCAACGATTCTAAGGTCAGCTGGAACATTGTCACCCGCTTCTAAGAAGACTAGGTCTCCAACGACCAGATCTTCAGCCGGGACATCTTTACGTTGTCCATCTCGATATACAGTGGCATCAGTTGATAACATCTGCTTGATTTTTTCTAGTGCATCAGAGGCGTTAGTTTCTTGATAATAACCGATCAAAGCATTAATGATAACTACTAATCCAATAATGATCGAATCAGAGTAGTGTCCCATTAGTAGTGTGATCAATGTCGATGCAATTAAGACGTAAATGACCATACTCTTAAATTGGCGCAAGAATATTTTCCATTTCGGTGTCTTATTTGCTTCTAGTTTATTTGGACCATCGGCGGATAATTTTTCAGCAGCTTGCTTGTCGGTTAATCCTTGTTTAAAATCCTCAAAGTTGTTTTTTTCTTTTAGTTCGTTTAATCCCATTTGAAAAAATTGTTTTTCCAATTATTGTTTCTCCTCAATTAAGTTTTTTGAAAATAGGGTTAAAAAAAGCGCGTTGCTGAATAGCAGTGCGCTTCAAAAAAACGTGATCAACTTTTAGTGCCGGAGATAATTGCGATATTCGTTTTCAGTCCAGTTCCACTCCTTAGAAATATTATATTAATAAATTAACAGGTATTTTTATTAATGTCAATCTTAATAATCTTATTAGATTTTAATTATATAAATGGACTGAAAAAACCATCATGGAGTATACCAATTTACAATAATTTGATTTTGAAAATTTAGTTATCAGTTTCATAGGTATATACCACGTGATTTTTATCTTGAAAAGTTACAGGTATACCATTATCATAGTGTTCGTTGATTTATTTTAATGTTCTTGGAGGGAAAATATAAAAATGAAAACTTATTTACAGAGAATGGGACGTTCATTACAACTTCCTGTAGCGGTCTTACCAGCCGCAGCTCTGCTTGTAGGAATTGGACATTGGATGCCAGCTAATTGGGCATTAGCACAATTTTTACAAGCAGGTGGTACGGCAATTCTAGGTCAATTAGCATTGTTATTTGCGGTTGGACTAGCTTTGGGGATGGCCAAAGAAAAAGACGGGGCTTCAGCACTAGCAGGAGTAGTGGCCTATATTGTTCCGGTCGGAGTATTGGCACCTGCTAATGTTGCCTTACTTAAGGGAATCAGTGCAAAGAATGTTGATCCAGCTTTCAATGCTATCTCAGGTAATGTATTTATCGGTATTATTGCCGGATTGACTGCAGCGGCGTTATACGATCGCTTCCACGAGACAAAATTACCTATGGCGTTGTCATTCTTTAGCGGTAAACGATTGGTTCCAATTATGTCATCATTAGTAATGCTATTATTTACAGTCATTCTATTATTTATTTGGCCAACGTTATATAACGCTCTGATTACTTTTGGTAAATTCTTTGTTCAATTAGGGCCTTGGGGCGCTGGGTTATTCGGCTTCTTCAATCGACTATTGATACCAACTGGTTTACATCAAGCGTTGAATCAGGTATTTGAATTTAATATTGCTGGTATCAATGATATTGGTAACTTTTGGGCAAACAAGGGTACCAAAGGGATTACCGGTATGTATTTAGCTGGATACTTCCCAGTTATGATGTTTGGATTACCAGCTGGTGCTTTGGCAATTTATCGTAACGCATTACCAGAACGTAAGAAGGCCACGGCCGGATTAATGATGGCAGGAGCTTTCGCTTCATTCTTTACCGGCGTTACGGAGCCATTGGAGTTCTCATTTATGTTTGTAGCATGGCCTCTATACGTGATACATGCCGTTTTCACAGGATTGTCTATGGCATTTGCGGCTTTCATGCATTGGACAGCCGGATTTACATTTAGTGCAGGTCTAGTTGACTATGTCTTGAGCTTACATATGCCGATTGCCAATCATCCTTTGATGTTACTAGTTCAAGGAGTAGTGATGGCAGTCATTTATTACTTTGGTTTTGATTTTGCTATTAAGAGATTCAATCTTATGACACCAGGTCGTGAGCCATTAGAGACAACTAATGGTGAAGCTGTAGAAGTTGAGACAGCAGACGATGATGACAAGTATATGATTGCTGCTAAAAAAGTTTATTCAGGAATTGGCGGTCATGATAATATCAAGGTCATTGATAACTGTACGACTCGCCTACGCTTGCAATTGTTTGATACTGGTAAAATTGATCAAGCAATGATCAAGTCATCTGGTGCAGCCGGAATCAATGTGTTGGATAAAAATAATATTCAAATCGTCATTGGTACAGAAGTACAATTCGTGGCCGACGCTTTGAGTGAGTTATACAAAGAAAATGCTCAAATAACTACTACTAAAGCAGCTCAACCAGAAGGCGATTCTGCACCATCAAATGACAATATTAAGTCAGGAGAAACAGATTTCTTCTATAGTATTGGCAATGGTCAATTAGAAGATATTGAAAAAGTACCTGATCCTACTTTTGCGCAGAAGATGCTTGGTGACGGTTATGCTGTTGTACCAGATGATAAAAAAATAGTTTCGCCAGTTGATGGAACTATTTCCACAGTGTTCCCAACTAAGCACGCGATTGGAATTACGACGGATAATGGTTTAGAAGTTCTTGTTCATATGGGGATTGATACGGTTCAATTGAAGGGTGAACCATTTGAAGTTGCAGTCACTGAAGGACAAAAAGTTACACATGGGGAACTGTTAGCAAAAATGGATCTCGATGCTGTTCAAGCAGCTGGCAAGAAGACCGACGTGATGATTATCATCACTAACATGCCAGCAGTATCGTACATGAAATTCACTGAATCTAATCGTAAAGTTCAATTGGATGATGAAGTTGTACAAGTAAAAATTAAGTAATTAGGAATATTTTTAAAAAACCTCGTATTTTTATAAAAAAATACGGGGTTTTTGTCATTTATATAAGATGTTGAGTTGTGTTATTTGAAAGCGCTTGACAACTTTTATAAATGCAATCATAATTTGAATTGGTTAAACAAGTGGATTGATAATTACTACGGATGAAACAACTATTGCATTCGCAATAGTTGTTATTTAGTTGGGAGGCAGTAAAGTGGATATGGCTAAAGCAAATATGGACAAACTCCATACAATCGGTGAAACGGCCAAAATCTGTGGCGTTTCCCGGAAGACATTACGCTTTTATGAAGAGCTGGGCTTACTAGTTCCAGACTATGTTTGTCCAGATAATGGCTATCGTTATTACAGTGATGATACGTTGAATATGGTCCCAATTTTGAAATATTACAAGCAAATGGGCTTTCATCTGCAAGAGATGAATGGTGTTGGGGATACTTGTGACTGCTTCTTTCACGAAAGGAACTTTCTAACTAAGTTAGATGAGCTAAAAAAAGAAGAAAAAGAACTGCAAAACCGTTACCAGGCTATCTACGATTGGGTAGGAATGTTGCATGAAGGTAATATGGCAATTGAGAATGGACTTTCCAGTATTACCTTGAAGTATGTGGAGCAAGAGCAGTACTATTCTTTGGAACAAGATTTTAAGTACGATTATAAGGATTCAATCATCAATCTACCATGGATTAATCACTTGGAAGAGTACGGAAGTGCCATTACTGGTCCGGTCATTCTATCATTTAATAATTATCAAGAAAAAGCTGCCGGTACGATTTCAAGAGCTACGATCATGCAGAAACCAGTTCGAAACGATCCACATCGTTTGCAGACAAAGGATTTCGGCGGACAAATGTATTTATGCACTTATAATGTAGGCGCTCCGAATACATCGGCGTCTAAGTATCATGATCTAGAAGTATGGGCTAAAAATCACGGATATGAATTGAGTCCAGAATGTTACGAACGTTATCTAGTCGATTATTGGGCAACCAAAGATGAAAATAGTTTCGTTTGTGAGATCATGGTTCCAGCAGAAAAAATTTCTTAACTAATGAGCTTTGAGATAATTCTCAAGGCTTATTTTTTTGTCTTGAAAGATTAACATAGTGAAAAAATCACAAAATTATTTTTATACGAAAAAAATCATAAAAAAGCGAAAAAATGAGAAAAAAGCAAATTTTTTTAAAAAACTAATTTTCCTGATTATTTTGTTATGAATTTTGAATTATCGATAAAAACAGAATGGAATATTTATTCCATGTGTATATAATTCGTTATACCTTCCCCTGCAGGACACTGTTGCTATGAATATGTATATTTGAATCCATAATTGTCAAATATCACTGATATATCAATCATCTAAAAAATATTCCTTGAACAAAAATATTTGGGAATATTTTTTTGTTTTTTTTAAAAAAGTCCTCAAAAAGTGTTTTTTATTCCTAAATTACCCCACTTTAAAAAAATTATTTTTTTTCAAAGTAATTCATTTGATGGGGATTCAAGTACTTATTTTATTAATTTCTAAATTAATGAATGCCTTATTATAGGCATTCTTATCTTCAAAATATTAATTATTGATACCAATAAATCAAAATCTATATCGTGCCAAATAAGCATGATTGTGCAAAAATACACAAATACTAATTTTGATGTTGACCCCTACCATAAGGGTAGGTCATATATTTAAATCGTTAAGTTATGTAAGCGTTTTAAGACGCGCAAACTAGGAGGAACGATTATGAAATTCGATGCATTAGGTATGGTAGAAACGAAAGGCTTAGTAGGATCAATTGAAGCGGCAGATGCCATGGTCAAGGCTGCGAATGTTTCATTGATAGGAAAAGAACTTGTTGGTGGCGGAATCGTTACCGTAATGGTAAGAGGCGATGTTGGAGCCGTTAAAGCAGCCACAGATGCCGGAGCTGCAGCAGCAGAAAGAGTCGGAGAAGTATTATCAGTTCACGTAATTCCTCGTCCACATGGTGAAGTAGAATCAATTCTTCCAAGTGCACCTGCAAATGTAACTGAATAAGGAGGATTCCTATGAATAGTGGAAAGAGCATTATGAATACTTCCGTAGTTTCTGCGGATACAAAAATGAAGGCTGTTGGTAAAAAATTTCAGGCAACTGGAATTTCCAACGGCCTGGTTTCTGGGTTGACATATGGTATTTACTCGACCCTAGTTGTTGTGGCAAGTGGATACAATCCATTAGTTAGTGCCGCAGGGATCCTGGCAGCACCATTTGTTGCTTCAGGATTGAATGACCTCTTTGCTGGTATTTGGCTATTATTCTATAACGCAAAGCAAGGTCGTTTGAAAGAACTTGGACGTACTTTGAAAACTAAACCAGGACTGATGTTAGTTGTCGGTTTCTTATTAGGGGGACCAATTGCTAACGGAGCTTATCTAGTTGGATTAGCCTTAGCTGGTGCTTATGCCATTCCGATTTCAGCAACATGTAGTTTGTTCGGTGCATTGTTTGCTTGGATCTTCTTGAAGCAACGCCCTACAAAACGTGTTGTTCTAGGAATGGTAATGTGTGTTGCCGGAGCAATTATTATTAACTTCGTTAAACCAGAAGGTGCACCAAACTTTACTTTAGGAATTATTTGCGCATTGATCGCTGCTATTGCTTGGGGACTTGAAGGAGTCTTCTCAAGTTTTGGTGGTGCAATGATCGATACTGACGTAGCAGTTAACCTACGTGAATTAATCTCAGGTTTATTCGCATTGCTAATAGTTGTTCCACTTATCGGTGGCGGTATCAAACTACTCGGTAGAACACTTCAAGCTCCATCACCAATGCTTTGGTTAGCAATTGCCGGATTGAGTGCAGCCATTTCATTCGTTACTTGGTATAAAGCCAATTCAATGGTTGGATGTGCGATCGGTATGTCACTGAACGTTACATACGCATTCTGGGGTGTATTGTTCTCAGTCCTATTCTTAGGACAAGCCCTTTCAGCAACAATCGTAATTGGTTCAATCGTCATCGTAATTGGTGCGATCGTTGTTACCATGAATCCTTTAGATCTATTTAGAAAAGGGGATGCATAAGATGTTACTACCAAGTAGAACAGCTGTTTTGAATTACATGTTCGACAAATGTGAAGTTGATGTTAAGTCAGTTATGGCAGCCTTGAAGAATGATTATGGTAATGAAAAACAATTTAACGAAAAAATGTATCTTGATCATCTGATGGCCCTTGAAGCTAACGGAATGGTAGAGATGTCCAGTTATGAATTAGATGAAAATGATGAATTGATAATGAGATACAAAATCACTGATGACGGTAAAAGTACTGTTGAAAAATACGTTGATAAACGTTATCGGATTGCGTAAGGAGGCAGAGATGTGAGATATAGAGGTGAAGAAGCAGTTGGCTTCATAGAAACTATCGGCTTGGTTCCAGCTTTGAAGGCTGCAGACGTAATGCTAAAAGCCGCAGACGTAGAGTTGATCTCTTACGAAAACATCGGTTCCACATTAGTAACAGTAATGATCAAAGGTGACGTTGCCGCAGTTGAGGCATCTGTTGAGGCTGGAGCAGTTGCAGCTGATGCAATTGGTAAATTAACCGCCAAGAACGTGATCCCAAGACCAATCCCAGCAGTTGGAGATATCGTATCAGTTCACGATATCGATCATCAGTAAAGTACGAGGAGAGAGAATATGAAGACATACCAAGCAATCGGTGCTATTGAAACATTCGGCCTCGTCTTTGTAGTTCAAGCAGCTGATGCAATGTGCAAAGCCGCAGATGTCGATGTAGTCGGTTATGAAAATACTGCTTCAGGTTATATTTCAGTAATTGTTCAAGGCGATGTAGCCGCATGTAAATCAGCCGTTGAAGCAGGAGTTAAGGCAGTCGAGAATATGGGAGCAGAAGTATATAGCTCAGTTGTTATTGCCAGCCCTCATCAAGATTTGAATAAGATAATCGACCGCTATTCACTAGACATTCTATTGGATGAAAAATAAAAAAGGAGTTGGGCAAAATGCAGTTTGTGGATAAAGATTTGAAATCAGTCCAGGAAGCAAGGATATTAGTCGAATCTGCGCGCGATGCCCATGTTCTTTTGAAAGAATACGGTCAACAAGATCTTGACCGAGTAATTGATAAGTTAATGTCCGGTATCCTGATCGAAATTCCTGAATTAGTTGATTTAGAGATTGCAGAGACCAAGGCCGGTGTTAAACAAGACAAATTAAAACTATTCGAAGAATTTTTACCAATTCTGGAAGATAAACTTAAAAATCAAAAAGTTATCGGAAGTTTGAAAGAAAATTCTAAGAATCAAATTGAAACGATTGGTGTTTCTCTGGGGGTCGTAGCAGTATTACTACCAACTGAAAATATTATTTTGAACAGTTTATATGCAACGCTAATTGCTATCAAATCCGGCAACACAGTTATCTTGGTACCTCAACCAAGAACTGAAAAAGTCGTTGCCAGATTTTATAGCAAAGTAGCTCACATTTGCAAAGAAGCTGGACTTCCACAAGGTGCCATCGGTTATATGGAAAACACAGCCGATGAAGGTGTTACACAAATACTTGCTCACCCAGATACAGCCATTGTAATTGATATCGGAGTTCCTAAATATTTTGACAACAATCAAGTTGTTAACAAGCCGATGATTTACGGTGGGACAGGTTCAACGCCAGTCTTCATTGATCACACAGCCGATGTTGCTCAGGCAGCAAAGTCAGTTGTGGATAGCCGATCATTTGATAACGGACTTTTACCAGCCGCCGAACAATTTGTTCTTGCTGAAGGTGTCGTTTCAAACGACGTCAAAGCACATATGAAGGAGTCCGGAGCTTACTTCATGTCAGACGACGAAGAAAAAAAATTACTAGGTAGCTTATTCTTAGATGAAGATCATGTAAATCCATTATTTACAGGACAAAGCGCAGTATGGTTAGCAAAACATTCAGGATTCAGTGTTCCGGAAGATACCAAGGTGCTCGTATCAGAGAAGCCTTACATCTTCGACGAGAATCCATTTACTAATGAATTGAAGTGTCCAATCTTAACATTCTATGTTGAACCTGATTGGATGCATGCATGTGAAAAATGTATCAGATTATTAAAGACAAAGAGAAATGGTCATACCTTAGCAATTTACTCGACCGATGAAAATGTCATCAATGAATTTGCTTTGAAGAAACCAGTCGGCAGAATGATTGTTAATGGACCAGCAAGTTTCTCAAGTATCGGATTAAATTCAACATTGCCAGTTTCATTGATTCTAGGCGGATTAACTACTGGACGAGGATTCATTTCCAAGAACGTCGTAGCTGAAGACCTAACTTATCAAAGAGACATCGGATATACGAAACCAAACATCCGCAACAATGTACAAGTTCAAGAAGTAACTCAGGAAAGAGATATTTCAGCGGACAAAGAATTATTAGCCAAAGTATTAAAGAAAATTATGGATCAATAAATTTGAAAAGTGAGGGAGTCAGATGGACGTTAAAGAATTTTCAACTAAACTCGCCGCAGCAACACAAGATCTAAGCCAAGAAGAAAGAAACGCATTGATGAAGATGTTCGCATCAGTTTCTGATCACATCGAATCATCAGATGGAGCTATCGTCGCTGGTCAAGATCATGTAGACGATCAAACAGATTCAGAAGTTCCAAATGGAATCACACCAAGATTGAAAGCTTTGAAGGAAAATTACTTGGATCAAGTACCTTCAATCACAACTTATCGTGCACGTGCCATTACTAAGATTGCTAAAGAAAATCCTGGTATGCCAAAGATCGAATTACGTGCTAAATGTTTCCGTTACTGTTGTGAAACAGCACCTCTAGTAATTCAAGACAACGAATTGATCGTTGGAGCACCTAATGGAGCACCTCGTGCCGGTGCCTTCTCACCAGATATTGCATGGCGTTGGATGGAAGACGAAATCGATACAATCGGTACTCGTCCACAAGATCCTTTCTATATCTCAGATGAAGATAAGAAGATCATGCGTGAAGAACTCTTCCCATATTGGAAAGGCAAGTCAGTTGATGAATATTGTGAAGACCAATATCGTGAAGCCGGTGTTTGGGAATTATCAGGTGAATCATTCGTATCAGATTGTTCATATCACCAATTAAATGGTGGTGGAGATTCAAACCCAGGTTACGACGTAATCTTGATGAAGAAAGGTATGCTTGATATTCAAAACGAGGCTAAAGAACACCTCGAAAAATTGGATTATGAAAATCCAGATGATATCGAGAAGATCTACTTCTACAAGTCAGTTATTGATACTACTGAAGGTGTAATGATTTACTCCCGTCGTATGTCAGAATATGCCGCTGAAAAAGCTGCTAAAGAAACTGATCCAAAACGTAAAGCTGAACTTCAAAAAATCTCTGAAGTTACTGCCAAAGTTCCTGCTCACAAGCCTGAAACATTCTACGAAGCAATTCAAGCTGTATGGACAGTTGAATCATTGCTAGTTGTTGAAGAGAACCAAACAGGTATGTCAATCGGACGTGTTGATCAATACATGTACCCATTCTTCAAAGCAGATCTTGAATCTGGCCGTATGAACAACCGCGAAGCCTTTGAACTTGCTGGTTGTATGTTGATCAAGATGTCAGAAATGATGTGGATCACAAGTGAAGGCGGTTCTAAGTTCTTCGCTGGTTACCAACCATTCGTTAACATGTGTGTCGGTGGTATTACAAGACAAGGTCAAGATGCTACTAACGACTTAACATACTTACTAATGGATGCCGTAAGACACGTTAAGGTTTACCAACCATCATTAGCATGTCGTATCCATGCACATTCACCAAGAAAGTACCTCAAGAAGATCGTTGACGTTGTTCGTGCCGGAATGGGATTCCCAGCATGTCACTTCGATGATACACATATCAAGATCATGTTAGCTAAAGGTGTATCGATTGAAGATGCCCGTGACTACTGCTTGATGGGTTGTGTTGAACCTCAGAAGTCAGGTCGTCTATATCAATGGACATCAACAGCTTATACACAGTGGCCAATCTGTATTGAATTAACTCTTAACCATGGTGTTCCACTATGGTACGGCAAGAAAGTAACACCTGACTTAGGTGACTTGTCACAATACAAGACTTATGACGAATTTGATCATGCTGTTAAAGAACAAATCAAGTACATTACAAAATGGACTGATGTTGCAACAGTTATTTCACAACGTGTTCATCGTGATTTAGCTCCAAAACCATTGATGTCAATTATGTATGAAGGTTGTATGGAACATGGTAAGGATGTTTCTGCCGGAGGTGCAATGTACAACTTCGGACCTGGTGTTGTTTGGTCAGGACTTGCAACATACACAGACTCAATGGCAGCTATTAAGAAGTTAGTCTTTGATGATAAGAAATACACATTGGATCAATTGAACGAAGCTTTGAAAGCTGACTTCGAAGGATTCGATCAAATACGTACAGATTGCTTGAACGCTCCTAAGTATGGTAACGATGACGATTATGCTGATCTTATTGCAGCTAACTTGATCAACTTTACTGAAATGGAACACAGACACTATCACACATTGTACTCAATCTTGAGTCACGGAACATTGTCAATTTCAAACAACACACCATTTGGTCAAATGACTGGTGCATCAGCCAACGGTCGTAAAGCTTGGGTTCCATTATCAGATGGTATCAGTCCAACACAAGGTGCAGACTACAAAGGCCCTACAGCTATTGTTAAGTCAGTATCTAAGATGGCAAATGACAGTATGAACATTGGTATGGTTCACAACTACAAGATCATGGCTGGATTGTTGGATACACCAGAAGGTGAGGAGAGTTTGATCACATTACTTAGAACAGCAAATTCTCTAGGTTGTGGACAAATGCAATTCAACTACTTGGATAACAAGACATTGATCGATGCTCAAAAGCATCCAGAACAATATCGTGGCTTGATCGTCCGTGTTGCTGGATACAGTGCCTTCTTCGTTGAACTATGTAAAGACGTTCAGGATGAAATTATTAGTCGTACAATGCTAACGCAATTGTAGATTTTAGAGCTGGAGATGAGAAAGTATGATTGATACACAAGAAAAAGAACGGATAGAAAGACAGGCCTTTGTTTTCAACGTACAAAAATATAGTCTGTATGACGGCCCGGGAATCCGAACCATCATCTTTCTCAAGGGTTGCCCACTACGTTGCAGATGGTGTGCTAATCCCGAAGGCCTTAATCGTAAATTCGAAGTAATGTACAAGGAAAGCATTTGTAGTCAATGTATGGCCTGTGTGGAGGCTTGTCCAAAGGGCATCCATTACATTGATGAAAATGGTAATCACCAAGTACGCCGTGACATTTCATGTGACGGTTGTCGTAAATGTGAAGAGGTTTGTCCTATGAGTGCCCTTCATATCACCGGGGAGATCAAGACAGTTTCTGAATTGATGAAGATCGTTCATGAAGACGATGCTTTCTACGAAACATCTGGTGGTGGTGTCACATTAAGTGGTGGTGAGTGTACTTCTCAACCTGATGCAGCACTAGCAATTCTCAAGGCCTGCAAGGAAGACGGAATCAACACAGCCATCGAAACATGTGGACACAGTCGCATGGATCGTTTGATGGAAATGGCAGATTACATTGACCTATTCCTATTTGATATGAAGCACATGGATCCAGTTAGACATAACGAATTAACAGGTATCAGCAACGAAAAGATCCTTGCCAACTTGAAAGAATTATTCAAGAGAGGATACAACGTTAAAATCAGAATGCCTATGTTGAAACAAGTTAATGATAGTCATGAAGAAATCCAACAAATCGTTGATTTCTTGATGCCATACAAAGACTTGCCAAACTTCCACGGTATCGATTTACTTCCATACCACAAACTAGGAGTTGCCAAATATGGTCAACTAGGTATCGATTATCCAGTTAAAGAAGATCCAAGTTTGTCAGACGCTGATTTGACAAGAATCGAA
The DNA here is from genome assembly GCF_036913575.1 of Companilactobacillus sp. HBUAS59699. NCBI lineage: Bacteria > Bacillati > Bacillota > Bacilli > Lactobacillales > Lactobacillaceae > Companilactobacillus > Companilactobacillus sp. HBUAS59699. The sequence goes on along the minus strand of NZ_JAYKTV010000002.1, from coordinate 118,620 downwards.
GGATGGATCAAAGAATACGATTTTCCAGTAAGAGTTGTTCGTCACTAGACAGAGGGTGTTAGATTTCAAAAGCCCGTTTCAAAGGAAAGGAGGATTCCCATGGCAGTGGATAGCAGAGAAGAAACCACTCAACGTATGATTGAAGAATCAATTCCAGGTAAGACAGTTACCTTGGCACATGTGATTGCTTCGCCGATTCAAGACGTTTATCAAGCACTAGGCATCGAAGAAGAAGGAGCCATTGGAATTCTCAACGTATCACCCTTTGAAACAGCAATGATTGCCGCTGATACAGCTGCCAAAGCAGCCGATGTCACAGTCGGATTCTTAGATCGTTTCACAGGTTCAGTAGTTATCTCAGGAGATGTTCAAAGCGTTGAAGTCAGTTTGACCGAGGTTCTGCGAGTATTCAGAGATGTGCTTGGCTTCGAAGTTGTCGGAGTGACGAAAACATGAGGCCTAGAGTGATGCTCGTTGGACCAAGGTTGAGCGGTAAAGCAACGATTGCTACATATTTAGAGCAATCAAAGGTGCCACTTAGAAAAGTTGACAATATTGTTTATCGCAAAGAGACAGTTACTGTACCAGATAATTACTTAGAATGTCCCTGGATGTACAACCACATCATAGCGTTACAACAGACAGCCAAATGTGGATTGTTTATCCAACCAATGAAAGCTCTGAAGAATACTTATCCACCGAACTTTGCGAAAGTTTTCCGAATCCCCATATTCGGAATCATAACTTATCACGATTCATACACAGAGGATGATTATTCATACGCGGAACATTTGTTGATGGATACAGGGATCAAACAAATAAATGCAATTTTAAATCTGGATGATCCAGAAGAATTTAAACAGTTGAGTGAATTATTAAATTAGAGAGGAGGCGAAAAAATGGGAAGTTTCAAAATGCCTACAAAGATTTATTCGGGACATGGCGCAGTTGATAAGATTCGTGACTTCGGTATCAACCGAGCACTCGTTATCTGTGACCCATTCATGGAAAAGTCCCACAAAGTTGACAATATCACCAAAGTATTTGATGAATTGAAAACACCATATGCAGTATTTTCGGAAGTTGTACCTGATCCAAGTATTGATGTTGTTTCAAAAGGAATCGCTAAAGCAATCGAGATCGAACCTGATGCAATCATTGCTCTAGGAGGCGGCTCCGCATTGGACACAGCTAAGTCAGTTAGACATATTTATCTCGGAGTTAAAAAGGATAAAAAAATCCAACTGATCTGTGTACCAACTACTAGTGGTACTGGTAGTGAAGTTACATCTTTCGCTGTAATCTCTGATCCTGCTAATAACGGGAAGTTTGCATTGGTTGATGAATCAATGGTTCCTGATATTGCAATATTAGATTCAGAATTTACATTAAGTGTACCTGCTAGTGTAACTGCTGACACAGGGATGGACGTATTGACTCATACATTGGAAGCCTACGTTTCAACTGATGCCACAGATTTTACAGATGCCCTTGCTGAAAAGGCAATGCGCATTATCTGGGAAGATCTAGTAGATGTCTACAAAGATGGAAGTAATGCTGAATTAAGAGAGAGAATTCATAACGCATCTTGTTTAGCCGGAATGGCATTCAGTGAAGCATCGCTTGGTATTAGCCACAGTTTAGCTCACGCTCTAGGTGGTCGATTCCATATCGCTCACGGTAGATGTAACGCTATGTTGTTGCCATACGTTATCGCTTATAACGCTGGTTTGGACCTACCAACAGATGATCAACCAGCATTAGCCAAGTATCAACAAGCAGCTAAGATGCTCGGAGTTCAATCGGGAACAGCCAAGACAACTGTTACCTTATTGATTTCCAGAATTCAAAGAATGTCCAAACAAATGAACATTCCTAAGACGATCGAAGAATGTGGAATTGATGAAGCAGAATTTATGGAAGCAATTCCAGATATGGCTGCAGCGGCCATGAAGGACAAATGTACACTTACAAATCCAAGACAACCTAAGAAGGAAGATCTCGAAGGGTTGTACAAGAGAATTTGCAGAGGTGGATTCTAATGCATTTCATAACAGAGCAAGACATTCAATTTGAAAACAGAAAAGCACCATTATCCAAATTCTTTCTTGCCTCTGACGATCGATTAACACCTGGAGCTCGACAATATTTGATAGATCATCAAATAAAAGTAGTTGATTCTAATTCCAAAGTTGATTCAGTAGCGACCACAGTAGCGGACGTTGCTAAAAAGACTGAGGAATTGAATCACAACTTCCAATTGTTGGAATTAGAACTTCAAGATGCAGCTTTAAAAGCAAATGAAGTCGATCTAGCATCAAGCCAGCGAATCTTTTCACTGTCCGAGATGCCTGTGAAAATTCAACAAAACCAAGTAGTTGATTCATTAGAAGAAATTGTTCCAAGTAAGGAAGGACAATCTCAATTGAATAAGCAAAACCTCCTTACACCACAAGGGAAGATCTTGATCAAATTGAAACGCAGCCAAGTGTTTGCCGAAGATTTGAAAGATAAAACCACAGATTCCCAGAGTGATTCATTGGACAGTTTGATTCAATGCATCGACAACGAAATCCATTTATTGATAGGAGAAGGCCATGATGGTAGCGAATGATATGCAAAAATGCGACGAGCTGGTAAACCAATTCGAACAAGTAATCAAAAAGCCTATTAAGAGTAAGACAAAGACTTATTACACTGGAGTCGATTTGGGAACAGCCTGCATTGTATTAGTAGTAATGGATGAAAATTATCAACCCGTCGCTGGGGCATATCGTTACGCAGATGTTGTCAGAGATGGAATGGTAGTCGATTACATCGGTGCTATTACGATAGTTAGAGAATTAAAAGAAAAGTTAGAAGAACAACTTTCCACAGAATTGATTTATGCAGCATCAGCAATTCCTCCAGGGACTGATACTTTGGATGGAGGAGCGATTAAAAATGTTGTCCAAAGTGCCGGATTTGAACTTACCAATATCTTGGATGAGCCAACAGCGGCAAATCTAGTATTGAATATCAAAAACGGAGCAGTTGTTGATATCGGTGGTGGAACTACAGGTATCTCAATTATCAAAGATGGAAAAGTTATCAAAGTGGCTGATGAAGCTACTGGTGGAACACACTTGACCTTGGTAACAGCTGGATCGTACAAACTTCCATTTGACCAAGCTGAGTTGTTCAAACGCGACCCTAAGAATCAACCTGAATTGATCACAGTTCTAAAACCTGTGATTGAGAAGATTGCATCGATCATTACCGAACAGATCGACGGATACGATGTCGATGGATTGTACCTAGTAGGTGGAACGGCTTGTCTCGGTGGACTTGAAGATATCATCGAAGCCAGAACTAAGATTCCAACGTTCAAACCGGCCAATCCAATGTTTGTTACACCATTAGGAATCGCCTTAAGTTGTACGGATCAATTAATGTAAAGGATGAGGAGGAAACACCATGGACTTAAGAATTATCAAATCACCTGGCGAAGGAACACTTGCCATATTGAAGCGTCGTAAAGGTTCAGGACCTAGAGAAGAAATCCCAACTCCTGATGCAGTTGGTCTAGTACAAGGCAAACTGATTGAAATGGTTTGTGCAGCAGATTTGGCTGAAAAAGCCGTAGGTGTAACTGTTGAAGATATTCGTGGGTCATGTCCACAAAATATGATTATGCTAGCGATCTTTGGTGACACCGCATCAGTAATATCAGCAATGGAAACCATTCAAAAGGGAAGCAAGGCTCAAGAAGAATGGTAACAGCGAAACTAGTCGATAATATCTGGGCAACCAGAAAATCCGAACAGTTAAACGGCTTGAAGCTAATGCTTGCGGAATTGATCGGCGGCTCCCGTGATGGGGAACGATTAGTAGTCTGCGATGTAATTGGCGCAGGAATCGGTGATCGTGTGATTATTACCACTGGATCTTCTGCAAGAAGAATGCTGGGAGATGATGCGATTCCAGCTGATGCGGCCGTAGTCGGAATTATTGATGAAAATTGCGAATCTGTATAGGAGAGGGCTAGGCTATGAAAAAATTGATATGTGCTGACGATGTTACGAAGGCACACGAACAAGGCACTCAGACGATTTGTATTGATAGTAAGAACACCATAATTACTCCTTCAGCAAGAGATATGGCAGATACGTTAGATCTCAAGTTTGAAGAAGGAGCACCTAAAGAAGAGAATTCTCTGAATGTTGCCTTACCAAAAGATTTGACTAAAGAGACACTCGTGGAAATGCTAAGAGCAATCTTAGCTGGAGATACAGCTAGTGATAAACCCTATATTTACAAGAAGCATAGTAACGGCTTAAAGACCGTTGATGGTTCCAGCGTCAAGATGGATGTGTTCGAAACAGGAAATCCAGATGCAAACGTTCATTTTCAGGAAATTATTAGTAAAGAAGAATCTCATATAAGTGCGGGATTCCTGGAAATCGACCATTCACATTTTGACTGGGAATTAACTTATGAAGAAATCGATTATGTTATCGATGGAACATTAACAGTTGATATCGATGGAACAACTTATACAGCCACTGCTGGAGATGTTGTCTTCGTACCTAAGGGCAGCAAAGTAACATGGGGATCACCAGATAAAGCAAAGATCTTCTATGCAACGTATCCAGCCAACTGGGCCGATTTGGTCTAAAGGAGTAAGCGATGAAAGCATTAGGATTAGTAGAAACCCATGGTTTGATTGCTTCGATCGAGGCTCTCGATGTCATGTTGAAAACAGCAGAAGTACAGCTACACTCTAGAGAGTTTGTCAGAGGCGGATTAGTAACAGTCACAGTTGTTGGCGATGTCGGCGCCGTTAAGACAGCTGTAGATGCAGCTGATTCTGCAGTCAGAAATCTCGGTGAAGAATTACTTTGTTCAACTCATGTAATTCCAAGACCTGATGGAAGTATCGAGGGATTGTTTCCAAAAGGACCCGAAACAATCAGATCAGACGAAGATGATGTAGAAGAATTAATGAAAGAAACAGAAAACCAAATAGACGAGGTCAAATCCAGATCGAACCAAAACGATTCGGATGTAACTGATAAACATGATGAAGTTGATTCAGAAGAGCAATCGGCAGAAGAAGCAAACCCAACAGAGGATGTTTCGACAAATAATCCAACTGACAATGCGGATTCGGCAGATGTTCCAAAGACTGAGACTTCTGAAGGTGGAATTACTGAAGATGAATTAAAGAACATGAAGGTAGTCGACCTACGCAATATGGCTAAAAAGCATTCGGATTTTCCGATAGCTAGAAAAGATATCTATCGAGTCAATAAAGAGAAGCTTATTAAGGCATTGTTCGACTACTTTAATAAAGATTGACCTGAGGAAGTAGAGGAGTATCAGTAATGAATAACTTTGACAAGGATTTACGCTCAATTCAAGAAGCACGTGATTTAGCAAGAGCAGGACATAAGGCAGCCGTTGAAATGTCAACTTTCAATGAGACACAAGTTGATGCCATTCTTGAAAGCATGAAGACAGCCGCAGAAAAATTCTCCGTTAGCTTAGCTAAAGCAGCCGTTGATGAAACTGGTTTTGGTAAGGTAGCTGATAAAGCATATAAGAACCATGCCGCATCAACATTGCTATACGAACAAATCAAAGACGAAAAGACAGTAGGGATCATTCATGAAGACAAAGAAAAAGGTCTTCTAGATGTTGCTGAACCAGTTGGATTAGTTCTTGGTATCGTACCTTCAACTAACCCAACATCAACCGTGATCTTCAAAGCTATGATTGCCTTGAAATCAAGAAATGCTATCGTCTTTGCTCCACATCCAGCTGCTGCTGAATGTACAAAGAAAGCCGCTGATATGATGAATCGTGCAGCCGTTGCTGCCGGAGCACCAGAAGGTATCATCAGTTGTGTTGGTAACTCAACAATGGGTTCAACTAACGAATTGATGCACGCTAAAGAAGTTAAATTGATCATCGCCACAGGTGGTCCTGGTATGGTTAAAGCCGCATATAGTTCTGGTAAACCAGCCATCGGTGTTGGTGCTGGTAATTCACCAGCTTACATCGAACGTAGCGCTAACGTTAAAGATGCAGTTGCCAAAATCGTTGCAAGTAAGACTTTTGATAACGGAACAATTTGTGCTTCAGAACAATCGATCATCTGTGAAGAAGCCAATAAAGCTGAAGTTATCAGTGAATTGAAAGCTAAGGGTGCTTACTTCATGTCACCTGAAGAAACAAAGATGGCTACTAAAGTTCTCTTCAAGAACGGTGGACACGCAATGAATGCTAAATTCGTTGGACGTACTCCACAAGTTATTGCTAACGCAGCTGGCTTCACTGTTCCATCAACAGCAACATTGTTGATCGGGGAGCAAGGCGGAGTTGGTGAAGGTTATCCACTTTCATACGAAAAACTTACAACTGTTCTTGGATTCTACGTAGTTAAGGATTGGGAAGAAGCTTGTCATTTAAGTATCGACCTATTACAAAATGGTATTGGTCATACAATGAGTATTCATACTAATAACCGCGATATGGTCTTGAAGTTTGCCGCTAAACCAGCATCACGTATCCTTGTAAACACTGGTGGTAGTCAAGGTGGTACAGGTATCAGTACTGGCTTGCCAATTGCCTTCACACTAGGATGTGGTACTTATGGTGGAAGCTCTGTATCAGAGAATGTTAGTCCTAAACATCTTCTTAATATCAAAGAAGTAGCATATGGATTAAAAGATGTAACAACATTGGTAGAAGACGATAAGTCATTCAACCATCCAGAATTAGTTGATAGTTTTGGAGCAGATGAAGATTGTGAAGGTTCAAGCTGTCAAACAGCTCCGGCATCACAACCAGCAACTGCTAAGAAGGACTTCTCAGATGATGATTTGAAACAATTGTCAGATGTAGTTCGCAAAGTATTATCACAAATGAATGCTTAAGGAAAGGTGGGTAATAATGGAAGATTATGAAGAATTATTAGGTACGCTTCTTGAGAAATTAAGCCCAAGTAGTAGCAATGCTGCTAAGATAACTAATTCAGCAGCAACTACAACAACGGCATCTAATGATCAAACAATTCCAGTAGGAATTTCAAATAGACACATTCACCTTTCTCAAGATGCATTAGATAAGCTTTTTGGAACAGGCTTTCAACTTACTAAGTTGAAAGACTTGTCTCAACCAGGTCAATACGCAAGTAAAGAATGCGTTATGATCTGTGGACCTAAAGGGATGATCAATAAAGTGAGAATCTTAGGTCCAGTTCGTCCCCAAACTCAAGTAGAGATCCTACAAGGAGACTCATTCAAACTTGGAGTTAAAGGAGTTCTCCGTCTGTCAGGCGACTTGAGTGGAACTCCAGGGATCACAATCATTGGACCTAAAGGTTCACTTGAAATTCCCGAAGGTGTGATCGTGGCCAAACGTCACATTCACATGCTTCCAGAAGAAGCAGCTAGATTCGGTGTTACAAATGGCGAATCAGTTGCTATCAAGTTTGATGGTCCAAGAGGCGGTACATTAACAGATGTTATTATTCGTGCTAAAGCGAATTCTGGCTTAGAAGTACATATAGATACTGAAGAAGCCAATGCACTAGGAGTTACACCAGGTACAAAAATCAAAATTATTAAGAGTGAAAATTAGGAGGAATAAAAAATGAAATCAGATGCATTAGGTATGATCGAAACTAAAGGATTAATCGGTTCAATTGAAGCAGCGGATTCTATGGTAAAGGCTGCTAACGTAACACTTGTAGGTAAAGAAAGAGTTGGCGGTGGTATCGTCACAGTTATGGTTCGTGGAGATGTTGGTGCCGTTAAAGCAGCTACAGATGCCGGAGCAGCAGCTGCACAACGTGTTGGAGAATTACTATCAGTTCACGTAATTCCTCGTCCACACGCAGAAGTAGAATCAATTTTGCCACACACAAACGCAGCAGTTACAGAAGACTAATTTAAAAATTCAAATTAAGAAGCTGACCGGATATCATTCGTAGATGGTTCAGCTTCTTTTTTCTTAACTTAATTATCGATGAATTAAGCAGGTGAAAAAATGAAAACAATCATAATTGGTTCAAATCACGCCGGCATCGCTGCCGCAAATACTTTGTTAGACAATTATCCAGATCAAGAAGTAACGATGATCGATCAAAATAGTAATCTAAGTTATTTAGGATGTGGAACAGCGCTCTGGGTCGGACGTCAGATCGACTCGTATGAAAAACTGTTTTATACCAAGAAGGAAGATTTTGAAGCTAAGGGAGCCAAGATTTATTTAGAGACATCCGTTTCAAAAATCGATTTCTTCACTAAAAAAGTCTATTGCAACACACTTGATGGCAGATCATTCGTTGAAAAATACGACAAGTTGATTCTGGCAACTGGTTCTGTTCCAATCAAACCCAATATTCCTGGAGCTGATTTAGATAACATTCACTTCCTCAAGTTATTCCAAGATGGTCAAGTGGTCGATAAATTACTGGAACAATCCAATATTCGTAATGTTGCTGTTATTGGTGCAGGGTATATCGGCGTCGAGATAGCTGAAGCCATCAAACGTCGTAACAAAAAGGTTCTATTGTTCGATACAGCCGATCGTTCGTTGTCGAGTTATTATGACAAAGAATTCACTGATAAGATGGACGAGAATTTGATTGAACATGGGATAGATGTCCATTTTGGTGAGCGTGCTCAAGAATATAAAGGAACTGAGAAGGTCGAAGCCGTTGTTACTAACAAGGGTGAATACCCAGTTGATTTAGTAATCAATGCTATTGGATTCTTGCCAAACAATTATCTTGGTAAAGATCATTTGGAGTTGTTCCGTAACGGTGCTTACTTTGTTGATAACCATCAACAGACATCTGACCCGTCAGTTTATGCTGTTGGTGATTGTGCAACTATTTACTCCAACGCATTAGAAAAGACGACCTACATTGCACTAGCGACTAATGCTGTTCGTTCAGGAATCGTAGCTGGACACAATGTCGGTGGAACCAAGCTCGATGCTACTGGTGTTCAAGGTTCAAATGGTATCTCTATCTTTGGCTTGAACATGGTGTCAACAGGAATATCAGTGGCGGCAGCTGAGAAAAATGGCTTTAAGGTCTTACATACGGATTTTGAAGATCTACAAAAACCAGGATTTATGAAGGAAAACGCAGAAGTTAAATTGCGTATCGTCTATGATGCTGACAATCGTCGAGTTTTAGGTGCTCAAATGTGTTCAACTGCCGATATTTCAATGGGAATACACATGTTCTCACTGGCAATAGAACAAAAGGTGACGATCGATCAACTTAAGTTGTTGGATATTTTCTTCCTACCACATTTCAATCAGCCATATAATTACATTACAATGGCAGCACTGAACGCTAAATAGTGTTGATATATCAGTGTTTATAACCCTTTTACAATTAATTGATATACTCAAATTAGACTTGACTAAAACGTTTTCAAATGTTAGATTATGTTTGAAATAAACAACAACAAACAGTAAAAGGGGAATGCGTTTAATGAGTACATACGAAGATTTTCAAAAATTAAATCCAGATTATAAAATATTAACGATCGATGATCCTGATTTTAAGAAGTACGGAACCGTTTATAATGATTACGATATTAGTGAAATCAATGACTTTATGAATGATAAAGTTAAAATCTCCAGTCCAGGTAATACTTATGTGCCTTCTAATCCTGATCTTGAAGCAATTCCTACTATTCAAGAGATCGGTACAGATGTTTTTGCTGGTATGCCAATTGAAGCTGGTGAGTGTACAGGACAATCAACAAGTTTTACAGCAATTGAATATCATCAAGGAAGTGAACTAAATATCTTCCAAACTGACGTCATCATGGTTTTAGGTAAACGCCAAGTATTAGATACTAAGGGATTGTACAGCCCAAGTGAAGATGGACAAATTTTCTTTGTTCCAGCAGGTACAGTCGTTGAATTTTACAGTGATACACTTCACTATGCTCCAATCAAAGTACACGATTCAGGTTTCAAGTTTATCGTTATGTTGATTGCTGGTACAAACCAAGAATTACCTTCAGACTTCAAGAGCAACAATCCTCGTATTGTTAAGAAGAATAAGTTCCAAGTTGTTGATCCAAGTAGAAAAGACAAAATTGCTATTGGTGTTAAAGTAGGCTTAACAGGCAAGCTAGTAACAATGAAACCATTAGCTGAATAAAAGTGTTACAAAAGATAATCAAATAGGTCCAGCATTTATTCGTAAATGCTGGACCTATTTTTATTGAACAAAAAGTATGCGATCATCGAATTATTTTGATTTGGTATTAATTGAACTTGATAATAATAATTTGTAGGATATATTTTTAACAGGTAGTTACCACTTTCAGGAAAATAAATGGTAGTTACCAATTGTGAAAAATGATTTTTTTGGTATAACCGCGATATAACAGCATTTAAACCGATAAACAAATTGAAAATCTGATTTAGAAATCTATTCATGATGATGATCTTATGCAAAAATAAATAAATTCTTAATAATTTGAACAAAAATATGAAAGAATGTTTGAATATCTGTCTTTTCAATTTTTCTTAATGTACGCTATTGTTTTAACCGAACATTAACAAACTTTGGTGCATACCGGTTCTACAAAGGATGATATGCTTGATTTATCGCGGTTTGGAACCTATAAATAATTCAAATGTAACTCCAAAAACCGAATATTTTTTGTTTAATCAATTAGCAATTTGTGTGCCAATTGAATTTTTTTGTTTAAAGTGGTGTTTTTTTTCTGAAAAAATGATATTATGAAAGGGTTCACATGAAGGGTGAGCTCATTAAAGCGTTTTAATTATGAAATAATTCATTTTTATTTTTGTGTTGGAGTTACCATAAGGTAGCTTATGTAAGCGCTTTAATACATATACAATTTATATAAGGAGGATTAAAGATGGTAGGGATTATCATTGCTAGTCATGGTGAATTCGCCAAGGGTATCAAACAATCCGGTTCAATGATTTTCGGTGAACAAGAAGATGTTCAAGCCGTTACATTGATGCCTGATATGGGACCTGATGACTTAAAAGCAAAGCTTGAAGAAGCTATTGCAACTTTTAAAGATCAAGACCAAGTCTTGTTCCTAGTCGATCTTTGGGGTGGTACACCTTTCAATCAAGTTAATGGCTTGTTTGAAGCACATAAGGACAAGTGGGCAATCGTCGCCGGCTTGAACTTACCAATGTTGATCGAAGCATATGCTTCACGTCTATCAATGGAAAGTGCACAAGAAATTGCCGCACATATCATTGAAACAGCAAAAGAAGGGGTTAAGGTTCGTCCAGAAGCTCTTCAACCTAAAGAAGAAGCAAAGGCTGCTGCACCTGCTGACAACTCTGCTAATGCTGGTAGACCTGGATCATTCGATTACGTCTTAGCACGTATCGATTCACGTTTACTTCACGGACAAGTTGCTACTGCTTGGTCAAAATCAGTATCACCTACACGTATCATCGTTGTATCTGACGCTGTTGCTAAAGATGATCTACGTACTCAATTGATTCAACAAGCTGCACCAGTTGGTGTTAAGGCTCACGTTGTTCCAGTTGACCAAATGATCAAATTAGCAAAAGACGACAAGCACTTTGGTGGTCAACGTGCATTGCTATTATTCGAAACACCACAAGATGCATTACGTGCTATCGAAGGTGGAGTTCCACTTAAAGAACTTAACGTTGGTTCAATGGCTCATTCAGTTGGTAAAGTTCAACCTAACAAGGTTTTGGCTTTCGACCAAAATGACATTGACACGTTCAAGAAGCTTGAGGATAAGGGTGTTAAGTTTGACGTTCGTAAAGTCCCAACAGATTCAAAGGACAATATGGATGCAATCTTAAATAAAGCTCAAGAAGAATTAAATAAGAATAAATAATTTTTAGATATTTTATGGAGGGTTAATACTTATGCAATTAAATGCTATTCAAATTGTATTAGTCGTTCTAGTATCATTCCTAGCTGGTATGGAAGGTATTCTTGATGAATTCCATTTCCATCAACCAGTTATTGCATGTACTTTAATCGGCTTAGTTACAGGTAATTTAGTACCTTGCTTGATCCTAGGTGGTTCATTACAAATGATCGCTTTAGGTTGGGCTAATATCGGTGCTGCCGTTGCTCCTGATGCTGCTTTGGCATCTGTTGCTTCTGCAATTATTTTGGTTCTTGGTGGCGAAGGTAAGGCTGGTGTTACATCAGCTATTGCTATCGCTGTTCCACTTGCCGTTGCTGGTTTGTTACTAACAATCATCGTTCGTACAATCACAACTGGTATTGTTCATATCATGGATAAGGCTGCTGAAGAAGGTAGTTTTAGAAAGATTGAAATGTGGCAAATTATTGCTATTTGTTTACAAGGTATTCGTATCGCTATCCCTGCAGCATTGATTCTTGCTGTTGGTGCTGGTCCCGTTAGAGGAATGCTACAAGCAATGCCTACATGGTTAACTGATGGTCTTGCCGTCGGTGGTGGTATGGTTGTTGCTGTTGGTTATGCAATGGTTATCAACATGATGGCTTCTAAGGAAGTATGGCCATTCTTCGCAATTGGTTTCGTTCTAGCTACAGTTACAGATCTTACACTTATCGCACTTGGTACTATCGGTATCTCACTTGCCTTGATTTACCTAACTCTTTCAAAGAGCGGTGGTTCAAACAACGGCGGTGGCGGTTCAAACACCGGTGATCCAGTTGGCGACATAATCGATAATTACTAGGACGGAGGAAGAATAAAAATGGCAGAAGAATTAAAGTTATCTAAAAAAGATCGAATCTCCGTTTGGTGGCGTTCAACTTTCATCCAAGGTTCATGGAACTACGAACGTATGCAAAACGGTGGCTGGGCATATTCATTGATCCCAGCACTTAAAAAATTATATACAACTAAAGAAGACCGCGCTTCAGCATTGAAACGTCACTTGGAATTCTTTAATACTCACCCATACTTAGCCTCACCTATTTTAGGTGTTACTATGGCTCTTGAAGAGGAACGTGCCAATGGTGCTCCTATTGACGACGTTGCTATCCAAGGTGTTAAAGTTGGTATGATGGGTCCTTTGGCCGGTATTGGTGACCCTGTGTTCTGGTTCACTGTTAAGCCTATCGTTGGTGCCCTAGCTGCTTCACTTGCTATGACAGGTAGTATCTTAGGACCAATCATTTACTTCGTAGTATGGAATGCAATTCGTATGGGATTCATGTGGTATACACAAGAACTAGGTTACAAAGCTGGTTCTGCTATCACAGAAGATATGTCTGGTGGTGTTCTACAAGACATTACTAAAGGTGCTTCAATTCTAGGTATGTTTATCCTAGGGTCCTTGATCAACCGTTGGGTTGTTGTTAAGTTCACACCTACTGTTTCAACAGTTAAACTTGACAAGGGTGCTTATATTGATTGGGCACATCTTCCAGCAGGCGCACAAGGTATTAAGGAAGCTCTTATTCAACAAAAAGCTGGTCTATCATTGACAGCTCACAAAGTTACAACATTGCAAGATAACTTGGATCAATTGGTACCAGGTTTGGCTGCTTTGCTTCTAACATTGTTCTGCATGTGGTTACTAAAGAAGAAAGTTTCACCTATCGTTATTATTCTTGGACTATTCGTAGTCGGTGTTCTTCTACATGTTGTTCACGTTATGTAATAATTTAATTGAGCATTTGGCTCCTTTTGGATGGACTCTTATGGGTTCATCCTTTTTTAGTTGTATAATGTTAATAATTATTTATATCAGAGAATGGAGTGGATTAGATGGTCCAATCGATCAACACGAAGGCTGATCTTGTAATTGACGGAACTTCACATATGGGCTTGTCAGAATATGGCAAGATCATGATTGGTGATAAGGGATTTGAATTTTATAGCGATCGCGATAAGAAGAACTTTATTCAAATTCCTTGGAATGAGGTAGATAAAGTGATCGTTTCAGTTATCTTTAAGGGTAAGTGGATACCTCGTTATGCCTTTAGAACTAAGAAGAATGGTCTCTTTACATTTTCATCTAAAGATCCTAAGAAAGCTTTGCGAACAATTCGTAAATACATTGATCCCAATGACATAGTACAATCTCTAGGATTCTTTCAAGTGCTTAGTCGTAGTTTAAAAAATATTTTTACTAAAAAAAATAAATAGACGCCAATTTGGCGTCTATTCAGTCTGATGGCTTCCAATTTCAAAATTGGAGGCCATTTTTAATAATTATTTTAATACCTCAACTGAGATGGGAACAGAGGTTGCGGCAAAGATAATGCTAATAAAAGGACTCTCTTTCATACCTAAAACGTAAGTTAGTGCGACTGGAACGATTATACCAAGAAAACCAATATGTTATATATATCTTTTAAAAATTGCATATAGTTATGTGTTTATTCAGAATCCAGACCGTGCTTAGTATAAGCGTAGATAAAAATCAAAATGCTTAAAATTGTCCATACTGTTAGAACTGCTATATCTTTGAAGTTTGGAGAATAAGTTTTTGTCAGCATATCATTTATAAAATTAATGAATGTTCCTGAATATGTGAATGAAGTGATTTGCGCAACAGTTTTGTTGATCATCTGAAACATCGGCGTCATAGTAAATGTCAAAAGAATTGGCATACTGATATTACCAGCCTGCATTTGGTTTTTTGAATATATACCGATTATGTAACCGATCAAGATACTGATTAATCCGCATAAAGTTGTGTAAATCATGTATATTGGCCAATCAATTTTATTCATAGGAATCCCAGCGACTGGTACCAAAATAATGTTTACGATAATTATTATAAGAATTGATGGAATAATACTACCGATTACAAATTCGGTACCATTGACTGATGACGTCATCAGAACTCTCAATGTGTTCTTTTCCTTTTCTTCGGCCAATGGATAGCTCCCCATCATAATTCCACCCATTATTGCATTGAATAATACTCCAAATCCTAGTAAAAAAGCTCCAGTCATAACCGCCTTAGGCATCGATATTTTCATTATAAGAACGAATCCAATGGCCAGTAATGGTGCAACCATAATAGATACATTGGTGATGATTGATTGTAATTTCAATTGTAAAATAGCATTTATTTTTCTAAGCGATAAGTTCAAATTAGGTTCCTCCCAGTGACTTCTAAAAAGACGGTTTCCAATGTTGGTTCACATGAATGAATAGTTACTAATTCATTGCTAGTCATCCACCAATTTATCTTTTGCACAGTTTCTTCAGATTGTGATAAAACCAGTTCTTCATTATTTTTCAATAAAATTTTATAGCGTTTTTTCTTGTTGTGATTTAGTCGTATTTCTTGAGGAGTTCCTGTTTCAACAATTTTGCCGTCATTTAATAATGCTAAGTGGTCACAAAGTTTTTCTGCTTCTTCCATATTGTGGGTAGTTAAAAAAATTGCCGTTCCTTTATCTCTCAATTCTCTAATCAGTCTATGAATTTCTACTTGAGTACTAGGATCTAAGCCACTGGTTGGTTCATCTAGAAAAAGTACTTTAGGACTATGGAGAACCGCACGTGCTAAAACCAGTCTTTGACGCATTCCCTGAGATAATTTGCCCGCATTCTTTTTTCTATCTTCAAATAATCCAACTTTTTTGAGAGTTTCATCAATTTTAGAAGTCTGAACATTTAATAGTTTACTGAATATTTCTAAATTTTTGTATACTGATAATTTGTCATATAAACCACTATTATGTGTAACGATGCCTATTTGTTCGTAGATGTTTTCGTTTATTTTGTCTGTGGAAACATTAAGAACTGATGCGAAACCAGAACTTTGTTTCATTTGTCCCGTAAGAATTTTTATAGTAGTGGTTTTTCCAGCTCCTGAAGGTCCTAGAAATCCAAAAATTTCTCCAGCTTTAATGGTGAAATTTAGATCTCTCAAAGCTTTTTGATCTTTAAATTGTTTAGATATGTGTTGAACATTTATAATATTGGATTGTGTCATTGATTTCTCCTTTACGTTTTATGTGATTTATATTAGGAGAAAAGATGGTGTATGTATTAAAAAATTGCCCAACTGTGTCAGGTAATCTCTGAGTTGTACATTGTTTTTACCGTTATGACTCAATTAATTTACGAAGTTCTTCCACCTTGGTTCGTGACAACGGAAGCTTTTCTTTGCCTGGTCCCTTTAATATCAGTGTGTAGCTATTCCGAGAATAACTAATAAGTTCAGATATTCTTTGTAGGTTGACCAAGTAGGAACGATGGCAACGATAGAATCCGAAGCGTGTTAATTTTTGTTCTAAATCATTCATTGTTAGTGCAGAAGGATAATATTCGTCACCAATCCGAATGTTACTGACAGAATTGATACTTTCAATGAAATCTATTTCATCAGGACTGAAGAATATTGTTTTATCAGCCATCTTACAAGCTATTTTAAATACATTTCTAGGTTTGAACTTATTGATATTAACATCATCAGCATTATTATCACTTGTTTCAGCAATATCGGTTTTTTCAAGGCCACTTTGTACGTTATAACGATAAACGTCATCACTCAAAAGCAATAGTTCTTCCATATAGTTGGACGTAAACATAATCGTTATTCCTGATTTTCTAACAAAATCGACTGATTTTAAATATAGCTCAATTCCTTCATCATTAAGATTGGTCAGAGGACTTTCAATTAATATAAGAATTGGAGAGGCAACAAACATACGAAATAGACTTATTCGCTTTCGCTGATTATTCGATAAGTATTTAATTTTTTTATTCCAAATATCTTCAATTGAAAATTCTTGCAGGTAATCTGCAAGCGATATGTCAACGTTAGAAATTCTTTGGAACAGTTTGATATATTTTTTTACTGTAAGTGATTCATACAAACCATCATCACTCAATTCAGAAACAATTAATTTTTTACTTCTGGTAATTGATCCGCTGGATATAGGGATATTCCCTTTAATTAATTCAAATAATGTTTTTGTGGCAGCTGATGATATTTTGATACCGATCTTAGATTTATCATCGATATCTAGAGTGAAGTTTTTGAGTTCTATTTTATCATCAGTACGTTTTGTGACATCGTTCATCGTAATTATTGGCATCATATAGTTACTCACTTTCTAAAATTACATAATTGTTACATTAATTATATAGTTTTAATATCTTTCTTCGATATTATTTAAATACAAATTTGTCGACGGATACAAAAATGAAAATATTTCAGATAACAGATACTCTTTTAACACCGCGCAACTTTCGCGTGTCTGAACATCGAGAAGTTAGTAAATGTAGTCAGTTAAACGAAGAGAATATCCTTACTTTTTTATTATCCGAGACAAAAAAGAAGACAAACTTATGATTTACTTATCGATAAATCTAGTTTGTCTTCAGTCTGAATAGACACCGATAGGCGTCTATTATTTTATATATTTATTTTATGATCATTTTCATGACCGACTTGAAAGAATCATTGAAGGGTGAGTACTTTCAAGAAGAATTAAAGATAATTAATGGGAGGTACCGAAAGATAGTGGTAACGACCACTATCTTTCGACATTTATAGAATACTATATCGAACGCGTTCCATGTCAAGTTATTTTTAAAAATAATTAAAAATGTTAAGATTAGTCAAAAAAGAGAAAGTGGCGATAGGTATAATGAAAATTATAAAATCTTTGCCTCTGAAAATATTTGCAGTGTGGCTGATCTTCCCGGTCATGTTATATGCCGCAGTGTGGGTTATTCCAACGCGATTATCATCAAATATCAAGCAAGGATTAGCTGATCTCTTAGTATTTTTAGCGGCTTATTTTTTGAATTATTTATGGTTCCATCAAAAAATTCATTGGTTCAATTCAGATAGACTCTTTGATCAATTTAGTACAGCTTTACCGACGATCATTTTTGTTGCATACTCAAGTTTTGCAATGTTTTTTGTAAGAGATATGACATTTCAATTTGAAATCGTGTTAATGACGATATTAGTCGGTTTAGCGGAAGAGTTTTGCTTCAGAGGACTGTTGATACCATTGTTCTTGAAACAGTTCAGAGGCAATGCTTACAAAGCCGTGATCGGTTCAAGTATCTTGTTTGGGCTAATGCATCTGATCAATCTTAAGAGTATTTCTTTTGGTTATGTATCTATCCAAGTTATTTTTGCCATTTCCTTCGGACTGCTCCTGGGTGCCATCTACGTTAAAACGAATAATTTGCTACTTGTAGTGGCTTTGCATATGCTTAAGGACGTATTCCCATTATTATCACCAAGTACGCTTAGAGAGGCAGCAAAGATGCAATTCTCGATGTTGTCTTTGATTGTTTGCATAGTGTGGTTGATTTTAACGATAGTTATTGCTCGTAAGCAGACTAAGGGGTTGATGATAGAGTCTTATTAGGATTGATTAGGATGTTTCTGGATGTCGCTTCGGTTCAGCAGTAATTCCATCTGTGACAGGAACAATTTGAGCCGTTTGCATAAACCACAAATCAAGAAAGACGTCCAGTGCTGTAAATATGGAATACCACCGTATTAACACCATTTTTACCACGGATTCCATTACTGCTAACTTCCAGCTGAATAATATATTAGATTGTTAAAAAAAGCCGCAAATCACAGTGATTTGGATAGTATTATTTATCCATTTATCGTGATTTGCGGCTCTTTATGATTATTTATAAAATATGATTTAATGCAAAGTAGTTACTAGTTTACTAGTAATAATACGGATTTAGCTGAGGGCGGACAACAATGGAATCCGCCGTAAAAGTGTTCCTAGCGATTTATCGCTTAGAACACTGGACGACTTGGAAGACTACAGGCTTCCAAGCGAGGTCGAAGACGAAGACTGAGACCGGTCCACGGCAGATGGAATTGTTGTCCACCCTCAGCGGCAACAACAACACCCACAAACAATTATTATTTCAATTTAAATGGCTGCATAGTATCCATCAAATCGTTAGTTTTGATATTTCTGAAGTACATGTTCACATCTGAGTCAGTGTTATCGACTTTGACCAATAAAGCACCGTCGAAACTCTTACCAGGTTGAACTTGTTGCGTATTAGTTGCATTGATCAAGTCGGCGTAATCACCAGTAGCAGAGGTAGGTTCTAGTTGCTTGTCGTCTTGCTTCAAGATGATGTAATTGGCTTGAACTTGTTGTGGTACCTGAGCTGTTTGAGTCTTGTTAGTGTAATTGTATTTAACTAGTAGTGAAGCTTCGCCATTAGCGTTTTTTACTAACTTAACATCGTTGGATAATTTGAAAGTAAACCAATCGGTATCATAACTTAATTTGTTATATGTACCAGCATTATTGATTGAATCGTCCTTGGAATCATTCTTTTGTTCGTTATTGTTAGTATCGTTTGTTTCATTTTTTGCTTTCTGTGCTTCTTGTTTTTCAGCTTTTTTCTTTTTAGCAGCCTTTTTGGGCGTCTTTTTCTTACTAGATTGCACTTTTTCAATGTTGTTTGGTTCACTAGTAGTCTTCTTGGAAGCATTGACACGCCAGATGATGACACCTGCAGCAATGACTACGATGGCAGCGATGATCATTGAAATAATAAATGAGTTTTTCTGATAAAACGGCATGTTTTGACGGCGTTTTGCACCCCGAGCAGCCCGGCTGGAGCCGGTTATATTGTTACTGCGTGATTGTTCACGTTGTTGTACGTTACGTTGAGATCTGCTCGGTGTATTGTTACTACGTTTATTACGATTTTCCCTATTAGTACGTCTATCCATTATTTTCTCCCTAAGATACGTATCTAAAATAACTAAACACATTTAAGTAAACGATTTACTATTAATAACAATAATATCATATTTTTTTTTAGGGAAAATAAGAACTATCACTCAAAAATTATTTTTAAAAGAATTTGAGCAAAAGGTGTTGTATCGTCCTCTAGAAAGTGGTATAAATATCTGGTCGAAACATCAGGGGTGTTTATCATTTTATAAAAGGGGGTCACAATGATGTTGTTTTTTGGTAATCATGGCGATTATGAAGTAACATGCAAATTCTTAGATAAGACAGGCCAACGTATTGCTAAGAAGCGCATTTGTCACAACGTTTCTAAGAGAGAAGCCAGTGACAGTATGAGAGATTATGTTACTAACAGATTCTCTGATATTATTGATGTAGCTCATCCAATCAAAGTTGTAGCTAAGCCAGCTGTGACTAAGTAAGGAAAACATTTGAATATATAGTAAGTCGAGTGTCAGATCGGCTTATTTTTTTTGCATTTTTTTTGAAAATGGTAAGATGTAGGCAAAAGGAAGTGATGCCATGGATCATACAAAAATCACTGGAAAAAGATTCTTAGCTGTCACTACATTGAACTTAATAATTACTGTTGCGGAATTCCTCGGTGGTATTATCTCAGGAAGCTTGGGACTGCTATCTGATGCAATACACAACCTGGAAGATTCCATTTCGATCGTTATTTCGTATGTAGCTAATGTCATTGGTCGTCGTCACAATAATTCTGAAAAAACATTTGGTTACAAACGTGCTGAAATATTGGCGGCCTTCGTTAATTCGAGTGTTCTAATGGTTATTACGGTCATGATGATCATTGAGTCGATCCGAAGATTTCAAACTCCTCAACATATCAACGGGACGTTGATGATGATAATTTCGATTATCGGATTGTTGGCTAATTTGATATCTATGTTGGCACTGTGGTCTGGATCAAAAAACAATTTAAATATCAAGGCAACGTTTTTACACATGCTATCTGATACATTGTCGTCAGTCGGTGTTTTTGTAGCCTCGATTTTTGTCACATTGTTTAATTGGAACTGGGTCGATCCGGCAATAACGATTATTATCGCTATATGGCTTCTTAAAGAAGCTTTTGACGTTGTTAAGGAAACTATCAATATTTTGATGGAAGCTAGTCCTGAGATCGATTTAGAGGCTGTTAAAAAGGTTGTACTGACTGTACCTGATGTTGTAGGTATCCATCATGTACACGTCTGGATGATCGATGAGAATTTTATCATTCTCGATGCACATATTAATGTTCGAAAGAAATGCAACATGGATCAACTAGAACTTGTTTACGATCAGGTGGATAAGTTGTTGAAAGAAAAATTTGATATTTCTCACGTTACCTTACAAGCTGAATGTACACGAGGACTGGATGAACCAATGATCGATTAAATTTATAAATAAAAAATGAATGAAAATCAATACGAGATTTTCATTCATTTTTTGTGATAATATTAGTAGGGAATATTGCAAGAAAGTTGGTAATGTCGGAATATGGTAAAACTTATCATGGTAAGACATGGACAAAGCACAGCTAATGCGACTAACGATTACACTGGCTGGAACGATGTTGATTTAACAAAAAAGGGAATTGAACAAGCACATGAGGCTGCCGCACAGATTCAGAATATGGACATTCAATGTGTTCATACTTCGGTATTAAAGCGGGCGATTATGACTGCTTATATTATTCAAGATGATCTGGATATCAATTATGTTCCGATTATCAAATCTTGGAGATTAAATGAACGTCACTATGGTGCATTAAGAGGACAGAATAAGGATGAGACTAGGAAGGAATATGGGGTTGAACAAGTTAGATTGTGGCGTCGTAGTTACTATACAATGCCGCCTAAGTTGGCTAAGCCAGATCCTTCAGTAGGACCTTACAAGTATCTAGATCCACGAGTAATGCCGGTTTCAGAGAGCCTATTTCAGGCATACAAGCGTATCATACCTTATTACCTGGATACTATTGCTCCTCAATTGCTTGATGGCAAGAATCAATTGATCGTAGCACATGGCAGTACTATCAGAGCATTGATCAAGTACTTGGAAGATGTTAGTGATACCGATATTGATGGGGTTGAAGTTGCCAATGGAATCCCATTGGTCTATGAAATGGATTCAAAATTGAGAATCATCAAAACAAATCGCAAATAAAAAGAGCTGATTTCCAAACGGAAATCAGCTCTTTTGTTATTCGTCATCATCATCGTCAATTGGTTGATCAATTGGGATATCTTGTAATGCGGAACGATCTTTACGAACCAGACGAAGACGGTTCATAGAAACCTTACCTAGAACGAGAGGAACTCGTTCTTCCATAACATCACTGTATGACAGTCCGAACCAGTTAGCAGGTGAAATGAATTTTTGTAATGCTAAACGAGCATGAATGATGCTCTTCTTAATTCCACTGATCTTAGTGTCAGGCGAGAGAACTTCTTTGATAAGTACAAATGAGAAGTCACCAACTTGGCGATCGGGGATAGTTGTATATTTCTGAGGTTGTGGTTTGATCTCGCCGTTTGACATCATATCATTGACGACTTGTCGTAGATAGACGTTAACCTTTTGATCAACACGGAAACCTAAGTATAATTGAACGCTGACCATATAGTCGGTATCGAATGTTTCAACTGAATAAGCGGCAGTATATGGCTCATCAGTAACGTTTACAGTAACGAACCAATATACTTCAGCCCGTTTCGGTCGTTTATCCAGAATTGAATATAAGATATTTTTCTTGATACGATAACCGTCATGAACCTTTGTTAGATAGACCAAGTTAGTTGTATAGAGTGGGTAACTTGGATCTTTTCTCAAGTCATTCAATTGATGCTTAAATGCCAATAGCGATGCAAAATGACTTCTAAAGGTATTATCGTCCATCAGTCGGTCACCATATCTCCAGATGAACATAACGCTGATAAGAATAGCAGCGATAGCCATTGTGATGTAGGCACCGTGAATGAACTTGCTACTGTTTGTAACGAAGAAGATACTTTCGATTATGAAGAAGAAACTAATAATAACGGTCGTGAATAATCGGTTGACACGTTTCATTAATAGCCATTGATGGAGCAAGATAGTTGTCATCAACATTGTGATCGTGATTTCAAGACCATAAGCATTTGACATGTTTTCAGAAGTCTTGAAGAAGATAACGATGAATAGACAAACTACCCAGATAATCGAGTTAACAGTTGGAATATATAATTGTCCCTTAAAGTTTGTAGGATAATAAGTCTTCAAACGTGGGAAAATCCGTAATTTAGTTGCTTCAGATACTAACGTATATGAACCAGAGATCAAAGCTTGTGAGGCAATGATGGCGGCGAATGCTGACAATAAAATTCCGAATAATCTTAAGTTTGCCGGCATTGATTGATAGAACGGATTCATGGCTGAACCCATTTGTTGTAGAGCCGCATTGTCTTTGAGACGTAATAGCCATGTAGCTTGACCTAAATAACTCAGTAGTAGGCAAATTTTAACAAATGGCCAACTGGTATAAATATTAGGACGTCCAACGTGTCCCATATCTGAGTACAGTGCTTCAGCACCAGTCGTAGCTAGGAAGATACTACCGAGAATGAAGATACCACGGATATTCATTGGACTACGTAATAGTTCAAAAGCATAGTAAGGATTCAAAGCACGTATGATAGTCCAGTCAAAGGAAATGTTATAGATCCCCATTAGTCCAAGGAATGCGAACCAAACTAACATGATTGGGCCAAAGGCGCGACCGATCAATTGAGTACCGAATCTTTGAATGAAGAACAACGTCGAGAGGATGATCAAAGTAATGATAATAACTTGTGTCTGATTAGTGATCAGCACATTGTTATTGAACTTGATTCCCTTAAGACCTTCAATTGCCGCAGTAACAGTAACCGCAGGTGTCATCATACCATCGGCTAAGAAGGTCGCACCACCGATCATGGCTGGGATAAGCAGCCACTTGGCACGCTTTCTAACCAGTGTATACAAGGCAAAGATACCACCTTCACCACGGTTATCAGCACGCAAAGCAATTAAGACATACTTGATTGTTGTGACCAAAGTAAGTGTCCAAAATATTAAAGATACACTACCCAAAATAAAGTCAGTAGACATTTTATCAAGTCCACCGTTTCCCACCATCAATGAGTGCATAACGTACAGAGGTGATGTACCGATATCCCCATACACGATTCCTAAAGCAATTAAGAATCCCGCAAGACTCATTTTTGAATGGGGATTACTTTTTAGTGAATTTAATTGATTTTTTTCCATTATAAATAATCTCCAAATTAAACAGTTCAACGGCGATTATAACATTAGAAATGGCTGCATGGAACCTTTTAATTTTGGTCTAGTTGAGCAACCTTGATACTAATGTTAAAACCTCTTTTTGGTTTAAAATATTTAGTCTTTATGAATTGGAACTAAAATATTAGACTCGCCAGTTTGAATTGAGTATTCAATATCTTGATTACCACGGACAGTCATTCCAAAGTCTGTTGCATAGATGATCAAGCCCAATTTATGTCCCTTAGGAAGACGATAGAATGTAGGCTGTAATTCAACGGAAATTGGATAAAAAGTATTTGGCTCAAGGCTGCTTACTTTATACGCATTTTCTCGATTTTGCAAGTTTATGTGACCTTTAGTTATCATCTTGGAATTTGTCTCTTGTCCAAGGGTGAATTCACGGAGGTCATCTTCGCGCCAATCATAAGTTTCAGCTAATCCATTGTGAGCCAGTAAGGTAGGCGAAACTTTGAAACGCTTAGATTTACCATAGTCTATCAACTGGAAGCTCAACATACCAAGATTTTGATTAGAAGCAACTTTAAGATTGACGATTGTTTTGCCGTCAATAATAGTTTCTTCCATATTGTCGGTTGTAAATATCAGTCGATGGTCAGACATGTTATGAGATGACAGATCGGTTAAATCGATTTGCCATTCATCGTTATGATTCTTATAACGGTTAAATAAATCGGTACTTAGTTGATCCTTAAAGGACAACACTGAATAGGAAACATCATCGGTAACTAATTTATCACCAGATAAATCATATTTGATCTTTGCATCTTCATCGTTACTCCAGTCAGAATAACTATTCCAAGTTTCAGGAGTGACATTATCCTGGACTATCACATCAGGGATGATTTTTTCAGCTTGATTATCGATTCCGAGTAATTCATGAGTCAACCAGAGATTGATAATGTCTGTGTAATCAATGGAACGGAAAGCATTTATATAAATATGCTGACCTTGATGTAAGATTATTTTTTGCATAACACCGTTATGACGAATTCCATTCCATAGTCTTTCAACATTTCGTGGCTTAACGTTCCAGTCATTGAGGCCGTGAACCATTAAGACGTCAGCTTTGATGTTTTTAAAATCTTTGTGGTAATTACGAGCATCCCAGAATGTATTGTAATTTCCAGTTGTACGATCTTGATCATTAGTTATTTCTTTTAGTTTTTTATCCCATAACGGTTTGATTTTATGGAAGTCACCAGGTTGTAATCTGCGACTGAAGGTTTCTTCAGCCAAAACATCTGCATCCTCACCGGGGAAACCCCCTGGAGCAATGACTAGTCCGCCATCGCGGTAATAGTCATACCAGCTGGAAATAGCAGCTTCACTTATAACGGTCTTAAGACCTTCAACACCAGAGGTGGCAGCGGCAGTGGATAAGGTTCCGAGGTACGATCTGCCAGTCATAGCAATCGATTTGTTTGACCACCAAGCTTTGATGGAAATGTTGTCAGTCTTGTTAGTGAAGGCGGTACGATTACCAGCTAGCCATTCAATTATCGATACGGTAGAAGTTGTTTCTTCAGGATCTCCAGTTGTTCTTACTCCGTCTGAATCTTTAGTACCGATTCCAGCTGCGTAAACTACCGCAAATCCTCGAGCTAAGAAGTAGTCATTCAGCGTATAAGATTGTTCTCTAGCGAAAGTTTCTTCAGCTACTTCAACGTGGGCAGTGACAGTTCTTGGTTTAGGAAGTGTTACTTTAGGTTTCTTGTATTCAATATCTTCATATGATAGGTTGTTTGGTTGTTTGTGTTCTAAAGGAATATTGACATCGTGCATTAATTTATCGCCCGTTTCATCATTGGTACCTTGATTATAAGGGCTAGCAGTATACAGCACAGGCACTTTTAAGCCGTCTTCAGTTTCAGCAGGACGAAGGATCTCGGCTTTGAGCAAATCTAATTTGCCATCATTATCAGTGTCTTGTGGTGACTCAACGTAGACAACTTCACGAATTAACTTGTGAGGATCGAAGACGGGCATGGACTTACCATTGAAGAATAATGGTTCACCAATTTCACCATAGAATTGCACGAAGTAACCGTCAGATGCAAGTGAATCGATGTAAGTTTGTCCGTCCTTATTGTGGGTTGCTAGTAACCAATACCAAGCAGATTTTAATTCATCGATATCGAAGTAGTCAGTCTTATGATCGGCAATTTTTAATTGGATTTTTTTCATTGCTGCGAGTGGATCTTCGAATGAGAAGTCAACATCAGGATTGAACTTCAAAAGTTGTAAACCGATATTATAAAAGGCTTTAACTGATAATTTTTGATTATTTTGAAGATATTCAAGCGCATCCTGATCTGGTGTTGCTAGATAAGTTGATAATTTTTGCTCAAATGAGGCTTTTGACTTAGCTCTTAAGAAGCTAAGTTGTAATAGATCTGTGAATAGATCGATCGGACTATTCATCATTTCATTATTAGAGGTCAAAAAATGCAGATCTTGTAATTCTTGGATTTGAGTGTCAAAGTCAGTTGGACGAATGGCAAATTGATTATTTTTCATATGCACAACTCCTTTTTATTATAATTTTCATTATAGGGTATTGGGGATATTAAAAAAAGAGAGCATGACAGAACGCACATGATATTCTGAGTATAACTAAAAGAGACCTAGTATTTATTTTGAAAATACTAGGTCTCTTTATGTAGTAAATTTTAAGCTAAGGCACCCATTGGATCCCATGGAGCAAGAACCTTAGGTTCTTTAGATTCTGTTTCAAAGGTCTTTTTAAGGTCATCACTTAAGTATTTCTTGTTGATAACTAATTGGTAAACATATTCATCGAACCAAGAATCACTCATAACGAAGTAACCCTTTGTTCCGACTTTTTCACCCCAAGAATTTTCAACTTTCCACTTAGTTGGTTTGCCATTTTCGTCTAGATCAACACCAGTAAGTACCATGGCGTGTGTCATCATACTTTCAATGTAATCTAGTCTTTCGGCTTTGGTCATTGATAGATCAGTGTTGAATAAGCCAGCAACATCGTAAATGTTAGTGTCCATAATTCCAATCTTACGATCAGAACTTTGACCAACATCACTACCGAACCAAACGGCTTCACCATCTTGCAATTGCTTGATAGCTAGGCTCTTGAAGTCATTGATTTCAAGATTCAAATGACGTACTTGACGTCCGCCCAAGACATTACCAAGCATTTCAACAGTGTAGACGTGATTGTATGGTTTGTCAGCAGTTGGTGCGTTGATAGTTGAGATATAACTGTCTAAGTCCCAACCAACGTATTTCTTAAAGAATTCTTGTGGAGTAATACCAGTTTCCTTGTGATAATTCTTATCATCGTCACGGTAAGCCCAGTCAAATTTTGCAGGTGGTTCGCCGACTGTGTAAACCAAGATCTTGTAGATTTCACTTAGCATTTCATTCTTTACACGTTCAACGTCTTCTTCTGATTTGCCAGAGTTGACCATATCACGTAATGCAATAGCATTTTTACGTAATTTAGTATTAAGAACAGTATTTAATTCTGATGATTTAGTTCTGCTGTAAGTATCAGGCATGACACTCTTTGGAACGACACCGTACTTTTGCACAAGTGCCATGATCATGTCCCATTGGCCACCATCTTGTTGAGGAGTTGTCATCAAGAAGTCAACTTTACGATCACCAACAGGAAGGGCTGCAGTATTAATAACATTTTCGTAGAAGAAATTAGATTTTTCCAATTTGTCCCAGAATAGCATGTATCCTTCTGAAAGTTCGAAACCTTTGATCTTGAATTTAGCTTGGATCGGATGTCTCATAGTATTCAGGGCAGCGAAGACCCAGCATAATCCAGATTGCTTTTGATCAGAAACAGATCCAGTATCTAGTTCAACTGAAAAGGTAGGATCCATAGCGACTTTAGATGCAATAGTTTCACTTGATTGTAAGATACCGTTGTTAGCAACAGCATTTTTGATTGCGGATGAACCTGGAGTTTGTTCAAAGGCAGTTTGAAATTTTTCTAGTTCTTTTGAAGTAATTTCCTTCATAAAATCTCTCCCTTATTGATTATTTAATTAACGAACATCCTTGATAACTTTAGGACCGTCATCATAACCGACGATAACTGTGTTTACTAGATCTAAGAATAATCCATGTGCTACGATGCCAACTTGGTGATCTAACCAATCAGCTAATAGATGGGGATGATTGATTTCACCCATCTTTAAGTCGATGACATAGTTCTTGTTATGAGTTAATACTCGTTTACCATTGTCATCCAAACGGAACTCCGGATGCAACTCTTCTGCCTTGAGGTCAGCAAAAGTTTTTTCACAACCGAAAGGAATGACCTCGAGAGGTAGTGGGAAACTGCCTAATTTATCAGCCATCTTTGATTGATCAACGATCCAGATGTTCTTGTGTGAATTTGTAGCGACCATCTTCTCTAACAAGTGTGCGGCACCGCCACCTTTGATACCTTGAAAATTCTTGTCGATTTGATCGGCACCATCGATAGTTAGGTCGATGTGATCAACGTCGTTGAGGTCTTTCATAGGAATACCTAGATCTTCGGCTTGCTTTTGAGAACGTGAAGAAGTTGCAACACCAACGATATTTTTGATTTCACCAGCTTGGTATCTTTTACCAAGTTCCTCGATCATATAATAAACGGTGGATCCAGTACCCAGACCAACTACTGTGTTACTTTCAATGAAGTCAACGGACTTAATACCGACGGCTTTCTTTAATTCATCTTGATTCAACTAACGTTCCTCCTCTAAGAGTTTTTGGTAATTTTCGGTTAATAAATAACGTATCTCTGGCTTATTTTTAAATGCAAATTTAGCATAAGAACAGACAGGAACGATTTTTAAGTTATTAGTGTCCGCGTAGTCCAATACTTCGTTTAATAATTTGCCAGCAATACCTTGTCCACGATAATTTTCATTTACAAAAGTGTGGTCGATAGAAATAATACCCTCTTTAACGGGTGAGTATGTTATTTCACCAACCAGTTCATTTTCTTCAATAAAAAAACGACCGTCTTCTTGTTTTATTTCCATAAACTACCTTCTCTCTATTTATTTACCTTAATATTACCGTATTAGTAGAAGAAAGTCAGTCTAATCAATAGTTTTATATTGTTTTAAATGCTATTATTTTAAGTATCTAATGATAATGGGAGAGTTTCGATTTGACAAAAAAACGTGGCTTTGAAATTGTAAAAAAGTATCAAGATAAAGGCATCAACTTGCCGGTTCGTCAGACTAAAAACGCTGCTGGATATGACATTGAGAGTGCTGAGGATTTCGTCGTGCCATCAGTGTGGAAATTCGGCGTCTTGAATGTTATCAAATTTATTTTTGGTAAAGGTAAGATCGATGAATCGAAGACGGAAGAGATTCAAAAAAATATTAAACCCGTGTTAGTTCCAACTGGTGTTAAGGCTTATATGCAAGATGATGAAGTGTTGATCATTGCTAGCCGTTCCAGCAATCCCTTGAAGCGTGGTTTATCGATTCCTAACGGAATTGGTGTCGTCGATGCCGATTACTATAACAATGCGGGAAATGAAGGAGAACTGTTTATTCAGTTGATCAATTTCTTCCCGTTCGATTATACAGTTAAGAAGGGCGAACGCTTAGCCCAAGGAATCTTTATCAAATATTTAACTACTGATGAAGATGAAGGCGGTCTGAAGAAACGTCAAGGTGGATTTGGTTCATCTGGAATATAATGTACCTAGAAAGGAATTAATTTATTGGCTAAATCAAAATCTAAATTTGTTTGTCAGAACTGCGGTTATGTTTCACCTAAATATTTAGGACGTTGTCCTAACTGTGGTGCTTGGAATCAAATGGTTGAAGAAATAGAACATGCTGAATCGAGTAAGGCGACACCTAGTCGAAGAACTAGTGATCTAGTAACTAAGCCGGTTAAAATCAATGATGTTTCTTTTGAGAGGGAACCACGCGTTAAGACGGATCTGTCAGAATTGAACCGTGTCCTTGGTGGCGGCATTGTCCCGGGATCATTGATCCTGATTGGTGGGGATCCTGGTATTGGTAAATCAACACTTTTGACCCAAGTGGCGGGTCAATTGCAAAGTGTCGGTGGCAAGGTTCTCTATGTTTCTGGAGAAGAGAGTGCTTCGCAGATCAAAATGCGTGCCGACCGTCTAGGCGTTCATGGGGATGACTTATACATTTATCCTCAGACAGACATGAGCTATATTCGAGAAACTATCAATGATATGAATCCTGATTATTTGATCATCGATTCAATTCAGACAATGGATGAACCTGAGATTTCATCAGCTGTCGGCAGTATTTCACAAGTAAGAGAAGTTACGTCGGAATTGATGAATATTGCTAAGCAGCAAAATATTACTGTATTCGTTGTTGGACATGTTACCAAGGGTGGTGCAATTGCTGGTCCTAAAATACTGGAACATATGGTAGATACTGTTCTATACTTTGAAGGAGATACTCATCACAGTTATCGCATCTTACGTTCAGTTAAGAATCGTTTCGGATCGACTAATGAAATTGGTATCTTCGAAATGCAGACGAAGGGATTAGTTGAAGTAGCTAACCCGTCAGAGATATTCCTCGAAGAACGTTTGAAAGATGCTAATGGATCAGCGGTTGTAGTATCTATGGAAGGAACACGTCCGATTTTGGTTGAGATTCAATCATTAATTACACCGACTATTTTTGGAAATGCTAAGCGTACTGCTACGGGATTAGATCATAATCGAGTTTCAGTTATCATGGCAGTATTGGAGAAGCGTGGCAATCTAATGCTTCAAAATCAAGACGCTTATTTGAAGTCAACTGGTGGTGTAAAATTAGATGAACCAGCAATTGATCTAGCTTTAGCGATGGCGATTGCTTCGAGTTATAAAAATATTGGAATCCCTGCAACAGATTGTTTTGTTGGTGAAGTCGGATTAACTGGCGAAGTACGTCGAGTTAATCGTATTGATCAACGGGTCAATGAAGCTGAGAAACTTGGATTCCAACGAATCTTTGTCCCTAAGAATAACTTGGGTGATTGGACCAAGAATAATAAAATTCAAATTGTTGGTGTAAGTACTGTTCTGGAAGCAATGAACAAAATATTTAATTAGGAGGTATATACTTATATATGCGAAAATATATTGTTAATGCAGTATTTGCATTATTTGGTATAGCAGTAGGTATTACTGTTTTTCCAATTTTGTGGAATATTGCCGGATTGACAGATGTTCGTTTAATAAATAACGGCTATTTTGATGGACTTATTGGATTGATTATATTTTATTTCTTGTCGTTTTTGTTTGTTAAACCCATCTCGGATTTAAATACAAGGATTGAGAAATACCTTAATTCACGTTCACCAGGTTGGATCATCTTTGGTTCGTTATTCTTGATTGGTGGACTTATTTTAGCAAATATTATTTCAATTCCGTTTTACATGATGCACAATATGTTTGCTAACATTATCCCGGTTATTTTGATGATCATTTTTGGATTCTTAGGATTCCGCATGGGAACTAGTCGTCGAAACGATTGGAAGAGTTTTTCGTTATCCAAGCGTAAGAATAATGATACCAACGATGATAAGAAAGACATGGATTACGACGGAGAGATCATGCGTCGCTCATCCAAAAAAGATTTTTATCCATACAAGATCCTTGATACATCAGTAGTTATTGATGGCCGAATCCATCAATTAGCACAGACGGGATTCCTTGAAGGAAAAATCATGATCCCAGACTTTGTCGTTCATGAGTTACAACTTATTTCTGATTCCAGTGATAATCAGAAGCGTGAACGTGGTCGTCGTGGGTTGGACATCTTGAATGAGATGAAGATGGATACAACCATCAATATTGAGACAACTACTCGTGATTATGATAATATTCCTGAAGTTGATATGAAATTACTTAAATTAGCTAAAGAAATAGGTGGCGCTGTTCTAACGAATGACTATAATTTAAGTAAGGTAAGTGAATTTCAGAACGTTCAAGTACTTAATATCAATGAATTAGCCAAAGTTTTGAAACCGATGGTTTTGCCAGGCGAAACAATGACTGTTAAAGTAATTAAAGAGGGTACTGAGCGAGAACAAGGTGTTGCATACTTGGAAGACGGAACAATGGTCGTTGTCGAAGATGGTAAGTACTTCATCGACAAGTCAGTTGACGTCGTTGTAACAAGTGCATTGCAAACTGATGCTGGTAAAATGATTTTTGCTAAGCCTAAGCATTCAATGAATGGTATCCAGAGTAACACAGGTAACAATAGTAATAGGAAGAATAGTTCTAAAGAGAATTCAAATAATGCCAATAAGAATTCTAAGAACAATTCTAGAAATAAAAGGGGAGAACGTAGAAATGGCAAACAAGTCAGATAATAAAATTCGTGTGAGATATGCACCAAGTCCAACAGGACATTTACACATTGGTAATGCTAGAACAGCTATCTTCAATTACCTATTTGCAAGAAGTCACAAGGGAACTTTTGTGATCCGTATCGAGGATACAGATACAAAACGTAACGTTGAAGGTGGAGAACAAAGTCAACTAGAGAACCTTAAGTGGTTAGGTGTTGACTGGGATGAAGGTCCAGATGTCGGTGGAGATTACGGTCCATATCGTCAATCAGAAAGAAAAGACATCTATCAAAAATACATTCAAGAATTACTTGATAAAGGACTAGCTTACGAATCATATCTGACTGAAGAACAGCTAACAAAGATGCGTGAAGAACAAGAAGCTAACGGCGAAATGCCTCATTATGAGTATGAGTTTGCGGGAATGTCTGAAGAAGAAAAGGCAGCTAAGATCCAAGAAGCAAAAGATGCCGGATTGACTCCAGTTATCAGATTCCACGTACCAACAGGCAAAACATACGAGTGGGACGATATCGTTAAAGGCAAAGTTTCAATTGATTCAGACACGATCGGTGGAGACTGGGTTATTCAAAAACGTGATGGTATGCCAACATACAACTTCGCAGTTGTAATTGACGATCACTTGATGGAAATCAGTCATGTTCTTCGTGGTGATGACCATGTTGCCAATACTCCAAAACAATTAATGATTTATGAAGCACTTGGCTGGGAAGCACCTAAATTCGGCCACATGACACTTATCATCAATACTGAAACAGGTAAGAAGCTAAGTAAACGTGATGAATCCATCTTACAATTCATCGAACAATATCGTGCTTTGGGTTACTTACCAGAAGCTATGTTTAACTTCATTACATTACTAGGTTGGTCACCAGTTGGTGAAGAGGAATTATTCACTCGTAAACAATTCATCAAGATCTTTGATGAACATCGTTTGAGCAAGTCACCTGCTAAGTTCGACCAAAAGAAATTAGAATGGGTCAATAACCAATATGTTAAAGCCGCTAACGTTAGTGAGATCACTGACTTAGTACTTGAAAACTTGATCGAAGCAAAGCGTATTCCTGATAATCCAGATACAAATACAATTCAATGGGTAAGACATTTGACAGAGTTGTACATGCCACAAATGTCATATACACAACAAATCGTTGAACTATCAGATATCTTCTTCAATCAACCAGACGTATTGACTGATGACGAACAAGCTGAATTAGAAAACGATGATTCACGTACAGCTATCGAAGATCTACGCGGTAAGCTAGAAAAAATCGATCGTTTCACAGCTACACAAATCATGGCTGCTATTCAAGGCGTTCGTGCTGATACTGGTGTTAAAGGTAGAAAACTCTACATGCCAGCAAGAATCGCTGCAACACGTACAATGCATGGTCCAGCAATCGCTGAAGCTATTGAATTGATCGGTAAAGAAAAAGCTCTAGCTAATATTGATAAAACATTGAGACAAATGAAATAAAAATTACATATCTTAAAAGAGAGGTTGAAGGAAAACTTTTGTTTTGCCTCAATCTCTTTTTTCTTGTAGAAAGGAGAATCTATGCTAAAAATATTTAACACACTAACACGTGAAAAAGAAGAATTTAAACCAATAAATCCCGGTGAGGTTCACATGTATGTCTGTGGTCCGACTGTCTACAATTACATTCATATTGGTAATGCTCGTTCAATCGTGGCTTTTGACACCGTTCGCCGTTATTTAGAATATTTAGGTTACCAAGTTAAGTTTGTTTCTAACTTCACTGATGTTGATGACAAGATGATCAAAGAAGCTAATCGTGAGAATATCACTGTTCCCGAAGTTGCAGATCGATTCATCAAAGCCTTCTTTGAAGATATTGATAAATTAAATGTGCAACGTGCCACTGTTAATCCACGTGCAACTGATAACATTGAAGATATTATTAATTTTATTTCTGATTTGGTTGATAAGGATTACGCTTATGAATCAGATGGGGATGTCTTCTATCGTGCTCGTAAGTTCCGACACTATGGAGAATTGTCTGATCAAAATATCGATCAATTAGTTCAAGGTGCGAGTGAACACATTGGTGAAGCCGAGTTTGATAAGAAACAAGATCCAATTGATTTTGCTCTGTGGAAAAAAGCTAAACCAGGTGAAATTAAATGGGATTCACCTTGGGGAGAGGGACGCCCTGGCTGGCATATTGAATGTTCAGTAATGTCAACTAAGTATCTTGGCGATACTTTTGATATTCACGGTGGTGGGCAAGATTTGGAATTCCCTCATCACGAGAATGAAATTGCCCAAAGTGAAGCTAAGACGGGTAAAAAGTTCGTCAATTACTGGATGCACAATGGCTTTGTGACAGTTGAGAATAACGAAAAGATGAGTAAATCACTCGGTAATTTCGTAACAGTCCACGACCTAGTTAAATCTGTTGATCCACAAGTATTGAGATTCTTCTTATCCTCAACTCACTATCGCCGTCCATTGGAATACTCACAATCCAATTTACAAAAGGCAGCTGATAATTATGAGCGTATCAAGACAGCGTATAATAATTTAAGCTTTAGATTGGAAACTGCTGACGGTGCTGCTGATGACATCAAGTCAGCGGTCGATGATATTACCGATAAGTTCAAGGATGCTATGAATGATGATTTCAATGTCCAAAACGGTATTACTGAAATCTTTGAATTGGTAACTTTAGCTAATAATTACAGTGCACAAGACAGTGTCAACGCTGAAAGTGCTAAGTATATTTTGACAGAGCTAGCTAACTTATCAGGAATTTTGGGAATTCAATTTGGTGAAAAAGAAGACTTGTCTGAAGAAATTCAAGCAATGGTTGAAAAACGTGATCAAGCTCGTGCAGACAAGGATTTTGCAACTAGTGATGAATTACGTGATAAATTAAAGGAAATGGGAGTAATCTTGGAAGATACTCCTCAAGGAACACGGTGGCATATAGATGGTTAAGATCGAACAATTAAATGGTGTAACTTTGGCCTACTTAGGGGATGCGGTATATGAAGTATTCATTCGTGAACACTTGCTGGATCTCGATATTACCAAAGTAAACCAATTGCAAAATAAAGCGACACATTATGTTTCAGCTAAAGCGCAGGCAGCACTGATCACATTGATGATAGATGAAAATGTCTTGTCTGATGATGAGATACGCATCTATAAAAATGGTCGTAATGCTAAAAAATACACTAAGGCAAAGAATACCAGTGTTGTCACTTATCATATGTCCACAGGTTTTGAAGCACTATTTGGTTATTTGGATGTCAGTGGACAAAAGGACCGTGTAGCCGAACTTGCACAATGGTGTATCGACAAAGTAGAATCGGGGGAAACTGATGCAGAAGAATTCAAATAATAATCGTGATAATAATGAAGAAGTTGAATTAGTATTTGGTCATCATTCAGTAGTTGAACTATTGAAATCACCAACAGCTGGTCAACGTGTTAATAAGGTTTTGGTCCAAAAAGGGCTGAAGAGTGAACATATTGGGGAAGTTATTGAACTAGCTAAGCGCAGTAAGTTGATCGTTCAAGAAGTTCCTAAGAATAAGTTGGATGACATCAGTAATGGTGGTAATCACCAAGGGATGGCTGCTTATATCGCTCCGTATCAATATGCGGAATTGGACGATATTTTTAAACTAGCTAAGAAACGTAATGAGGATCCTTTTATTCTGATCTTAGATAGAATTGAAGATCCACATAACTTAGGCTCTATCTTGAGAACAGCTGATGCTGTCGGCGTACACGGTATTATCGTACCTAAGCATCGTTCAACTGGCTTGACCTCGGTTGTCGCTAAAACTTCAACAGGTGCCATAGAGCACGTTCCAGTTGTACGTGTTACTAATTTGGTCAATACGATCAATGATCTTAAAAAAGAAAATGTCTGGGTCTTTGGTACAGCCATGGAAGGTGACAATTATCGGACATGGAATGCTAAAGGTGCTATTGCTCTAGTAATTGGTAACGAAGGTAAGGGAGTTTCGCCACTAGTTCTCAAACAAGTGGATCAAACTTTGAGTATACCAATGGTAGGACACGTTCAAAGCTTGAACGCCAGTGTTGCCACTGGTGTGTTGTTGTATCAAGCTTTTGCTTCTAGACATTCTTAAAAATAGAAAAGGATTTCATCTATTGATAACTGATGAAATCCTTTTTTTATATAATAATGTTTTCATAGATAATGATTCAAAATAACCAACGAAGTTTTTGTAAACAAATGTTCTCTTAAAACGGCATAGGATACATGATAACTTTAAATATGGAAAACCATTCAAAAATATTATGAATGGGAGAAGAGTGCATGAATAATGTGGAACTTGCACTTATTAATTTAGTAAAGGAGGATGCTAATTCACTTGCATTGGAATCATTGGTCGAACGATATCGACCGATGATAGACAACTTGTATTTCCAGTATAAGATAGGTCTATATGACAAGAATGACTGGTACCAAGAAGCACTGATCGTTTGTTACGCCACTTGTCAAATTTTTGACGGGACAAGTGGTTCAAAGTTCGGCAGCTTCTACAAATTAAAATTTAAAAATCATATTATTGATATCGTTCGAAGAGAGAATACAGTTAAAAGACAGGCCAACCAATTAGCGTGTTCCTATGAGCAAATTATTACTGACGAAAATCCGACTGAATTCGTCAAAAATCATGCTCATTTACTAGATACTTCAAGCCATTTGCAGCAAGCAGTTCAGGAATTGAGCAAGTTAGAATTGATTGCATTACAGTTTTTGTTGGGTGAAATAAAAATTCATATTGCTTGTGAAATGGCAATGTGTGATGTGCGCCAAATTCATAGAGCTGCTAGTAGATGTAAAGACAAATTTACAAAGTATTTATAAAATCGATGATTATTTATTTTTTTGAAGGCAAGTAATCGTAAAAGAAATAATTTACAGGTATAGAAAATAATATTAAAATCAGAGATAACATTATTCCCTTTAAGGATATTCTATTACCTGTTTTTTGCGAGAATAGCATATTACTAGCGAGAAAGAACATTATTATTTGTGATATAAAAAAATATAAATGATTTTTGAAAAAATTAATTTTTGGCATATTGGATCCCCCACGTTTGTTTCGTATTTAATATATAAACTATTATATATAATTCCATTGTATGTCGCTGTGAAAGAACACACAATCTGTGGAAACAAAATAAAAATAACGGAGGGAATTAAGTTTTCATTTGAAACAGAATACCATATCTATTTTTTATGATATATATGTTTATATAGTGGGATAATTACATGAATTACTAGATGTATGGTCATATAAAGGTATGCATAATTGAACACATGTAATTTGTCATCTGTTTGTCATGGACTTTTCTTGCTTTAGATTCTATAATGTATAAGTTAAAGACTGCATAGAATGTGGAGAGACTCATGGGATTAAGAAAAGTAGCATTAGCTTGCAGCGTTTGTGGATCTAGAAATTACACTATTTCTGAGAATCCAAACCGCACAGAAAGACTTGAAGTTAAAAAATTTTGTAAGCATTGTGGCAAGCACACATTGCACAAAGAAACACGCTAATCTGGAGGACTAAATGAAATTATTTAAATTTTTTGGTAGTGTAAAAAAAGAAATGAAATTGGTTGTTTGGCCTACTGCAAAAGAGAACAGACGTGATACATGGACTGTTATTGCTACATCTTTGATGTATGCTATTTTCTTTGCTGTTATTGATTGGGGATTAGTAACTTTACTACAACAATTCGTAATGGGAAGCAAATAAGATTGTAAGTATACGAATAATTTGATATTATTTTAATAACGAAAGAAAACTTCGACCTTGTTCGAGGTTTTTTTATTTTGATTTTTGGAGGAAATTATGGCTGAAGCTGGCGACAAACAATGGTATGTCTTACATACCTACTCAGGATACGAAAATAAAGTTAAGGAAAACTTGGAATCACGTGCCTCATCAATGGGTATGGAAGACTATATTTTCCGTGCAGTAGTACCTGAAGAAGAAGAAACAGAAACAAAAAATGGTAAACAAAAAACAGAAATGAAGAAGACTTTCCCAGGATATGTTCTAGTTGAAATGGTTATGAGTGATGAATCATGGTTCGTTGTTCGTAATACACCTGGTGTTACAGGTTTTGTTGGAAGTCACGGTTCAGGAAGTAAGCCGGCACCATTATTACCAGAAGAAATTGATCACATTCTTGATGACCTTGGTATCAGCGTTAAAGCTGGTAACGACTTTGAAATTGGCGAGAACGTTACGATCGTTAACGGACCATTCGCTAATATGACCGGTAAGGTTACAGAAATTGACGACGATCATGACAAGGTCAAGGTTGACGTTGACATGTTTGGACGTATGACAAGTGCTGAAGTTGACTTCAGTGATGTTCAAAAATAACAAATTATATTGATAAAGGATTAGATCCGTGCTACTATAATACGGTATGTTTTTTGAACGTACATGTGGGAGAGAAAATTTAGATTCTCAATATGACCACATCACGGACTAAGGAGGTATGCACCGTGGCTAAAAAAGTTGCTAACGTAGTAAAATTACAAATTCCTGCTGGTCAGGCTACTCCAGCTCCACCAGTTGGTCCAGCTTTAGGACAAGCTGGTATTAACATCGTTGCATTTACAAAGGACTTTAATGCACGTACAGCAGATCAACAAGGAATGATCATTCCTGTTGTTATCTCTGTATATGAAGATCGTTCATTCGACTTCGTTACTAAGACACCACCAGCAGCAGTTCTTTTGAAGAAGGCTGCTGGTGTTGAAAAGGGCTCTGGCGAACCTAACAAGAACAAGGTTGCCACTGTCACAAACGACCAAGTTCGCGAAATTGCTGAAACCAAGATGAAAGACCTAAACGCTGCCAGTGTTGAATCTGCAATGCGTATGGTTGCTGGTACTGCAAGAAGTATGGGCTTTACAGTAGAAGACTAGACAATAAGCAGTTTACAGGAATACGAAAGTATTCTTAACAAGTGGGAGGGGAAAATCCCCAATAGACCACAAAGCAAGGAGGAACTTAGCATGGCTAAGCATGGAAAAAAATATATTGAAGCTATGAAGCAAGTGGATAAGGATAAGACTTACACTGCTACAGAAGCTGCTGACTTACTTAAGAAAGTAAATTACGCAAAATTTGACGCAACTGTTGAAGTTGCTATTAACTTGGATGTAGATCCAAAACAAGCTGACCAACAAATTCGTGGTGCCCTTGTTCTACCTAACGGAACAGGTAAATCACAAAAAGTTATCGTCTTCGCTGAAGGTGAACAAGCTAAGGCTGCTGAAGCTGCCGGTGCTGACATCGTTGGTTCTGATGATCTTGTTGAAAAGATCCAAGACGGTTGGTTGGACTTTGATGTTGCCGTTGCAACACCACCAATGATGGCTAAAGTTGGACGTTTAGGTCGTGTACTTGGACCTAAAGGTTTGATGCCTAACCCTAAGACAGGTACTGTAACAATGGATGTTACAAAGGCTGTTAATGATATTAAGGCTGGACAAGTTACTTACCGTGTAGATCCTAATGGTTTGATCCACGCACCTATCGGTAAGTTGTCATTCGATACTGACAAGATTGCTGCTAACTTTAACGCATTCTATGACGCTATCGCAAAGGCACGTCCTGCATCATTGAAGGGTAACTACATTGTTAGTGTTAATATGACATCAACATTTGGCCCTGGTCTAAAAATCAACGCCTAGTGTTGACTTATAACCAAAATAATGATAATGTACAATAGTTGATTTCTACCGAAGACTCAGGTGATGAAGATCTTAATATCCTGCCGAGGC
Source organism: Companilactobacillus sp. HBUAS59699 (assembly GCF_036913575.1). Taxonomy (NCBI): domain Bacteria; kingdom Bacillati; phylum Bacillota; class Bacilli; order Lactobacillales; family Lactobacillaceae; genus Companilactobacillus; species Companilactobacillus sp. HBUAS59699. The sequence goes on along the minus strand of NZ_JAYKTV010000002.1, from coordinate 78,378 downwards.
CAGAAGATTGTTAATTAATCTCTGTGTCCTTCGGGCGCAGAGATTTTATTTTTAGCCGAAATTTGTAGAATTAACTAAAATAAATTGTGGAGGTGAAACGTAATAATGAAGCAAGAAAAACTAGCACAAAAAGAAGCACTCGTTAAAGAAGTTGCTGCTAACCTTAAAGGCGCTAAGTCAGTTATCGTTGTTGACTACTTAGGTCTTACAGTTGAACAAGCTACTAACATGCGTGCTGAATTACGTGAGCAAGGTGCTACTATGAAGGTTATCAAGAACACTGTCTTAAGACGTGCTGCTGAAGAAGCCGGACTAGAAGGTCTTGAAGAATTCTTTGTTGGCCCAACAGCCATCGCTTATTCTGAAGAAGATCCAGTTGCACCTGCTAAGGTTGCTGCTAAGTATGCCAAAGATGTTGAATCCGTTGAAATCAAGGGTGGAATCATCGAAGGTAAAGCTGCATCTCTAGAAGAAATTCAAGCACTTGCAACACTACCAAACAGAGACGGTTTACTATCTATGTTGGTATCTGTATTACAAGCTCCAGTTCGCGACTTCGCATTGGCTGTTAAAGCTGTTGCTGAAAAGAAAGACGACGAACCAGCTGCTTAATTTTTAAATAAAAAACAAACATAATTTGGAGGACATTAAAATGGCTTTAGATACACAAAAGATTATCGATGATTTAAAAGATGCTTCAATTCTAGAACTTAACGACCTTGTTAAGGCTATCGAAGAAGAATTTGACGTTACAGCTGCTGCTCCAGTTGCTGCAGGTGCTGCTGCTGGTGGCGACGCTGCTGCTGAAAAGGACTCATTTGACATTGAACTTACAGAAGCAGGTCAAGAAAAGGTTAAGGTTATCAAGGAAGTTCGTGGTATCACAGGACTTGGCTTGAAGGACTCAAAGGACCTTGTTGATGGTGCTCCTAAGGTTATCAAGGAAGGCGTTGCTAAGGCTGACGCTGACGACATGAAGTCAAAACTAGAAGCTGTTGGTGCAACAGTTACATTGAAGTAATAACCTTTTATAAGTTTATTATGATAAAATTAATCCTCGTAAGAGGATTTTTTTTTACCCTCATTTTTGCTTTTTAGAAAGGAAACAAATATGGCCAACCAATATTTTGAGAATTCAGATAATCTAGAACACGAGATCAAAGAGTTCAATTTTACTTTGAGAAATAATAATCTAACTTTTACTTCAGATGCAGGCGTATTCTCACGTCAAACGGTGGACTTTGGTTCGCGTGTTTTGATAGATGCAATTAATTTTGATGAAGTTCCAAGTGGTAATATTTTGGACGTTGGCTGTGGCTACGGTCCAATTGGACTATCTCTTGCCAAAGAACAAACATCACGAACAGTCGATATGACTGATGTTAATTTACGAGCTATGGATTTAGCCAAGAAGAATGCTGAAACTAACCGAATCAATAACGTTAATATTTTCGAATCCAATGTGTACGAAAAGATAGACAACAAATATGCTTTAGTAGTTTCAAATCCACCGATCCGAGCGGGTAAGAATGTTGTATCAGGTATTATCAGTGGCGCTAAGGAACACTTAGTCGAAAATGGAGAACTTTGGGTCGTTATTAAAAAGAAACAAGGTGCTCCTTCAGCTAAGAAATTAATGGATGCAACATATGGTAATGTTGAAATCGTTACTCGTGAAAAAGGATATTATATTTTAAGAAGTAAGCTGGTTTAGTTAGATGATTTTTTCAGAAGAACAAATTAATCATTATATGGATCAAGCGATTGATGAAGCTTTGAAGGCTCAAGAACGTGCTGAAGTTCCTATTGGTTGTGTAATTGTTGACAATCAAACTGGCAAAATAATCGGTCGTGGATCGAATGAACGTGAAGAAACCCAAGATGCCATTAAGCATGCGGAGATCATTGCGATTGAGGAGGCGTGTGCTTCAATTGGAAGCTGGCGCTTGGAACATACGAGTTTGTTTGTAACGCTTGAACCTTGTCCAATGTGTGCAGGGGCAATTATTAACAGTCGCATCGAAGAGGTTATTTTTGGTGCCAGTGATCCCAAAGCTGGTTCAGCTGGATCGATCGTTAATTTACTGACTGATACTCGATACAATCATCAGCCGGATGTCTTGGCTAATGTCAAGGAACAAGAGACCGGCGACTTGTTGCGGAATTTCTTTAGAGAAATCCGCCGTAAAAAGTAGCATTAATTATTGATTTATAGTATTATAGTTAGTGCCGAAAGGCCTTAGGGCAATGGTGCTCTTGTGAATCGTGTCAGGTTCGGAAGAAAGCAGCACTAAGTGAGTTGTGCCATGTGCCTTTTGTTATGTATATTAGCCTCCTAATCTTAATTGATTAGGAGTTTTTTTATTTTTAGATGTGTAATCAATTTCGTAAGTCTGTGTGATATTTTGTGGTAAAATTTAAGTAATGTGTTAAAGCAAGGAGGAAATATGGCATATCAAGCACTATATCGAGTTTGGCGTCCCCAAACTTTTTCAGATGTAATTGGTCAAGGTGTAATCACGCAAACCTTACGTAATGCTGTGGCAAGTAACATGACCAGTCATGCCTATTTATTCAGTGGTCCACGTGGTACTGGTAAAACTTCTTGTGCCAAGATATTAGCGAAGGCAGTTAACTGCCTGAATCCACATGATGGTGAGCCTTGTAATGAATGTGAAATCTGTAAGGCTGCGAATGAGAATCGTTTGAATGATGTGATTGAGATCGATGCCGCCTCCAATAACGGTGTTGAGGAGATCCGTGATATTCGTGATAAGGTCAAATATGCACCTACTGAAGCTAAGTTCAAAGTTTATATTATCGATGAGGTTCATATGCTTTCACAAGGTGCTTTTAATGCTTTACTGAAGACTCTGGAAGAACCACCTGAGAATGTTATGTTTATTCTCGCAACTACGGAGCCACAGAAGATTCCAGCAACAATTATTTCAAGAACTCAGAGTTTTACTTTTAGAAGAATTTCTCGTCAAGATATTCTTGATCGAATGGTTTACATCTTAAATGATAAGAACATCGAGTATGACGAAGAAGCTTTGAATATTATTGCTGCTTCTGCAGAAGGTGGAATGCGTGATGCCTTGAGTATTTTGGATCAAGCATTGTCATATGGTGATGATACCTTGACGTTGAAGAATGCTCAAGAAGTCACAGGAGCACTGAGTAACGAACAGATCGTATCGTATATGACGGCCATTGCTGACAATCGTCCTGCAGATGCCTTGACTAGTTTGTATCAGATTTTGGCTAGTGGTCGTTCAGCAGTCCGATTCACTGAAATGATAATTCGAGTTTGTCGTAATTTGATCTTGTACAATTCCAATTCTGACCTATCTCAACAGATGGATAAGTCAGTCATGACGGATGAATTATTGGCAATTGCCGATAAGTTCGATAATACTAGATTGTTTTATATTGTCGATCAAGTCAGTGCAACTCAGAAGAACCTGAAGAATTCCAATCAGACTGATGTTTATATGGAGATTTTAACTGTTAAGATCAGTGAACCTAAGGTTGAACAACAAATGATCACTACTGCTCAACCTCAAACAAACAATGAAGAGTCGGTGGATAATCATCGAGTAGATCAACTTGGTGATGAAATTGCTAATTTGAAACAAGAAGTAAAACAATTATCGAATCAGGCACCAGTACAAAATAATAATCAAAGATCGAATAATAAGCCTAAACGAAGCAGTAAAAAAGGAACTCATCTAAATAAAACGGCTATCTATCAAGTCCTAGAACATGCTACAAAAGCTGATCTGAATACGGCTAAGGATATTTGGCCGGATCTAATGAGTATGCTGTCGATCACTCAGAGATCGATCATGAGTATTTCTGAACCGGTGGCAGCTTCTAATGACGGAATCGTCGTTGCCTTTGATTATGAAATGTGGTTTGAAACAGCTCAAGATGGTTTCTTAGATGAATTGACTAATAATGTGGGCAAGTTGTTGAAGAAGGATTGCCAAGTTGTATTGGTACCAAAAGCCCAATGGCCAATAGTTCGAAAAGAATATATTGATAATAATATTGATTCTAACAAGAGTAACAATGTAGAATCTAAGTCAGAACAAAAAAAGACTGATCCCACAGTTGATGAAGCCTTGAAATTATTCGGTGACGATGGTGTGGTTGAAGTTAAAGATGATTAATAAAATAACTAATTAAAAGGAGAATTACTTATGAGTAAAGGAATGCCAAATATGGGTGGAATGGGTGGTAACATGGCCAATATCATGCGCCAAGCCCAAAAGATGCAAAAAGAAGTTGCAGCTGCTCAAGAACAATTAAGCCAAACAGATTATGAAGGACATTCAGTTGACGATTTTGCTATCGTTAAAATGAATGGTGACAAGAAAATCTTAGATATTAAAATCGATGAAAAGATTATTGATCCTGACGATCCTGATACATTGCAAGATATGCTTATCGATGCTTTGAATGATGGTATGGCCAAGGTCGACAAAGATAAAGATGCCAAGTTAGGTAAATACACAAACGGGTTGATGTAATCAATGAGATATCCAGAGCCAATTTCAAAATTAATTGATAGTTATATGATGTTGCCAGGAATTGGTCGCAAAACAGCGACAAGAATGGCGTTCTTTACATTAGGCATGGATAAGAGTCAGGTACAAGAATTTGCCGACAATCTTATGTCTGCTAAGAATGATTTAAAATTTTGTAAGATCTGTGGAAATATTACTACAGACGATATCTGTTCAATTTGTCGTGACAAGAATCGTGACCAATCAACAATCTTGGTTGTTGAGCAGCCAAAAGATATAATGTCATTGGATGATATGAATAGTTATAATGGTTTGTATCATGTCTTGGGGGGAGTTCTATCACCAGTTGATGGCGTAGGTCCTGAAGACTTGAACATCAAGCTATTGCTTAATCGTTTACGTGAAAATAGTAAAGTGCAGGAATTGATTATTGCTACAAACGCAACTCCAGAAGGAGAAGCAACAGCGCAATACTTAGCCAAACTGGTAAAACCGGCAGGTATAAAAGTAACTAGACTAGCTCATGGATTAGCCGTTGGATCAGACATTGAGTATGCCGATGAAATGACTTTGAAAAGTGCTGTTCTAGGTCGCAGGGAGATCTAACATGTTTGGTAGAAAAAAAGATAGTGTTGAAAAAATCGAAAATGATCGATTGATGGATAGTATTCATAGAATTCAACAACAGATCAGTAATTCGCAGCATATAATGAATAATTCACTAGAAGTTTCAGACGAGGCCAGATTACAATTAAGAATCGATCGTGCCAAGTATCAGTTCTTGTATTTAGAAGCCAGACGCCGCAAAGCACAGGCCAAACATACAACTGATATTATTTTTGGCGATGAAGATACATTTTTGAAACAACCTAGCCGAGCTGAGAAACATTGGTAGAGAGTGGAGAGGTGACGGGCAGACCATGAGCATTACCTAGGCTAAACAATGATGCGGTTTTGGCATCCTTGTTTAGGCGTAGTAAGCGCAGTGGTTGGTCACCTCGCAACTCGTTTTAGAACCCACAAAGTCGCTATCTACAAGTAGATAACGGCTTTTTCAATAGCTTGTTTACCAAAACAATATCAAGTAAAATAGAACCAATGTATTAAAAGGGAGAGTACTAGATGTCAGGTATATTTATATCATTCGAAGGTCCAGATGGAGCCGGTAAGACTACGGCCTTGAACGCACTGATTCCAATGTTGAAAGAACGTACAAGTAAGGAATTAGTTGAATCACGTGAACCTGGTGGCAGTGAAATAGCCGAACAGATCAGAAAAATCATATTGGCTGTTCACGATGAAAAAATGGATGATAGAACAGAAGCTTTATTATATGCAGCAGCTCGCAGACAGCATGTGGTCGATGTCATCAGGCCAGCTTTAGCTGCTGACAAGGTTTTGTTAAGTGATCGCTTTGTTGATAGCTCCATCGCTTACCAAGGTGGAGGCCGCAAGATAGGTACCAAAGAAGTGGCTGAAATCAATGATTTTGCAATTGAAGGTACTTTACCAGATTTGACAATTTATTTTGATATTTCACCAGAAGTTGGTCTATCTAGGATTCGTAAGGATCATGAAGGCGAAATGGATCGCTTAGAGCAAGAAGCTTTGAGCTTTCACAAGCGAGTTCACGACTCTTATCTTGACTTAGTAGCAGCTAATCCTGATAGAATAAAGAGTATCAATGCAGAACAGAAACCGGAAAAAGTTGTTTCCGATACATTAGAAGTAATTATTACGAGATTTCCAAACGTATTCGATGGAGGTAAATAAAATGAAAGTAATTTTAGCAATTGTTCAAGATAAAGATAGTCAACAATTACAGACACACTTAGTAAAGAGTGACTTCAGAGCAACACGTCTTCCTTCAACCGGTGGATTTTTGAAGTCCGGTAACTCAACTTTTATTATTGGTGTCGAAGATGATAAAGTTGATGCAGCGTTGGAAGTAATCAAGAAGACTTGTCATACTAGAACACAATATGTCACTTCAACATTTGCATTGCCAGAAGCCACAGGGATCAATGATCCAATCGAAGTCCAAGTCGGAGGAGCTACTTGTTTTATCCTACCTGTGGATAAATTTGTAAGATTTTAAACAATGGGAAACTTACTAAGCGAGCAGCCACGAGTACTGCATGAATTTCAGAAGATTATTCAGTCTAATATGTTGTCCCATGCTTATTTGATCGACAGTGCTTCATCGAAGATAAGGCAGCAGGTAGCGATTTGGTTAGCACAGAGTCAGTTCTGCGATAATTTGCAAGATGGGATGCCGGATCAAACTTGTCAAAAATGTCAGACGATAGCACTTGGGGATAATCCGGATGTTTTGGAAGTCAAAACAGATAAGCAAAGTATCGGTGTCGATGATATTAAATACTTCAAAAAAGAAGCTAATATGACAGCTACTCAAGGTAACCGTCGTATCTTGATCATCGATGAAGCTGAAAAAATGACTAACGCTGCCAGTAATAACTTGTTGAAGACTATCGAAGAACCTGAAGGCAATCTGATGATGATTTTGTTAGCAGATTCTGCTAAGCAAATGTTACAGACGATTCGTTCACGTGTTCAAATATTTCATCTATCTAACAGTAGTAATGAAGAAGAGATCGATAGTTTAGTTAAACTCGGATATAAAACTGAACAAGCACAGACAGCGTTAAAAATTTCTGATATCAAATTCTTACAGGCAACAACTGGTGAAAATTATCAACAACTGGCTGCTGCTTTGAACGTCTGGATGAAAGAATGCAATCAGAAAAAAATAAATAGTTTTATAGACGTACAGACTGATATAATGCCATTGGTGGAGAATAAGAGCCACCAGCATTTGGTTTTCGATATGATGAATCAGATGTTTAGTGATATATTATCAATTAGGTACAATTTAAATAAATCACTTCTTATTAAAGAAGATGTTCTTTCAAATAAAAGTATTCAACAGATCGTTAGTTTTTCGGATGAATTATTTAAGGCTGAAGAAATGTGGAAGAGTAACGTCGCATTTCAAGCAATTTTAGAGGATTTGTCATTAAAATTTGTGGGTTAGTAGGTGAGACAATGGCAGAAAAGGATTTGTATGACGAGTTTGCATCTATCTCTAATCAATTAGGTAGCTTGAGTAACCAAATTGATGCGCTCAAGGAACAACTATCGAAAGATTTGGAAGAAAAAGAAGAACTCAAGATGGAGAATCACAATCTTCGCAAACAATTGGAAAAACTTGGATATGAAGACAAGAGTTTTAACGAAAGTGAATTGCCTACTTCACGTTTGAACTTAGAGAAGTTGTACCACAAGGGTTTCCACGTGTGCCAACAATTTTATGGTTCTCATCGCAAAGAGAATGAAGAGTGTGTTTTCTGTCTCGGAGTAATTTACGGGCATCACAGTAAGCCGAATAAAAATAAGTAAGGGAGCATTTTGAATGAATGAACAAAGGAGTTTTGTTAATAATTCGAAGGGCTGCCTTTTTTTAGTGCCAACACCGATTGGCAACTTAGATGACATGACCTTTCGAGCCGTCAAAATTTTGCAAGACGCAGATTTGATCGCGGCAGAGGATACTAGAAATACGAAGAACCTATTGAATCATTTTGAGATCACGACAGACTTGATCAGTTTTCATGAACACAATACAGCACAACGAATCCCTGAGTTGATCGAAAAAATGAATTCAGGAATCAATATTGCTCAAGTGAGTGATGCTGGAACACCGTCGATCAGTGACCCTGGTAAGGAATTAGTTAAGGCCGCGATCGAAGCTGATATTGCCGTAGTTCCACTACCCGGTGCCAGTGCTTCAACCACCGCGCTCATTGCTTCTGGAATTGAACCACAACCGTTTTATTTCTATGGTTTCTTACCGCGTAAAGGTAAGGAACGCACGGAAGCACTTGAGGACTTATCACAACGGATCGAGACTTCGATTATTTATGAATCACCATATCGAGTTGTTAAGACAGTCGAAGATCTGAAGCGATTCTTTGGTGGAGACCGTCGAATAACTCTTGCCCGTGAGCTAACTAAGATTCACGAAGCATTCTTACGTGGGACTATCGATCAAGTGATCGAATATTATCAAGAACATGACCCCAAAGGTGAGTACGTTTTGATTTTATCAGGGAAGACGGTCGAAGAAGTTGAAGATATGTCTGACTCAGAGATCATCAATTCGATTGATTTATTGATTCAATCAGGCGAGAAGCCTAACAAAGCTATTAAAGAAGTGGCCAGTCAAAATGACCTCCGTAAACAGATCGTTTACAATTTATACCATGGAATTGGGAAGGAAGAATAAAGTGACAGAACAAATCTATTCACAGGAAATAGAATTTCCATTTTATTTCGCTAATTTAACGGGTGACATGCGTCTATCATCATTAGTCGATGCAATGTTATTGATCTCAGAGAAGCAATTACACGAGTCAGATTCTGATAGTTCAGAGATGGTCCAACGAGGATTAGGTTGGGTCGTCGTTCAATATCATATGGATATTAAAAAGATGCCCACTCTGGGTCAAAAACTAAAAGTAAGTACTCGTGCAACGAGTTATAACAAGTACTTCTTCTATCGTGATTTTTGGATCGATGACTTAGACGGCAACCGCATGGTCGATCTTTCCAGTGCCTTTGTTATTATTGATGTTAAAGCACGTAAGATGGTTAGTGCAGCTGATCAATTGACAGATTTCTTTGGAGCTGAAGAAATTACTAAGATCAAACGCTTTGCCCGCTTGCGTGAGCCAGAAGACTATGACATCAAGAAGAGTCAACATATTGGCTATTACAATATTGACGTTAATCGCCATGTGAATAATTCTTATTATTTTGATTGGATGGTTGATTCATTAGGAATCGACTTCGTGGAAAAGCATCGTGCTAAGAGTATGGATATTAAGTATGACAAGGAATTGAATATCCACAGTGAACCAGAAGTTTTCGCCAAGATCGATGAAGAGAACTTAACCACAACTCATTGGATCAAGAGTGATGGTGAATTGAACGCCGTTGCTAAGATAACTTGGGAAGAAAAATAATTATATCAAGTTATGAAAAAGGTTGTAAGCATAATCCTTAGGTCGAATTATTAACTTATGGTAATATGTTCAAGTAAAATATTTTTGGGGTAGGATTCAAAGCGTAAAGTGCCGGCGGAACGGAATGTGAACACCGGACGAAGAGCTATTGCTTGCGATTTTGTTTCCGCATTCGCCACTTTATATAGTTAGTTAATTCGTTAGCCTCTAGTTATATGTTGTGGCAGCTCCTACGAGGAGATGTCGTGAATGAATACGAAAAGTCGTGTTATCAATGTCCACGAAATGACGTGGATGGCTTTATTAATTGCAATGGAGATGGTTTTGAGCAAACTGTCGATCGGTAGCAATACCTTGAAGGTTGGCTTCAGCTTCATAGCAATAGGACTAATGGGATATTATTTTGGACCTTATAAGGCAGCAATCGCTAATGTGGTCGCTGATATTATTAGTAACGTAATAATGCCAGCACCGGGAGGTTTCTTCTGGGGCTTCACATTTTCAGCGTTAGTAGCTGGTCTGATCTATGGTTTTGTACTTTACAACCACAAGGTAACGATCTGGAGAACCTTCGTGGCTGTCTTGTTGATTACGGTGATCGTTAACACAGGATTGAACACGTTGTGGATTCAAATGATGACGAACTTGCCATATTGGACATTGTTAGTTCCAAGAATTCTCAAGGAATTATTTAGTTTAGTTTATCAAACAGGATTGTTATACTTGGTTCTTAAATGGATCAGCAATTCTAGATTTAATAGAATCGGCCGTTGATGGTCGATTTTTTTATTTCCAGAATGGATCCATGGTATAGTTCATTTTCGTTATATAATTATGTGGTAGAATATTCCTATTAAGATTGAGGGGATCATATGAAAATTTTAGCTTTTGATACATCAAATAAGCCATTAAGTGTTGCAGTTGTTGAGGATGGTAAGGTTCTCGCACACGTTGAATCTACTGAAAAGAAAACACATAGTATTACATTATTACCCGATATTCAAAAATCACTCGCAGATGCTGATTTATCAGTAAACGATATCGATCGAATTGCGGTTGCTGACGGTCCGGGATCTTACACTGGAGTAAGAATTGCAGTAACAGTTGCTAAGACATTAGCCTTTACTTTGAATAAACCCCTGGTAGGAATCTCTAGTTTACAATTACTAGCAGCTGACGGTAAGGAAGACAAACTCTGTGTTCCTTTGATGGATGCTAGAAACGATAATGCTTATGCAGGTGTGTATTTGAATAAACAAGGAGAGATCGTTAATATCGTTGAAGATCAACACATTACGATGAACAAATTGTTAGATTTATTACAGAACTATGATGAAGATAAGCTAGAATTCATTAATGCCACTCAAAGATTGACCGATTTGATAAGAGAGAAATATCCGACTGCCGATATCATGTCTGATGAAGATAGTTTGCCAGATGCAACTAAGTTGGCGAAGTTAGCAGAACATGCTGAAACCGTAAAAGATATTGATAGCTTTGTACCAACATACTTGCGCCTAACACAGGCTGAACATGATTGGTATGAAAAAGGTCACAAGGACGATGGCAATATTTCCTATGTTGAGGAAGTTTAAAGAAACACTTTGGCCAACAGGACATGTAGATAAGTATCCCTTTGAGCAACAGTCGGTTAGTATTGATGGTAGAAATTTCATACTGCGTAAATCGAATTCAAGTGATACTGGTGACTTTATGAATATTCAAGAAAAAGTTTATTCACAGCCAGTACCGTGGCCAGTTGATATCGTTGATATGGAATTGAGAAATAAAAATGCTTTGTATTTGTCACTAGTGGAAGATGCCACTTGTGTGGCATTTATTGGAGTGTCCTTGAAAAACAAAAACGAAGCTCATATTACTAACATTGCTGTAATGCCGGGATTACAACATCTAGGTATTGGACATTTGTTTTTAAATCAAGTATTTGATTATTGTCGTAAATATGAGTTCTCGTCCCTTTCACTTGAAGCAGATATTGAGAATGATTCTGCAATTAGTCTTTATCGAGCATTTGGGTTTAAAACTAGAACTATTCATGAGAAGTATTACTTTAGAAATCACCATGATGCTTTGGAGATGGTGGTGGATCTGTAGGTGGAAGAAATTTTGAAAAAAGATACATTGATATTATCGTTCGAGAGCAGTTGTGATGAGACCAGCGTAGCTGTTATTAAGAATGGTAAGGAAATATTATCAAATATAATTGCAACACAAATCAAGAGTCATCAACGATTCGGTGGAGTCGTTCCAGAAGTAGCCAGTCGTCATCACGTTGAGGAGATCACTCATTGTATCGATTTAGCAATGAGTGAAGCTGAAGTAACTTATGATGATATCGATGCAGTAGCTGTTACTTATGGACCAGGATTAGTTGGTTCATTACTGATTGGAATCATGGCCGCTAAGACAGTGGCGTTTGCCCATAACTTACCATTGATCAAAGTAAATCATTTGGCAGGTCATATTTATTCGGCTAACTTCGTAACAGATTTGAAGTACCCATTCATGGCCTTATTAGTGTCAGGTGGACATACTGAACTAGTATTGGTCACAGCTCCAGGAGAATTTAAGACTCTCGGAGATACGCGTGATGATGCTGTTGGTGAAGCCTATGACAAGATCGGTCGAGTACTAGGTATCAATTATCCTGCCGGTAAACAAGTCGACCAAATGGCTGCAGTCGGTAAAGATGTCTTTGATTTCCCACGTGCTATGGTTCAGGAAGATAACTTGGACTTCAGTTTTAGTGGTCTTAAGAGTGCCTTCATCAATCGTGTTCACCACGCTGATCAGGTGCATGAAGATTTGAACAAAGATGATCTTGCCGCCAGTTTCCAAGGAGCAGTACTTGATATTTTGAGTAATAAGACCTTCCGTGCCTTGAAGCAACATCCGGTTAATCAATTAGTTGTTGCTGGTGGAGTTGCTGCCAATCAAGGACTTCGCAAAAGATTAAAAGAAGAAATCGAAAAACGTCATTTGGACATGGAATTAGTTTTCCCGCCACTTAGACTTTGTGGTGACAATGCTGCTATGATCGGTGCCATTGCTCAGATTCAATTTGAAAAGGGTGATTTCGCCGATTTGAGTTTGAATTCGGATCCTAGTTTAGATTTTTAAGCAAAAAATAAATAGCTAATATATTGAGATTGTTTCTCAGTATATTAGCTATTTTTGTTTTTTATATACAATTTTTTACCGGTATAGTTATGATATATTAAACTTATATACTTCTATTGCCAGGGGGATAATTAAAATGGGCAGAAAAATTAGTTTAGGACTAGATATTGGTGTAGCTTCAGTTGGTTACAGTGTTATTGACATAGAAGCTGGGAAAATTATCGAACTAGGAGCTAGATTGTTTAATAGCAGTGTCGCTGCCGAGAATGAAACACGTAGAGGCATGCGTGGGGCGCGCCGATTAAGCAACCGTAAGAAGCAACGTAGAGAAGATGTTTTTAAGCTATTTAAAGAGTCTGGACTACTTAGTTCATCAGATGATCATTCATATTTTGATGAATTTGATAATAATGCCAACCCGTATGAATTGAGGGTAAAGGGGCTATCTAAGCGACTTACTAAGGAAGAATTGGCTACCGCTTTGTATAATTTGGTGAAACGTCGTGGTATTAGTTATGACTTAAAGGATGCTGATGATGAATCTGAAGGGACGGATTATGCCAATAGTCTTAAGTTGAATACTTTGGAATTAAAGGAAAAAACACCCGCAGAAATTCAACTTGCTAGATTAAATAAATATGGTGCGGTTCGTGGTAAAGTTTTAGCTGCCCCAGATGAAGACAACTCAGATGTTTTACTCAATGTATTTCCAACTAAGGAATTTGCTAAAGAAGCCAAGAAGATAATTGCGACACAACAAGAATATTATCCGGATATTTTAACCGATGACTTTGTTGAACAGTATCTTGAAATTTTAACAAGAAAGAGACAATACTTCGAAGGACCTGGTAGTGAAAAGTCTCGTACCGATTATGGTATCTACAAAGAAAATGGGCGCACACTTGATAACTTATTTGAAGAATTGATTGGTCACGATAAAATCTATCCGGATGAATTGCGTGCTTCAGCGGCATCTTACACGGCCCAGAAGTTTAATGTTTTGAATGATCTTAACAACTTGAGAATTTTAAATCACGAAGATCAAAAATTAACTACTGCCGAAAAGAACGAAATAATTGATCAATTGACTACGACTGAAAAATCTATTCGAATGATTAATTTAATTAAAAAAGTTGCTAAGTGTACAGATGATGATATCAAAGGATATCGGGTAGTTGACAAAGATAAACCTGAAATTAGTTCAATGCAGGTATACCGCAAAGTTAGAAAAGATTTCATAGCAGAAGGTATAGATATTACTCAATGGCCAATTGAATTTCTAGATGAATTGAGTTTTATTATTACTCTGAATACTGAAAATGGTGAAATCAGAGAACAACTGCATGATCGTTTGGCATCTAAATATGATTTTTTAAATGATAATTTGATTCAATTCATCATTGATCACAAAACAAGTTTTGATATTAAGAGTAATAACAAGTGGCATCGCTTCTCATTAAAAACGATGAATGTTTTGATTCCTGAAATGATCAAACGTCCGGTTGAACAAATGACGCTTATCAATGAAATGGGATTGATCAAAGATAATGGCAAACGTTTCGTTAACAATAAATATTTGCCATATAAAGAAATTGCTAAAGATATTTTTAATCCCGTGGCTTCTAAGGCTGTTCGAGAAGCATTGAAGATTGTTAATAAGATTATGAAGGATTATGGACATATTGATTACTTGGTTGTGGAAATGCCTAGGGATGCCAATGAGGATGAGGCTAAGAAACAAATTACTGATTTCCAAAAACGCAATAAGGCCGAAAAAGATAGTGCTTTGGTAGCTATTACGAATGATATTGGCAGTAAAAAAGAAGTTGACGATGCATTACGTGTGTATGGTGCAAAACTATTCTTTAAGATCAGACTTTGGTACCAACAAGATGGAATAGATCTATATAATGGAAAAGCCATTTCTGCAGCTGATTTGTTGAGAAATCCTGATAAGTTCGAAATCGATCACATTATTCCACAATCAATCTCATTGGATGACAGTATTAATAATAAGACACTTTGTTATGCGGATATGAATCAAGTCAAAGGACAGAATACTCCTTTAGGATTCATGTCTGAAGGTCATGGTCAAGGCTTTGACGTGATGAAAGCTATGGTGATGAAGAATAGTAAATTGACAGCTAAACGTAACAATTATCTGTTTGCTGAAGACATCAATGATATCGAGACTAGAAAGAGATTCATTGCCAGAAACTTAGTAGATACAAGATACTCTTCTAGAGTAGTTCTTAATAGCCTGCAAGATTTCTTTAAAGAGAAGGAAACAGGCACTAAAGTAACAGTTATCCGTGGTAAGTTCACTTCTAATATGCGTAAGCATTGGCATATCAATAAGACTAGAGAAACATTCCATCATCATGCTATTGACGCTTCGATTATAGCTGCAACACCATTCTTGAGAATTTGGAAGAAAGGTGCAAGCATGTTTCCAGTGAAAGTTGAAGGTAATAGTGTCGATATTGAAACTGGTGAAATACTAGACGATAAGAGCTTCGATAAAGAAGTCTATGAACAGCCCTCTAATGGTTTCGTTGATGAATTAATGAACGCTGATGATAGAATTAAGTTTTCTCATCAAGTCGATAAGAAGATGAATCGTAAAGTTAGTGATGCTACAATATATTCGACAAGAATGGGTAAGTTGGCTAAGGATAAGAAAGATTCTGAATATGTTCTGTCTAAGATCAAGAATATTTATGATGCTTCGGAATATGCTAAGTTTAAAAAATTGTATGACAAGGATAGTAGTAAATTCCTATTGGCAAAATATGACCCTCGTAGTTTTAAGAAGTTGGAAGATATTATGCAGCAGTATCCTGATAGTATTGAGACAATGCAAAGAAATGGTAAGATCAAACCAGTTGATATTTCACCATTTGAATTGTATCGCCGTGATCATGGTATGGTTAGAAAATATTCGAAGAAGGATAATGGTCCGTTTATTAAACAATTGAAGTATTTGGATAAAAAAATTGGATCAAATATCGATATTACTCCGAAAAATGCCAAGGGTAAGCACGTTATATTACAGAACTTGACTCCTTGGAGAACGGATGTTTATTTAAATCATGATACTGGTGAATATGAGATAATGGGTATAAAGTACTCAGATTTGAAATTTAATTCTTCTGAAGGATACGGTATAAAAAAAGAAAAATATTTAGAAATCAAAGACCGTGAAAAGGTGTCTGATGATTCTGAGTTTATGTTCACACTTTATCGAAAAAATAGAATTAAAGTAAAAAATATTAGTACAAATGAAAGCGTAGAAATGCTATTTTGGTCTCGTACTAAGGATAAATCTAAAGGATATGCGGAATTAAAACCAATTTTTAAATATAAAACAGATCCTGATGATGTGTGGCCAATCTATGGAACTGCAAAATCTCAAATTGTGAAAAGAATGATCCCAAAAGGATGCAAGATATGGAAGGTAAATACCGACATATTAGGAAACCCATTCTACATTGAAAAAGAAGGAAATGAACCTAAAGATATTCTTGATTAAAACACAGTGTATATGATATTATATTACCCGTAAGGGACGCCTTATAATGCATGCATTTTGTTTTATCATTGCTAAATCTTTAAGGATCTACAGAAATAAGGATTTATTCCGAATTTACCACCTATAGATATATAGGTGGTTTTTTTTATATAAAAATTTGGAGGATCAAGCTTATGGCATGGAGAATTGTACACATTAAGGAAGGGGATGTTTTGCGGTTAAGACTTGATAGTATCGAGATTTTTAAGTTAGATAATCCTTATCGTATTCCACTTTCAGATATTTCGATGATCGTATTAGAAGGTAATCGAACGACTATTACTACTAAGCTATTATCTAGATTAAGTGAGAATAATATTGGATTAGTCATTTGTGACGATAAGTATTTGCCAGTTGGGATGTACCTACCATATGGACAACATCACCACACAGCCAAACGTGTTATCAATCAGTCTAGTTGGACTGATGAACAAAAAGAAGATGTTTGGCAACGGGTTGTCAAACAAAAGATGGATAACCAAGTATCTTTCGCAAAGTATAAAGGTGTGGAGCAGGAACGTCTTGAACTGATGGAGGACCTAGTTAGTAATTTGGTTTCAGGAGATAAGACTAATCGAGAAGGACACGTTGCCAAAGTATATTTTGATTCATTGTATGGCAAGTCGTTTACCAGAGATGATGATTGCTTAGTTAATTATGCTATGAATTTTGGCTATGCTATTGTCAGATCATGTATGGCTAGGGTAGTAGTTGGTAGTGGACTTATTACAATGCTTGGTATATTCCATCATAATGAGTTCAATAGTTATAATTTAGCTGATGATCTTATGGAACCGTATCGTCCGTTAATGGATTATTGGATTAACAAATATGTTATCGATGATGAAGAATATCTTAGTTACGAATCGAGACGGAATATTATAAGTTTTATGCACAAGAATATTATTGTTAATGGTCAAAAAATGACAATTGATAATTCTATGCAAAACTTTGTTGCCAGCTTTATTTCGGCGATGGATAGTAGTGATCCAGATTCAATTTTAAAAATCGAACTTAAGAATTTTATAGGTGAAGAAAGTTGAAATATCAAAATATGAGATTATTATGTTTATTTGATTTACCCATGGATACTTCTGCTGAGAAGCGTCAATATAGAATTTTTAGAAAAGAATTATTAAGAAACGGATTTTCGATGTTACAGTATTCTGTTTACTACCGTGCTATTCAAAATCGATCAGCTGGTAAAAAATATGAACATGCTATTAGTAAATTTTTACCTGAGCACGGTGAAGTCAGACTTATTCCAGTAAGTGAAAAACAGTTCACTGACATGTCAGTTTTGGTCGGTAGCCGTAGTAAACAAGAGATTGTTGTTGGTAATAAGGACTTGGTGTTCATATGATATTAAAAGTAGAATTAGAAAACCAAAAATTTTTAGATATTGATTTTGATAACATAGCTTATCTGACAGGAAGTAATCAGAAAAATCTTTGGAAAGTATTCCGTAGTTTGTATTATTACTTTAATAAGAGACCGAGCTTAACTACTAATATTTACGGTGAAAACAACATCGAAGTATTACTTAATGATGATAAAGTATCGACTAGAAATACTGATGTGTACTTTATTCATGATCGAGAGAGTATTTATAATCAGATGTTGTATAAAAAAGGCAGCCTGTTGTACAACAACTTAAATGAATTAGATAGTGATTTTGAAATCAGTAAGATAATGGACAGCATGAACGATGATAATTTGAAATTAGAAATTGCTGTTCAAGATTATCTTAAGCAATTTTCTAATAACGTTCAGGTTGAATTCAGCGACTTTAATTATATGGACATATTGAAGAACTTTTTAACACTAAGTTACGAAGAAGATTCATTGACTTATCCATTGGAATTTATGGATACTGAGAGTTTACTTGATGAATTTTTAAATTTTGTAGAATTTGGACTGAAAAATAATGGTAGTCCAACTTGGGTAGTTTTGTACAACGTTGGTAACATTATTTCTGGTTCTGATGAATATGAGTTTATTAGTAACTTAAAAAAACTAGTAGAAAATTATGATTTAAAGATCATTATTATTAATCAAAATCTAGATAATGTTCCAATCGATGAGACCGACATTGAGAATATAACCATCTCAGCCAATGAATTTCATCAGTTATTACCGGTTGATGAATTGTTGAGATCCGTGAAGATGAGGTATCCGAATGAATTAGAAATAGAAACTTCAGAGTTTGTAGATTCGATTAAAAGAATTACCTCTTTAGTAGGAAATAATAAAAAGGTGCATATTGCGGGTAAAGATTTGGTATTATTAAAGGTAGTAAATGAGATTTTAAACTACGAGACGTCGTACACTTTAAATGATCATTTACTAACCAGTGCAGAAACCAAATTTTTAGAGAAATAGCGAATTGTATGTAATTTTTTTAAATTTGAGGTTTCTGTACTCTTAAAGATTTAGCAATGATAAAACTTTCAGGAGCAACTACCGGCGAAATGAGTAGTTTCTGTACTCTTAAAGATTTAGCAATGATAAAACGCATTGGACTGGATAATGTCTTTTTCCCCTGTTTCTGTACTCTTAAAGATTTAGCAATGATAAAACAAAAGAATTTTGGAATAAGAGGAGTGTGATGGTTTCTGTACTCTTAAAGATTTAGCAATGATAAAACTGTTGTAACAAGGTAATTCTCATCTCCGTAGTTTCTGTACTCTTAAAGATTTAGCAATGATAAAACATCACATTGCCTTATATGGAAAGGATTTTAGTTTCTGTACTCTTAAAGATTTAGCAATGATAAAACCATTTTAAAGTCATCTATAACTAGTAATCTGTTTCTGTACTCTTAAAGATTTAGCAATGATAAAACGGTCTATGATTATTTTGAGTACCTCTATTAGTTTCTGTACTCTTAAAGATTTAGCAATGATAAAACAAGGAAGCAAAGTGAAGAGCCATATCGTGAGTTTCTGTACTCTTAAAGATTTAGCAATGATAAAACCAAGAATGGCCAAAACAGTGTTAAAAATTCGTTTCTGTACTCTTAAAGATTTAGCAATGATAAAACTTGTTTAAGTGCTGAGGTTACTAATGAATTGTTTCTGTACTCTTAAAGATTTAGCAATGATAAAACTCCAAAACGCTTCAAATAAAATTCTGATAAGTTTCTGTACTCTTAAAGATTTAGCAATGATAAAACTTGTTTAAGTGCTGAGGTTACTAATGAATTGTTTCTGTACTCTTAAAGATTTAGCAATGATAAAACTCCAAAACGCTTCAAATAAAATTCTGATAAGTTTCTGTACTCTTAAAGATTTAGCAATGATAAAACTTTCGCCGGCTCGCAACGTTACGGGCTCGTGTTTCTGTACTCTTAAAGATTTAGCAATGATAAAACCTGCAATTTACGCAGCATGGTCGTCCAACTGTTTCTGTACTCTTAAAGATTTAGCAATGATAAAAATTTTTTTTAGATATTTATTCTTTACCGTATTCCAAAAATAAATCAATACATCAAAAAATACCGTCCAGTCCTACAAAAAAGTAAGACCAGACGGTATTTTTATTTATATTTATCTTCCAAGCGGCTCATCCAAAGTCCCAACAAAGCGCCACATACAAATGCTACAGCACTAAACAAAATAGTACTACTAGTAACACCGGCATACGAGATACTCTCAGAAGAATAAGGACTAGGGACAAGTATTAATATAGTACTAGCTAACACAATTCCTAGTATAAAGTGATAGACCCGTGAATGATGATGATCGATCAGGTATTCCATCCCTTTAGAGAACAGCACCATTGCCACGGCACCACCGATGGCGATAGGTAAGAAGACTCCAACGATATCGAAGTTCTTGAATCCTGTCAGCATGGGCGAGTACAGTCCTAATATCAACAATAGATTAGAAGGACTGAGTCCCGGGACTAGAACTCCTAGTGCAATCAACATTCCAGCCACAATAAATCCTAAAAAGTTAGCAGGGATAGTCCCAAAGATCTTACTCATGAAGAACAAGAATAAGCCTCCGAATACTAACATGAATAAGAACCACATGACGTCGATCATATCGCGGCGGCTTCGTGAGGTAGAAGCACGTATCAGTGAAGGTAAAGTACCGATAATAGCTCCAGCAAATCCCCATAGAACGATCACCTGATAGTGTTCTAATAAGAATTCCAGTGGTTTAGATAATAGTCCAATACCTACAACTCCACCGATTCCAACTGGTAAGAAATACATGAAGTCGACTTTGAAGTTCTCACGAATGTGAGCCATAAAATGCAGCAGTCGTTCATATATTCCCAGTATGGCAGCGAGTACGCCGCCGGAGACGCCGGGTAAAATAAATCCAAGGGCAATTATGACACCCTTAAAAAAACGGATGAGAAAATTCTCTTGTTGTTTGTTTTGCATATTATTCTCGACTTGTTTTATTTAATTAGTTTATTTAGAAACTTCAGAATATCAAAATAATTATAACAAGGCAATAGATAAACTATTCCATATCTTCAAGTTCCATTGACAATTCAGTCCATTGATCCTCTAAGTCACTTTGTTTAGCTTTGTTTTCATCAAGTTCCTTTTGAAAATCAGCTAGTTTAGTATACGAAGACAAGTTTTCATCTTTGGTCATTTCAGTTTGAATTTCTTCATTACGCTTGTCGATTTCAGAGATCTGATTCTCCAAATCTTCAACTTGACGGCGTAGTTTACGTTCTTGTTTTTGTTGTTCTTTGGATTGTTGATATTGAACTTTTTTCTCACTAGTAGTGTGTTCAATGGTTTCTTCAGATACTTCTTTATCTTCGGTGGTTTTCTCGAGATAGTAGTCGTAGTCACCAAGGTAAATCTTACTGCCGCTGGAGCCGATGTCGACGATTTTGTCAGCCAAAGTATTAAGTAAGTAACGATCATGTGAGACGAATAGAACTGTTCCAGCAAAGGCGTTCAATGCGTCTTCCAGTACTTCCTTACTGTCAATATCCAAGTGGTTAGTAGGTTCGTCC
This sequence comes from Companilactobacillus sp. HBUAS59699, assembly GCF_036913575.1. Taxonomy (NCBI): domain Bacteria; kingdom Bacillati; phylum Bacillota; class Bacilli; order Lactobacillales; family Lactobacillaceae; genus Companilactobacillus; species Companilactobacillus sp. HBUAS59699. The sequence continues at coordinate 57,100 of NZ_JAYKTV010000002.1, read as the reverse complement.
ATTACTAGGAAGTTATCGTGTTCCATCGATAATTTAGTCAAGGTAAGACGAGCTTTTTCACCACCGGATAATCCAGCAACTGGCTTCAAGACATCATCACCGCTGAACAAGAATGATCCTAAGGTATTGCGAATAACTTGTTCATCAAGTAGCGGGTAACGATCCCAGATTTCGTGTAAGACATCTTTGTGAGGATCTAAGTTGTTCAAGTTCTGATCGTAGTAACCGATTTGAACGTTGGCACCAAATTGATAAGTTCCTTCTAGAATCGGGATCTGTCCCAAGATAGTTTTAAGCAGTGTTGATTTACCGATACCATTAGGCCCAATAATGCCGACGCGTTCGCCTTTTTTGACGTCGAGATTGATAGGCTTAGACATGACCTGATCTTTCTCATAACCGATGGCTGCATCTTTGATCAGGAGAACGTCATTTCCACTCTCCTTATCGATTTGGAATGAAAAGTGAACAGAACCTTGGTCAGAATCAGGTCGATCCATGACGTCCATTTTTTCGAGCTTTTTACGACGACTTTGTGCCATCTTAGTTGTTGAAGCACGAACGATGTTCTTTTGGATATATTCTTCGGTCTTTTTGATCTCAGCTTGTTGTTCTTCGTAATGCTTCCATTCAACATCTTGGTTACGTTTCTTTTCTTTCAAATAAAAAGTATAGTTACCAGAATAATGAGTTGAAGAATGATGATTGATCTCAACGATTTCAGTTACGACTTTGTCTAAGAAGTACTGATCATGGGAGATAATGACTAGTGCTCCACGATAATTCTTCAAATAACCTTCCAACCATTCAACTGTATCGATATCCAAGTGGTTAGTAGGCTCATCTAGTAGCAAGATGTCATGATGTTCGAGTAACATCTTGGCCATAGCCAAACGAGATCTCTCACCACCAGATAGGGTCGAGATCTTCTCTTGCCAAACGTCCTCATCGAAGCCAAATCCTTTAAGAACACTTCTGATCTCTGATTGATAACCATAGCCGTTTTCTTGACGGAAGGTATTCTGCAGTTGATCATATTGTTTTAAGATTTGGTCATAGTCACTGACGGTGTTGTCAGCCAGTTTAGCTTCGAGGTCGTGCATTTGCTTCTCTTGTTTCTTGAGATATTCGAAGACTTTTTCCATCTCATCGAAAATTTTATTGTCGCTATCTAGTCCAGAATCCTGGGCTAAGTAGCCAATATTTGTGTCTTTTTTGAGTGCAATATTGCCACTATTGTAACTCTCTTGATCAGAAATTATTTTTAGCAGAGTAGATTTACCTACTCCGTTTCGACCAACGAGTCCGATTCTGCTGTTATCTTGAACTTCAAAACTCACATTTGAAAAAAGTTTTTTTGTTCCAAAATTTTTAGTTATGCTTTGGGCTTGTAATAAAATCAAGTTAATAAACTCCTTTGTATATTCACAATTTTATCATTAATTAGAATTTTCTGCCTTTTCTAGCCGTAACCTGTTGCGTTTTCATCCGTTTTTAATTACTATAATAGTTAGTGAAACTACGCACATAACGGTGGGATAATATGACAAAAACAACAGTACCAAACGCAACTATAAAACGTTTACCAATTTATTACCGATACTTTCAATTCTTAAAGGATGAAGGTACCAAGAAAATTTCTTCAGGTGAATTATCTGAAGGTGTAAAAATCGACAGTGCTACGATCAGACGTGACTTTTCATATCTGGGTGCACTCGGTAAGAGAGGATATGGCTATGATGTTAATGAGCTAGTTGCCTTCTTCAAAAAACTCTTGAATCAAGATAAGAGAACCAACGTTGCCTTAGTTGGTGTTGGTAATTTGGGTAATGCCTTATTAAATTATAACTTTTCTCGTACCAATAATGTGAGAATTGCTGCAGCTTTTGATATCGATGAGTCGATCGTCGGAACAGTTAAGAGTGGAGTTCCTGTATATCATGTGAATGAATTGAAAGAACAACTCAACTTACAACAGATCGACGTATGTATTTTGACTGTATCATCGAACGCTGCTCAAACAACTGCAGACTTATTGGCTGATGCTGGGGTTAAGGGAATCCTTAACTTTACACCTGTGATCATTAATGTACCAAGCTCGATCCGTGTACATTACGTTGACTTGGCCAATGAGTTGCAGACATTGATTTTCTTCTTAGACCGCGATAAGTCGCTGGAAGAAGAAAAGAATGAGGATCAATAATTTAGTTATAAAAATATTGGAGGGTTATTTGCATGAGTGAACCATTATTTTTGAAACCTGTTTTTCATAAGAAAATCTGGGGTGGACGCAGACTAGAAACAAAATTCGGCTATGATATTCCTGATGGTGATATCGGTGAATGTTGGGCTATCTCTGGACATCCCCACGGTCGTTCAGAAGTGAAGAATGGTGAATTCGCTGGTCAATCTGTTGAAGAACTATGGAGTGATCACAAAGAATTATTCGGCAATCCTAAGGGTAGAGTATTTCCATTACTAACAAAGATCTTGGATGCCAATGCTAGTTTGTCAGTTCAAGTACATCCGGATAATGATTATGCTTGGAAACATGAACATGAATTAGGTAAGACTGAATGCTGGTACATTATTGATGCCGAACCAGATTCATACTTGGTCTATGGACATCATGCTAAGACTAGAGAAGAATTAGACAAGATGATCGAATCAGGCGACTGGGACCACTTGTTAAGAAAAGTTCCGGTTAAACCAGGCGAATTCTACTACGTTCCAAGTGGTACCGTTCATGCCTTGAACAAGGGTATCATGGTTCTTGAAACACAACAAAGTTCAGATACAACTTATCGTCTGTACGACTATGATCGTGTGGAAAAGAGCACAGGTAAGAAACGTGAATTACACATCAAACAATCTGAAGATACAATTACAGTACCTAATAAAGATCCAAAACTAGATATTCAAAGTAAGACTGAAGGTAAGAACAAGTTTACTACTTTCGTTAAGCCACCAATCTCACCATATTTCTCAGTTTATCGCTGGGAGATCAAGGAACCAGTTACCTTGAAACATGATATTGGCAAGTACACATTGATTTCAGTTATCAGTGGTAATGGAAAAGTTACTGTTGATGGAACTGACTATGACTTGAAGAAGGGTGATCATTTGATCATGCCGGCAACGGTTGATTCATGGGCTATCGATGGTGATCTTGATATTATTGCTTCAGAGTCTGGCGAAGACTAACACATTAAGCACCTCGTTATTTGAAATACACAAATAACGAGGCGCTTTTATTGTTTAAGTCAAAATTTGTTGTAGGATACTTATTATGAAAATAAAAATAGCAGAAACAACTTTAAATTATAAGATCCACGGTACCGGCAAGCCAATCTACTTCTTTCACGGTATGAGCCTAGATTCAACGAGTATGGAAGAGATATACGAGCCGTTGATGAGTGACTCTAATTACCAGCGAATTTACTTGGATCTACCAGGTTTAGGAGACTCGCAGGACATTAAGAATATTCATAACTCAGATGATGTTTTGCAGATAGTCATTGAATTTATTCAGCAATTATCTGGTAATGATCCCATCATGATCTGTGGTCATTCTTTTGGCGGATATATTTGTTTGGGATTATTAGTAAAATTAAAAGATCAAATAACCGATGTCTTCTTGACTAGCCCAGTAATTAACGCTGATAGGGATGAACGTGATGTCAGTGAGCATCATAATATCTTCAATGGTGAGGTCAAGTTAGATAAGAATAAGGACTATTATCAAGACTTCTTGGCCAGCTGTGTGATAATCAATCAAACTGCTTGGGAATTGTATCAACGCATGGCTATACCGGGATTAAAAAAGAACAATCGGAGTTTTTGGAGTGAAATCAAAACTGCTCATCATTATAGTTTTGAGTTTGAAAAAGATATACCGCTTATATTAGAGAATTCTAAGGCTAATATGACGATTCTGTTGGGTAAGAATGACCAGGTCGTGGGATATCGTGATCAATTAAAATTATTGAGTTCTAATAATAATGTACAAATTGCGGTTTTAAACAATGCAGGTCACAATCCTTTTACTGATAAATTTATGGACTTAAAATTTTATTTTGATAATTTCACTAAAAAATATTAATTTTATTTTAATATGATTAAATTTGTAAAAAATCTGCTATAATAAAAACCGACGTTCTAAGGGGGCATTAAATTGCAAAAGCAAAAGTTTTTTCGACTTAGTCTAGGCTGGCAAATTATTATCGGTCTGGTGCTAGGTATAGTTTTAGGACAAATTTTTTATCACAATAAGGGTGCAATTACGGTCATGCAGAACATTGGTACAATGTTCATTTCCTTGATCCAAATGATCGTTTTGCCAATCGTTATTTCGTGTTTGACAGTTGGTATTGCCAATATGGGTGATATCAGGAAGTTAGGTCGAATTGGTTTGAAGACATTGGTTTACTTCGAAGTAATGACGACTCTAGCTATTATTATTGGTATTATTGTCGCAAACGTTACACATCCCGGTTCATATATCAATATCAATGAACTGAAGGGTTCAAGTATTTCACAATATACGGCTTCAGCCTCGGCAGCTAAGCATTCTGGCATCTGGTCAGTCTTAATGGGTATCATCCCTACTAATATCTTCGCTGCCATGGGTAAGGGTGATATGCTTCCAGTTATTTTCTTCTCAGTATTATTTGGTTTAGGAACAGCCTCACTCGGTAAGGAAGGTAAGATCATTACTGACTTATTGAACGCTGTTGCCAATGTAATGTTCAAGGTAACTAACTGGGTTATGCGTACAGCTCCAATTGGTGTCTGTGCTTTGATCGGTGTTACAGTTGCTGAAATGGGCTTTGATTCTTTGAAGCCATTAGCACTGTTCATCATAATTGCCTATGCAACTATGGCATTCTTCGTCTTCGTTATCATGTACTTTGTCGGCAGAATGTTCCATGTTGATTTCTTTGAATTATTTAGAATCATTGAAAACGAATTTGTTTTAGCTTTTACAACAGCTAGTTCAGAAGCTGCATTGCCAAAGATGATGGATAAAATGCAAAAATACGGAGCAAGTAAAGGTATCGTTTCCTTCGTTATTCCAACTGGTTATACTTTTAACCTTGATGGTTCAGCGATTTATCAATCACTTGCCGCACTATTCTTGGCACAGGCTTATCACATTAACTTGTCGATCGGACAACAGATCACATTGATCGTTGTTCTAATGTTGACATCAAAAGGAATGGCTGGTGTCCCTGGTGCTTCATTCGTGGTCTTGTTAGCCACTGTTTCAACCATCGGTGTACCAATGCAAGGATTAACATTTATCGCTGGTATCGACCGTTTAGTCGATATGGGCCGTACTGCTGTTAACGTTGTTGGTAATTCACTTGCAACAATCATTATTGCTAAGAGTGAAGATGAGTTCGATGATGATAAACGGAAAAAATACGTTGCCGCGTACAAACGTGGTATGTAATTAAAAAAGTTGAGACTTCCAAAGCGGAAATCTCAACTTTTTTTATCTCATACTGATCATGACGACTAATGTATTCATAACCAAGTGACTACCAGCACTGACATAAATATTTTTTGACTTGTAATAAATAAATGAGAACCATAGTCCCATGGCCACATAAACAATGAATCTAGTATCTTGATGCATCAAAGCAAAGAAAATAGCTGAGATTGCGGCTGCCCAGTAGATATTAGTGGGCTTGATCAAATTGGCAAAGAAGACGCGTCTAAAAATTATTTCCTCCATGATGGGAGCACAGATCAAAACGTATGCGAAGTAATATGGATAAGCGTGTACCAAAGTTAATAGCTGTAAAGTATTAGCTGAGGTCGTACTAGTGTGAAAGATCTGCTGATCGATGAATCCTAATCCTAGTTGCAAAATCAAAGCACCGACAGCACCAACGATGATCCATTGTAATTTGTGATTTAGATCAGTTTTTTCTTCTAATTCGTTTGGAGTACTTTTTTGTGTTAAAAAAATCATGATCCCAGTCGCTAAAATTGCGGCCAAAGTAATGATGATAAAATACGCTGACCCAGTCACCTGAACCATTGACAGCAGTGAGCCGATGAAGAGTAAAACGACATATGTAGCCAGAGTTAAAAATTGATTTGTTGAATATTTCATAATTTCTCCTATTTTTTCTAAAGGTAAATACTTGCATGTTCACAATAAAATGTTAATATAAAACATGTGATTAGCACAACAGAACTTGGAGTGCTAAATTAAAATAAATATTAATCATCGGAGGCATTCAAATTGTTAAAACCACTTGGAGACAGAGTTATTGTAACAGTCGATAAAGAAGAAGAGAAGACAGTAGGCGGCATTGTTCTTGCTAACAACGCTAAAGAAAAGCCACAAACAGCTGAAGTTGTAGCTGTTGGTGAAGGCTCAATAACAGAAGATGGAAAGACATTACCAATGCACATTAAGGTTGGCGACAAGGTACTTTTTGATAAGTATGCTGGCTCAAATGTTAAGTTTGATGATACCGATTATTTAATCTTACACGAAAAAGATATCATGGCAATCGTTGAAAAATAATAATTTAAAATGAGAAGTTAAATTACAAAAAAATTATTGGAGTGTGAAAGTATGGCAAAAGAAATTAAGTTTTCAGAAGATGCACGTTCAAAAATGTTAGACGGTGTTAACAAATTAGCTGACACAGTTAAAACAACTATCGGACCAAAGGGTAGAAATGTTGTTCTTGAAAAGAACTATGGTTCACCAGAGATCACAAATGATGGTGTAACTATTGCTAAGAGTATTGAATTAGAAGACCACTTCGAAAACATGGGTGCAAAGCTTGTTTCTGAAGTTGCTTCAAAGACAAATGATATTGCCGGTGATGGTACTACTACAGCCACAGTCTTGGCTCAAGCTATCATCAAAGAAGGTATGAAGAACGTTACTGCTGGTGCTAACCCTGTTGGTATCAGAACAGGTATCGAAAAGGCTACAGAAGCAGCCGTTGACCAACTACACAAGATTTCACACAAGGTAGCTGGCAAGTCAGATATTGCTCAAGTTGCTTCAGTTTCATCAGCTAGTGAAGAAACTGGTAAGTTGATCGCTGACGCTATGGAAAAAGTTGGTAACGATGGTGTTATCACAATTGAGGAATCAAAGGGTATCGATACAACACTTGATGTTGTTGAAGGTATGCAATTTGATCGTGGATATATTTCACAATACATGGTTACAGATAATGACAAGATGGAAGCTGACTTAGACAATCCATACTTGTTGATCACAGATAAGAAGATCTCAAATATCCAAGATATTTTGCCATTACTACAACAAATCGTTCAACAAGGTAAGTCACTATTGATCGTTGCTGACGATATTGATGGTGAAGCATTACCAACACTTGTTTTGAACAAGATCCGTGGAACATTCAATGTTGTTGCTGTTAAGGCTCCAGGCTTTGGTGATCGTCGTAAGGAACAATTACAAGATATCGCTACATTAACTGGTGGTACAGTAATTACTTCAGATCTTGGACTAGAACTAAAAGACACAACTATGGATCAATTAGGTCAAGCTGGTAAGGTTACAGTTACAAAGGACAGCACAACAATCGTTGAAGGTGCTGGTCAAAAAGAAGCTATTGATGAACGTGTTGACACAATCAAGAAACAAATTGCTGACACAACATCAGACTTCGACCGTGACAAGTTACAAGAACGCTTGGCTAAGTTATCAGGTGGTGTTGCCGTTGTTAAAGTCGGTGCTGCTACTGAAACAGAACTTAAGGAACGTAAGTACAGAATTGAAGATGCTCTTAATGCTACACGTGCTGCCGTTGAAGAAGGCTATGTAGCTGGTGGTGGTACAGCATTCTTGAACATCATCGATACAGTTAAGGCTGTTAAGGGTGAAGGCGACGTTCAAACAGGTATCAATATCGTTGTTAGAGCTCTTGAAGAACCAGTACGTCAAATTGCTGAAAATGCCGGTCTTGAAGGATCAGTTATCGTTGAACACATGAAGGATCAAAAGCCAGAAGTTGGTTACAACGCAGCAACTGACAAGTGGGAAAACATGGTTGACGCCGGAATCATCGACCCAACTAAGGTTTCACGTTCAGCTCTACAAAACGCTGCCAGTGTTGCCGCATTGATCTTGACAACAGAAGCAGTTGTTGCTGACAAGCCAGAACCAAAAGACGCACAACCAGCCGCAGGTGCTAACCCAGCTGCCGGTGGTATGGGCGGCATGATGTAGAGAGTTGTCCATCGCAAACGCGATTCAGCTCCAAAGTATCAAAGCTCCAAAAACTTAAACAAACTACTATAAAAGTTACTTAGACAATAACTTAAAAACAAAACCAAAATAACCATTTCTACACCAACGTAGGAATGGTTATTTTTTTGACTCTTGTAAAGTGAAATGACTTAAAGACAAAAAATAACGCTAGTTCAATGATAATTAACTTATCATCGGACTAGCGTCTTTTACTTCAATATCAAATTTTAAGTAGTGTAAAAAGGAATCTATCAGTTCAGTTTCAGCCGCACTTAGAGTTTTGTCAGCTGGGTGGGCAATGAAATAATTCAAAGAAATTAAATCCAGTGGCAACTTATAAATATTGATCGGTGAATCAGTCTTAGGAATAGGGACACTCTCTGGCAAAAATGTGACACCGAGATTATTAATAGCTAATGCTACGATAGTAAAAATGTTATTACTCTCCATTACGACGTTTGGTTGGATCTTGAATTTGTGAATTAAATAATCGACCTGGCGCCTAATGGCTGAACCGTGAGTTGTTAATATCAAATTTTCTTTGAGCAGTTCTTTGATAGAGATACTATCTGGTTTTAAGATGGTTTCTTTCGGTTGGTAAAGCTTAGACGATTCCGGGATAATGGCGTAATAACCATGCTTTCCTTGATCGTGAACGATTAGTCTGGGAGAAATAGTCTCTGGATTTTGACCGATAAAGAAGTCCAGATCACCATTGAGAGTCTTCTTTTCATTCACATCGGGGATTGCTTCGTGTAATTCAATCTTCACATTGGGATGGGACTTAAGATACGTTGGTAAGAATAATGGTAATAAATACGTTCCTAGGCTAGACAGCACGCCTATTCTAATAATCGTGTGTTCGGTCGAAGCATATTGTGAGATACGTTTCCGAAAGTTATCTTGTTCCACTTCCATCGAGTTCAAATATTGATAATAAATTCGACCGGCCTCAGTCAATTGCAGAGGAGTATCGTGACGGTTGATGATCTCAATGTCGAGTTCCTTCTCGACTTTTTTTATTGTCTGAGTCAAGTAAGGTTGCGAGATATAGAGGCTTTTTGCAGCTTTGGTATAGTTGCCATATTTAAGTAAGGTATCTAGATATTGAAGCATGTTAGGTGAATCGATCAATGCCATTATCAACACTCCAGTCTTAATTACCCCAATTATAACAAATTTGTTATAGGTTAATAATTAAATAAATATTTCACAAGAAGAGCTTTGTAATCTAAACTTTAAATTAAGGAGTTTTCTAGAGGTTCATTCGAGAATTCAACTTTTTTTTGAAATCATTTGTGAAATTTAGAACAAATATTGAAAGGGGTATTAATATGAAATTTATCGGAATAGTTGGTACTAATGCTGTCAAATCAACTAATCGTCAATTATTACAATTCATGCAAAAACAATTCTCACAACGAGCAGAAATAGAAATCTGTGAGATCAAAGGTCTACCAGCCTTCAATCAACCAGAGGATCGTGTAGCTCCGGAGAAAATCAAAACTTTATCAGACAAAATCGAAGCTGCTGACGGAGTGATTATTGCAACACCAGAATATGATCACACGGTTCCAGCACCATTGAAGAGTGTTTTGGAATGGTTGTCATACACATCACGTCCATTTATTGACAAGCCAGTAATGATCGTTGGTGCCTCGTATGGAGCACTGGGTTCTTCACGTGCTCAAGCACATCTGCGCCAGATTTTGGATGCACCAGAGTTAAAGGCTCGTGTAATGCCTAGTGAAGAATTTTTATTGGGTCATTCATTACAAGCATTTGATGACAATGGCAACTTAGTTTATGAAGACAAAGTTACGGAATTAGAAGAATGCTTTGATCAATTCTTATTGTTTGTTGATATTACCAATCAATTAGTAAAGGATCATCGCTTCCAAGCAAATCAAAATAAGAAGTTTACTTGGGAAAAGGCCACTGAAGGGGGTAATGACTAATGAAATTTATCGGAATTGTTGGAACCAATGCAAAGAAGTCATACAATCGTATGTTGCTACAATTTATGAAGAAACATTTTAGTGATAAAGCCGAAATTGAAATTCTGGAATTAACTGATGTACCAATGTTTGACGAATCAGATGATCAATCAGAGAGTGACGTTATTCAAATGTTCAACACTAAGATCAGTGATGCTGATGGAGTTATCATTGCTACACCTGAACACAATCACTCAGTACCATCAGCATTGAATAGTATTCTTGAATGGTTATCATTCAACTTACATCCCTTTGACGGTAAGCCTGTAATGATCGTTGGAGCTTCACTGCATCCTCAAGGCTCATCGCGCGCACAACTTCACTTGAGACAGATTCTTGATGCGCCAGGTGTTAATGCAACGGTCATGCCGGGGTCTGAGTTCTTGTTAGGGCAAGCACCTAAGGCCTTTGATGAAGATGGAAATTTGAAGTCAGAAGGAACAGTTGATTTCTTAGACAGCTGTTTTACAAAGTTCCAACGCTTTACGGAGATTGCTAACTTGTTAAATGTTCCAGAAGATTTGAACTTCAAGCCAGGGACTTTTGAAGTTACAGCCAAAGGACACAATGGTGATCTACCAATGTCAGTTACCTTATCAGAAGATCGCATCGAAGATATTGATATTGATACATCGACTGAAACACAAGGTATCGCTGACGTTGTCTTCACTAAGATCCCTGAAGAAATCGTTAATGGTCAAACCTTGAACGTTGACGTTGTCTCTGGAGCTTCAATCACAAGCCATGGTGTTATCGATGGTGTGGCTAGGGCCGTTAAAATGGCCGGTGGTAATCCAGAGATCTTGAAGAAGCGTCCTAAGGCATCAAATGTTGTTCAAAATGACGAAGAATATACAACTGATGTTGTCGTTGTCGGTGCTGGTGGTGCTGGATTAACAGCCGCTGCTAAGGTCCTAGGTGAAGGTAAAAAAGTTATCGTTGCCGAAAAATTCCCATCACCAGGTGGAAATACAGTTCGTGCCGGTGGTCCAATGAATGCGGCTGATCCCGAATGGCAAAACAAATTTGACGCTATTCCTGGAGAAGCTCATCGTCTAAAGGAAATCAAAGATATGAAGTTAGACGATATCGATCCAGAATACCGTGATGACTTCAAAGAATTACAAAAACAAATCGGTGAATACCTTGATAACGATGGCAATTATTTGTTTGATTCTAAATTATTGTTCCGTATTCAAACTTACCTAGGTGGTAAACGAACCGATCTACAAGGAAATGAGATCCATGGACAATATGATTTGGTAAAGATCCTTACTGATCATGCTTTGGAATCAGTTAAATGGTTAGAAAAGATCGGGGTTGAATTCGATAAGAACGAAGTCACAATGCCAGTTGGTGCCCTTTGGCGTCGTGGTCACAAACCAATGGGACCAGAAGGATTTGCTTATATTCAAGTCTTGAAGAAGTATGTTGAAGACAATGGCGGCAAGTTGATGACTGAAACACCGGTCAAAGAATTGATCATGGAAGATGGCAAGGTTAAAGGTGTGATTGCTCGAGGAGCCAATGGTCAAAAGATCACTATTCACGCTGAATCGGTTGTACTTGCTTCTGGTGGCTTCGGTGCCAATACGAAGATGCTGAAAAAATACAATACTTATTGGACTGAAATCGATGACGATATCAAGACTTCTAATTCACCAGCTATCACAGGTGACGGTATCAAATTAGGATTGAGTGCCGGTGCAGATTTAGTAGGAATGGGCTTCTCACAGATGATGCCAGTTTCAGACCCAGATACAGGTGAGTTATTCACAGGATTACAAGTTCCACCTGCTAACTTTATTATGGTCAATCAACAAGGTAAGCGATTCGTCAACGAATACGGTAGCCGTGATCAATTGACACAAGCAGCAATCGACAATGGTAGTTTGTTCTACTTGATTGCTGATGATGAGATCAAGAAGACAGCCTACAATACATCTCAAGAAAAATTAGATGCCCAAGTTAAGGCTGGTACTTTGTTCCGTGATGATACGCTCGAGGGTCTAGCTAAACAATTGAAGATGGATCCAGAAGTGTTCGTAGATACTATCGCCAAATACAATTCATACGTTGATGCTGGAAGTGATCCAGAATTTGGCAAAGACGTCTTTGATCTAAAAGTAGTCAAAGCACCATTCTATGCTACACCGAGAAAACCAGCTGTTCACCATACAATGGGTGGCTTGAAAATCGATACTGGTACACATGTATTGAATACAGATGGTGCAGTTATTGATGGTTTGTACGCTGCTGGAGAAGTTGCTGGTGGACTTCACGCTGGTAATCGTCTTGGTGGTAATTCGTTGGCAGATATTTTCACCTTTGGTCGTATTGCTGGTGAGAATGCCGTTGAAGATAAGGTTTTGGACTAGAAATTCGTGTTAAAGTGTCAGGAAAATTGAATAGGGGTGAACTACAATGACTAAAAAAATTAATCGTTGGCAAGTGTTAGTCGCATCAACTGCAATTTTACTTTGTACCGGAGCTGTCTATGCTTTTAGTGTTTTTGCTGGACCATTGAGTGCCAGTAAAGGGTGGGGCATGGCAGAAATCATGTTAGCTTTTACGATCAATTCCGCAATTAGTCCTATTCCCATGATCTTGGGAGGATTTTTGACAGATAAACATCTAGCTAAATGGACTATCGTTGTAGGTGGATTGATGTTTGGTTTAGGATTCTTCTTGACAGGCTTAGTTACAAGTCCAAGTATGTTGTACCTTACATATGGTTTGATTGGAGGCCTTGGTCAAGGCTTGGCTTATTCAGGATGTTTGAGTAATACGATCAAACTATTCCCCGACAAAAAGGGACTTGCTTCAGGTATTATCACTGCTGGTATGGGTGGCGCTGCAATCATTGCTGCACCTATCGCTAACAGTTTCATTCAAAGTCACGACGCACTGTACGCATTTCGTATGTTAGGAATCGCCTATATGGTCGTTGTTGCTATTGCTAGTTTCTTTATCAAAGAAGCACCAGCTGGTTTCAAGCCAGCCGGCTGGAATCCTCCTGAAAGAAATGGTAAAGGTCTTCCTAATAAAAATTGGATTGCCATGTTTAAGACACCATATTTCTATTTGATTTTCTTGATGCTCTTCACTGGAGCTTTTTCAGGTTTGATGATCGCATCTAATGCAGCAGTTATTGGACAACAAATGTTCAAGCTATCTGCTGGAACAGCTGCACTTTATGTTAGTTTGTATTCTTTGAGTAATTGTGCTGGACGTGTAGTCTGGGGCACTGTTTCAGATAAGTTAGGTCGTAATAATGCTTTGAATATTATCTTAGGTGTTATTATTTTGGCCTTTGTCGTTCTAGTTACCGTTTCATCACAAGCAGGATTTGCAATTGGTATTATCGTCTTAGGTCTCTGCTTCGGTGGTGTCATGGGAGTATTCCCACCACTTGTAATGGAGAATTACGGACCAGTTAACCAAGGTGTTAACTACGGAATTATCTTCTGTGGTTATTCCGGTGCCGCATTCTTCGGACCTAAGGTTGCTGCCAACATGGCCGCCGCTAATGGTGGAGATTTCTCCAAGGCATTTTACGTTGCAATCGTTGTTGCCTTAATGGGATTAGTATTTAATTTAGTATACATGCAGCTTAAGAAGAGAGAATCTGCTGAAGTTGTCACAGGATAAAAAATAGCGTTGAAATCATTTGATTTCAGCGCTATTCTCTTGCTAAGAAAGATTTTGAATTTAAAAGTGAGGTCGATAAGATGAATCAACTATTTACCATTGGGCAACTGTCGAAGTTATTCAATATAAAAATAGCAACTTTAAGATATTATGATGAAGTTGGTTTATTGAAACCGGCAAAAGTTGATTCCGAAACACATTACCGTTATTATTCGACCGAGCAATTTGAACGTCTAGACGTTATTAAGTATTTCCGAGCTTTGGATCTATCAATTGAATCGATCAAGGATTTTTTTGATGCCAAAGACATTTCTATTTTGGAAAAATTACTCAAAGAACAACAAGCAAAAGTCGATCAACAGATCAAGACCTTACAGACAGTTAATAAGCGAATCGATACTAGATTGAAGCAAGTTAAGAGTGCTAAGAAGGCCATTTTGAATAAGGTGGAATTAGTAAATTTACCTGAGATACCAGTTATTCACTTGCAACAAACTTATCAAACAGGTGAAGATATTGAATTACCATTAACCACCATGCGCCAGCAATTTGGTTTGGATAAATCAATTTTTCTAGGAAAAATATCCTTGTCGATGAGCAGGGAGAATATATTGTCGAATAAGTTTGATCAGTATAATGGCATACTTTTGATTTTAGAAGCTGGTGATATGGGGGAAGCAACATCGGTATTGCCACAAGGTTCTTATTTAAGGATAAGGTTTCATGGAACGCATGAGAATGCTACTGAATCTTATCGACGACTGTTACGATTCAGTGAAGAACATCTGTTGACAATTATTGGGGATGCCATCGAAACAGCACTGATAGACTATGGTATCACCAATGATTATGATAAATACGTCACTGAAATCAGAGTTCCTGTTAGATAAATAGTATTGACACTCGAGTAACTAGAGAGTTTATATTAGAGTTATCGATTTATTTATATGAGGGGAACGATTTTATGATAGGAACTTTTTTTAATGTTCTGATGATCATACTTGGGAGTGTCATTGGAAGATTTTTGCACAAGGGGATAAAACCTGAATTTCAAAAGATTTTAACACAAGGATTGGGCTTGGCCGCAATGGTTATAGGAATCAATGCAGTAGTCGAACACATGCCTGGAAGTAAGTACCCAGTGTTGTTTATTGTTAGTTTAGCTGTCGGTGGATTATTCGGGCAGTGGATAGATCTGCAGTCAAGATTTGATAAGTTAGTTGGTAAGTTTTCTGGCGGTAATCTGGCTGAAGGACTTGCAACAGCTATCTTATTATATTGCATTGGATCACTATCGATCTTAGGTCCAATCGAAGCGGCTTTGAAACAGGATTACACATTTTTATTTACTAATGGAATGCTTGATGGGATCACATCGATTGTTTTGGCTTCGACTTTTGGTCTAGGTATCTCTTTAGCAGCAATTGCCGTTTTCATGTGGCAAGGCAGTATTTATGCGATTGCCTTTTTGCTGCAAGGGTCGATCAATACTAGCATGATCAATGAGTTGACTATTGTCGGTGGAATTTTGATTTTAGCATCAGGATTGGGACTGTTAGAAATCAAAAAGATCAGTGTATTAAACTTGTTACCATCTTTATTAGTACCGATCATTGTAGTGCCAATATTACAAATGTTTTAGATTTTCGACACTTCTGAATTTTCAGAAGTGTTTTTGTGTGTTGTGAGCACACTCGCTTTTTAATTCTCATCAATATTGATACAATATCATAGGTAAAGATGGGGGAATTTTATATAATGAAAATACTTTTCGTTGGAGATGTCGTTGGTAATGTTGGTCTTAAGACGGTGGAGAATTATTTGCCTAAGATCAAGCAAAAGGTTAAGCCACAGTTGACGATCGTAAATGGTGAAAATGCCAATGGTGGCAAGGGTATCAAAGTTGACGACTATCAAAGAATTCAAGTAGCTGGAGCAGATGTTGTTTCTGGCGGTAATCATATTTGGGATAAGCGAGAGGTATTAGACTTTATAGATGATCCCAAGAAGAACATTTTGCGTCCGTATAATTTCTCAGGTGATAATGTTCCCGGACGTGGAATAATCGAAAAAAAAGTCAATCAAAAGAAGGTCTACATTATCAATATGCAAGGTACTGCTTTGATGCAGCCTTTGGATAATCCTTTTTTGGCGTTTGATAAATTACTACCAACGTTGGATAAAGATGCAGTCAAATTTGTTGATTTTCATGCGGAAACTACTAGTGAGAAGATTGCAGTTGCTAAGTATCTAACGGGTAGAGTATCAGCAGTTGTCGGTACACATACGCACGTTCAAACTAACGATGCCCGTGTATTTGATAAGAAGACAGCCTATTTGACTGATGTGGGAATGACTGGTTCATATGATGGAATCTTGGGTGTCAAAGATGAACCGATCATTACAAGATTTTTAACACAACGTCCTACTAAGTTCGATGTTGATGAAGACGGACGGATGCAAATTGGCTTTTGTGTGATCGATATTAATGATCAAACTAACTATGCTCGTAGCATTAAGAATTATGTTATTAGTCCGGATAATCAAAGCTTTTTAACTTTTTAAATTAATTACAATGGTGGAGGAAATTCATGCCACAAAAAACTAAAGAAACACCGATGATGCAACAATATCTGGATATGAAGAAAGAATATCCAGATGCTTTTTTGTTGTACCGTGTTGGTGACTTCTACGAAATGTTCTATGACGATGCCATTAAGGGTTCACAAATATTGGAACTGACATTGACGTCGAGAAATAAAAAAGCCGATGAGGATATTCCCATGTGTGGAGTGCCTCATCATGCTATTCAAGGTTATATTGATACACTTGTGGATAAAGGTTACAAGGTTGCCATTTGTGATCAACTGGAAGATCCTAAGTTAGCTCAAGGGATGGTCAAACGTGGCATTACCCGAGTGGTAACTCCTGGTACGATCATGGATGAATCAGCCAATCAAGCGACTGAAAACAATTATATTACTGCGATCAATCGCCAGAAGAATCGTTTTGGGTTAGCCTATGCGGACCTTTCGACAGGTGAAGTCAAAGTCACATCGGTTGATAATTCGATGGACTTGATCAATGAACTACAAAATTTAAATACAAAAGAAACAGTTGTTAATAGTGATTTTCCACAGAAGTATTTGGATCCGATCAAGAAGATAGGAATTCTTGTTTCTACTATCGATGGTTTAGATAACAACTTTGCATTTGATTACAGTCATGTGACAGAAGAACTGCAGGTTGATACCGTCAAGACATTGATCAGTTATTTGGTCGAAACACAGATGCGATCATTGGATCATTTGAAGGCTGCTGAGACATACAAGACAACGGCTTATTTATCTATGGATCACACTGCCCAGAGCAACTTGGAATTGTTTAGAAACCTGCGAACAAATAAAAAATCCGGAACTCTATTGTGGTTATTAGATGAAACAAAGACAGCAATGGGTGGTCGTTTATTAAAACAATGGCTTGCTAGACCACTATTGAATCAAACAGAACTGGAAAAACGTCAACACATCGTACAAGTTTTCTTGGATAATTATTTCCAACGTTCATCATTTCAAGATTACTTGACTAAAGTGTACGATCTCGAAAGATTAGCTGGTCGTGTTGCTTACGGTACAGTTAATGGTCGTGACTTGATCCAATTGAAAACATCTTTGGAACAAGTTCCTAAGATCAAAGAGATTCTTTTAGACATTGGCGACTACGATCTGGATGCTTATATTGAACAGATCGATGACGTGAACGATGTTCGTAAGTTAATTGAAGAGGCAATCGTCGATGAACCGCCGATTTCAACTACTGGTGGTGGACTTATCAAGGAAGGCTATAATGAACAACTCGATAAGTATACTGATGCGTCTAAGAACGGTAAGAAGTGGATCGCTGAACTTCGTGCGCAAGAGCAAGAAGTAACAGGAATCAGCAACTTGAAGATCGGTTATAACAAGGTCTTCGGTTATTACATTGAAGTAACGAAGTCGAATATCGATAAGGTTCCTGAAGGCCGCTATCAACGTAAGCAGACTTTGACCAACGCTGAAAGATACATTACGCCTGAATTAAAAGAAAAAGAGACTTTGATCCTTGAAGCGGAAGATAAGTCGCAGGCATTGGAACATCAATTGTTTGCTAAGATCCGCACAGCGGTTAAGGATCAAATCAGACGTCTTCAAGCTTTAGCTAATATCTTGTCACAGCTTGACGTATTACAGAGTTTTGCTGTGGTCAGTGAAACCTACCATTATGTAGCACCTAAGTTTGTCGATGGTCATGATCTGAAGATCGTTAACGGACGTCATCCGGTTGTGGAAAAAGTTCTCAGCAACAACAGTTATATTCCTAATGACGTAACTTTCGACAATCAGACTGATATTCTGTTGATAACTGGACCTAATATGTCTGGTAAGAGTACTTACATGCGTCAAATGGCATTGACGGTCATTATGGCACAGATGGGGTGCTTCGTTCCGGCTGAATCTGCGACGATGCCGATCTTTGATCATATATTTACTCGTATTGGTGCGGCCGATGATTTGATCTCGGGTGACAGTACTTTTATGGTCGAAATGCGTGAAGCCAACGATGCTTTGAAGAATGCCACGAAGAATAGTTTGATCATCTTCGATGAGATCGGTCGTGGAACGGCCACTTATGACGGGATGGCACTTGCTCAAGCGATTATTGAATATATCGACAAGAACGTTAAGGCGATGACAATGTTTTCGACACATTATCATGAATTAACAGAACTAGAGAGCCAATTGCCAGGTGTGAAAAATGTACATGTGGATGCTTCAGAAGAGAATGGAACTTTAGTGTTTTTGCACAAGGTTTTACCTGGGCCTGCGGATAAATCATACGGTATTCACGTCGCTAAATTGGCTGGATTGCCGGATGAAGTTTTGACACGTGCTGATACGATTTTGAGCAGTTTGGAAGATACTGCTCCTAAAGGTATTAAGGTTGAAAAGACGGTAGAACCAAAGGCCAAAGTTACAAAACAAGTACCAGTTGATGATAAAATTAGTGAACCAGAAGTAGAATCACAATTGTCACTTTTCCCTGAACTTGATACTAAGCCTAAGGATAAGTTGAACAAGGGTGAGAAAAAAGTTGTTACTGAATTACAAAATCAAGATTTGATGAGCGTGACACCAATTGACGCTATCAATCTACTATATAAATGGCAAAAAGAACTTAAATAAAAGAAGGTGGAAAAGTTGGGGTTGATTCATGAATTGCCAGTTGAATTGAGCAATCAAATTGCGGCAGGTGAAGTTATTGAACGACCAGCATCAGTTGTTAAGGAATTAGTTGAAAACTCAATCGATGCTAAGGCGACACAAGTTTTGATAACCGTTAAACAATCTGGTCTCAAGTCAATTGAAATCAACGATAATGGTGTAGGTATAGCTGCCGATGATGTTGAGATCGCATTTCAACCTCACACGACTAGCAAAATTTCCACCGATCATGATTTGTTTAATGTCATAACCTTAGGATTTCGTGGTGAAGCTCTTGCCAGTATCGCCTCAGTATCTAAGTTGACCGTTGTAACTAGTACTGATGGTAAGTCAGCTGTTCGAGCTGAATTTGCAGGTAATACTTTATTAAATAAGGAGACTCACGCTCGTTCGATCGGAACAACGATCACAGTAGAAGATTTATTTTTCAATACACCGGCACGATTGAAGTACGTTAAGTCACTACATACTGAATTAAACAAGATCGTTGATATTGTTGATCGACTAGCAATGGGACATCCTGAAATTTCCTTTCGTTTGATTCATGAAGGTAAGGATATTGTTTGGACTTCGGGAAATAGTAATTTGCAACAAACGATTGCCGGAATCTATGGACGTACGATCGCTAGTCATATGATGGAATTCGAAAATTCTGATGAAGATTATACGATCAAGGGATATTTTTCAAAGCCTGATACAACGCGGTCTAATCGCTCATATATCTCGTTGATCCTGAACGGACGTTACATCAGAAATTACCAATTAGCTAATGCGGTTATTCGCGGTTATGGTTCTAAACTGATGGTCGGCAGATTTCCCATTGCGGTGATTGATATTGGCTTAGATCCTAGTCTTGTGGATATTAATGTGCATCCAACTAAGCAAGAAGTTAGATTAACTAATGAGGGTCATATTGCTGATTTGATCAGTGAAGGAATCAAGAATAAGTTATCCACACAGAATCTTATTCCCGATGCCGTCAAGAACTTGAACCGCAAGACAACTGTCGATCAAAAACCCAAAGTTAGTTATAAGTCAGAGCAGATCAGCTTTGACGATTTGGCATTGATGAATCAAATCAGTGAACCCTTGCCCACAAAGTTACCGGAGAAAGCCCCAGATGATGAGGCGAACGATCCACAAGTGGAAAAGTCAGACCAGCAATTGTTAGGAACACCGATATTTGATGACCCTGAACATCTCAAATCTTGGGATGAACGGATGAAACAAGAACAGGCTGAGAAAGTCTCAGTCTTAGATGATAATGCTAATTCAACAGATAACGCCACTGGATTCCCTGATTTGAGATATATCGGTCAGATCCATGGAACGTATTTGGTTGCGGAAAGTCCAGATGGTTTTTATTTAGTTGATCAACATGCGGCGCAAGAACGGGTCAATTACGAATACTATCGTAAAGAAATCGGAAAAGTATCCGATGATCAGCAGCGTTTGTTAGTTCCAATCGTGTTGGATTATCCTAATTCGGAGAGTATTCTGATCCGTGAAAAAAAGGATATCTTAGAGAGTATCGGGTTGTATTTAGAAGATTTTGGTCAAAACAGTTTTGTCGTTAATACACATCCCACTTGGTTTGTTCCAGGTCAGGAAGAATCAACGATTCGAGAAATGATCGATTATGTCCTAAATGATTCTAAGATCAGTGTAGCGGCCTTTCGTGAGAAGAATGCAATTATGATGAGTTGTAAACGAGCAATCAAGGCAAACCACCACTTGGATGAGGTTCAAGCAATTTCATTGCTGAAGAATTTGACTAAAGCAGAAAATCCATATAATTGTCCACATGGACGTCCAGTATTGGTAGAATTTAGTAATAAAGATCTTGAGAAGATGTTCAAACGAATTCAAGATCCTCATGACACTAGAGAAAGTGAATAATTATGTTTGAATATTTAAATGGAATAATTACTTATATTGATCCAACTTATGTAGTAGTAGATGTGAATGGTATTGGCTACAAGGTGCAAGTTGCTAATCCGTACCGTTATCAACAAGATGAGAAAGCCAAAGTTTATGTCGAACAAATCGTTCGTGACAATGAGCAATCTCTGTATGGATTTTATGATATCAATGAGAAGCGTATTTTCTTGCATCTGATTAGTGTATCGGGCATTGGTCCTAAGAGTGCACTAGCTATTTTGGCAGGGCAAGATTTAAATGGCTTGATCTCAGCCATCGAAAATAACGATGTAAAATTCTTAACCAGATTTCCTAAGATCGGTAAGAAGACGGCTCAACAGATTATTTTGGATCTGGGTGGAAAGATGTCAGCTCAAGGACAGATGGTCCTTGGTGAAGATCCGACACCGCTTAGTTCTGGTAATCAAGAACTAGAAGATGGTATGTTGGCTCTGGAATCACTTGGTTATACTGCTCGTGATATAACTAGGATCAAACCAAAACTACAAAAAGAAAACTTAGATTCAGCTGATGCTTATTTGCGTGCTGGACTTAGATTGTTAACTAAATAATAAGGAGGTTAGCCAATGGAAAATGATAATGATCGTTTAACTGATGCAGATGCTTTGAATGAAGCTGAAGATATGGCGGAACAAACCATTCGTCCCCAAACTTTCGATCAATACTTAGGTCAAGAAAAAGCCAAAAAAGAACTGGAAGTATATATCAAAGCTGCTAAGCAGCGTCAACAAACGCTAGATCATGTATTGCTTTACGGACCTCCTGGGCTTGGTAAAACAACGTTAGCAATGATCATTGCTAATGAAATGGGAGTAAATATCCATACAACAACAGGACCTTCAATTGAGAAGTCAGGTGATTTAGTCGCTGTCTTAGATGAATTGGAACCAGGTGACGTGTTGTTTATTGATGAAATTCATCGTATGCCTCGCGCAATTGAAGAAGTACTGTATTCAGCTATGGAAGATTTTTATATCGATATAATCGTTGGTCAAGGAACTGAATCACGTTCACTTCATCATGAATTAGTACCATACACATTGATCGGTGCGACAACTACTTCCGGTAAGTTATCAGCACCACTACGTGATCGATTTGGAATTGATATTCATATGGAGTATTATTCTGAAGAAGAATTGTCGAAGATTGTTTTCAGAACCGCCGGAGTTTTGAATATCAATGTTGATGAGGAAGGCGCACATGAGATTGCACGCCGCTCTAGAGGTACACCGAGAATTGCTAATAGATTGCTAAAGCGTGTTCGTGATTTTGCTCAAGTAGCAGGTAAGGACATGATAGATTACGATATTGCCGAATCGGCTTTGAATCAATTACAAGTTGACGACGCTGGATTGGATCGTCTGGATCGTCGGATTCTGTCGATGATGATCGAGTTATATGGTGGCGGACCACTGGGTATTAAAGTGATTGCCGCTAATATCGGTGAAGATCAGGAAACAATTGAATCAGTCTATGAACCATATTTGATGCAAAAGGGATTTTTGAAGCGTACGGCAAGAGGAAGAATCGTAACCAAAAAAGGTTATGAACATTTAGGTTATGCTTATCCAGAAAAGAGAGAATAGAAGAATGACATTAACAACCGAAGATTTTGATTATAATTTACCAGAAGAACTAATTGCACAAACACCTATCAAAGATCGTGATCACTCACGTTTACTAGTTTTGGATCATGAAACAGGCGAATATCAAGATAAGCATTTTTATGATATTTTAGATTATCTTAATCCCGGGGATGCTTTGGTTATGAACAATTCCCGTGTTTTACCAGCTCGCTTGTATGGTACTAAGGAAGATACTGACGGTCACGAAGAAGTATTGTTGTTGAATAATACTGAAGGTGACAAGTGGGAAGTTCTAATGAAACCAGCTCGCCGTGCCAAAGTTGGAACAAAAGTTAAATTTGGTGACGGTCAACTTGAGGCTACTGTTCTGGAAGAACTAGAACATGGTGGAAAGATCATTGAATTTCATTATGACGGTATTTTTCTAGAAATATTGGAGAAGTTAGGTGAGATGCCTCTCCCTCCATATATTAAGGAAAAACTAGATGATCCTGATCGTTATCAAACGGTTTATGCTAAAGAGAATGGTTCAGCTGCTGCACCAACTGCTGGTTTGCATTGGACAAAGGACTTACTAGAAAAGGTTCAAGAAAAAGGCGTTAAGCTAGTTTATTTAACTCTCCACGTTGGTCTAGGAACATTTAGACCGGTGACTGAATCAGATATTAGTAAACATGTCATGCATTCAGAGTTTTATCGTTTGGACGAAGATTCGGCTAAGACTTTGAATGAAGTTCGTAAGAATGGTGGCAAGATCGTCGCTACCGGAACAACATCGATCAGAACCTTAGAAACAATAGGAACTAAGTTCAATGGTGAAATCAAAGCCGATAGTGGTTGGACAGATATCTTCATTAAACCAGGATATGAGTGGAAAGTAGTTGATGAATTCATTACTAACTTCCATTTACCTAAGTCAACATTGGTAATGCTAGTTGCTGCATTTACTGGTAGAGAAAACATTTTAAACGCATATGAACACGCCATCGAAGAGAAGTATCGCTTCTTTAGTTTCGGTGATGCAATGTTTATTAAATAGAGAGAGTGAACAAAGTCGGTAAATTTGACTTTGGTAGCTTTTCAAATTGAGAGGGGAATACATGGAACCAGCTGTTAAATATACTTTAATCAAAAAAGAAAAACACACTGGCGCACGTCTTGGAAAACTAGAAACACCGCATGGTACTTTTGAAACCCCAATGTTCATGCCAGTTGGTACAGAAGCTTCAGTTAAAAACATGGCTCCAGAAGACTTGGATAAGATCGGAGCCAGCATTATCCTAGCTAACACTTATCACTTATGGCTTCGACCAGGTGAGGATATCGTCAAAGAAGCTGGCGGATTGCACAAGTTCATGAATTGGGACAAAGGTATCTTAACTGATTCTGGTGGTTTCCAAGTTTTTTCATTAGCTAATACGCGTGATATCACAGAAGCTGGAGTTCATTTCAAGAATCATTTAAATGGACGTCGAGAGTTTTTGTCACCTGAAAAGGCAATTAAGATCGAAAACTATTTGGGACCAGATATTATGATGAGTTTGGACGAATGTCCGCCATTCTTCGAAAGCTATGATTACATCAAGAAGTCAGTCGAGCGTACTAGTCGTTGGGCTGAACGTGGTCTCAAAGCTCATCGTAATCCTGATTGGCAAGCACTATTTGGAATCGTTCAAGGTGCTGGTTTTGAAGACTTGCGTAAGCAGAGTGCTGCCGATCTAGTAAGCATGGACTTCCCAGGTTATTCGATCGGTGGATTATCAGTTGGTGAATCAAAGGAAGAAATGAATCATGTACTTGATTTCACCGCTCCACTATTACCTGAAAACAAGCCTAGGTACTTGATGGGCGTTGGATCAACTGATGCCTTAGTTGATGGTGTAATCCGTGGTATTGATATGTTTGATTGTGTTTTGCCAACTAGAATCGCCAGAAACGGTACATGTATGACAACTAAGGGTCGCTTGGTTATTAAAAATGCTAAGTATGCTCGTGATTTCCGTCCATTAGACGAAAATTGCGATTGTTATGTATGCCGTAACTACAGTCGGGCTTATATTCGTCATTTAATTAATGCTAATGAATTATTTGGTACACATTTAACTAGTTATCATAATCTTTATTATCTATTGAACTTGATGAAGGGCGTTCGTCAAGCCATTCGAGATGATAACTTATTAGAATTTAGAGAACATGTTTTTGAGGAATATGGTCTAAATAAAGAAAATGCACGAAATTTCTAAGATTATTTTTAATTAAAAGGCAATGTATGTGGTTTGAATAATAAATTTTTGATACCATATAAGTATGTAAACTATTAAGAGGTGGAAAATTTGAATTATTTAACATTAGGCGCTGCAGCAGGTGGATCATCAACGATTTTCTTAGTATTTATTGTGATCATGTTCGTTGGTATGTACTTTATTTCTATTCGTCCACAAAAGAAGCAACAACAAAAACGTCAAGAAATGCTTAATCAAATGGGTAAAGGCGACAAAGTTGTTACACTTGGTGGTATCAAGGGAAGCATCGCATCAATCGATCGTGACAACAAAGAAGTTGTTGTTGATTGTGATGGTATTTATTTAACATTTGATTTGAACTTTATTCGTAAAGCTACACCTGGTGACAAAGTTAAGGCATCAGATGGAAAGAATAAGCCAGAAGCAAAGGTTGAAGAAAAGACCGAAGAAGCTCCTAAGGAAGAAGCTAAACCTGAAGAAGCCAAAGCAGAAGAAAAAACTGATGACGCTTCAAAGGAAGAAACAAAGACTGAAGAAACCACTGAATCAACTGAAAAGGCTGAATCAGACGATAAAGCTGAAGAAAAATAGTTATTTGAGATTGAAATGTGAAAATTTCAATCTTTTTTCTTGCCTTAAAGTATGCTCTAAGGTTTAGTATTAGTTCGGTAATTAAAAAACAAAGACTAAAAAGACAATATTACAGATGTTTAATTGTACATGTTGTAAAATATAACTAATGACGTTATCTAAAGGGGTTTGGAAAATGGCTACAGAAAAATCAGCAATTTTTATTATATTTGGAGGTTCTGGTGACTTAGCTCACAGAAAACTCTATCCTGCACTATATCGTTTGTATCAAGCTGGAATGTTAAAAGATCATTTTGCTGTGATCGGTACAGCACGTCGTCCATGGAGCGATGAATACTTCCGCGAAACAGTTGTAGCCTCACTTAAGGACATTGATGATGACAAGGACAAGATGGAAGAGTTTGCCAAACACTTCTTCTATCAATCACACAATGTCAATGATTCAGAACATTATATTGCATTGAAGGAATTGGCTGCTAAGTTAGATGACCAATTCGATGCGGGTCACAATCGTGTTTACTACATGGCAATTGCACCAAGATTCTTTGGTACAGTAGCAGAACACATCAAGTCAGAAGGCTTGAAGACTGAAGGAGGTTACAATCGTTTAGTTATCGAGAAGCCATTCGGTCGTGACCTAGCAAGTGCTACAGAGTTGAATGACTCACTAACAAAAGTCTTCCCAGAAGATGAAGTCTATCGTATCGATCATTACTTAGGTAAGAAGATGATCCAAGAGATCTCTAATATTCGTCTGAAGAATCCTAAGTTTGAGGAAGCACTTAATAGTAAGTATGTTTCAAACATCCAAGTCACTTTGGGTGAATCATTAGGTGTTGAAGATCGTGGCGGCTACTACGAAACATCAGGAGCTTTGCGTGATATGGTTCAAAATCACATTATGCAGATCATCGGTTCGATTGCGATGGACAAGCCTGAAGAATTAAGTGCTGAAGCGGTTCATAAGGTTAAGACAGACTTGTTTGCTAGTTTGAAGGTTCTACAACCTGATGAAGTTGATAAGGACTTCGTCCGTGGCCAATATGATACTGATAATTTAGGCGACCAAAAAGCCTATCGTGATGAAGATAAAGTCGCCGAAGATTCAAATATTGAAACTTACGTAGCAGGTAAGATCGAATTCGATGATGAACGTTGGAATGGTGTACCATTCTATGTTCGTTCTGGTAAACGTATGCCTGCTAAGTCATCAAGAATTGATATTGTCTTTAATGACAAAGTTGCAGAATTGGGCATCAAAGCCAACACAACGGTTAGCTTTTTGATTGAGCCTGAAGATGGTCACAGTATCTTAGTTAATGGCATCGACTATCTTGAAGCTAATCAAGAAGTTATCAAATTCCCAGAAGATAAGACTTACTTCGACAATGCTCGTGAAGCCTATGAAAGTTTGATCATCGATATCTTGGCTGGAGATCATGTCCACTTTACTTTGTGGGACGAATTACAAAGTACTTGGAAGTATATTGATGTTATTAGAGAGCAATGGGATGCTGAAGAACCTGACTTCCCTAACTACCTTAGTGGAACAATGGGTCCAGAAGCAGCTGATACATTGCTAGAACGTGATGGTAATTCATGGGTCTGGGACGACTAGGCTAGGTGGTGTTAAACTATCGGATTTTTAAAGATACCAATTAGAATTGAAGAGAATCGAAAGATCATCCATGTTGACATGGATGCTTTTTTCGCTTCTGTGGAAGAACGCGAACATCCCCAATATAAGAAGAAATGTCTGATCGTTGCACCTGATCCTAGAAAGAATCATCATCATGGTGTCGTCACTACCGCTAATTACAATGCACGAAAATACGGTGCACATTCAGCAATGCCGGCTCAACAAGCAATTGAATTGATTCCACGCGAAAAATTAATTATTGTTCCACCAAATTTTGAATTGTATCGTAAAACTTCCAATTATATTCACAGTATTTTTGCGGAAGTAACGGATAATTATCAGTCGGTTGCATTAGATGAAGCCTATCTTGATGTAACTAAGAATAAGTTGAACGAATCCAATACATTGAAGATTGCTAACTATATTCAACAAAAAATTGTCAGGGAAACGCACTTAACTTGTTCAGTCGGGATCTCTTACAATAAGTTTTTGGCGAAGATGGCATCGGATTATCGTAAACCATTTGGTCGGACGATCATTCTAGGACAATATGCCGAAGATTTTTTGAAGCCCATTCCAATTGAAAAGTTCAATGGTATCGGTAAGGCGATGCAGAAGAAGTTACATGATATGGATATTTATACCGGTGGAGATTTACAGAACTTGGATCAAGATGTATTCATTAATACATTTGGTAAGATGGGCTATGTCATGTTCAGACGTGTGCATGGCATTGATGATGCTCCAGTAGAAGGACATCGGGTCAGAAAGTCCATTGGACGTGAAAGAACCTATAATCAAAACTTAGTTTTAAAAGAACAAGTTGAAAAAGAATTAAAATTTTTGGCTGATTTAGTTAGTAAGGATTTAAAAAAGCAACGTCAACATGGCAAGACGGTGGTTCTAAAATTGCGTAACTCGGAGTTCGAAACGGTTACCAAGCGTATGACATTTCAAGATTATGTTCAGGATAAAGGTGAAATATATCGTATTGCCAAAGAGATTTATGATAAATTAGACATAAGTGATCAAAAGATCAGGTTGCTTGGTATTACACTTACCAATTTAGATCCGTTATCTTATGAGGAAGTTTCTTTAAACTTATTTAATCCGGAGGGAAATCAATGAATAGTTTTTCAGATATTATCGAAACAATTAAAAAGTATGATAAGATTGTTATCTTACGCCATCAGAATCCAGATCCTGATGCCTTAGGTTCACAAACAGGACTTGCTACAGCTTTGCGTGAAGCCTATCCAGATAAAAAAATCTTGATCGGTGGTCACAACGCTGAAGGTCTAAAGTGGCTGTCAACAATGGACGAAGTGAGCGATGACGACTATAATGGAGCCTTGGTTATTTCTGTTGATACTGCTAATACACCGCGTGTTGATGATGATCGTTTTAACAACGGTGACTTTTTGATCAAGATCGATCATCATCCCAACGATGAAGCATACGGTGATCAGTTATTTGTTAACACAGATGCAAGTTCTTGTTCAGAAATCATTGCTGACTTAATTGATTCAACTGAAGAGCTAACTTTGACCAAATCCGTTGCGTATTATTTATATGCTGGTATAGTAGGTGATACTGGTCGCTTCATGTACCCATCTACAACTGAGCATACATTGAATATTGCTGCTAGATTAGTTAGTCTAGGAATTGATTTTTCTGGTATAAATCAAAGTATGAATGAAATTACTTTGGCACAAGCCAAACTACAAGGTGAATTATTTAATCGCTTAAAAGTTGATAAGTCAGGCGCTGCAGTTGCTGTTATCGACTTAGATTTAATGAAGAAATTAGGAATTAATCAAGAAAAGGCTAATTCTGTAGTTTCAACACCAGGACGTTTGCACGAAGTAACATCTTGGCTTGAAGCGGTTCAAAAGGACGATGGCACTTTTAGAATGCACCTACGTTCTCAAGGACCAGTTATTAATGGCTTGGCAAAAGAACATGATGGCGGTGGACATCCATTAGCTAGTGGTGCCAACGCTAAGAATTTGGATGAAGTAAACCAAATGTTTAAGGAATTGATTGAAATCGTTCAAGATTTCAAATCGAAAGGTGAATAGATGACTAAATTTTCACAATATAATTTTAATGATGCGATCAATAAATCGCTAAAGGAGATACACTTCGACGAACCAACACCAGTTCAAGAAGCTGTGATCTCACTTATTAATAAGAAGAAAGATATAATTGTTCAATCAGAAACTGGTTCTGGTAAGACACATGCCTTCTTATTGCCAATTTTGAATTCAATTACTAAAGAGCAGACTGTTCAAGCATTGATCGCTACTCCAAGTAGAGAATTGGCTTATCAAATATATGAAGATACACAAGCTATCCTCAAGAATTATCCAGAAGAATACAACGCTTTTATTTACGTCGGTGGTGCTGATCGTGATCGTCAAAAGAGAAAGCTGGAAGCACATCAACCTCAAATCGCTATCGGTACTCCAGGTAGATTGTGGGATATGATTCGCGAAAACGACTTACACGTTGATGACGTTGAACGCTTCGTTGTTGATGAAGCTGATATGACTTTGGACATGGGCTTCTTAGATGACATCGATCACATTGCAAGTAAGATGCCTGAGAACCATGAAATGATGGTCTTCTCAGCTACGATCCCACAACGTCTGGAACCTTTCTTGAAGAAGTACATGAAGGGTCCTCAACGTGTAGAGATCAAGAATTCTAACGTTATTGCCAAGAACGTTGAGAACTGGCTAATGTTTGCTCACGGTCGTGACAAAAAAGAAATGATCTATCAACTAATGACTCTGGGCTCACCATATTTAGCTTTGATCTTTGCCAATACGAAGAAGTCTGTCGATGAAATCTACAATTACTTGAAGTCTAAGGGCTTGAAGGTAGCTAGAATTCACGGTGGATTGACACCTCGTGAGAGAAAACGGGTCATGAAACAAGTTGAGAATATGGAATATCAATTCGTTGTTGCAACTGACTTGGCTGCGCGTGGAATTGATATCAATGGTGTATCTCACGTTATTAATGCTGAGATTCCTGATGACTTGGACTTCTTTATCCACCGTGTTGGTAGAACTGGTCGTAACAAGATGTCAGGTATCGCAATCACTCTGTACAATCCTGGTGAAGAGAACAAGATTGCTGAATTGGAACACATGGGTATCAAGTTCTTGCCAAAGGATCTGAAGAATGGTGAGATCGTTGAAGCGTATGACAGAGACCGTCGTACGCAACGTCATGCTACTCAAGAAAAACTTGATCCAAAATTAGTTGGATTCGTTAAAAAACAAAAAACAAAGAAAAAACCTGGATATAAGAAAAAGATTAGACAAGCTATTTCAACTGATAAGCGTCAAAAGAACCGAATTAAGAATCGTCAAGCTATGAAAGCACAACGAGACAAACGTCGTAAAAGTTAGTAGTTGACTTTTTTTCAATCGGTAGTTAATATTTTCATTGGATATATCTGACTGTCAATCCTATCAGAGAGGGCTATTGGTGTGAATGCCTAGGTTGTTGGTCGTCAGATGCTGCCAGTTAAAATGTAAATAAATAATTTGTTGAGAGGCTAACGAAAATCGTTGCAAACAAGGTGGTACCGCGCAGTGGCGTCCTTGGACATGCAACGGTTTTCTCTTTTTTTAAGGGGAGTAAAAATGAAAAATTTATCAAGTGCTGAAATCAGAAAGATGTTTTTGGACTTCTTTCAAACAAAAGGTCATATGATTGAACCTAGTGCATCACTAGTACCAGTTAACGATCCAACATTATTGTGGATCAACTCAGGTGTTGCTACATTGAAGAAGTATTTTGACGGTACAGTGATTCCTAAGAATCCACGTATCACTAATGCTCAAAAGTGTATTCGTACTAATGATATTGAAAATGTCGGAAAAACTGCACGTCACCAAACATTCTTTGAGATGCTTGGTAACTTTTCAGTTGGTGATTACTTCAAGAAGGAAGTTATCCCTTGGGCCTTTGAGTTCTTAACAAGTCCTGAATGGCTAGATATGGATAAGAATCTTCTATACGTAACGACTTATCCTAAGGATACTGAAACTCAAAAACTCTGGGCAGAAGTCGGAATTGCTCCAGATCATATTTTAAAGATCGAAGATAACTTCTGGGATATCGGTGAAGGTCCTTGTGGTCCTGATTCAGAGATTTTCTATGACCGTGGTCAAAGCTTCAATAATTTGGCTGAAGATGATCCAGAGAATTATCCTGGTGGAGAAAACGAAAGATATCTAGAAGTTTGGAATATTGTCTTCTCAGAACTAAATCATTTGCCAAGTGGCAAGTACGTAGAACAACCACATAAGAACATTGATACGGGGATGGGACTAGAACGTCTAGTTTCCATTCTTCAAGGTACAAAGACTAACTTTGAAACTGACTTATTCAAGCCAATTATTGACCATGTTGAAATATTAAGTGATGGTCGTAAATACGGTGCAAGTAAGCAAGATGATGTTTCATTCAAGATCATTGCCGATCACGCTAGAACTGTTTCTTTCGCTGTTGGTGACGGTGCATTGCCTTCTAATGAAGGACGTGGATATGTTATCAGACGTTTGATCAGACGTGCGGTTCTTAATGGTAAGAAGTTAGGGATCGATGGACCATTCTTGTACAAGCTAGTTCCAATCGTTGGTCAAATCATGGAGAGTTACTATCCAGAAGTTAGCCAACAAAAGGACTTTATTGCTCAAACTATTGAATTAGAAGAGAAACGTTTTTCTGAAACCTTAAATGATGGTTTATCACTATTAAATGGTATAATTGACTCTCTTCATAAGAATAATGAAAAAGTCATCGATGGTGCTGATGCCTTCAAACTTTACGATACTTACGGTTTTCCATTAGAAATGACTCGTGAGTACGCTCATGATGAAGGACTTGAAGTTGACGAAGATGGATTTAAAGAAAACATGGAAGAGCAAAAGCAACGTGCTCGTTCAGCTCGTGGAAATTTACAATCAATGGGTATGCAAGATGAAACTTTGATGGAAATCAAAACTCCAAGTGAGTTCGTTGGTTATGATAACAATGAGATCAAGGCTACATTGAAGGATATTGTTGTAAATGACTCCGAAGTAGAATCTGTTAGCGAGGGTCAAGCTCAATTGATCTTTGACAAGACACCATTCTATGCTGAGATGGGTGGACAAGTTGCTGATATCGGTGGTATCTATGATATGAACGGTAATCAAGTAGCTGAAGTTACTGATGTTCAACATGCACCTAATGGTCAAAACATTCATATCGTCAATGTTTCAAGTGCTTTGAATAAGAATACTGAATATGAATTGAAGATCGATGGTGAATTCCGTGAAAAGGTTCGTCACAATCACACTGCTACCCACTTGTTAGATCAAGCATTGCGTACAGTTGTTGGTGAGAGAACACATCAAGCCGGTTCATTAGTTGAACCAGGTTACTTGAGATTTGATTTTAACAGTAATCAAGCTCTAACATCAGATCAAATCAGTCAACTTGAAAAGATCGTAAATGAAAAGATTTGGGATGCTATTCCAGTTAAGACCGAAGTATTGCCAATTGAAGAGGCTAAGAAGAAAAAGGGCGCAATCGCAATGTTCAGCGAAAAGTACGGTGACATTGTACGTGTCGTTGAAATCGATGACTATTCAGTTGAATTCTGTGGTGGTACACATGCCAGAAATACTTCTGAATTAGGACTATTTAAGATTATTTCAGAATCAGCTATTGGTTCAGGTATTCGTAGAGTAGAAGCCGTTACCGGTGAAGAAGCCTTCGAATACCTAAGCAATCAATTGCAATTATTACAAGAAACAGCAAAGAATATGAAAGTCAATCAATTGAAAGATGTGCCTGCTCGTGCATCACAATTAGTTGACGAAAACAAAGCTTTGACTCGTGATAACCAAAACTTGAAGCTAAAACTTACAAGTCAAAAATCAGCTGAAGTCTTCAACAAAGTAGATGAAATCAATGACTTCAAGGTTATTGCTAATGTCATTCCAGCTGATATGGCAGCGTTGAGACAATTAGCTGATAAATGGAAGAATGATCAGACATCTGATATTTTGGTATTAGGTGGTAGTGCCGATAAGAAGGCTAGTTTGGTCGTAGCTGTAAGTAAAGATGCTCAAAGTCGCGGCGTTAAAGCTGGAGATCTAATTAAAAAGATTGCCAAAGAGATTCAAGGTGGCGGTGGCGGCCGTCCCGATATGGCCCAAGCCGGTGGTAAAAATCCCGCTGGTCTTACAAATGCGTTACAATTAGCCAAAGATGTTATTAAATCTTATTAAAGTGGGCTATAATTGTAATGAATCTTTCTGGTCACTTAAATTTTTGCTATATGGAGGTTTGCCATGAGTTCACTTGATAAAACAATGAGTTTTGATTTTAATGAAAACAAAGGCAAGGACGTCAAAGAAACATTGCAAAGTGTTTACCAATCTCTAGAAGAGAAAGGCTATAATCCAATTAATCAAATTGTTGGATACCTATTATCAGGAGATCCTGCCTATATTCCACGTCATAATGACGCTAGAAACTTGATCCTAAAACATGAACGAGATGAGATAATCGAAGAATTAGTTAAGAGTTATCTCAACCAGGACAAATAATGCGTTTATTAGGATTAGACGTCGGCTCCAGAACTGTTGGTGTAGCTGCAAGTGACTTGCTGGGATGGACTGCTCAAGGTGTAGAGATTATTCGAATCAATGAGGATAAAGAGGAATTTGGTTTGGATAGACTCGGTGAAATCATCAAGGAAAAACAAGCAACAGGTGTTGTCTTGGGATTACCTAAGAATATGAATAATACCGAGGGCCCAAGAGCTGAGAAGTCTCGTGAATATGGGAAAATGGTAGAAGATAAATTTAACTTACCAATTGATTTTATTGACGAAAGATTAACAACTGTTCAAGCTGAAAGAATGTTGATCGATGAAGCAAATGTTTCGCGCGGTAAAAGAAAAAAAGTTATCGATAAGATTGCAGCAGAGATGATCTTACAAAATTATCTCGATGCAAAAGGTAAATTAACGAAGGAATAATCGGGCTGTGTGCCTGTTTGAGGTGATATTTATGAATGAAAATCCAGAATCACCAAAAGATTTGGATGAAGTTACATTAAGTGACGATCAAGGTAATGAAGAAGTTTACAAGATTCTCTTTACTTTTGATTCAGAGGATTATGGTAAGTCTTATGTCTTCCTATATCCCAAAGCAGATGAGGATTCTGACGAAGTAGAACTTCAAGCTTACTCGTTTGAACCAGATGAAAACGGCGATGTTACTGCCGGAGATCTTCTACCAATTGAAGACCCAGAAGAATGGGACATGGTTCAAGAAGTTTTGAATACTTTTACGTCAGATGACGGTCAAGATCAATAGTTTATCAATGACCATGGATCGATTTATTTGTTGATCCATGGTTTTTGGAACTTTTTATTAAGGGGATATAATGCTGAGTCTGTTACTTATTTTATTTTTAGTCTATGGTTTTTACGTTGGTGCCCGACGTGGACTAGTTATGCAAGCATTTTTTACAGTTGGATATGCGATTTTCTTTGGAATCGCTATGGTGTCCTTCAGAGCATTAGGACCAAAATTTGAAATGATTGTTCCTTATCCTTCTGCTAGTTTAGGAAGTGAATTTGCTTTCTTCTCAACTAAAGTGGGAATGGAATTGGATGATGCATTTTATCGTGCTTTTGCTTTTATCTTTGTGTGCTTCATTGGATGGATAATCGTACGTTTTGTAGGATTGTATTTTAAACGTCTGACTTATTATCCAATGTTCAATGATGTTAATTTGTTGAGTGGTGGGATCCTAGGATTACTAGTTACGTATGTAACGTTATTTATGGTCCTTTTGCTGCTCGCAATGATTCCCGTCAGTGGGATTCAAAATGCTTTGCAACACTCATTTATAGCTTCAACAATGATTAGAAGCACGCCAGTTTTAACCTCGATGTTAACTGGTTTATGGATATAAAAATTAATAATTGGGCTGAGACAATTTATTTTGTTTCAGCCTTCTTTTATACGTATAGGGAGTAGATATGAATAATAAAGCTTTAAACGTGTTAGAGTTTGACAAGATCAAAGCTGAAATTGGCAAATTCTTAATTACTTCACGTGGAAAGACACTTCTCAAGAAGCTTATGCCTATGTCAGTTGAGTCGATCGTTCAACGTTTGATCGACCAAACAAAAGACGGAATGGATATCGTCCGTCTCAAAGGGGAAATTCCGGTTAGAAAATTAGCTGATCTGCATGATCAGGCTAACCGATTAAAAAAAGATGGAAATCTTAACGGAACAGAATTAGCTTCGATTGGTGAAGTCTTAAAAAATACTAGTGAATTAAAAGAATTCTTTGAAAAATTAAAAGATGACGAGGTCGATCTTCGTCAACTGTATGATTTAAATGAAAAATTGATCGATAATCCTAGTTTAACTACTAGAATTACTAAGTCAGTGGATGATACTGGTCGTGTATTAGATACTGCATCTGATGATCTTAAGTACATCAGAGAACAGATCAGTCGCTTAAATGCTGAAATAAGAAGTGCGATGGAACGTTACACTCGTGGTAAGGGTACGAAGTATCTAACTGAAGCAATCGTTACTTTACGTGATGATAGATTCGTTGTTCCCGTAAAAACCGAGTATCGTGCCAAATTTGGCGGTGTCGTCCATGATCAAAGTGCTAGTGGACAAACACTCTACATTGAACCAGAAGCGGTTGTAGGGCTTAATAATCGTCTTCATGACTCACAGACATCAGAAAAACTCGAAGAAATCAGAATTTTGAATCAATTGTCTGATCTAGTCCGCCCAGAGATCGATGATATCGTTAAGAATAATGAAGTTCTAGGTGAGTTTGACTTAGTCAATGCTAAGGCAAAATACGCCAATGAGATCAAGGGAACTGAACCGCTAATATCTGAAGATCACGTAGTTGATCTGAGAGAAGCCAAGCATCCCTTGATTGATCCTGAACGTGTAGTAGCTAACGATATTGAGATCGGCGATGACTACAAGACAATGTTAATTACTGGTCCTAATACTGGTGGTAAAACTATTACCATGAAGACTTTAGGTTTGATTCAGGCAATGGCTCAAGCAGGATTATTTATTCCAGCTCATGAAGAAAGCAAAATTGCTGTCTTCGATGAGATCTTTGTAGATATTGGTGATGAACAATCGATTGAACAGAATTTGAGTACGTTCTCGTCTCATATGGATAATATCATCAACATCATGCACAAGGTTTCAGATCGTAGTTTAGTCTTGATCGATGAGTTAGGTGCTGGTACTGATCCTCAAGAAGGTGCTGCAATTGCGATTGCTATTTTGGAAAAACTATCGAAGTCTGATTGTGTCATCATGGCAACGACTCACTATCCTGAACTGAAGGTATATGCCTACAATACAACGGATACGATCAATGCAAGTATGGAATTCGATGAGAAATCTCTGAAGCCGACTTATCGTTTGATGATCGGTATTCCCGGTTCAAGTAATGCCTTCAACATTGCTTCTCGATTAGGTATGGATCGTGATGTAGTAGATCGTGGTCAGAGTTTGATGAGTGGCGAGAGCCAAGATCTTAACAATATGATCAAAGATCTTGAGAACCGCCGTAAGGAATTTGAGAAGAAGAACGAAGATTTGGAATCTCAATTAACTCGCAACAAACAGATCGAAGATGATTATGAACAAAAGCGTACTGAATTGAATAATTCAAAAGATTCAGAGATCCAAGCTGCCAAGGTACGTGCTAATCAGATCATCTCTAAGTCACGTAAGGAATCTGACAAGATTATTGCTCGTTTACGTAAGTTGGAACAAGATGGTGTGGCTGTTAAGGAAGATCAAATCATATCAGCCAAAACTGGATTGAAGAATCTCCATCAAGACGAGACAGTCAAGAAGAATAAAGTGCTCCGACGTAATAAACGTAAACAGGCTCTTAAGGTCGGCGATGAAGTCAAAGCTCTTACATATGGTCAGATCGGTACGATTGTTCGCAAAGATAGGAATGATCAATACGAAGTGCAATTGGGAATTCTGAAGATGAAATTCTCAGGTGATGAGTTGGAGAAAACCAATGCCAAGCCTGAAGAGACTGAAAAGAAGCCAACAATGGTCAAGAGAACTAAGAGTTCTGGCCTATCAAGTAAGTTGGATCTTCGTGGTAAGAGATATGAAGAAGCAATGACTGAATTAGATAGTTATATCGATTCGGCCTTGTTAGCAGGTTACAATCAAGTGACGATCGTGCACGGATTCGGAACTGGTGTCATTAGAAAAGGTGTTACTAAATACTTGCAACGTAATCCACGTGTTAAGTCATTTGGTTACGCCCCAGCTAGTTCCGGAGGATCTGGTGCTACGATAGTTGATTTGTAATCTTGAAACAAAATATTTCCTTGTAAAGTAGTGAAGTGTTAATATTTTATGGACAGAGTATATAGAGGAGTGATCTTATGGTTGATGAACTAACAGATAAGGATTTTGCTGAAGAAACAAAAGATGGCGTTGTAATTACAGACTTTTGGGCAACATGGTGCGGTCCATGTCGTATGCAATCACCAGTGATTGAACAATTGTCAGAAGAGAATGATGCTGTTAAATTTACAAAGATGGATGTTGATGCTAATCCAAAGACACCAGAATCATTTGGAATTATGGCTATCCCAACATTGGTTATCAAAAAAGACGGCGAAGTAGTTGAGAAATTGACTGGTTTCCACAGCAAGGCTCAATTAGCTAAGATTCTTGATGGCTACACAGACTAATTATTTAGTTAAATAATTTGCATAAAAAAAGATGCTTAGGCGGTTTTGCCTAAGCATCTTTTTTGTTGTAAACTTTAGTTTCGATCAATTTGAACTTTAATTGAAACATTCTTTGCTTTGCTGTTGACAGTATATGTACCTAAACAGAAAGCCTCAATAGTCTTTTCGACAGTTTCAGTAATTATTCCGGTTTCGAGCGAGAATTCTGGATTGTCGTTGTTAAGATTAAAACGTTGTTCTACTTCGGGACCAGTCAAAGTATATTGATAGCTGTTTTTGGTTTGCTTAGTAATTTCCAGCTTGCCCAAACCAGCCTTTGAGAATAATTCTGGTAGACTTGTCATATCAAGAATCAACTGTCTACTTAGGTTCTTTCCAGCCCAGTACAGTAGTTCAACAGTATCTTTGTCCAACAGATCAGGGAGAACGAAATCACGGAGTACTGAAACTGCAAAATAACTTTCAGTTAACTCATCTGCGCTTTCACCGTCTTTGCCAGATTTTAAAACGTCAGGGATGTCAGTTAACTCTTCTTCAGTATTTTTTGAAGCATCTTTAGATTTTGCGGCCATTATTTTTACTCCTTTTTCTAGACAATTTATTATATCATTAGACTATTAGGTTTTTAAGCTATTGTATAACACCAGCATAAGAATTTTAATTAAATAGAGAAATAAAAAAATAGAAGGTGCACTATGAGTGATAAAAGACCAATCGGGTTATTAGACTCAGGATTAGGCGGTTTAACTGTTACTAAAGAAGTTATCAAGCAAATGCCAGATGAAGACATCGTATTTATTGGTGATGAAGCTAGAATGCCATATGGTGTTAAGACTAAAGAACAGATCACTGAATATACACGTGAGTTGGTAAAGTATCTTATCTCGCAAGATGCTAAGGTTATTATTTATGCTTGCAATACAGCAACGGCAAATGCTTTGCCAACGTTAAAAAATGAATTTTCCATTCCCATGTTTGGTGTCATTCAACCTGGGGCAGTTGCCGCAAGTTTAAGCACAAGAACAAAGCATGTTGGAGTTATTGGTACAGAGGCTACCATTAGATCCAAGAGTTATAGTAAGGCAATTGAAGCGGCAGATCCTTCAATTGACGTTCTAGGAATTGCTGCACAAGATTTTGTATCGTTTGTAGAAAATGACGAAGCTGATTCGGCTACTGCTAAGAAGAACATTGCCGAAACTTTGAAACCTTACAAGGATCCTAAGTTTGATACTTTAGTTTTGGGATGTACACATTTCCCAATGTTAAAGCCACAGATCAGAGAAGTGTTAGGAGACAAGATCAAGTTAATTGACTCTGGAGTAGAAACAGTATCATACGTCAAGGATTATCTAGAAGCTAATCACTTATTAACGGACGATAATAATAACGGTAGTATTAAATTACACGCTACTAGTGGATTACCTGAATTCAAACGCTTAGCCAAAGAATGGTTGAAGACGGATGTTGACGAGATAAGTTTAGTTAATGTAGGAGATAAAGAATGAAAGAAATAATCATTGCTACTAAAAATCCTAACAAAGCAAAGGAATTTAAGCGAATTTTTGATGAATCAGAGATCACATTGAAGACTCTATTAGATTTCCCGGATTTTCC
The DNA here is from genome assembly GCF_036913575.1 of Companilactobacillus sp. HBUAS59699. NCBI lineage: Bacteria > Bacillati > Bacillota > Bacilli > Lactobacillales > Lactobacillaceae > Companilactobacillus > Companilactobacillus sp. HBUAS59699. Next base: position 17,514 of record NZ_JAYKTV010000002.1, on the reverse strand, counting down.
AGATGTTAGAGAAACAGGTTCGACTTTTGAAGAGAATGCAAAATTAAAAGCTCATGCAGTAATGCAAAAATTTAATTTACCAACGATTGCTGATGACTCAGGCTTGCAAGTAGATGCATTATTCGGACAACCGGGTATTTATTCTGCTCGCTATGCTGGTGATCACAATGATGCTGCCAATAATGCTAAGCTGTTATCTGAATTGGGTGGTATTCCCATGGAGAAGCGAACGGCTAGATTTGTTACGACGTTAGTCTTTTCCAATCCTAATAATGATGATGATCTAGTTGTTGAAGGTGAAGTAAAAGGCTTGATTGCTACTTTACCAGAAGGCGATGACGGCTTCGGATATGATCCGTTGTTTTATTTGCCAGAGATGGGTAAAACGATGGGGCAGATCTCAATGGATGAGAAGAACAAGATAAGCCACCGTGGACGTGCCATCAGAAAACTCGAGAATGAGTGGCAAAATTGGATTAATTGGTAATTAATTGCCGTAAGATTGTTATAATGCTAGTATAAAGTACGAGAAACATAGAGAGCGCATACAGGAGGATTACATTATGACATTGGGACAAATCGCAGGACTTATAGCTGCACTGGCTTTTGTAGTTTTGGTATTGTATTTAGCTAAGATGCTTGTTTCAACAGCTAAGTTATTGAATGAGTTACAGGATACAGTTAAGGAAACAACCAAGATGGTTGAAGTACTATCAAAGAATACTGATGATATCATGCAACAAACTAATCAATTAGTTGATAAGACAAATACTTTGATGGACGATGTAAATAGTAAATCTAGTAAACTAAATCCATTGTTTGATACAGTGGAGAACTTAGGTAAGAAGTCAGCTAATGCTACTGCTGAGAAACCTAGTTCAGGATTTGGATTACAAAACATTATGACAATTGGAAATGTTGCTACGCTTGCTAAAACAATTGCCAAATTCATGCCAAGAAAGAAGAGATAATTATGAAGAATAATCAATTTTTACTTGGAATAATTTTAGGTAGTGCAGCCGGTTATGCAGCTTCGAAGTATTTGACAAGTGAGTCTGGACAAGCAGCATTGGAAAATATTAAAACCATTCGTGGTGATTTTAATAATGGTGGCGTTGGTTTTGCCGGTAATAATGATTTAGTTAATAATTTTACTGAGAAAACTGATGCTCTAAAAGAACAAATGCTCGCTACGGCAGATAAGATCCGTGAAGATGAAGATGCATCAAACATTGTTTTTGATGAAGGGGATTTGGAAACATCTTCTAAGAAAAATACAGAAGATTCAGATGATGCAGATGCAACTAGTGGTGCTTCAGAAAATTTTAATAATGACTCAGAAAATTAAAAAATCCATCCGAATGATCATTCGGATGGATTTTTGTTATTAATCGATATATGTTAATTCTTTTGATGTATGTGTAAATGGTTCGCAGCCGTCTTCTGTGATATAAACACAATCTTCAATTCTAACACCAGCAACGTGTGGAATATAGATTCCTGGTTCAATAGAGAAGCACATACCTGGTTTAAGTACCATGTCATTACCTTCCATGATTGATGGGAATTCGTGCTCTGAAGTACCCATACCGTGACCAAGTCGATGAATGAAGTATTCACCGTAGCCAGCCTTAGTAATGATGTCACGGGCAACTTTATCTAATTCTGCAGCAGTGATACCAGGTTTAGCTGCATCCATAGCTGCTAGATTAGCTTCCAAGTCGACTTTATAGATATCAAGGGACTTATCATCAGGTTTGCCAAAGGCAACGGTTCTTGATGCATCACTGATATAACCGTCATGAATTGTACCAAGATCAAACAAAATCAATTCGTTAGGTTTGATAGCATTCTTTTCTGGACCACCATGTGGATTAGCCGCATTATCACCGGCTTGAACGATTGTGTCAAAACTCATGTGCATAACGCCTTTTTTCATCATAGCGTATTCTATCTCCGCAACGATTTCTTGCTCTGTACGGCCTTCTTTGATAGCTTTAAACGCAACTTCGAATGCGTAGTCTGCTTCAGCACCAGCAGCCTTTAATTTTTCGATCTCTTCACTGGTCTTGATCAATTTGGCATTTTCCATGTATCGTGAAAGATTGCCAGGGAATGTTGCATCTGGAAATTGTTTCTTAATGGATTCTAGTTTTTCAACGGAAAGATCGTCTTTTTCAATTGCCCATTTAGCAGGGATGCCAACGGCATCCTTGATGTGGCCAGCCATTAGTTCAAATGGATTCTCGTGATCTAAGTATCCGAAAACATCTTTATCCCAGCCAGCCTTCTTAGCAGCTTCTACTTCTAGTTGAGGGGCAAAGATAAATGGATCTTTGTCAGGAAAAACTAAAAGAGCCAAAATTCTTTCTTCCGGTTCACTGTAAAATCCAGTAAAATAGTTAATGTCTGTTGGATTTGACACGTATGCAGCGTCGTAACCATTTTCTGATAAGTACTTTTGTAATTCAATTAGTTGCGTCTTCATGAAAAATACTCCTTTATAATTTTGTACCAAGTATATCATTGAAAATGATTTTCTTTTTGAAAAAATATGAAAACTTGTAGTGATAATATGGAAACCGCTTGCAAAATGTGAAAACTTTTGATAAATTAGAGTTATCTAAATGGAAATTTGTTTGAGAGAGTGGATATTAATGGAAAAAAAAGTAGTAACAATATATGACGTAGCCGAGGCCGCCAACGTTTCCATGGCGACAATATCTCGTGTAGTTAACGGAAACGCAAATGTAAAAGAAGAAACAAGAAAGAGAGTTCTCGAAGTTATTGATCGTTTGAACTATCGTCCAAATGCTGTAGCTCGTGGATTAGCAAGTAAGAAGAGTACAACGATCGGTGTTATTTTACCCGACATCACTGATCTGTACTACGCTTCACTTGCCAAAGGTATTGATGATGTTGCCTCAATGTACAAGTACAATATTATTTTGACTAGCTTGCAAGAATCAGTTGGTGATGAAGAGCAAATCTTGAATAACTTACTTTCAAAGCAAGTTGACGGTTTGATTTACATGGGCAAGCAATTGTCTAAGAAATTAAAGCGCACATTGTCAAATTCAAAAACACCTATCGTTTTGGCCGGTTCAGTTGATAAGAACAACGAAACAGCTAGTGTAAATATTGATTTTGCGGATGCTGTATGCAGCGTTGTTAATCAATTAGTTCAAAATGGTCACAAGAAGATCGCCTTTGTTGGTGGTAGTCTTGAGAATCCTATCGATGGCAAGTTCCGTCTTGACGGATACAAGAAGGCTTTGAAGAAAGCTCATATTAATTTCTCATCAAACTTAGTATTCGAAGCAGAATATTCAGTTAGAGCTGGAGAAGCAATTTGGGATGCGGTTAAGAACAGTGGTGCAACTGCTGCTTATGTAACAGAAGACTTGTTGGCTTCAGGTTTGTTGAACTCAGCAGTTAAGTCTGGAGTTAAGATTCCCGATGACTTTGAAGTGATCACAAGTAATGACACAGTTCTTTGTGAAGTAACTCGTCCTAAGATGAGCTCAATCGAAGAGCCATTGTACGATATCGGTGCTGTTGCTATGCGTCTCTTGACTAAGATGATGAACCAAGAATCAATCGACGACAATACAATCAAACTTCCATATTCGATCGTAAAACGTGAATCAACTAAATAATTGTTTTTGCTTCCGCTTCCGGTCAGCAGTAATTCCATCTGTGGCAGGGATGATCTGAGCCAAAATGCGGTCTCAGATCTCGCTTTCTTGCTTTGCATAAACCCGCAAATCAAGAAAGACGTCCAGTGCTGTAAATACGAAAAATCACCGTATTAACACCACTTTTGCCACTGATTCTATTACTGCTGACCTCCAGCTAAATATATATATCAATCAAAAATAGCATATCGTAGCAATTTGGATATATGAATATCCGGTTGCTGTGATATGCTATTTTAATTTGTAAAATAAAAATTTTAACATTACTTTATTTCAAAGTAGATGGTAATTCAGAAGTAATACAAAACTAGCTGAGGGTGGTCAACAATGGAATCCGCCGTAAAAGTGTACTTAGCGATTTATCGCTTAGTACACTGGACGACTTGGAAGACTACAGGCTTCCAAGCGAGGCTTAAGACGAAGACTTAAGCCGGTCCACGACAGATGGAATTGTCGACCACCCTCAGCGGCATCAATCAAGGTCATTTCTTAGTAGATCGACGCTCTTTAGCAGAACGATAAATGAAGACGATACATACTATAATGAAGATAATAGTAATGATAGTATTAACGATTTCTAGACTTGCCGGAATACTTACGAAACCGATAAAGGTCGTATAAATAGCATAGACAACGATCAAGCTAAGTAGAACCGTGTCGGTAGTGAAGATTTTTTCCTGCTTGTTCCATTTTGAAAAAATATAAATTGCGTAGATGACGATTAACAAAACTGAAATAGCAATGGTAATGACGTCCTTGGCTAATTCAGTATTGCTGACATTACTAAATGTGTTCATGATGCTTCCCCCAAAGATAATAATTATTTATTGTTTAGTGTCTTTTTTTGTTTATGTAGATCCCACAAGATCACTACAACATATCCTAATGATACTAATGAAAGACCGCCAGTTACAACGGAACTTAATTCGTAGGGTAGATTAACAAACCTTTCAAGTAACGAATAAAGTACGTTTAACAAGACGACAGCAGCAAGGGAAAAAGACTTATCCCAAAACTTAATATTGTGGCTGATCTTATAAATAGATACACCAATCATAAAGATTATAAGCACTGCTGCTACTACATAGAGCGAGTTCTGTAAAAATTCTGGACTAAAGTACATTTGATTCTCCTTAATCTTGACAATAAGAATAACGTTTTCATTCTATCATTACTAGCTCATTAAATCGAATAATTATTTTAATAAAAAAGATGGCCACAAAAAAATCTCGTATTCATTATTGAATGCGAGATTTTGATTTATCGATAAAAATTGTTTTATACAGCTGCATCACCGGTGACTTCATTGGTTGTGCCCCCAGTGCCAGTTTCAGATCCGGAAGTACCACTGTTGTCAGTACCAGGGGTTGAAGCGGTTGTGTCGCCAGTTGAGGTTGAACCTGAGCCTGTATTTGAACCTGAACCGCTTGATCCAGATCCAGTACCAGTCTCACTGGTTCCGTTGCTAGTTGTAGAATTTGTAGTTCTAGAACTAGATGAGCTTGAAGTAGTTGTACTTGTTGTGACATCTGATGAGTCACTATTATTCGTACTATTGCTGAAACCAGAAGTACGACCACTACCATTCTCAGAAGCTAATTCGTCAGCAGACTTGCTAGTTTCACCAACTGTTGTAACGACGCCATAGCCATTACTGCGCCCGAAGTAGTTATTCCAGAATAGCTTGTAATTCTTAGCTTTGGCTCCGATAGCGAAGTTTCCATAGGACATTTCTTTAGGACTACCTTTGTAGTATAGGGAAGTAGTCGTATGTTGATTGACCTTAGCGTTCATACCGTTGTATTTGATCGTACCAGTCTTAGTACCGGTTTCTTTATCGACCTTATAACTCGTTACCCCGGAAGGTTTTTTGAATTGTTTATGGACATTCATGGCTGCTGGTTCTTGCTTGTAAACGGCATTAGCCATTCGTGACCATAACTCTTGGTTAATATCAGTGGAATTACTTGCTAAGTTATAGTTGTGACCGTAGACATTGTCATAACCGATCCATGATGCAAGTGTGATGCCATCGGTACTACCGATGAACCAGTTATCACGGTAATCATTAGAAGTACCAGTTTTACCGAACAAGTTCTTAGTACTGAAGTTTGCTTCGTATGATAGGGCAGAGGCAGTACCCTTTGTAACAACGCCATGTAACATATTCTTGATAATGTATGAAGTCTGTTTACTAAAGACATGCTTCTTAGTAGATTTATGAGCGTAAATTGTTTTACCAGATGGGTCAGTGATCTTTGAGACCACATATGGATTTACGTGGACACCTTTATTGGCAAAGGTAGAGAAAGCACTGGCTTGTTGAAGTACAGTAACACCTTGAGCCGTACCACCTAAGGTAATACCTAATTGACTGTATTCTTTGTCAGATAAGTCGATACCCATCTTCGACATATACTTACTTGAATCTACACCTTGGCTTCTTATGTAATTGTATAAGTTAACTGAAGGAATATTGTATGACTCTTCCAATGTCTCACGAGCTGATACGAAACGATTTTGAATTGTTTGCCCGTAATCAGTAGGTGAGTAATTCTTGAACTTGGTCTTAAAGTCAGCAAGCATAGTTTGTGAACCGATCAAACCATTTTCAATTGCTGGTGCGAATGTGATCAATGGTTTGATCGATGAACCTGGAGATCTATTTGTACTGAAAGCGTGGTTAAGTTGTGATTTCTTGAAGTTCACACCACCAACGAATGATAATACTTGTCCGGTCTTATTATCAAGAAGGACGGAACCGTTTTGAACTGGTTCTGAGACTTTGATAGTTTTACCAGTATTAGGATCAGTAGCAGTACTGTTGTGTGTTGTACCAAGGTTAGCTTTGAATGATTGTGCTTGTTCATTCATTGCAATATAAAGATCCTTGTCAATAGTACTGTCAATTCGATAATTCTTGTTGTGCAATTCGGTAGTGGCTTGTTCAGCGTATTTGTCGTAAAGGTTTTGGTCCTTCTTGAGTTCGCTGTATTTAATGCCATCGTTTTTGGCTAAGCGTTTGATCAAGATGGTTTCAGCTTGTGCTGTTAACAAGTTATAAACATATCCATACTTGATTTTTTTCTCTTTAGCTTTAGCAGGTTTTTGGAAATCACTTGCTAAGTCAAACTTCTTAGCCTTTTGATATTGAGATTCAGTGATTTGTTTATCACGGTACATACGATAGAGAACAATGTTTTTACGTTTTAAACCTAAGCTGTAGTCATCTTTTAATTTACCAGTTGTAGAATCATACGGTGTATAGATCGATGGACTCTGAGGAAGACCGGCGATGAAGGCTGATTCAGCAATATTCAAATCAGCAGCATCTTTACCAAATAGCCCTTTAGCAGCGGCTTGGACACCTTGAATGTTTTGACCTTTATTGTTACTTCCGAAGGTTGCTGCATTCAAATAGTCTTGTAAGATCTCATCTTTGGTGAAGTACTTGTCAACTCTCATTGCCAGGAAGATTTCGACAGCTTTACGTTTCCAAGTTGTTTCAGATGATAACATCTGCATCTTGACAGTTTGTTGAGTTAAAGTTGAACCACCAGTTTGAGCACCGATTCCAGTAATATCAGAAATAATGGCTCTAAAAATAGACTTTGGAACGACACCGTTGTGACGATAGAAGTCACTATCTTCAGTTGAAACGATTGCCTTTTTCAAATAAGGTGACATTTCAGATAGCGGAATACTTTTACCGGTAAGATCCTTTTGAAGATCTTCAACTTTTTGATCGTTAGCAAAGTACAAGGAAGTAGAATTGTTAACGTCTTGCAGTTCTGATTTCATCTCTTGTTTAGTTGGCACACTGACTTGACTAGTCAAGGCCGAAACGTATCCCATTCCGAGACCAATGGCTAAACTTAGTAAGATAAGAATTCCTGCGATTATATAAAGAATGATTCGTCGAATTACTTCGATAGTTAAGTTAGCTCTAGCAGCAAAGTCTGACCAGCTCTTGATGTTCTTAAAGCTTGAGACAATGCTATTCCATAAATTTTTCACTTTTAAATAAGCCCCTTTAAAAAGTTACATACACCAATTATATAATAAAATTTTATAATAAGTGCAAAAACAAAAAAGTTCTATGGAAAGAACCTTCCACAGAACTTTGGCTAATTAGTTATTTTATTAATCTATAAATGGCATCAGCATAGATTGCTGTTGACTTGAATAGTTTGTCCAAATTGATGTATTCATTTGGTTGATGCATGACATTTTCATCGCCAGGGAACATTGCACCAAAGGCAATTCCGTGCTTCAAAATACGACCATAAGTACCACCACCAACAGTGAATGGTTCAGTGTCATCATCGGTGTGATCACGATAAGCACCAACTAAAGCTTGTACTAATGGATCGTCAGCTGGTACGAAATGAGGAAGTTGATTGTGACCCTCAATAACAGCATTTACACCATCTGGCAAAGCAGCATTGATCTTCTCAGTCAAGGTATCACCAGTATCACCTTTTGGATAACGAATATTTAAGAGGATGCTTGCTTCAGAGTTATCAAAGACAAAGATATCAGGCGTCATCGTTAAATCACCCATAACATCATCGGTGTTTTGAATACCTAGTTTTGAACCAGCAAAATCTAAATGTAATTCGTTAGCAATGAAGCTGAAGTATAGTTTTTGGTTATCATTTAAGTCAAGTTCATTCAAGAACTTAGCTAGATAAGTTGCAGCGTTCACACCGTTGAATGGTTCCATGGCATGAGATCCCTTACCGGTTACATGTACTGTAGCGACTTCTTCATTTATCTCAATATTACCTTTGATCTCAGCGTTATTCTTCAAGAAATCATTGAAGGCATTTTTGATAGCGTCGACATCGCCATAGTTCAAATCTAATTCTGCGGTGGCATTTTGAGGCACCATGTTAGGTCTAATTCCGGCTTCAAAGCTTTTGACTAAGCCAGTTTCTGGAGTAGGAAAGTTGACTCTGAAGGAGACGATACCTTTTTCCCCATTGATAGCAGGAAATTCAGCGTCAGGTGAGAAACCAGTTTCAGGCATAGTTTCTTTTTCCATATAATGGTTCATTCCGACCCATTCGCTCTCTTCATCAGTTCCTAGAATTAAATCTACTTTTTTAGTTGTAGGTAATTTTAATTCCTTAATAATCTTTAGAGCATAATATGCAGCAAGACTTGGACCTTTGTCATCACTAGTTCCACGAGCATACATATTTCCATCCTTAATAACAGGTTCGAATGGATCAGTCTTCCAACCTGGACCTTCAGGAACGACATCAACGTGACCTAGTATGGCAATAGTGTCGTCACCTTCACCAAATTCAATTCTACCGGCAAGATTATCGACATTTTTAGTTGTGAATCCGTCTCTTTCTGCGAAATGCAAAAATGTTTGTAGTGCTTGAGCTGGTCCGGGACCTAGTGGATAATCACTAGTCTTGTGCTCGATATCTCTTTGACTATTGATACTGACTAGTTCAGATAGATCATTGATCAATTCATCTGAACGATGTGCGACTTCTTTTTCCCAATCTATAGACATATATCTATAACCTCCGCATGAAATGATTTTCATTTATAAAAGCTATTTTACCAAATTTTACCAGACGTTGTTACATTAAGCCAATTGACTTAGATGTGATTTAAAGAATCGTTCTCATTGTCAAACTCAAATGGGGCAATACTCTTTTGTAGATCTCTTATTAAAGTAGTGTTATGAAGCTGTTTGTTTGCTACAGGTTCCCAGGATGTTAAATATTCGAGTAAGTCGATATTTCTGAATCTTTGACTGACTGGCAAGCTGTGATAACTTAGTTGACTGTTGTTACCTAAGTAGTTTTCGTCAACTAATTGAATTAAAACGTATTTTGCTTGAATCCAGCCACCACTCAGTTTGATCCAAGTATTGCCGCTAGTTTTTTGAACAGCTTTGATCTGTTCAGGTTTATTAGGATCCAACCAGTCGATTATTTTGGAAGATTTCTTTGGTTCAGCGTAGAGATAATTATTAGGCTGCTGATCACGATAAACGGCTTTGGCTCCAAAGTATGGACGTAATTCGCTCAATTCATAGTCAGGATTAAAGCTTTCAGCGTTAGCAAATTTATTCTCACCTAACTGAACGTATTCTTCGCCGTTGAACTTGACGATATTAGTGATGTGGAATCCGTCTAGGGGATGAACTGATTTACTAGTTTTTATCAATCTATAAGGATTTTCATATATCGGTTCCTCTTTACTGCTCATATAATAGACATTTTGATTGATAGTCTCGCTCTTAGATTGATCCTTTAAGTTACGATACTCATTACCGGTAGCCGGGTAGTTCGTAACCACTCCATCGATCGGCATATTGATCACCGTATTCCACTTTTTAGGACTTTCATTCATTTCGTCCCATATGTAGACTGATTTTCCCATATAATGGAGAGTGTTGATGATTTCGGGAGTTATGATTTTTGATGAAAGATTCACGCCAGTAACGTATGAAAGGACTTCAAAGTTAACACGCTTAATAGTTCCAGCGATAAAGATCCTTGGAATGTCAGGCATTAGTTCAGCTTCATTTTGCAAACTTTTGGTTGAAAAACTGTGAAACATGACACGCTTTTGCATTCCGTATTTATCAATGCAAGTTTTCAAAAGAGCCTCCATATTTTGAGGGTTACCTTTACTAGTTTTCTTTGTCTCAACTAGGAACTTTGCGTTAGGATTGTTCTTGTAGTGGGCAAATACTTCATCCAAACTGTGGATGGGTTCACCATTTTTTTGAGTCAGTTGACTGAGTTCGGAGAAGTTGTGCTGGGATACGATGTACGAGGTACCAGTAACACGTTCTAGATTTTTGTCATGTGAAACGACTAAGACATTGTCTTTGGAAACATGCAGATCTAATTCAACGTAATCAGCACCTTCAGAGAAGGCAGTGTCAAAACTTTGGAAGGTTTCTTCGGGTGCTTTGATCGGATCACCACGATGACCGATAACGGTGAAGCCACTGGCAAACAAAAAGATCGATAATGCTAGTACGAAAGTAATAAGAGATTTATTTCTAGAATTCATAATTAACTCCCTATGGAACTGAATATTATATACTTAATAGATAGTAATAATTGTGAGGTACGAATAAAATGGATAATGAAGAACTATCACTCGATATTATCGAGCAGATTACACGTAATGATGGCACAAAATATTATGAAATGGCAAATGTCTTAATGAATGGACGTGCTGAAAAGGCAGCCGAACTTGGCTTGATCAAAGAAGTCCGTATTCTTAAACTAAATATTCCCCATTCATCAGCTGTGGCCATCTATGAAGATTACGTTAATAAGAATTATACCGTACCACCGATGAATATGTCGGAATGGATTGAATGGAAGAAGCCGGAAGGTCGAATTCGTGACGCATTTAATGATATTCTAAAGGCAAACAAAATTAATTTGAAAGAAGACCAGGCTGAATAATGAATTATTTCATTGCAGATACACATTTTTATCATTACCAGTTACTTGAGCCGAATAACTTTGCTCCAAGGCACTTTGGTGATGTTGATCAAATGAACCAAGCAATGATCGATGCGTGGAATGCTCGAGTTGACGATAACGATACGGTCTATCATCTAGGCGACATTTCAATGCGCCCTCAGAACACACCAACTAATGAAGATACGTATGCGATGTTGAAACAATTGAACGGTCACATTGTTTTGATCAAAGGAAATCATGACTATCGTGAATTGTTTAAGTTTTTAGCTAAGCGTAATCCAACTATGCCTGATGGCCAGCCCAAGTACACTTTTGAAGATGTGGGAGCTTTGTTGAAGTTCGATCATCATCAATTTTATTGCACACACTATCCGATGTTGTTGGGTAAAGTTGAGAAGATCATCAACTTACATGGTCATATTCATCATTATAGTGTTCCTATCGCAGAAAATATCAATGTAGGTGTCGACGCACCCGAGAGAGATTACTTATCAGAAGATTTGCCGTGGGGTTCACCTTTGCGTGGTGAAGAAGTTTTGGAAATGTACGACAAAAAGAAAGTCGATATTGCAAAATTAAATAGAAAGTAGGGGCTTGTATGGAAACTATAAAAATCATGCACACCAATGATCTACATTCTCATTTTGAAAATTTTCCAAAAATCAAAAGATTCATTGACGATTCCAGAAAAAATAGCACCGAAGATGATTTTTTCTTATTTGATATAGGGGATGCTATGGATCGAGCTCATCCATTGAGTGAGGCAACTAATGGTCAAGCCAATATTCAATGGATGGATCAGCTTCATTATGATGCAGCTACTATTGGCAATAATGAAGGATTAGGTAACAGTCGAGAAGAGTTGAAGCATCTGTATGATGATGCTAATTTTCCAATTGTCGTTGGTAATTTGTATGATAAAGAGACTAGTAAACTAGCTAGTTTTGTAAAACCCTACATTATTATAGAAACAAAAGCTCATACTAAAATTGGAATATTAGGATTCACAGCACCGTATATTTTGACCTATCCACTATTAGGCTGGGATATACGACTCATCCAAGAAATGATGCCGAAGTGGTTAGATGAATTGAAAAAGCAAAACTGCAGTGTCATAGTTCTGCTATCACATCTTGGTGTTTCGATGGATCGCTTGATCGCTAAGAAGCATCCTGAAATAGATGTAATAATTGGCGCTCACACACATCACTTATTTAAGAATGGTGAGCTAGATAACGGAGTTTTGCTAGCCGCTGCTGGTAAGTATGGTTATTATGTAGGAACTATAAATCTAACTTTAGATGACGGCAAAGTTATAAAAAAAGTTGCTACTACACAGAAGACTTCAGAATTACCTGAGCAAACTGGTGATAAGCAATGGATCAATGACCAATTTGAAAAGGGCGAGCGACTATTAGATGAGAAGAAAGTGGCCAATATTCCTCACGACATGAGTCAGGATTATCAAGCAGATAATGCTGTTATCGAAGAGGGCTTAGATGCTATCATGGATTATACTCATGCTGATGCCGGAGTCTTAAGTTCAGGACTATTCTTGGAGAGCTTACACAAGGGAATAATTACCGAAAAAGACCTGCACGATATACTGCCGCATGCAATTCATGCTATGAAGACAACCATGCGTGGAGCTGATGTGTGGCGCTTAATTATGGAAATGGAAAAAAATCGTCCATATTTACGTAACCATAATCAAAAAGGTCAGGGATTCCGTGGTAAAATATTTGGCGAACTAGTTTATCGTGGTATCACAATCGATGAAAAGAGAAATGTTTATATTAACGGTGAAGAATTGCAGATGAACAAGGAATATAGTCTTGCACTATTGGATCATTATTTGTTCGTGCCATATTTTCCTTCAATTGAAATTGTTGGACGTAATGAGATTCTTTATCCTAAATTTTTACGAAATGTTTTTGGTGATTATTTGAGTAAAAAATATCCATTGTAAAAGTGAGGTGAAATTTTTGCAGGAACCAGAAGAAAAAGAAGTTGCTAAACAAGCTGATGTTATCGTCTTGACTGACAAACTGATTACGATCAATGGTGAAAAATACGATATTGTTGAGAACCATGATGATGGCTTTGACCAAGAGAAGGTCGAAGAACGTTATAATACTGTTCTCGATAAGTATGATTTCATTGTCGGTGATTGGGGATACGATCAACTTAGATTTAAGGGCTTCTATGAGGATGAACGGAAGGAAAGCGGCATTGATAATCGAATTTCCCACTTAGAAGATTATTTGATAGAATATTGTAACTTTGGCTGTGCTTATTTCGTTCTTGAAAAAGAGAAAAAAACACCTATTTCTAAACGACGCCGTGGTCAACAACGCGGGAATCATAAGGGTAAGATCCGTAATAATAGAAATGCAAGTCATGGAACTAGTCATAATAAGAAGAATACTAACTTGCATGCTCCTAAGATCCATAAGAACAAGAAGAGAACTGTGACACATCACAATAAGAAGAAAGTCAACGGTTCTACTAAAACACGTAATTTTAAAATTAGAAAAATAGGTGAGAAAAACTAATGAAAAAGTACCAAACATACTTAATTGATCTTGATGGAACTATGTACCGAGGTAAGGACAAGATTCCAGAAGCAAAGATATTTATAGATAATTTGAATGCTAATAATTTGAATTATTATTTTTTGACGAATAACACTACTAAGACCCCACAACAAGTGGCTGATAATTTGATGAACAATCATCAAATTACAGCGACAGCTGAACAAGTTATTACTCCATCACTAGCTACAGCAGATTACGTTAAGAAGATGTTTGATGATGGCGCAGAGAATCATTCAGCTTATGTGATTGGTGAATACGGTTTGAAGAGTGCCATTTTTGGTACAGGAATCCATTTGAATGAGACTGATCCTGACGTTGTTATTGTGGGATTGGACTATGATGTTACTTATCATAAGTTTGAATTAGCTACTTTGGCTATCAAGCGTGGTGCATTTTTCATCGGAACTAATGCGGATACTAATCTACCTAATGAACGTGGCTTAGTACCTGGAGCGGGATCAGTGATTTCATTGGTTGAAACTTCTACACAACAAAAAGCTAAGTATATCGGCAAGCCTGAACGAGATATCGTCGATTTTGCTGTCTCCGCCAAAGGCTTTGATCCAGAGACGGCTATTATGGTTGGCGATAACTATAATACTGATATCAAATGTGGTTTAAGTGCAGGATTGGACACTTTGATGGTTTATACAGGTGTCAGCACCCATGAGGACATTGCCGCTCAAGCTAAGAAGCCAACTTATCAAGTAGAAAGCCTTGATTTGTGGAATGTCTAATTTTCAGAAGGATACATTTTATACGATAGTAATGGCGTTCTTTATTTTGACCTTGGCGATAACTGTAACGATTTTTGCTAGTTACGGTATTTTTTACTTTAGCATCGGTCATTTTAATTTGGATCAAATCGTCTATATGAGTAGTGGAAGAATAATGCACAACTACAATCAAATGATGAATTATTTGGTCAATCCTTTTCAGTCGACCTTTAAGTTGGATGATTTCCAATCTTCAGTTGCGGGAAGACTTCACTTTGCGGATTGTAAGAAACTATTCATGCTGAACTTTGGTGTATTCATTATCTCGGAAATCTATTTGTGGTTTCAACGTAAGCGTCGAGCCTATTTCAACAAGGTATTTAAGTACATTGCCATTGTCGGCGTGGTATTAGTTATCTTGATGATGATCGATTTCGATGGCTTCTTCGTTGTTTTTCATGAGTTGTTGTTCAGAAATAGTGATTGGCTGTTTGATCCAGGAAAAGATCCAGTAATCAACATTCTTCCTGAAGAGTTCTTTACTATGTGTTTTGTATTGTTCTTCGTGTTATTCGAAGGATTGAATATTTGGAAATTTATGTCAAAAAAAAGAAGCTAGGACATTGTGTCTTAGCTTCTTTTGCTGTATTAAGCAGCTTTTTTCTTACGATTTTTCAAAGCGGTAATCAAAACTGGAATTAATGATACAAGTACGATTCCCAGGATAATCATTGAAAAATGTTCTTGAACTGCTGGAATATTTCCGAAAAGATGTCCGGCTAGTGAACAAACTAGCACCCAGAGAAATGCTCCAATAACATTAAATTCAAGGAATTTTCTGTAATGCATCGTACCACTACCAGCAACGAATGGTACGAAAGTTCTTATTAGAGGGATGAAGCGTCCGATGGCAATTGTTTTTCCACCGTGCTTTTCAAAGAAGGCATGCGCTTCATCGAGGTGCTCTTTGTTTATTAGTTTGCTCAAATATCGATTCTCGGTGGCAAATTTACCAAAATGCTCGCCGATTTCGTAGTTCATAGAATCGCCGATCACAGCGGCAAATAGAAATACGAAAAACAATCCAATACTGGATAATCCATATTTGGGGTTAGCTGCCAGAGCCATTGCCGCAAATATTAGTGAATCACCAGGTAAGAATGGGAGAATAACCACACCAGTTTCAATGAATATGATCAGAAATAGTATAAGGTATGTCCAAAGCCCGAAGTTATTCACGATATTGATCATGTGACTATCAATGTGCAGAATAAAGTCGACTAGACTCATTATGTAACTCAATCAATCAACTCCAAAATTTTCAAATTAAACTACATTATACTAGCTTAGCTTAAAATAGTTTTAAAAGGTATAGGAAATTTAAAATTATTTCTCAAATAATGAAGTACTGTGTTGGAAGTAATCTCTACCTGGATAGATATTGCGTAGAGCTTTAGTGACTGCGATCGGACCTTCAGCAAAAGCTGTGGCTAATAATTGCAACTTACCAGGGTAAGTAATAATATCACCAATAGCGAATACGTTTGGCAAGTTTGTTTCCATTTCGTGGCTAACTTTGATGAATGGACCTTCTAGTTCAATGTTCCAGTCACGTAAGATCTTAGAATCAGAAATGAA
Source organism: Companilactobacillus sp. HBUAS59699 (assembly GCF_036913575.1). NCBI lineage: Bacteria > Bacillati > Bacillota > Bacilli > Lactobacillales > Lactobacillaceae > Companilactobacillus > Companilactobacillus sp. HBUAS59699. The sequence continues at coordinate 1,387 of NZ_JAYKTV010000002.1, read as the reverse complement.
TCCATAATTTACTAGTAGCTTGTCGACAGTTATAACTTTGATATCATCAGATTTGATCATTTTTAAGGTAACATCGATCTTGTCATGGTCATCGGCATTGAATTGGACATCTTTAATGATATAGGGATTGAGTTGTTCAACGCTGGAATCATTTAATTCATCAACACTAGATTCCATAGCACGATATCTGTTTCTTCTATGAATGATTGAAGTGTGCTTAGTCAATTCGTTCAAGTGAATTGCCCAATCAACAGCGGAATCACCACCACCTGCAACAGCAAGATCTTTGTCACGATATTCTTCCATATCATTTACGAAGTAACTTAGATTGTTCTTCTCTAGGGCCTTATCATAATCAAAAGTAAGTTTACGTGGCTTGAATGCACCATTACCAATTGCAATAATTACAGAACTACTATAGATAGTTTCTTTATTAGTAGTTACTTTCCAAATGTCATCTTCTCTGGTTAAGTCTGTGACGGAAGTTTCTAAGTATTCATCACAGTTAAGCAGATGTAATTGTTCTATTAACTTATTAGAAACATCGGTACCGGATATTTTGGAGTAACCAGGCATATCATAGATGTCCTTTTGAGCGTATAGCGTTTCAGGTTGTCCACCTAATTTAGGCAAACTTTCTATTAAAGCAACGTTGAGTTTTCGAAGGCGAGCGTAGTAGGCTGCATAAATACCAGCAGGGCCTCCACCAATTATTGTAATGTCGTAAGTCTCTTTATTCATATTAGTCACCAGTTTCTGTTATATAATCTGTTACAATATATTGTTGCATAGATTCAATACAAAGTTAATGGAGGAAATCATGAAAATTGGAGATAAAGTATCCGGTACAATTTCCGGAGTACAACCATATGGAGTATTCGTTAATCTCGACAATGGTGAACAAGGCTTGATACATATTTCAGAATTGAAGCATGGTTTTGTTAGTAACATAGAAAGTAACTATAATGTAGGCGATAAAGTGAACGTTATTGTTATGGGAATTGACGAATACAATGGCAAGATCAGTTTGTCGATACGTGCATTGGAAAAGAAGAAGATAGGCAGACCGATATTACACAAGCATTTCTGGACAGATTACAGGAATAAGATCGGTTATAAGACAATTGCACGTGAAAAAGATCAGTGGATAAAGACTGCTATGACGGCAATTTCAAAAGAAAAACAAAAAAAATGAAGTTTTTTTGCAAAAACACTTGCATACATCAATTCTAATTGGTAATATATTACCTGTTGTTGCGATACAGCAACGGCGACAACGACTTCAGAGCTTCTTGTTCTCAAGTTGTTAAATAATTAATTTAAAAAAGTTCTTGACATCATGTTCGGTTCTTGATAAACTAATTAAGTCGCTTGTTAAGAAGTTCAC